>DATLVZ010000022.1:0-179484 GCA_035576885.1 Candidatus Acidiferrum sp. | reverse complement strand
TTCCGCAGGCCGCGTCCCCACCGCCGCCGCGTACCGCTTCTTCGCACAGGAGATTGCCTCGCAGGCCACGTTGACCGTCGACGATCGCAATTGGATTCAACGTGAAATGGGCGGTGCGAAAACCGCCTCGGAAATTACCGAGCGCGCCGGCCACGTCCTCGCGGAAGTATCGAACGGCCTCGGCATCATTGTTTCACCCCCGCTCGGCAAGACGGTGCTGGAGCACGCCCGCATGTGGCTGCTTCCTGACGGCCGCGTGGTTGTTGTCCTGATTTCCCCCGGCGGAAATACGCGCGACAAGATTCTTCGTCCGATTCGGCCCTTCGCGCAAAGCGAATTGGACGCTACCGCGGACTTCTTGAACCGCCACTATTCCGGTTGGACTCTCGAGGCCATTCGCGGCGACCTTCTTCAAAAACTAGCCACGGATCGCGAGCAGTACGAGGGCATTATCGGTGCCGCTCTCACCCTATGGGATCCGGCCATGCTCGGCGAGGGCCAATCGAGCCAGCTCCACGTGGAAGGCACTGCGCAGATCGTCGGCACCGCAGAATTCACAAATCAAGCCCAGCTTCGCGAACTGCTTGCCGCGATTGAAGAGAAGCATCGCCTGGTAACCGTTCTCAATGCGTGCATCGAGACGCCGGAACCGGTGCATGTGCAAATTGGCGTCAAGGAAATTTCGCCAGCAGGCGAAAATCTGGCCATCATCAGCGCTCCATACACGCGCAACGACCTTGTGCAAGGCTCGCTCGGCGTGCTAGGCCCCACACGCATGCATTATGAGCGCGCCATGACCGCGGTCGCTTACGTTGCGCAGCTGTTCAGCGAAGCCTTGAGCAAAGTTTGAAACACTTTTTTCATAGGAGGGGCGGCAAAGTGCCCGACAAGGACTCACCTTTCAACACAGAAGCCAGCACGCAAAGCGCCGCGGACCAATCCGAAGAATCGAAGCTAGCCGCGGATTCCATAGCCGCAGATGCGGAAGTCGCCAAGCTCGCCAGCGACCTGAACGAATTGCGTCAGACCCTGATGCGGCGCCAGGCCGACTTCGACAACTACCGCAAACGCATCGAAAAGGAACGCGCCGAGGATGCCAAGCGCCACACGGCACGAGTTATCGAAAGCATGATTCCAATCATTGACGGTTTCGAGCACGCTCTCGCTGCGCATCGCGAAGCCGCGTACGAAAATTATCGCAAGGGTTTCGAGCTGATTTACAAGCAACTCGTGGACAACGTCACGCGCCTTGGAGTTGAGCGCATCGATCCGCTCGGCAAGCAGTTTGATCCGCATCTCCACCAAGCCATGGACCGCACCGAAACCGTCCAGCACGAAGACGGCACGATCCTGCAAGTTTTTCAGCCAGGCTACATTTTTCACGGGCGCGTGCTTCGTCCCGCCATGGTGCGCGTAGCCGTTCATCCCGGCGGCGCATCGAAAGAAGCTGCGAACTAGTGCGAAGCGGCAAAAACTAATTCCAATCGAGGGGATTGCATGGCAAAGGGGAACCAAAGAGATTTTTACGAGGTTTTGGGCGTCTCGCGCACGGCTTCCGTCGAGGAAATAAAGTCTTCGTACCGCAAAGCCGCGCTAAAGTGGCACCCCGACCGCAATCCGGAGAACAAAGAAGAAGCCGAGGTGAAATTCCGCGAGTGTTCGGAAGCCTACAGCGTCTTGAGCGATCAGCAAAAGCGCGAAGTCTATGACGCTTACGGCCACGCCGGTCTTTCCGGCGCAGGCGGCGGCGTGGATTTCAACAGCACCGTCTTTCGCGACTTCCACGACATTCTCGGCGACTTCTTCGGCTTCGAGGACCTTTTCTCGGGCGGCGGAGGCCGCGGCCGCCGGCGCCAGCAACGCGGCGCCGACCTGCGTTATGACATGACGCTTACGTTCGAAGAAGCGTCCACCGGCGTAACCACCAAAATAAAACTTCCCCGCCAGGAATACTGCGAATCGTGCAACGGAACCGGCGCCAAGAAGGGAACTGGCATTGTCGCCTGCCAGACGTGCGGCGGACGCGGCCAGCTTGCCTATCAGCAGGGCTTCTTCACTATTTCGCGCACCTGCCCCGCGTGCCAGGGCGCGGGACAAATCGTGCGCGAACGGTGCCCGGATTGCCGCGGCCAAGGCCGCATCGAGCGCGAAAAAACCATCGAGCTGCGCATTCCGCCGGGCGTCGATTCCGGTACCCGCATGCGCGTCACCGGCGAGGGAGAACCTGCGCCCAATGGGGGCGCGCCAGGCGATCTCTACGTCGTCCTCGACGTGAAAGAGCACGCCTTTTTCGAGCGCCGCGGGGCGGACCTCTACTGCACGATTCCGCTCAGCGTCAGCCAAGCCGCCCTCGGCACGGAGCTCCAGGTTCCCGGACTGAACGGCGAGGAAAAACTGAAAATTCCCGAAGGCACGCAAAGCGGCGCGGTTTTTCGCATCAAGGGCAAAGGCCTTGCCGATCCGCGGGGCGGCGGCAAGGGCGACCTCTACTATCATGTCCGCGTGCTTACGCCATCGAAACTCACGCGCGAGCAGCGCAAGCTCCTCGAACAACTCGGGGCTACTCTGAAAGTGGAAAACAAACCTGCGGACCGCAATTCCACAATCTTCGACAAAGTGAAAGACATCTTCGGCTAGTTTGGCGCTCCTAAGATAGAATCCACGCGTGCGCCGCCGATTCTTTGTCCAGCAATTCAACGGAAACGCCGCGGTTATCGAAGGCGACGCGGCGCATCACCTGGGTCACGTTCTCCGCGCACAGCCGGGCCAGCTCTATGAATTGAGCGACGGGACTAGCGCATGGCTGGCTCGCATCGAAACAGTCGAGCGTAATCGCGTTGAGTTTGCTCTGATAGAGCAACTCGCGGCGCCTCAGCCCGGCGTCGAAACCACGCTGCTGCTCTCCATCGTCAAGTTTGACGCATTCGAATGGGCCATCGAAAAAGCCACGGAGCTTGGCGTCAGCCGAATCGTTCCGCTGGCCGCCGCGCGCTCGGAAAAAGGCTTGCTTGCCGCCGCAACGAAGCGGTCGCAGCGCTGGCAAAAAATCCTTCTTGAATCCTCGCAACAATCCCGCCGCCTGCGGGTCCCGCTTCTCGATGACCCAGTTAAGCCCGCCCAGGCCTTTGCCGCTCAATCCGCGAAAGTTCGCCTGCTGCTCTCTGAGCGCAGCGACGCACCCTCCATCCGTAAGGCTTTGGGGAGAGTAATCGACGCATCGAACGCCAATCCGGCCACGGCGGCCCTCGCCATCGGCCCCGAAGGCGGCTGGACGGACGACGAACTCTCCTCCGCGCGTTCCTGCGGATTCCAGGAGGCCTCCCTCGGCCAACTCATCCTTCGCACAGAAACTGCCGTCATCTCGGCGCTCTCCAGCTTGAACTTCGGCCTCTCTTCCGGCTAAAGCAGCAGGGCAACTCGACATACTCCAGCGCCGCGCAGGCAACGCCCGCGCATCTTTGGTGAATCTCATTGGATTGCTGCGGCGAAATCCGCAATCGGTTAACGCCCTGCGCAATTGCAATCTAGCGCGGCCCGCAGTCCGCATGTTATAAATAGAAGGCAGCATAATAATGCAAAGCACCGACCAGAACCAACCTCTAGCCCCCTCGGTTCCGGAAACTTCAGCGCCGGCGCCAACGACAGCCCATTCTCTGCGAACTGAGATTCGTGTTTGGACGCGCGATCTGCTCATCGCCATCGGCCTCGCGCTCGTCATCATTGTTTTCCTGTATCAGCCGGTCAAAGTGGAAGGTACGAGCATGGCTCCGCTGCTCTCCGATCAGGAGCGCATCTTCATCAACAAATTTGTTTATCGCTTCGAGCCCATCCAGCGGCGCGACGTCGTCGTTTTCTGGTATCCTCTCGACCGCTCCAAGTCTTTCATTAAACGGATCATCGGTTTGCCAGGCGAGAAGGTTGAAATCCGCCAGGGCATCGTCTACGTCAACGGCCACGCCATCGACGAGCCCTACGTGCCCGCTCAGTACGAGGATTTGAGCGACTTTGGCCCCGTCCGCGTTCCCAGAGACAGCTATTTTGTAATGGGCGATCACCGAATCAGTTCCAACGACTCGCGTGTGTTTGGCTCCGTGGCCGGCAAATTCATTTATGGCCGCGCCGTTTTTGCGTACTGGCCGGTCGACCATTTCGGCTCGCTTTCCACCACGGAAGCCAGTTCCACAGACTCGAAGTGACTGGCATCGTTCATGACCACACTGGGAGGACCAACTGACCGAAGTTCAGCACCGACCCGCCACTCTCGCCCTCGAAGACGGGCGGATTTTTAACGGCCGCGCTGCGGGCGCAATCACGCGCCGCGGCGGCGAAGTTGTTTTCAATACCAGCCTCACCGGTTACCAGGAAGTTTTCACCGACCCTAGCTATGCGGGCCAAATCGTCTGCCTGACCTATCCGCACATCGGAAATGTCGGAGCCAATCTCGACGACGAAGAATCCTCCCGGCCTTACATCGAATCTCTGATCGTGCGGGAGTTTTCGCAAGTCTCTTCCAACTGGCGCTCGGCCGAAACCGCTCAACTCTATTTGAATCGCCACAAAATTCCCGCTATCTGGGATATCGACACGCGCGCGCTGGTTCGTCATATTCGCAACGTCGGGGCGCTCCGTGGCGTGGTGGCCACCGATGGCACGCCCGCCGAGCAATTGATTTTCGAAGCCAGGCAATTGCCCGCCATGGCCGGGCAGGAACTTGCCAGCCGCGTCTCCTGCCAAAAAGCGTATGGCTGGGACAAAAGCTCCATCGAACTCACTATTCCGCCGTGGTCGGAATCCATGCCGGAGTCTGGCAGAGTGTCGGACACCCGAAAATTGCGTGTCGCAGCCTATGATTTCGGAATCAAGCAAAATATTCTCCGTTTGCTCGTCGATCACCACTGTGATGTCTGGGTTGTCCCGTCGCAAACGTCTGCCGAGGACGTTATGGCTCTCAAGCCGGACGGCGTCTTTCTTTCGAATGGTCCCGGCGATCCGGAGCCAGTCGGCTACGCCGTTGAAAACATTCGAAAGCTGATTGGCCGCGTGCCCGTTTTTGGCATATGCCTTGGTCATCAGCTGTGCGGACTGGCGCTGGGCGGCAAGACTTTCAAATTGAAGTTCGGTCATCATGGTTCCAATCATCCCGTGCAGAACCTGGCCACCAAGAAAGTCGAAATCACCGCCCAGAATCACGGATTCTGCGTCGATCCCGAATCGCTGCCTTCCAGCGATGTGGAAATCACCCACGTCAATCTCAACGACCACACCAACGAAGGCATGCGCCACAAAAAACTGCCTCTCTTCAGCGTCCAGTACCACCCCGAAGCCTCGCCTGGTCCGCACGATTCGCACTACCTTTTTACCCAGTTCACCGACATGATGAAGCAATTCGCGCACCCGCGGAGCCCCCGTTCATAGGAGGGATGTGTTAACGGATTCCATGCCCAGGCAAGATCACATCAAGACGGGCCTGGTTGTTGCTGTTTTTGCGCTCGCGCTCGTTTCAGCGCAAGCACAGGCGCAGACGCCAAAGCTAAAAATCAAAACCAAAAGCGGCCTTCCTGGGGAAGAGCAGCGCAAGCAGCAAATGGAGCGTCTCGCACAGCAGTACGACCTGAAGAAATACACCATCACGCGCGACATCCTGATCGAACGTGGTGCCATAAATCACTCGCATCCCGTGCTGACCTTGAACCTTCGTTTCCTCGACAACGACGACCTCGCGCTCTCCGCCTACGTCCACGAGCAAGCTCATTGGGTGCTCACGGATCGCAACCGCTTCGATAACCCCTCTCTTTTCGAAGATCTGCATCGCGCCTTTCCTAATCTGGAAATTCGAGTCCCCGAGGGTGATGGTGAATTGCGCAGCAGCTACTTCCACATCGCCGTCTGTATGCTGGAATGGCACGCCATGGAAGAACTTGTCGGTCTCGAGCGCGCCCGCAAAGTCATCGAGTGGAAGCAAGGCGACCACTACAAAGCGATCTACTCCATAGTCCTGAATCAACGGGAACAAATCGAAGGCGTCCTGAACCGCCACGGCGTGAAATGGTGACTCCTGGGATTTTGGTCTACCCCAGAATTGTCATTCCGAGCGAAGCGAGGAATCTGCTTTTGATTTCCTGTAAGATAAAGCAAGTCAAAAACCGTTGAGGCAGGATGCCAAAGCGTACAGACATCAAGAAAATTCTGATCATCGGCTCCGGTCCTATCGTCATTGGCCAAGCCTGCGAATTCGACTATTCCGGTGCACAGGCGTGCAAAGCGCTGCGCGCCGAGGGCTACGAAGTCGTTCTGGTTAATTCGAATCCAGCGACGATCATGACCGATCCCGAACTGGCTCACCGCACCTACATCGAGCCGCTAACTAAGGAATATCTGAAAGAAATTCTCGCCCGCGAAAAACCGGACGCGCTTCTGCCCACGGTTGGCGGCCAGACCGCGCTTAATCTAGCCGTCGAGCTCGCGGAAAGCGGCATTCTTGAAAAATACAAAGTCGAAATGATTGGCGCGTCGCTACGAGCCATCAAAGTCGCCGAAGACCGCCTGTGGTTTAAGGATGCCTGCCGCAAAATCGGCCTTGAGGTTCCTGCCTCCGCGCTCGTAAATAACGCGCAAGACGCTTTGCGTTTGTGCGATCAGCTGGGCTTTCCGCTCGTCATCCGTCCCTCCTTCACGCTCGGCGGCACGGGTGGCTCCATCGCTTACAACAAGGAAGAGTTTGGCGAAGCCATCGCCCACGCGCTCGACATGAGCCCCGTTCACGAAGCGCTCGTCGAGGAATCGGTCCTCGGATGGAAGGAATACGAGCTCGAAGTAATGCGCGATCACCGCGACAACTTCGTGGTCATCTGCACCATCGAAAATTTCGATCCCATGGGCGTTCACACCGGCGATTCCATCACCGTCGCTCCCGCGCAAACGCTAACCGACAAGGAATATCAGCGCATGCGTGATGCTGCCGCCGCGATTATTCGCGAAGTCGGCGTCGAGACGGGCGGTTCGAACGTCCAGTTCGCGATCAATCCGGAAAACGGCCGCATGGTTGTCATTGAAATGAATCCGCGGGTTTCTCGCAGCTCCGCACTCGCAAGTAAAGCCACCGGCTTTCCCATCGCTAAAATCGCCGCCCGCCTCGCTGTCGGCATGACCCTGGACGAAATTCCCAACGATATCACCAAGAAAACGCCGGCCTGCTTCGAGCCGACCATCGATTACGTGGTGGTGAAAATTCCCAAATGGCAGTTCGAAAAGTTTCCCGGCTCGGACAGCACGTTGGGAACGCAAATGAAATCGGTTGGCGAGGTCATGGCTATCGGCCGCACCTTCAAGGAGGCGCTTCAAAAGGGAATCCGTTCGCTCGAACCGCACACCCCCTGGCGCGCGCCTTCGGAAACGCCGGATTCGCTTCTCCGGGAAAAGCTCGCCACGCCGCGCCCCGACCGGATTCACTGGATACTGACCGCCGTTGACAAAGGCTTGCCCGCAGAAGAAATCTGCGAGCTTACCAAGATCGATCCCTGGTTCATTCACCAAATCGAAGAACTTACAGCGATGAATCGCCGTGCAGCTGGAGTAACGGTAGAAACAGCTTCGAAAGACCTGCTGCGTGAGGTCAAGCGTCACGGCACGAGCGACGAGCAACTCGCGCAAATCTGGAAAAGCACGCCGGCTTCCGTGCGCCTCCAGCGCGCGCGCTACGGAGTGGCCCCGGTTTTTAAGCGCGTGGACACCTGCGCCGCAGAATTCGAATCGTACACGCCCTATCTCTATTCCACATACGAGGACGAAGACGAATCCGACGCCCAGCCGCGTCCCAAAATCATGATTCTGGGCAGCGGCCCCAACCGCATCGGGCAGGGAATCGAGTTCGATTACTGCTGCTGCCACGCAGCCTACGCGCTGCGGGAAGATGGTTTCGAAACCATCATGGTGAATTGCAATCCCGAGACGGTTTCGACCGACTACGACACGTCCGACCGCCTCTATTTCGAACCTCTCACCCTCGAAGACGTCCTGGCGATTGTCGACCGTGAGAAACCCCAAGGTGTCATCGTTCAATTTGGCGGGCAAACGCCTCTCAACTTAGCGCAAGAGCTGAAACGTAACGGGGTACCTATCATTGGCACAGCTCCCGAATCAATTGACCTCGCGGAAGACCGCCGGCGCTTCGGCGGTCTGCTCGACAAACTGAAAATTCCCCAGCCTCGCAATGGCACGGCGCTTATTCCCGAAGAAGCAGCCCGCGTGGCGGGCGAAATCGGAATGCCCGTGCTCGTGCGGCCGAGTTATGTTCTCGGTGGCCGCGCCATGGTCATCGCTTACGACGTCAACACCGTCCAAGAGTACGTCGCGCAGGCCGCCTTGATGGGCCCGGCCCGGCCCGTTTTGATTGATCAGTTCCTCGAAGAAGCCACGGAAGTAGACGTGGACGCTCTCGCCGACGGTACCGACGTTGTGATCGGCGGCATCATGGAGCACATCGAAGAGGCCGGCGTGCACTCCGGCGATTCGTCTTGTGTGTTGCCTCCTGTGAGTTTGTCGCCCGCGGTTCTCGAGCACATCCGCGAGTATACGAAACGCCTTGCCATGGCGCTCAAAGTGATCGGCCTCATGAACGTGCAGTACGCCATTCAGCGCGATACCGTCTATGTTCTCGAGGTGAATCCGCGAGCCTCGCGCACGGTTCCCTACGTCAGCAAAGCCACTGGCGTCCCCCTTGCAAAAGTGGCGGCGCGGTTGATGGCCGGCAAAAAGTTGGCCGACATGAATCTGCCGCTGGTGAAGCACAACGGCATCTCAGAAATCGCCGTACACGAGTTCTACTCCGTGAAGTCGCCGGTATTTCCGTTCAACAAATTCCGTGGCGTCGACACTATCCTCGGTCCGGAAATGCGGTCCACCGGCGAAGTGATGGGGATTTCCACTTCGTACGGTCTGGCCTTCGCGAAAGCGCAGCTCGCGGCCGGGCAGAGGCTCCCGCGCAAAGGCACGATTTTTCTTAGTGTCAACGATCGGGATAAGAGGCATCTTGCGTCGCTCGGCAAAGAGCTTCATGACCTCGGCTTCCGCTTGCTCGCCACGCGTGGCACGGCCGCAGCGCTTGAAGCCGCGGGGATCGAGGCAGAATCCGTGTTTAAAGTAAACGAAGGCCGGCCCAACATCGTAGACCTCGTGAAAACGGGAAAGATTGACCTGGTCATCAACACCCCACTGGGCCGAGAATCATTCTACGACGAAAAATCGATTCGCCGGGCCGCCATTCGCTATAACATTCCCTGTATCACCACGCTCGCTGCGGCCCATGCCGCGGCTCGCGGCATTCGCGCGCTGCTGGATCAGGGTACGGAAGTTGCAGCTCTGCAGGACTTGCATCGTGGCCAGGTGGCTGCTTCGGGCAGCGTTGGCTCAGGAGACTAAAACATGAACCTTTCAGGTGTATTTCCGGCGCTCACCACGCCGTATTCGGCTGACGGCGCCGTTTCCGTACAGGACATCAAGCACAACATTGGGAAGTACAACGCCACAGGCATCGCCGGCTACGTGGCTATAGGTTCCACGGGCGAATCTGTGTTGCTCTCGCCCAAAGAAGTCGAGACCGTCCTCATCGCGGTAAAGGAATCGGCAGCCCCGGGGAAGCTGCTCATCGCGGGTACCGGTGCCGAATCCACCGCGGAGACGATCGAACGCACAAAGCGCGCCGCCGAACTTGGCTACCACGTGGCGCTTGTAAAGACTCCTTACTACTACAAGCCGGTTTACAAACCCGAAGTGTTAATCGCGCACTTCCGCCGTGTAGCTGATGCTTCGCCGATTCCGGTCATGCTGTATTCCGTTCCGCAATTCACGGGCATTGCGCTGGAAGCTCCGGAAGTCGCGGTGCTGTCGCAGCATCCGAATATCATCGGGATTAAGGAAAGCTCCGGGGTCGTGCAGCGGACA
The DNA here is from genome assembly GCA_035576885.1 of Candidatus Acidiferrum sp. Lineage (GTDB taxonomy): Bacteria > Acidobacteriota > Terriglobia > Acidiferrales > UBA7541 > Acidiferrum. Next base: position 169,545 of record DATLVZ010000022.1, on the reverse strand, counting down.
GCAGAAATGCTAGGAGCCGTTTCGTCTTCGTTTCAGATCATAGTAGGCTCGGCAAGCATGATGTTTCCATCGATCATCCTTGGCGCCGTGGGCGCGATCCTTGCTCTGGGGAGCGCGCTGCCCGAACGATGCGTTGCTCTTTTTGAGGCTGTTCGAACGAACAATCTTGCCAAGGCCCGGGAATTGCAAACTTCGATGGTCTCGGCATCGAAGCTGATCGTTTCGCAGTGCGGCATCCCCGGCGTGAAGTACGCCATGGACGAAGCCGGCTTCCGCGGCGGCCTTCCGCGCCTGCCGTTGCCACCCCTGCACGATGACCAAAAGCAAGCCATTCGAACCCTGATGGCCAAAATGGATGCAAGCCAGCCGGCTCGCCTTTCCGGCGCCGTCTCCGTCTAACCCAGAGACCTATTTGACTTCGTACTAGCTGGCCTGAATTCCGGGCTTGTTGCGAAACAGATGCGTTCACATTTGCTGTGACGAAAGGCCGTGGGTATCATCTAATCCGCGATGGACTGTCGAGCCCTGCCGTTTCGCCAACTGCCTCATCAGTCGAAACTATTTATTCAATTCCTCGATGGCTTTCCCTCCGTCAAACAGTTCTACAAGCACCCTCCAACGATTCAAGCAGTAAAGCAAGCAGCGCGGTCCCTCGATTATCCTCGCGAGCGAAGAGCAGAGGTGGCGGGGATTCTCGGCGAGCAGAACGCGGCCTTCGGAGCAGGGGAGGCGACACGGGAGAATTTGGCGCGTTTTGCAAAGGGCGCCGCCGCCGTGGTGAGCGGGCAGCAGGTCGGATTATTCAGCGGACCAGCCTACGCAATTTATAAAGCGGTGACGGCGATACAGATCGCGCAGGAATTGACGCGAGCGGGAGTGGACGCCGTTCCCGTGTTCTGGATGGCGACAGAGGATCACGACCTCGACGAAGTGCGAAGCTCGACATGGTTTCATGAAGGGAAGCTGAAGCGATTTGAGCTTCCCGGAAACGGCGACGCGGGGCTTCCCGTGGGGCGGATCGAACTTGGAGCGCGAGTCCTGGAAATGGCGGACGAGGCGGCGCGGATTTTGACGGCGGCGGGCGGAGAATTTGTCGCGGCGATTTTTCGCGAGAGTTACAGCGCTCGAGAAACATACGGAAGCGCCTTTGGAAAATTATTCGCGCGATTGTTTGCAGAACAGGGACTGATCCTGCTCGACCCGCTGGACGAGAGATTGCACCGCGTGGCGGCGGAGGTTCTGCGCAAAGCGGTGGAGGAGCGAGAGGGACTGAACGAGGCGCTGCTGGCGCGAGGGAAAGAGTTGGACAAAGCCGGTTTTGCGGCGCAAGTGAAAGTAACGGCGCGCAGCACGTTGATCTTCAGCATGGGGCAAGGTACGCGTGGGGGCTCGCATGGGGCCACGCGTGGAGGCACGCGGCTGCCAATTACCGCGAGTGGCGAAAAATTTGTCGGCGGCGAACAGAGCTGGAGCAAGGAAGAATTGATTCGCGCGGTCGAAGCCGGGCCGGAAAAGTTTAGTCCCAACGCGCTCCTCCGTCCCGTGGTGCAGGATTTTCTTTTGCCGACGGCGGCGTACATTGCGGGCCCGGCGGAGATTGCCTACTATGCGCAGGCCGAAGTAATTTACAAAAAATTGCTGGGCCACATGCCGGTGATTTTGCCGCGCGCGGCGTACACGATTCTGGACGCAAAAGCGGAGAAACTGTTGCGGCGGTATGGGTTGAAGATCGAAGACGTGTGGCGCGGCTCGCAGGAGGTTCGGAGCAAGATGGAAACGGCGAGCGTGCCGCCCGCGCTGGGGAAGAATTTTGACAAGACGGTGAAAGAAAGCCAGCGGATGCTTGCGCAACTGAAGAAGCAGATTGTGCGGCTCGACCCGACATTGGGCGGAGCGGTTGAGACGGCGGAGAAAAAGATGGCCTTCCAGCTCGAGAAATTGAGGCGCAAGGCAGGGAAGGCGCAGGCGCTGAAAGCGGGATTGATTGCCGCGCATCAGGAGTATCTCGAATCGCTGCTCTATCCCCATAAACTGTTGCAATCGCGCGAGTTGTGCTTCTTGCCGTTCCTGGCAAGCTGGGGCATGGGCGGACTGAAGGAGCTGCAAAAGTTGTCTGGAAGCGCGAAGCTGAAAGAGCACAAGATCCTGCGGATTCCTTGAGAGTTTGAAACGTTTGGCAGGGCCCCCCACCCCCGGTTTTTTTGTAAGTGTTCATTCTAAAGGGTTTTAAGTGCTGTGTTTTGGAAGTGCGGATTCTAAAGGACTTAGTGGCTAGTGGTGAGTGCCGAGTGGTTAGATTGCAGAAAGGGATCCCTAGCTTAGGGGTGTACCCTCCTCCCGGGTGTTTTTTGTAAGAGTGGCAAACAAAGGGGTTAAGGTGGAGATGGCGCGTAAGAGTGGCAACTACTCGACTTAAAGCAGCTGGATTTTCAATGAGTTGCCATTTCCGTCCAAGAGTGGCAGGGAAAGGAGTTAGGGGAGCAGTGGCGAGCGATGAGAGGCGAGTGGCGAGATCTGAGGCGGAGAATCTTTGGAAGGAGCGTGGTGGGTTGAGTTGCAAGCGAAACATAGGAAATGATAGCAGGGAATTGGATTACTGTCAAGGTACAGTACCTGGGTACTTATCATTCGAATGAGACGCGGGGAAGTTGAGGAGTTAGAAGGAGTTGGCGGGAATTTTGAAGTTTGGTGAGACAGTCAGACAAGGCTAGATGGAACAAAACGTAGACTGCCGAGGAGAAAGTCAAAACCCGCACCCTTGAAAAATCACAAGGCACCCTCAAAGTCAAAACCAACTGCCAAGGCTTCGCCACCCGCCCACAGATTCAGGCAAAATGATTCGGAAACGTCCCGTCTGTCACCGCGTTTCTAGCCCTGAGCGGGCTAACCTTGCTAGTCTACCCCGTCGGCGGTACCCTCGCGTAATGCGACCCCTTCGGTATTCCATCAACGTCACATTGGACGGGTGCTGCGATCATCGTGAAGTGTTCGCGGACGAAGACTTGCATCGTCACGCGACCGAGAACCTCGACCAGGCCGATGCACTCCTCCTTGGCCGGGTGACTTACGAAATGATGGAGGCAGCGTTTCGGCCGCCGGCGCAGACGGGAGCGATGCCTGATTGGATGGAACCCTTCGCCCGGACGATCGACGCGGCAAAAAAGTACGTCGTGTCGAGCACCCTGGACCGGGTCGATTGGAACGCGGAGCTCGTGCGCGGGGAGCTAGGGAAGGCCGTTCAGCAGCTCAAGCGGGAGTCGGGTAAGGGACTGTTAACGGGAGGCGTGAAGCTCCCGCTGGCGTTGGCGGAGATGGGATTGATCGATGAGTACGAGTTCGTGGTGCACCCCAGGCTAGCGGGCCACGGGCCGACGTTGTTCGCGGGGCTATCGAAGCGTGTCGACCTGAGGCTCGTGAGCCGGGTGGAGTTCGGCTCGGGGGCGGTGGCGATGCGCTATGAGCCGAGAAGGTAGCCACTGGGATTGTTAGCCCGAGTCGGCCGCATCAGGGAGCAACTCGGGCGAAGGCTTCAGACGCAGAACAACAACAGAACTATTCACGATTATGGTGTAGCGAGGGGTTTGTAAATAAGACCGATGACTATGCCGACGATCGTCCACTGGACGAAGTAAGCGGCAGCCTGCATCAGAGCGAGTTTCAGCCCGATGTTCAGGTTCACGTAGTTGTGCAGGACAAATGCGCAAACCACGAAAATGCCAAGGAGAACGCCGAAGCGCGCACCTTCCGCAGTGCCCGATCCGCCCTGATGTATCCTTGCGAAAATTATGGCGGCAACCAGGATCGATAGGAAAGTTGCGACGAGTCCAACTGGCATGACTTTCATCATTTCTTCTTTAGGCCGGAATACGGCCGGGTACTTGTTGCCTTCCTTGATAAGACCCGGCACCAGCCAAAACAACAAGAAACCAACGGCAAAAGACGCGACCGTGCCACCAAGCGCCGCCAGCGCGAGACTTGCATAGTTCATTTGCACTCCTTTACAAATTGCGGATCAATCCGCCAGAGGCTGCCAGAGTTCGAGGCGGTTGCCGTCGCAGTCCTTGATCCAGGCGAAGCGGCCGTAGCTGGCGTCCTCGCGCTTGGGATCGATCCAGACGCCGGCGGCGGCAAGCTGGGCGAGCAGAGCGTCGAGGTCGTCGACGCGGTAGTTGATCATAGCCGCCTGCGGGCCGTCGCCGAAGTACTTGGTGTCGGCAGGGAAGGCCGACCAGGTGGTCATGCCGGTGCCGGCGGGGCCTTCGTCGGACCACGGAAAGGCGGCGTAGCCGTCGTTCAGCGTAATGCCGAGGTGCTCGGAGTACCACTTTGCCAGCGCCTTTGGATCTTGTGAGCGGAGGAAGACGCCGCCGATGCCTGTGATTCGTGCCATGGGATGCTCCAGTGGTTAGTGGCTGGAGAGTGTTTCATAAACACCGTCTCAGTGCAATCCACAGACAGGCGAGATAGAAGAAGGCTTGCCAGGTGATGAGGAGATGCCCATGACGAACGAGGAGTCTTCTGAACTGACCCAGCCAGGCGATGGTGCGTTCGACGATCCTCCCACCTGATAATTTACGCGGACATGGGAATGATAACCCCCGTCCGTCTATTGAAAAAAGCCGGAGAATGTGATATAATTAGTAAAGGGAATTTGTTAGGTACTGACAGATTTCCGCGCAGTAGTGTGGGACTAATTTAGTTTGGGCGGGAGGGAGGCATGAAGCTTGGTGTGGTGTATGCGAAGACCGAAGACGGAGTGGTGCTGCCGGTGATTGATGTGACCAATCCGGCGTTTGCGGTGAGCGCGACGGACGGGGAACTGGCGGCCATGACGGAACAGTATATTCGCGAGTCGGAGGAGCGGAGGGAGATCGCTCCAGAGATTCGCGAGGCATTGCAGAAATCGAAGCTGGGAAAGGCGTTGATGGCGGCATCGGGAACGTTTTTGGATGGGATGAGCACATATGTTTTGAAGCTGGGGCCAGAAAATTTGGGAGCTGAGGCAGGCCCGATCGACCGGAGGATTGCCGCGTCGTTTCCAGCGTTTACGGCGCGGCTGCGGCTTGCGGATATGGCCAGGATGCTTGCCGATGGGCTGGCGGCCAGGCTTGCCGGGGCGCCGCTACGAAATGTCTGCCTTGTGAATATTGGGGGCGGCGCGGGAGCGGACAGCTGGAACGCACTGATTCATGTACGAAGAGAACAGGCAGAGCTTCTGGCGGGGCGGAAAGTTGGTATCACAGTGATGGATGTGGATCCACGTGGGGCTGGGTTTGCAGCGCGCGCAATCGAGGCCTTGCGCGGACCCTCGGGGGCGTTGAGCGGATTGGAGATCGGCTTCCAGTACCTGAGTTACAAATGGTCTGAGACGGAGCGGTTGCAAGCGGCTCTTGGGGAGCTGGGAGCCAGGGATGCGGTGTGCGGAGTTTCGTCGGAAGGGGGGCTGCTTGAGTACGGGTCAGACGAAGAGATTGTCGCGAATTTGAAGGCGCTGCAGGCAGGGACGGCGGAGGATGCGTTTGTGGTGGGGTCGGTAACTCGGGAGGGTGAAGCGGTGCGTGCGTCGGTGCGAGCTAGCCGGGTGGCGACGCGGCCGCGAACGATGGAAGCGTTTCGGTCCCTTGCTGAGCGGGGCGGATGGAAGGTGGAAGCAGTGGTAGAGCGGCCGTTCAGCTTTCACGTGAGGATGGTGAAAGGGTGACTGCGGCCCGCAGCGCGGAGATGACGGCTGCGCTAGGCGGGTGGTTGGACGAGGTTGATGAGGTTGCCGCAGGTGTCTTCGAAAAGGACGGCAGTGATGGGGCCCATGGTTTTTGGTTCGCCACGAAAAACGACACCGAGAGATTTCAGGCGGGTGTATTCAGAGGCGATGTCGCTGGTGAAGAAGGCCGTGGCGGGAATTCCTGCGGCGAAGAGAGCTTTTTGAAAGGTTTGCGCGGGTGGGAAACCCATGGGCTCGAGGACGAGCTCGACGCCTTCGGCGCCTTCGGGGGATGTGACAGTGAGCCAACGGAAGGTTGGACCCATAGGGATGTCCTTGCTTTTTACGAAGCCGAGTTTGGTGGTGTAGAAGCGGAGAGCGGTGTCCTGGTTTTCGACCATGATGCTGGCAAGGCGGATCTGCATGGATGGCTCCTGTGTGATTTGGGCCTGAGCGGTGGCTACAGATGGGGGACATTGTAACCGGAATTTGCGATTTGTTGGTTTAGAAGGGTACGAGGAGGGAATAGGGAGGCGAAGGACGAGCTAAATTGCTAAGAGGTCCTCTGGCGGCCGATACCCGTGAGAACGCGAAGCTCGCCCAGAATTAAAATATCGACGTTCACGGGTTCGTCGTTGCGCACCAAATGAGCGTCACGGTGGGAACCTGTCGAGTAGCCTTCGATGTGAAGAAGGACGTCTTTCTCGTGTTCGAGCCGGCCGGCGTTTCTAAGCGTGATCAGGAGCTTCCTGGAATCGTAATGAACGGTCATGTATTTCGATCTGGAAGGGCACCAAATTCTAAGATCTCCGAGCGGAGTTTCCTTGCAGGTAAGGGTCTCTTCCTGCGTGACGGTATTCCAAACGCGGCATTGCTCGAAGATGGCATCTCGAAAGCCTTTCCAAACCAGGAGGGAACGCGCGACAGCGGTTTGTTGATTGAGCTTGTCCTCGTGCTTCTGCCCCTCTTCCGCCAGTTTTGCCGCCAAGTATTCCTGCGCGGCTTGCTTGGTGCTCTCATCCCTCATGGCCCCGTCTCCCGGAGAATTATTTTACACGAGGTCCATTAGCTAGCCGTTGTATTTGCGCAAGTAGTACCGAAAGCGCTCGCGCAAACGAGCCGGACGTCGAGGGAGCGGGGGAGGGCTATCGGTCTCGTTCGAGAGAGCGAACGGCCTGAGTTGGGGGAGGCGCGAGCTGGGAACGGAGCCTGGCCAGGAGAGCTTTCAGGCGGGGGCGATCCTCTTCGCCGACAGCCATGAACTTCATGCCCAGGCCGTTGCCGCGATTTACGTGACGGACGATGGCGTCCGCTTTGATGCGGCCCTCCGGAACGAGAAAGTCGAGCTTGGCGGGCATTCCTGCTTTGACGCTGAGGTGAGGGGTTTGGAGGAACATCCCTTCGATGTTGATATCCAGGACGCGGGAGACGTCGTCCAGGCCGTTGCAGCGCCAGCAGACCCAAATGTCTTCTGAGGCGGGAATTCGCGATAAAGCGCGACGGGAATAGGAATGGTTCTGGCCCAAGTTAGACCCCCTGGAGAGGCCGCGAAAGTCTAGCAGCTGGCTGCTTGTGCCCTCGACCGAATCTTGGCGGTGGCTCTCCTCTGAACTCCAAGGCTAGCAAATCCGACCAACACGGCCATTTGTTGCCCAAGCCTCAGGCCCGCGGCCTGCGATGCGAATCCGCAACGAGGGAAACACGCCGCAGATGTAGTGTTCGAGCTGACGAAAACGTTTCATCACGCTTTAGGCCGCCTTCTGATCTTCGCGGGTGATGATGGCCAAGTTCCCAGCGTTGGCCATATTGCTGACGCTGGCCACAACGGGACGGCGAACAGCTGCGAGGCGCGCAACTGCCACCTCGAATGACTTCTGGAGCATATAAAGCATCACGACCATGGAGGCAATTAGTACAAACCCGATCGCGAATATAGCGAAAGCGGCGAGCAGTTCGCGCACGAAGTAGAGTTGCGACAGGGCCAGCGCGGCAAGGAAGCCCCACAGCCAGACACGGCGGTTGTCGTTCGAGTTTGCTGGCATGACGATGTTCGTGTGCACGACTGCCTCCTGAAATTTTAGCGGCGGACCCGACCTGGGATGGGGGCCGGGACCGCCGTTTAGCTTTCGTGGGGGACTACCCAGAAAGCCTGTCTTGGATGACGGTGCGCACTTTCTCGCGATTGCCGCGGAGGAACAATGCACAGCGGGTGAACTGTGGATAGACCGGAGGTGAACCGGGAGGCGGAGGGGAAGCAAAGCCAGGTGATAGAATTTGCCGGACGTAGTGGGAGGGAAGATGGAAATTCTGCGAGTGAAGACGGCGAGGCGGACGCAGATGGTAGATGTCACAGAAGAGGTGGAGCGGGCCGTGACAAAGGCGGGGGTAGAGTCGGGGGTGTGCATCGTATACATTCCGCACACCACGGCCGGAGTGACGATCAACGAGCATTTTGATCCGGATGTGGCAACAGATTTGGAGGGAGTGTTTGAACGATTGGTGCCGAGGTCAGGACCGTACAGGCACAGCGAGGGCAATTCAGATTCGCATGCGAAGGCGGCGATGACCGGAACAAGCGCGACGATATTTGTTGAGGAAGGGAAATTGGCTCTGGGGAGGTGGCAGGGAGTATTTTTTTGCGAGTTTGATGGGCCGAGGGAGAGAAGGATGTGGGTGAGAGTGATGGGCAATGCGAGCTGAGGGAGGGGCACTTATGAAAATCGCTAAACTTGCGTGCATCTGGTTGCTAATTCTGACTGGCGGTCGGGGGCTGGTTGGGCAAAGCACGAGGTCGAAGACCGAGGCGGAAGACGTGCGAGCAGCAATTGCTGGTGTATGGCGTGGACACTCCGTTTGCGTGGAAAAGAATAGCCCCTGCCATAACGAGGTGAACGTCTACCGATTTTCGAGAATCGCCGGGCGATCGAATCAGTTCTCGGTAACGGCGAGCAAGGTTGTTGAGGGCAAGGAAATCGTAATGGGCAGCGGGGAATGGAAGTACGACGAGAAGATGAAAGTCGTGAAATCCGATACGCCGGTCATCCGCATGGCTGTTGATGGCCGAAAAATGGAAGGGACGTTGAGTCTTGCGAACGGAACCGTGTATCGCCGAATTTACCTGGAGAAAGAGAACTGAGCCTGTGCGAACGTGAGGACGGGTATGCTAGAGTTTTTCCGATGACAAAGCTGGGGATTTACATCCAGGTTCCGTTTTGCCAGACGAAATGCACGTATTGCAATTTTCATACGGGCGTGGTGTCTGCGGCGCGGTTTGCGCCTTATACAGAGGCGGTGTGCCGGGAGATCCGCGGACATGGGGAATTGTATCGAGCGGCGGGTGTGGAGATGCCGGAGCGATTTGAGCAGGCCGTCGTGGATACGGTTTATTTTGGCGGGGGGACGCCAAGTTTGCTGGAGCCGGAGTTGTTGCAGCACCTGATGGAGGTGATTCGGGGGACATTTGCGGCGGAGCTGAGCGAAGTGACGCTGGAGGCTGACCCGGAAACGGTTGATGTTTGGAAAGCAACGGCTTGGGTGCGGGCGGGGATTAACCGGGTTAGCTTTGGGTTGCAGTCGTTTTCTGACAAGGAATTGGCGGCGGCGGGGCGGATGCATCGGCGAGCGGATATTTATCGCGCGGTGCCGATTTTGCGGGAGGCGGGGATTCAGAATATCAGTTTCGATCTGATTGCGGGATTGGCGTTTCAGACCAAGGAGAGTTGGAGGGAATCGCTCGAGGAGTTAGGAAAGCTCGGGCCGGAGCACGTTTCGGTGTATTTGCTGGAAGTGGATGAAGGGAGCCGGCTCGGGAAGGAATTGCTGGCGGGCGGGGCGAGATACTCCGCCGGCGCAGTACCGAGTGATGACTTGATGGCCGATTTTTATGAGATGGCCTGCGAATTCCTGGAGGCCGCGGGGTATCACCATTACGAAATTTCAAATTGGGCGAAACCGGGATTTGAGTCGAAACATAATTTGAAATATTGGAGGCGGGAGCCGTATTTGGGATTTGGAGCGGGGGCGCATTCGTTTTCCGGGACGGAGCGATGGGCGAATGCACATGATGCGGCGGAGTATGTTGGGGCGGTGAAGACTGGCCGAATTCCCGTCGAGCAATTGGAACCGGTGACTCGGGCGAGTGCGCTGGAGGAGGAGTTGTTTTTGGGATTGCGGCAGTTGGATGGGATTGATGTGGGACGGATTGAGCGGGAGTATGGGGTTGCGCTAGGGACGAGATTTATGCCACTGGAATCAGCTGGATTGGTGACGCGAGATGGGGACGTGGTGCGGCTTGCGCCGGCGAGGCTGAGTGTTTCGAATGAGGTGTTTGTGGAGTTGATGAGGTGAAGGCACTGCGTGGATGGAACTCACTTGAATTCAAAAGTTTGCTTTGAACACGGAATGCACCGAGAGCACTGAGGATACGGACAAGAAGGCGAAGGGAGACGGACACGTGAGCGGAGCGATTGCGAAGAGCGGGATGCGGAGTGATCCGGATGAAGTGACGCCGGTGGAGAATATTGTGGATTTGCGGAGCGATACCGTGACGCGGCCAACGGCGGAGATGCGGGCGGCGATGGCGGAAGCGGAAGTCGGGGACGACGTGTATGGAGAAGATCCGACGGTGAACCGGGTGGAGAAGCGCGCGGCGGAGGTTTTTGGGAAAGAGGCGGCGCTGTTTGTGCCTACCGGGTGCATGGGGAATTTGATTGCGATTAAGACGTGGACGCATCATGGCGACGAAGTGATTTGCGACGAGAAGAGTCATGTGAATTTGTATGAGTTGGCGTCGATGGCGGCGATTGCGGGGTGCATGCCGCGGATTGCGCGGGGCGAGGACGGAATTCTTTCGTGGAAGCAGATTGAGGCGGTGATTCGGCCGAAGATTTATTACGACTCGCAGACGGCGATGATTTGCATTGAGAATACGCACAATATGGCGGGTGGGACGGTACATCCGACGGTCTCAGTGGATGAAATTTGCGAGCACGCGCACGAAGCGAAATTGAAAGTACACCTGGACGGGGCAAGGATTTTTAATGCGGCGACCGCGTTGGGCGAGAGCGTTGCGCACATGACGAAGAAAGTGGATTCGGTGATGTTTTGTTTGTCGAAGGGGTTGGGAGCGCCGGTGGGCTCGATGATCGTGGGATCAGGCGCTTTTATTGAGAAGGCGCGGATTTATCGAAAAATGTTTGGAGGGGGGATGCGGCAGGCGGGGGTGATTGCGGCGGCGGGGTTGATCGCGCTTGAAAAATCCCCGGAGAGATTGCACATCGATCATGAAAATGCGCGGCGGTTGGCGGAAGGGATCGCGCAAACGCCTGGACTGAAGATTGATCCCGCCAAAGTGCGGAGCAATATCGTGATATTTGATTGCGAGAAGACGGGGAAGACGGCGGTAGAACTTTGCGATGCGTTGCGGGAGAAGGATATTTGGGCGCTTGACACGGAAAAATATTCGGTGCGGTTCGTGACGCATTGCGATGTGGATCGGGCCGGCGTGGAGCGGGCATTGGCGGTGCTGCAACAAATTGTGGCGCATCCGCGAAGAGCACGGGCGTAAATAGCGGGATAGCAATGTAGGGCAAGCCCCGTAAGACCCAACCAGCAGGACAAGACCAATAGAACAAGAGCGAGGCACAAACACCTGAGGTGGTCTGCGGGCATTGTGTAAGATGGGACTATAAGAGGTGGTTTAACCGGGCATTTTGGCGAGAAATAGGCAGAGGAGATAGCCCCGCAGGAGACAACGTGGATTTCACTTTCAGCGAGGAACAGCAGCAGTTGCGGCGTAGCGTGCGGGAGTTTGCGCAGGGCGAATTGCTGCCGCATGTGATGGAGTGGGACGAGGCTTCCCACTTTCCGATCGAGATTATGCCCAAACTCGGGGAGATGGGGCTGCTGGGCGTCATTTTCCCCGAGGAATATGGCGGAGCCGGGCTGGGGTATATCGAGTACGTCATCGCGATAGAAGAATTGGCGCGTGTGGATGGGTCGGTGGGATTGATTGTTGCGGCGCACAATTCGCTGTGCAGCAATCACATTTACAAGTTTGGGACTGAGGCGCAGAAGAAGAAATATTTGGCGCCTTTGGCGTCGGGTAAGAAGATTGGTGCGTGGTCGCTGACGGAACCGGAAGCGGGGTCGGATGCGGGGGGAACGCGGACCACGGCGAGACGCGACGGCAATTATTGGGTGTTGAACGGAGCGAAGACGTTTACGACAAACGGGCACTACGCGGATTTTTGCGTGGCGATGGCGGTGACGGACAAGTCGAAGGGATCGCACGGGATTAGCGCGTTTATTTTGGAAAAGGGGATGGCGGGATTTAAGCCGGGGAAGAAAGAAAACAAGCTGGGAATGCGAGCTAGCGATACGTCGGAGGTGATTTTTTCCGATTGCCGCGTGCCAGCGGAGAATTTATTGGGTCCGGAAGGGGAGGGCTTCACTGGAAGTTTGAAGATTCTGGATGGGGGACGCATTTCGATTGCGGCACTGGCGTTGGGTATGGCGCAGGGTGCGCTTGAGGCGGCGGTGAGTTACGCGAAGCAGCGGAAGCAGTTTGGGCAGGCCATCAGCGAGTTTCAGGCGATTCAGTTTAAGCTGGCGGACATGGCGACGGAGGTGGAGGCAGCGCGATTGCTTGTGTCCCAGGCAGCTTGGCTGGCAGATCGGAAAGACGCGCGTTTCACGCGGGAATCGAGCATGGCGAAATTGTTTGCGAGCGAAGTGGCGGTGCGCGTGGCGAATGAGTGCGTGCAGGTGCACGGGGGCTACGGCTTTATTAAGGACTATCCGGCGGAAAAGTTTTATCGCGACGTGAAGCTGTGCACGATTGGCGAGGGGACGAGCGAAATTCAGAGGTTGGTGATTGCGCGACAGTTGCTTGGGAAAAAGTGACTCGCGACTGGTGAAGAGCCCCTCGCATAGAAGTTCTCCACATATTTGGTGTTCTTGATTGCTGCAGAATTCAGGATAATGGGCTGATGCGTTTGGCTTCCTTCAGAAGATTCCAGGAAAACTATGCTTCCGCAAGTTGAAAACTGGGCGGAGCAGGTGCGCGCGGGGGATGTGCGGGCGATTTCGCGCGCAATCACGGCGATTGAGAATCATCAACCGGAAGCGGAAGAGCTGTTGCAGCGGCTTTTCGCGCAAACGGGACACGCCTATCTGATTGGAGTTACAGGTGCGCCGGGGACGGGGAAGAGCACTTTGGTGGACCGGCTCGCGGCGTATTACCGGAAACACGACGAGCAAGTTGGCGTGATTGCGGTGGACCCGACAAGCCCATATACAGGCGGGGCGATTCTGGGGGATCGTATCCGCATGCAGAGCCATGCCAGCGACAAGGGTATGTTTATTCGGTCGATGGCGACGCGGGGATTTATGGGGGGATTGGCGCGGTCGACGGCGGAGGTGGCGTTGCTGCTCGATGCAGCGGGCAAGCAGGAGGTGCTGATCGAGACGGTGGGCGTGGGCCAGGATGAGATCGACATCGTGCGGCTCGCGGATTGTGTTCTGGTGGTGATGGTACCGGGGATGGGCGATGACATTCAGAATATGAAAGCCGGGTTGATGGAGATTGGAGACATTTTTGTTTTGAATAAGGCAGATCGCGAAGGGGCTGATCGGTTGGAGCAGCAACTCCTTGCGATGTTGTCTCTGCTGATGCCGCGAGATGGCTGGCACCCGCCGGTGGTGCGTATGGTGGCGACCGAGAGCAAGGGGATTGAGGGGCTTGCGGAGACGATCGGAAAGTTTAAGAAACATTTTGAAGCGAGCGGGGAACGAGAGCGGAAACATGTGGAGCTTTGGAAACGGCGATTGCTGGGATTGATCGAGTCGCGGCTTGTGGAACGAGTGTTGGGAGGAGTTGGCGGAGAAGCGCGGCTGGCGGAGATGGCGAGGGAAGTGGCGGAGCGGAAGAAGGATCCATTCACGGCAGTAAATGAGCTGCTTGCGAAAAGCGGCGTCGGCGACTAGAGCGAGCGAGAATGCATTTTGGCGAGATTGAAGTTCGGCACGTAAATGGCGGGCTTTTTTGGCTGGATGGCGGGTCCATGTTTGGCGTGGTGCCGAAGCCGTTGTGGGAAAAGAAGATGCCTGCGGATGAGCGGAACCGGATTCCACTGGCGGCCAATTCGCTCCTGGTGCGAGCTGGCGGAAAAAATATCTTAGTGGAAACGGGAAACGGAACGAAATGGGATGCGAAGCTACGGACTATTTACGGGTTTGCCGAAGGTGATCCTTACAGAGATTCACTGGCGAAGGCGGGCGTGCAACCGGAAGCGATCGATCTGGTAATCAATACACATCTGCATTTTGATCACGCAGGTGGGAATACGCAGATGGTGGACGGACGGCTGACGCCTGCATTTCCGAATGCGAAGTATGTGGTGCAGCGCAGGGAATTGGAACATGCGATGCGTCCGACAGAGCGGGACCGCGCGAGCTATTACGCGCATGATTTTGTGCCGATCACAGAAGCGGGCCAATGGCAGTTTGTGGATGGCGACTGCGAGATTGTGCCGGGCATTAGAGTAGTCAAGATTCCCGGGCACAACATGCAGATTCAGGGCGTACAGATAACGGGAGGGGGACAGACTTTGATGTTCGTGGCAGACTTGATTCCCACGCGACATCATTTGCCGCTGCCGTGGATCATTGCGTACGATCTGTACCCGCTGATGACTTTGGAGACGAAACGGAAGTGGATTGGCGAAATCGTACGAAACGAGTGGATCGTGGCATTTGGACATGACCCTGATTTCCCGGCAGGGAGGTTGCACGAGGTGGACGGGAAAGTCGTTTGCGAGCCGGCGGACCTGAATCGTTAATTTCACGGAGAAAAAAGAATGGCAGGCGCTAAATCAGAGAAGGGGAAGCGTGCGAGCGCGCAGGCGGAGATTGGGATTATAGGAGGCAGCGGGCTGTATTCGATGGGCGGTTTGACGAAGACTCGTGAAGTTAACGTGAAAACGCCGTTCGGGGAGCCATCGGATGCGTTTGTGCTGGGGATACTGGAGGGCAAGCGGGTGGCGTTTCTCGCGCGGCATGGGCGGGGACACCGAATTTTGCCGAGCGAGATCAACTTTCGCGCAAATGTCTATGCGATGAAATTGCTGGGGGTGGAAAGGATTATTTCGGTAAGCGCGGTGGGCTCGTTGATGGAGGATCTGCAACCCGGAGAGTTCTTGGTGCCGGACCAATTTGTTGATCGGACCAAGAACCGAGTTTCAACTTTCTTTGGAAATGGGCTGGTGGCGCATGTGGGCTTTGATAAGCCAACGTGCGGGGAGGTTTCCAGCGTGCTGGCGGATGCGAGCGTGCACTGCGGAGTGAAGGTGCACCGGCGGGGAACGTATGTGTGCATCGAGGGGCCGCAGTTTTCTACGTTGGCGGAAGCAAAGATGCACCGGGAATTGCACTTCGAAGTGATCGGCATGACGAATGTGACGGAAGCGAAGCTGGCGCGAGAAGCGGAGATTTGCTACGCGACAATCGCGATGATTACGGACTTTGACTGCTGGCACCCGCAGCATGAGTCAGTAACAGCAGCGCAGATCATAGCGACGCTGGTTCAGAACGCGGAGAATGCACAGAGGGTTTTACGCGAGGCGGTGCGCGCGATGCCGGGGGAGCGGAATTGCAAGTGCGGAGCGGCGCTGAAACATGCGCTGGTGACGGACATGAAGCTGGTGCCCAAAGCGACGAAGAAGAAGCTAGAAGCGATCATCGGCAAATACATTTCCTAGGAGAAACCTGTGTCTTTACTTGTGGTGGGATCGGTGGCATTTGATGCGCTCGAAAGCCCGTACGGAAAAGTAGAACGGACCGTGGGTGGGGCGGCCACATATTTTGCTGTGGCGGCAAGTTTTTTTTCGACGGTAAGTCTCGTGGCTATTGTGGGAGAGGACTTTACCGAGAAGGACGAAGCCGTTTTCCGCGGCAGACACATCGATACGGAAGGTCTGGAACGAACCGCGGGGAAGACTTTTTTTTGGGCAGGCAAATATTCAGAAAATCTGAATGAGCGGGTCACGCTTGCAACGGACTTAAATGTGTTCGCCAGTTTCAGGCCGCGCCTGCCGGAGAAATACAAAACGTCAAAGTACGTTTTTCTGGCGAATATCGCGCCGGATTTACAGCGGGACGTTTTGAAACAAGTGAAGGGGAAGCCGAAGCTTGCCGCCCTGGACACGATGAACTATTGGATTGAGCGGACTCCCAGTGAATTGCGGGAGACACTTCGGCACGTGGATATTCTGATGATCAATGATTCCGAAACGCGACAGCTTTCAAACGAACACAATTTGTTGCGCGCGGCGAAGCACATTTTCAAGATGGGGCCAGCCACACTCGTTGTGAAGCGCGGAGAATACGGAGCGATGATGGTGGACAAGCGCGGCGTGTTCTGTGTGCCGGCGTTTCCGCTCGAGGAGCCGCACGACCCCACTGGCGCGGGCGATAGTTTTGCGGGCGGTTTTATGGGGTATTTGGCTGGCGCGAAAGATTTGAGCGACGCAACGCTGCGCCGGGCCATGATTTACGGTTCGGTGCTGGGAAGTTTCGCCGTGGAGCGTTTCGGTTTGGACCGGCTAAGGGTGCTGAAACGGAGCGAGATACACGCCAGGGCACGGCACTTCGCAAAATTGACGCAATTCAAATTGTAGTCTGTAGAATCCTGCGATAGCCTCGAATTGCAGGAGAACATGCTGCCCCTAGGTACTATCATCGCGCGGCTGATGTGGGCCGCATTGCTCGGCGCCATTATCGGGATCGAACGCAATGTTCGCCGGCGTCCCTCGGGGATGCGGACGGGTTTCTGCGTTTCACTGGGGGCAGCGCTGTTCACAATCGTGTCAGTTGAAATCGCGCGACGTACCGGAGACGCAAGCACAACGCGAATCGCTTCGAATATCGTACAAGGCATAGGATTTCTGGGTGCGGGGGTAATTCTGCGAGAGCGCGGCAGTGTGACTGGGTTGACGACTGCAGCCACGATTTTTGCCGTCGCGGCGATGGGCATGGCGGCTGGCGGAGGGCTGTACGCAGTTTCAGGGATTGCCTGCGTGATGGTGTTGTTCGCCCTGATTTTGCTCTTTTATGTCGAGAGCTGGCTCAACCTTAAGCCGCGATATATGTTGTTCAGAATTTTTGTGGATCGTGCAGAGAACATGGTTGCCGACATACATCGAATTTTTGCAGAGCTTAAAATAGGAATCGATAATTTTCAAGTGTCGCTGGCTGGGGATAAGAATCTGATCCAGTTCGACGCTGAAGTCACCACACATCAGCAAGAAAGAATTTTAGCGGCGCTCTGCAAGCCCGGTGTGAACTGCGAAATGATGCCGGTGGAGCGGCAAAGCGGATGAGCATTCGGCCGAGTGGCGTCCAAGCTCGCGGCATAGAAGCAGAAGTGCGAAAGCCGAGAGCACTGAATGTGCGAAGTGTGCTGATGCCGTTTGCGCCGGCATCCCCGGCAGAGTTTCGAAAAGTGGTGGCAGGTGCCGAGGAGCTAAGGCGACTCGGCTTTCTAGTTGCTGATGCTTCCCCACTTCCGCCTGAAGGGTATTTCGCTGGAACCCTGTCAGGCCGGCGGAACGAGTTTGCCGAAGGATTGGGACGCGATGACGTGGATGCGCTTGTGGCTGTCCGCGGCGGGTATGGTTCGAACTACCTGCTCGACGATTTGGAAATTGGCCCTGGCCAAAAACCAAAAGTGATTCTTGGTTACAGCGATTTGACATCGCTGCAGACTTACTTGTGGAGACGATTCGCGTGGATCGGTTTTTATGGGCCGATGCTGGCAGCAGGATTGGAAGCGGGGGAGGGCGCGGGGAAGGGCTATGACAAAGACTCACTACTTGTCGCGGTTGGGAAAATGGATGGCGGATGGACTCTGAACCTGCGGGGCGAGACGCTGAGCAGTGGTGAAGCGCAAGGACGTATTCTTGGCGGCTGCCTGACTCTGGTGGAGACGACGCTGGGGACACCGTGGGAGTTAGATACGCGCGGTTCGATTTTACTGCTCGAGGATCGGGGCATGAAGCCGTGGCAAGTGGACCGCGCTCTGATGCATTTGAGGCAGGCGGGAAAATTTGAGGGTGTACAAGCGATCGTGCTCGGTGAATTCCCCGAATGCAATGAGCCTGCGATCGGAAGCGAGACGGTGCGCGAGGTGTGCGCGCGGATTCTTGGAGCGTTGGGAATGCCAATTGTATATGGTGCGGCGGTTGGGCATACACCGCGGCCGATGCTGACGGTGCCGCTCGGAGTGAAAGCGCGTCTAAAAGCAGCGGGCGAGGGGAAGCTGGAGATACTGGAGCCGGCGGTTATTCCATGAGCGACACAAAGCACGTTCACGTGATCGGCATTGGCGGTTCAGCGATGGCGCCGCTTGCCGGGATGCTGCGTGAGCATGGGTATCGTGTGACGGGATCGGACTCGGGTGTATATCCGCCAGCGTCCACGTTGCTGGAGAAGCTGGGGATTTCGTATTTTCATACGTTTGATGCAGCGCATCTGGAGCCGGCGCCTGATTTAGTGGTTGTTGGAAACATTATTGCGCGCGGTAATCCTGAGCTGGAGGAGGTGCTGGACCGGAGAATTCCGTACCGCTCGATGCCGGAGATTCTGGAAGAAGTGTTTTTGCCGGGGCGCCATTCGATTGTGGTGAGTGGGACGCACGGCAAGACGACGACGACGGCGATGCTCTCATGGATTTTTCATACGGCGGGCAAGAGGCCGAATTTTCTTGTGGGCGGCGTCGCTGAGAATTTTGGCAAGAGCTATGGGCTAGGCGGAGGCGAGGAATTTATTCTGGAAGGGGACGAGTACGAGACGGCGTTCTGGGACCGCGGGCCGAAGTTTTTTCACTACCATCCGGACGATTTGATTGTTACTTCGCTGGAGTATGACCACGCGGACATTTACAGGGATTTTGAGACGTATGAGCTGGCGTTTCGCCGGCTTGTGAATCTGGTACCCCGGCGCGGGAGAGTGGTGATTTGGGGAGATACGGAAGAGTCGGGGCCGGCTTTGCGGCGAGCGGCTGAAAAAGCATTTTGTCCGGTGGAGACCTACGGATTCTCCAGGGAAAATGATTGGACGGCGAGTGAGGTAGCGGTTGAGGGTGGCGGAATGCGCTTTCGCGTTGCGCACGGTGGCAAGCCGTTTGGCGAGTTCACGCTGGCAGCGAGCGGGCGGCACAACGTGCTGAATGCGATGGCGGCAATGGCGGTGGCGCACGGACGCGGGATCGGTGCGGATGCTCTGGGAAAAGCGCTTGCGACATTTCAGAGTGTCAAGCGACGGATGGATGTGAAAGGGGAAGTGCGCGGGGTACTGGTGGTCGATGACTTTGCGCATCACCCGACAGCGGTGCGCGCGACGATTGAGGCTGCGCGGGCGCGTTGGCCCGGTCGGCGGCTATGGGCGATTCTTGAGCCTCGTTCGAATTCGATGCGTCGGAAAGTGTTTGAGCAATCGCTGCCCATGGCGTTGGCTCTGGCGGATCGCGTGGTCTTGGGAGGGGTTTTCCGCGCGCAACAGCTTGGGGATGAGAATCGACTTGAGCCTGGGGCCGTGGCAGAGAGAGTTCGCGAGTTGGGGAAGAACGCACAGGTATTCCCAAGCGCCGATGCGATTGCGGAACATCTTTGTAAGGAGACGGAATCTGGTGATGTACTTTTGGTGATGTCGAATGGCAGCTTCGACGGGCTTTGCGAAAAGCTCATGAAGAGACTCGAAGCAGCCCCGCTTCGGCCCGAGGCGAACGTCAGGTGACCCTTTCATTCCCCGGCAAGCGGCTAGCGCGACCCGTTTTGTTTTCTCTTGTTAGCGTCCTCCTGTTTTCTACCTACTCCTGCGCTGAGACTGATTATCTAGTCTCGCTAGAGCATCCCGAGCAGCATCTCTTCCACGTAACGATTACGATTCCGGAAGTCAAGACGGGCGTCACGGTGCAGATGGCAGCCTGGAACGCCCTTTACCAGATACGCGATTTCAGCAGCCACGTTCGACAGGTCGAAGCGTTTGTAGGAACCGCCGCCGCGCCCATCGAGAAAACCGATAAGCAAACGTGGCGAATCAAAGCGGATGGAACCGTGATCGTCAGATACGAGGCATATTGGGACGAAGCCGGCCCTTTTGCATCGCAACTCAACGCTGAACACGCATTCATCAATCCGGCAATGATTCTCATGTATGTTCCCGAGCGGCGTTCTCAGAACGTAAGCTTGTTTCTTTCCGAGTTGCCGACCGAGTGGAGCGCGGCGAGTTCCGGTTTTGTTGGGGCTATTGGAGTGGGCGGCAGCGATGCTCGGAGCTTCTTGTTTCGTGCACCGAGCTACGATTCTTTGACGGATGTGCCTATTGAGGCAGGAAAGTTTAAGCAATTCAAAGTGCTTGAAGTGTCAGAGGACATCCGCGTAGTGGTCCATGGGGACAATTGGAGCCAGAAAAAGATCGAAGGCGACTTGAGCCGAATCTGCAATTACGAGCTGAAGCTGATGGAAGGAGCCCCGTTCGAACACTACTTGTTCATTCTGCACATCGGGAAGGGAGCGGGCGGCGGCGGAATGGAGCATGCGAATTCGACGGCGATTGGAATTCCGTCGGATGAGTACTTAGCAGGAGTGGCAGCACATGAGTTCTTTCATTTGTGGAATGTGAAACGGATCCGGCCGGCGACGCTGGAGCCGGTGGATTTCACGAAAGAGCAGTACACCCGGGCGCTGTGGTTTGCGGAAGGTGTCACGAGCACGTACGGCGCCTACACCCTGGTGCGAAGCGGGATTTGGAGCAAGGAGCGGTTTTACGAAGACTTGGGGGAGCAAATCACTGAGCTGGAATCGAGGCCGGCGAATCGCTGGCAGAGCGCGGAGGAGTCGAGCCTGGATGCGTGGTTGGAAAAATATTCGCTTTATGACGAGCCGGACTATAGCGTTTCGTATTACACCAAGGGGCAGTTGTTGGGAGACGTGCTGGACATATTGATTCGCGACCGCACTGACAATCAACAAAGTCTCGACAATGTGTTGCGCGGGATGAATAGTGACTTCGCGAAGCAAGGGAAGACGTACCGGGACAGCGAGGATATTCGGCTTGAGGCGGAAAGAGTGGCCGGCGGGTCGTTTGAAGAATTTTTTCGGGAGCACGTCGCAGGGGCGGCGCCACTGCCGTATCAGCAGGTACTCGCCCTTGCCGGGCTCGAATTGCGGACGGTGGAGCATAGGCGAGCCGTGCTGGGATTTTCTCCGGAGCGCGAATCCGGCGGGGTTATAAGGGTGCGTGCAGTGGACGAAGGAAGTTCCGCAAGTGGGGCGGGCTTGCGACCGGGCGATGTGATTGTGAATTGGAACAGCGGAGACGTGCCGCGCTATCTAGAGCGCTGGGTGCGCGAAAGGAAGCCGGGAGACGCTGTAAAGGTGCGCATTCGCAGAGACGACAAAGAGCAAACTATCGAGTTCAAGCTGGGTGAGCAGAGAGAACTGCTCTACCAAATCACGGAAGACTCTCACGCGGGAGAAAAGGCGCGGCGTATCCGCGAGGGATTGCTTCACGGAGTCACGCAGACCTTTGCGCTGCATTAATTCTAAAGACTCGTAGGTTTCGCTTGACCCGCAAGGCCGGATTCGAGAGAGTTCCGCGTACTGCATGCTGAGAATGGTCTTCATCTCTGTTTTTCTTTCGCTGTACATCCTGATACTAGGGCCACCGCTGCTGCTCTACACTCTGGTCTCACGCCACATCGATCCGCTCTATTGGGCAGGGCTCAAGGGAGTGATGTTTTTTGTGAGGGCGGCAGGGGTGCGGGTTCGCGTAAAGGGCGGCGAGAAGATTCCTCGCGGAGTTTGCCTGTTTGTGGCAAATCACACGAGTTCCGCGGATGCGCCCGCCGTGGTTGGGGCGATTCCAAGGCGCATCGCGGTGCTGCTGAAGGAATCTCTCTTTAAGTGGCCGATCGCGGGTCAGGCATTCACGCTGGCGCACTTTATTCCGGTAAAGCGAAGCGACCGGGAATCGGCAATCGCCAGCGTGGAAAAGGCCGCAGAGGCCATACGGGCGGGCCAGTCATTTCTGATTTATCCCGAAGGAACGCGTAGCCCGGATGGAAGGTTGCAGGAATTCAAGAAGGGCGCAGTCGCGCTGGCGATTAAGGCGGGTGTTCCGATCGTTCCGGTGCTTTGTTCCGGAGCGCAGCGCATAATGGCGAAACGCTCGCTGGAGATTCATCCCGGAGTGATTTTTGTGGAGTTTCTCGAGCCGATCGACGCATCGAAATATACGTGGGAAGAACGGGACGTTCTGAGGCAAAGAGTATACGAGGTGATGGCGGCTGGGTTGCCGCCGGATCAACGTCCGCTCGGATTCCCCGGGGCGGCGTAAGAATCAGCGCGAGTTGGAAGTGCGCGGGCGTCCGCCAAGGCGTTCCAATTCAGCCTCTAATTCGCGCACGCGCTTCTGCAGTTCGGGCAAACGATTGAGAGCAGCGACAGTCTTGAGCCACTGGCGATTATCAACTGCGGGATAGCCAGAAAACATTGACCGGGGCGGGACATCGTTGGGGACACCGCTTTTTGCGGTGACTACGGAGCCATCACCGATCGAAAGATGACCGGCAGTCCCTACCTGGCCGGCGAGAATGCAGCCGTCGCCGACCTTTGTCGAGCCCGCGAGGCCCACCTGCCCGCAAAGCATGGTGTTCGCGCCGACGCGAGAGGCATGGCCGACGATGACGAGGTCATCGAGCTTAGTGCCGCGGCCGATACGCGTTTCTCCGACGGTAGCGCGGTCGACGCAGGCGTTGGATTGGACTTCGACGTCGTCTTCGAGAACGGCCGGGCCAGACTGCTGCATCTTGTACCAAGTTCCGTCTTTTTGCTTCGCAAAACCAAGGCCGTCTCCGCCAATTATGGCCCCGTTCTGCAGAATGACATGGTTTCCTATGCGGCAGAATTCGCGAACCACGGCATGGGAGTGCGCAAAGAAGTCATCACCGATTTGAGCGCCCTGATAGACGTTGACAAAACTGTGCAGAACCGCGTTTCGACCGATCTGGACATCTTCGCCGACAACGCAATAAGGTCCGATATGCGCGCCCGCGCCGATGCTCGCAGATTTCGCAATGAGTGCCGTAGGGTGGAATCCCGGCGCGTAGTGAGGAGCTTGATAAAAGAGTTCGATAGCGTGGGCGAACGCGAGGTAAGGATTCGCAGTACGCAACGCGGAAAGCCGGGGCATGCTGGCATCGCGTTCAATGTTGATGCCGTCCTCCACAAGTACTGCTGAGGCTCGCGTGGTTTTGAGGAGAGGGAAGTAGCGGCGGTTGGCGAGAAACGTAATCTGGCCAGCTTCAGCGCTCTCGATGCCTGAGATTCCGTGGATGGAAGTCTCTCCCGGACCGTCGAGACGGCAACCAAGCTTCTGGGCAATGTCGGAAAGTTTCATGGACATAAACACAGCTCCTTACCGCTGAGAGCGAGTCTCGCACAGCGTAAAGACGGAAGTACAGCAGGGCGATGCTACTCGTTGAAAAGCCTTGGTTGAGATGGGGCGGCAGCGGCGGCGGGTTTGCGGCGTGCGATGCCCACAACGCCAAGAACTGTCAGTTCCGTGAGGGCGGACCGCGGGATAAAAATACGGTCGGTGGTCGAGTTTAGATCGGGCGGCGTGATCTGGATGCCGTTGTCGAGCAGGGAGAGGAGGTCGTTTGGCACGACGCCTTCTAAAGTGTCGCCATCGCTGTAACGAAGACGGACCCAGAGTCCATCGAGCTTGGGCCGGCTGAGGAAGGCTTTGCGCTCGGGTTCAAACTCGTCCGAGAAGTCACGAACGAAATAAATTGAACGAATTCTGGCTAGGGGAAGCTCCTGATGCTCTCCGTCGGGGGTAAGGAGATCAACGGGATCGGCTTGGCCAAGCCGGGACGGATTCAGATAGCCGCGGAGGGGCTTCTTGTCGACGAGGACAATGACGACCTTCTTGTGAGTAGAGGCTGGGGCGCGGTTTTTCAAAGAAATCAGTTTGCAAAAGACGGGGCTCGCCGAAATTTGCGAATAATCAAGATGTATGTTATGTTAAGCGCGTTTTTCCTGTCAACCTATTGTTTTCATTAGAGTTAGGCCCCGGAGCGCCGGCCGTTGACCGATAAAAAGCATATCCTCAAATCGGCCTCGATCATCTCTCTGGTAACCGTGGTTAGCCGTGTTCTCGGCTACGTGCGTGACCAGCGTATCACCCTCCTTCTTGGAACCTCCCCGGCCGCAGACGCCTACGTACTAGCGTACCGAATTCCCAACCTTTTCCGGCGGTTGGTCGCGGAAGGCTCAATGACGGCCTCGTTCATCCCGGTATTTACAACGTACATGAGCGAGAAGTCAAAAGAGGAGGTGTGGGAGTTTGCGAACCGGTTGTTCTGGACTCTAGCACTGGTGGTCGCAGTAATTACAGTTCTCGGGATGGTTTTCTCTCCAGCGGTCGTACATCTATTTGCCGGAACTAACATAGCGGGTACGCAGGCGATTGAGCTGAATCGGATCGTGTTTCCATACCTGTTTTTTATCTCATTGGCCGCTCTGGCGATGGGGATTTTGAACTGCTTTCATCTATTTGGGCTGCCCGCCGCGACTCCCGTCGTCCTGAACATCGCGACGATACTATTTACGTTCGCAGTGGTACGAAACCATTTTAAGGATCCCGCCACGGCAATCGTCGTGGGAATCCTCGTGGGTGGAGTGTTGCAATTCCTGATGCAAGTGCCGTTACTGGTGCGGAAGGGGATGAAATTCACTTTTGGGATTTCGTTCTCGCACCCCGGGATCAAGAACGTGGCGCGCCTAATGATACCGCGGCTTTTTGGCATTGGCATCGGTCAGATTAATCTTTTCATTGATACGCGGTTTGCGACGGCCAGCATCATGCCGGAAGGGAGTCTCGCGGCGCTGTACGTTGCGGACCGCGTTATGGAACTGGTTTTAGGAGGGTACGCGATTGCTGTGGCGACGGCGATCCTTCCAATGATGTCGCACCAGGCGGCGGCCAAGGATTATGAATCGCTGAAGAAGACGCTGGCGTTTTCCGTGCGCATCGTGGCTTTTATTACGGTGCCAGCGGCGCTTGGGCTGATGATTCTGCGCGAACCGATCATTCGTGTGCTCTTCCAACACGGGCAGTTCGTGGCGGCGTCGACGCGATTGACTGCCAGAGCCCTGATGTATTACGCAATCGGCTTGCCGGCGCTGGCCACCGTAAAACTGGTGGTGCCCGCATTCTATTCAACATCGGACACCAAGACGCCGGTCATCATCGCTTCCATCTCGTTGATGATTAACATTATTTTGAATATTGTGTTTCTGGAATTTTTTTTCAAGCGCGTGCAGAACGGAGGCCCGGCGCTGGCGACGGCAATCGCCAGTTTTTTTGATTTTTTTGCGCTTTTCATCATTTTTCGACTTCGGCACGGGGCCATGGGAACGCTGGAGGTATTTCGCTCCTTCGGCAAGATTTCCCTGTGCGCGAGCATCATGGGCGTGGCGTGCTGGTTTGGGAATCGCTATACCCAGTTCACAATCCATTCGCGGTTCCTCATACAGCTGCTTGTGTTTTCGGGGCTGATCGCCGGGGCCACGGCGCTTTACCTCGGACTCGCGTGGTTGTTCCGTTGCCATGAAATTCACGAAGTTTACGGCATTGCCACGCGGCGGAGAGCGGGTGGTGGAGACGGTTACGCGGAGACATGATGGAGATCGCGCCAACCATATCGCTGTTCCTGACGCACGTGAAAGTGGAAAAGGGGCTTTCCACCAATACCGTCGCGGCGTACCAGCGAGACTTGGCCAAGTTCCATGTGTTCGCCCAAAAGCGAAAGTTGACACTGGAAAAGGTGAGCCGGGACGATTTGGTGGACTTTCTCGCTGGACTGTACCGGGGGAATCTGGAGAGCCGGACCGTCGCGCGGCAATTGGTCACACTCCGGAATTTTTTCCGTTTTGCACAGATTCAGGAGCTTGTATCCACAGATCCTTCGCTGAATCTCGAGTCACCAAAGATCCGGCGCACTTTGCCGGGTTATCTGAGGCTGGAAGAAGTGGAACGCTTGCTGCAACAGCCGGACGCCAAGACTGCGATCGGTTTGCGGGATCTAGCCATGCTGGAAGTGCTTTATTCGACGGGCTTGCGTGTGTCGGAACTAATTGGGCTTCGAGTGACGGATCTGGACTCGAAAGTGGGCTGTATTCGTTGCATCGGCAAAGGAGATAAAGAGCGAATTGTTCCGGTGGGGCGCAAGGCGCTGGCGATGGTGGAAAAGTATCTGCGCGATGCACGGCCAAAGCTTTTGGGAAAAGGTGGCCCGAGTCAGGCGTTGTTCGTCAACCGGCGTGGCAGTTCGCTCAGCAGAGTAGGTGTGTGGAAGATTCTTTCAGCCTACGGCAGGGGCGCGGGCCTTCGAGTCCCTCTGACACCGCACATGCTGCGACACAGTTTTGCGACGCATTTGTTGGAGCGCGGCGCGGACTTGCGGTCGGTGCAGCTCATGCTGGGTCACGCAGACATCTCCACGACGCAGATCTACACGCATGTCGTGGAAGAGCGGTTAAAACAGATTTACAAAGCGCATCACCCGCGCGCCTGATGCGCGGCGGCCCTGGGTTCTAATTGCGGTTGCCTCCGCGGCAGTCAGCGCGGGCATCCAGAACGTAAAGGAGTGCGATGCCAGATTATATGTTCTTGTTGGAAAGCCGGCTGTCACCTGAGCAAAGGGCAGCCATGATGCGCGTGCAGGAGCTTTCTGCCGTGCTGGGATTCAACGTGTATCTGACGGGCGGGACGGTGAGGGACCTCGTGACAGGCGCATCGCTCCGCGACCTGGATTTCAGCGTGGAGGGTAACCCCTCGAAAATCGCCAGAGAGCTGGAAAAAGGCGGCGCAAAAATCCTTTCCGAGGATGAAAAGCTCCGCCAAGTTGAAATTCTTTTTGCGGGTGACTGTGACGGCAGCATCTCCGCGGCGCGCGACGATCACTACGTGCGCCCTGGAACTCGGCCGGAAATCCGCTGGTCCACGATCATGGAGGATTTGCGGCGGCGTGATTTCTCCTTGAATGCCATTGCCATTTCGCTGAATCCAGCTTCACGAGGGTTGCTTCTCGACCCGACCAACGGACTTTCGGACATCGAACGCGCCGAAGTGCGCGCGCTTACGATTCATAGCTTCACGAATCAACCCGTGCGGCTTCTTCGCGTTTTGCGCTTTGCCGCTCGGATGGGGTTCAAGATAGAGGCCCGAACTCAGGAATGGTTTGACTTGGCGATCGAGCGCGAATTGCAGCACACCATTGCGCCCGAAGACGCGGGAACTGAATTACGGGCTGTGGCTCGCGAAGAGCGCCCGGCCGTTGTTCTGAAGGCGTGGGAAGAGCACGATTTACTCGCAGCGGTTCATCCCGGGCTGGCAAAGCGCCACCCGGATTACGATGCCGTCGCACGCTTGATGAAGGTGCGCGAGGATTTGTTTACGGCGGGAGTTAGGCCAAAGCTCGCGACGCCGACGATGCTGGGAATCCTTGGCCGACTGAAAGACCGGGAACAAAGCAACGTGCTCTCCAAAGCTGGATTCCGTTCAGCAGAAGCTGACGCGATTTTGAGCTTCAAGAAAGAAGTGCTCGCGGATCAGAAGGAATTGATTGGGCGCAAGTTAAATGCACCGGCAGATGCTTACAAATTCCTTGAAAGGCTTCCGGTCGACCGGATTGCTTACGTGCTCGCAGAATCACGCAATTCAGGGGCGCTTTCAAAAATCCGTGCGTACCTCCACAAGTGGCGACCGATCCGTAGCGCGCTGCCAATGGTGGGGAACGAACTAGAGGCCCTTGGCTATCCGCGAGGGCCGAAGTTCGACGCCATTGTCGAACAAGTTTTCGGAATGCAACTGACGGGGCGTGGCAAGACGCCGGAAGAACGCGTAAAGATCCTTCGTAAATTATCTGGTATCAAGGAGCAGCCGAAAAAGAAAGAGAAGGAGAAGAAAGCCGTTAAGAGCGGAGACAAACATCCCGCTGCTATTGGAACCGCTGCCACAACGGAAAAAGGCGCAACAGCAAAAGCCGCGCAAGGACAATCGCACAAGAACCATCCAGTGATGCTGAAGCAGGCTGCAAAACATAAAGCTGCGCGGGAGCAGGCCAAGCACGCTGCGGCCGGCAAGAAGAGCAGTGGCCGAAAATAAGGGACGGGCAGGGAATAGCTGCCTGTGAATATTGTGAGAATGCGATTCGCAATTCTCGCTCCGGAGTTCTACAATCGAGTTCCATGGGTCAGCCGCAGTTTGTTCATCTTCACGTTCATACGGATTTCAGTCTTCTCGACGGGGCGTGCGAAACGTCCGAACTGCTCGACGAAGCGTCGCGGCAGAAGATGCCCGCCGTAGCCGTTACGGACCACGGAAACCTTTTCGCCGCGGCAAATTTCTTTAATGAAGCGAGCAAGCGCGACGTCAAGCCCATTATCGGATGCGAAGTCTATGTGGCCAAAGGCAGCCGCCACGACCGCGGAGAGAAAACCAGCGCGACGAGCGGAGCTGATCGCGGCGAGACAGAACCAGGCATGCGCGGGAGCAACCATCTGGTGCTCCTCTGCGAATCGCTCGAAGGCTATCACAATCTAATCAAGCTGGTTTCCTCAGGATTTCTTGAAGGTTTCTACTATAAGCCGAGGATCGACTACGACCTTCTTGCAAAGCACAGTAAGGGGCTGATTGCCCTGTCCGCCTGTTTGCGGGGCGCAGTGACGGAAGCGGTTGTGGAGGAGAAGTATGACCAGGCCCGCGAAAATGCCTACCGGCTGCGTGACGTTTTCGGCAAGGGCAATTTCTTCCTGGAAATCCAAGATCAGGGACTGGAAATCGAGCAGGGCGTGAATCGGGAGCTTGTGCGTCTTTCCAAAGAAACCGGGATTCCCCTTGTGGCCACGAATGACTGCCACTATCTACATCACGCCGATGCCCATGCTCAAGAAGTTCTGCTGTGCATCCAAACTGGAAAAACGATGAGCGACACGCATCGTATGAAGTTTGCCACCGACCAGTTCTACTTCAAAACGGCAATGGAGATGGCCCAAGTGTTTGGAGAGTTGCCGGATGCGCTCAGCCGCACGGTGGACATCGCGGCGCGCTGCAACGTCAAAATCGAACGCATCCCAAATCCATTTCCGGAATTCAAGGTTCCCGAAGGCCATACCGCGGGGAGCTATTTTGAGAAGGTGGTTCGCGAAGGGTTTGCCACCCGTGTGCCGTACTTGGAGCGGCTGGCGCAGAAAGGCCTATTGAACAATCCGCTGGCCGAGTACGAGCGCAGGCTGACGTCTGAGATTGAAATGATCAAGAAGATGCGCTACGAGGGCTATTTCTTGATCGTTTGGGATTTCATTCACTATGCGCGCGCGCAGGATGTACCCGTGGGGCCGGGACGAGGGTCCGCGGCCGGCAGCCTGGTCAGCTACGCGATGCGCATCACGGATGTCGATCCCTTGCAATACAACCTGCTATTCGAACGATTCCTGAACCCGGAGCGGGTTTCCCTGCCGGATATCGACATCGATTTTTGCATGCGGCGGCGCGGCGAAGTGATCGAATACGTCACGCAGAAGTACGGGCGGGAAAATGTCGCCCAGATCATCACGTTCGGCACCATGGCGGCGAAAGCGGCAGTTAAGGACGTCGGCCGCGCGATGGATATCCCATACGGGGAAGTCGACCGGCTGGCCAAGCTGATACCCACGACTCTCGGGATCGACTTGGAAACCGCTCTAGCGGAGGCGCCGCAGCTCAGGGCGGCGATAAACAGCGACGAAAAATTGAAGGATTTGATGAGCGTGGCTCTGCGACTTGAAGGCTTGGCCCGTCATGCTTCAACACACGCGGCCGGAGTAGTTATTTCCCCGCGGCCGCTGACGGATGTGGTGCCGGTTTACAAGACGAACCGTGATGAAATCACGACGCAATACGACATGAACGCGCTGGAGCGCGTCGGCTTGTTGAAGATGGACTTCCTCGGCCTGACGACGCTGACGGTCCTGCAAGACACTGCGCGCATGATTGAAGGGAATCGAGGCGTCAAGGTCGACATCGACAATCTCACTTTGGACGACGCGGAGACCTACAAATTATTTGCTCGGGGCGATACGACGGCCATTTTCCAGTTTGAATCGCATGGCATGCGCGACATCTTGCGTCGCTACCAGCCCTCGCGCATTGAAGATCTCACTGCACTGAACGCGTTATATCGTCCAGGGCCGATTCAGGGCGGAATGATCGACGATTTCATCAACCGCAAGACGGGAAAGACCAAGGTCAGTTACGAACTTCCACAGCTCAAAGGCATCCTTGAGGAAACTTACGGGGTCATCCTGTACCAGGAGCAGGTTATGCAGATCGCGAACCTGCTGGCTAGCTTTTCGCTCGGCGAAGCGGACATCTTGCGCCGCGCCATGGGCAAGAAGAAAAAAGAAGAAATGGCCGCGCAGCGCGCAAAATTCATGGCGGGATGCCTGGCAAACAAAGTTCCCGAGAAAAAGGCCGAGCGAATTTTCAATTTGATGGAAGAGTTTGCCGGGTACGGCTTTAACAAATCCCACTCTTGCGCGTATGCGCTGCTGGCGTACCAGACCGCCTATTTGAAGACGCACTACCCCGTGGAATTCATGGCCGCGCTTCTGACTTCGGAAACCGGCAACGCGGAAAAAGCGGTGAAGTACATCAACGAGGCGCGGGGCATGAGCATCTCCATCCTGCCGCCGGACGTCAATGAGAGCGATCTCTATTTCACCCCGGTCGGCGAATCGATTCGCTTTGGGCTCGCTGCAATCAAGAATGTGGGGGAAAACACTGCCAGAGCCATCCGTGATTCGCGATTGAGCGCCGATGAATTCACGTCGCTGTATGATCTGTGCGAGCGTATTGAGGCTCGGTTTCTGAACAAGCGCGTATTTGAGAGCTTGATCAAGTGCGGCGCTCTGGATTCTCTCGGGCCTCGAGAATCCATGCTTGCGTCCGTCGACGATGCGCTGGCGGCCGTACAGCGGGCTTCGCGCACGCGAGAATCAGGACAGCACGGTTTATTCGGCACGGCCGCGGCTCCAGCTCCCATGCCCTTTGAATTGCACGATGCCGAACCTTGGAGTGAGGCGGAACGACTTGCCAGCGAATACGCGATGCTGGGGTTCTACGTGTCCGGACATCCCCTTGCCAAGTTCGCTTCGCGATTGCAGGAGCTTAATTGCGTTACCCTCGATCAGGTCGAAGGACAGCGCAACGGTAAGGAGATCACGGTGGCGGCACTCATGGTCGGGACACGCCCCATGCGCTCCAAAAAAGGCGCTCGGTGGGCCATCTACACTATTCAAGACATGACTGGGGTTCAGGAATTGCTCGCATTTCCAGAGAGCTTTGCACGGCTGGAGCAGATTCTGAAGGCAGGAACACCGCTGCTGCTGAAGGCACGAGTGCAAGTTGAGGAAGCGGGCACCCGGCTGTCGTTGCAGGAAGCGGCGCGGCTGGGGGATCTCGCCGAACGGCCTAACTCCGGCCTGCGTATCCGGATAAAGCTCGAAGAACTAAACGATGAATTGCTTGACCGCCTGGAAGAAATACTGGCTTCCTATCGAGGATCGAGCCCGCTGTCCCTTTCGCTCTCTTCGGCAGAAGGAGCCATGGCAACATTGCACATTGAGCGGCGAGTCAGAGCTTGCCCGGAACTAATTGCCGCGGTCCGGGAATCATTTGGCGAGCAGTCGATCGACCTGGTGATGTGATGAAGTCCAAGGACAAGACAAAAAACACGGCGGCCCAGGTGGATCGTCAGAGCGAGATCGAGCGCCTGGAGAAGGACGTCGAAGAGTTGCGACAGCTCGCCGGCGACGAGGAGGCTGACGCAGAACTCGAACGCATCCGCCAGCAAGTCGCCGAGCTGCGCAAGGAGTTCTACAGCCATCTCGGACCGTGGCAACGCGCCCAAATTGCCCGGCACACCCAGCGGCCCTACCCGTTGGACTACTTTGGGATGCTTTTCACGGATTTTGTGGAGTTGCACGGCGACCGGGGATTTGGCGACGACAAGGCCTTAATTACCGGACTCGCGAAGTTCCACGGACGCCCGATAGCGGTCATCGGCCATCAGAAAGGGCGCGACACGAAGCAGCGGCTGCTACGCAATTTTGGGCAGCCCAAACCCGAGGGCTACCGCAAAGCGCTTCGGATCATGCAGCTGGCGGCCAAGTTTGGACGGCCGGTTTTCACCTTCATTGATACTCCGGGCGCATACCCGGGCATTGATGCCGAGGAGCGGGGACAGGCCGAAGCGATCGCGCGGAACTTGCGCGAAATGGCGCGTCTGCCCGTTCCGATCATCGTCACGGTGACCGGAGAGGGGGGGTCCGGCGGAGCTCTGGCGATTGCCGTTGGGGATCGCGTTAACATTCTCGAGAATAGTTTTTATTCCGTGATTTCGCCGGAAGGTTGTGCAGCAATCATGTGGCGAGACGCGACAAAAGCAGAGACAGCGGCTGCCGCGCTCAAAATTACAGCGAAGGATCTGATGGAGCTTGGCATCGTCGATGAAATTGTGCCAGAGCCCGAGGGCGGGGCGCATGTCGACGCGGAAGCCGCCGCACAATTGCTTGGCGAGGTGCTGGACCGGGAGCTGGTGGCCTTAACACAGCAGTCGACGAAAGACTTGCTCGAAGCCCGCTATGAAAAATTCCGCAAAATGGGGCAATTCTTCGATTTTGGCAACTAGCTGGCCATTTCGTCCCTTGGCGAATTTTGGCCCCACCCCTTAGCATATTCGTAACCTTCCCACCACCAATCGTTGTCCCTCATGGAAACGCGGGCTACTCTGGATGGGCAATCATTAGAGTGATCCGTCTCGGGGGAATCATCTGCGCTTGCACGGCGGCCCGTCCACGGAGGACAGGACTTACTTATGTCGGAACCGTTTCGCCCGTATGAAAAGCTCGTGGAAATTACTGTCTTGGGCAAGAAGTTCCAGGTGCCCGAGCGCAACTCGTTGCTACGATGCTTTCAGTTTATTAGCCCGGAGACAATACCCTACGGGAGATTTTGCTGGAACCAGGATTGCCAATATTGCCGTGTTTCGTGCCAATTGTCGGATGAGGATGAGCCCCGGGAGATGCTGAGCTGCAAGTTCATCGTCATGCCGGGAATGGAAATTACTGAGTTGAGCCAGGAGCTTAAGTGGTGCCTCAGGTCTAAGCTGCCTGTCGATGCCACGGTTTCCTCATAAATTTCTAAATCCAACCTAGCAAAAAGGGTGGTTTGGTAGCGCGACTTTTGGCATCGCATAGAGTTTGTATCCAGAGACACAAGTCTGGTCGCGCGACGGCGGCTGTGCGACGCCAGGACCTAATCAATCATCCCCGGCGCACAGCTGTCGCCGTCGATTCGTGCATGTTGACTCTGAGCCGCATGATTACTTTAGACCGTAGAACTTTGTCCATTTCGGCGATTTGCACTCCTTTCCCCTCTGGACTACGATTCTCGCTTGCATCCAACCCCTACAACGCTGCTGACTTGTGATGGCTGCGGACAGCCCGCGTCCCCCGAGCACATCGCGAGACGACTGCAGCGCCTAGAGTGGATGACGCGCTACCGGCCCATTCACATCGGAACGCTGCTCCTCGGCGGAGTTTCTCCCCAAGCCGATGGTGACTTTCTATACGCGGGCAAATTTGAGGGCGAAGCTGGCCGACTGCTCGAGGCTGTCGAAATCTCTCCCGCAGGGAAGGCCCCCGAGCCCGTCCTAAGCGAGTTTCAGCGAGGAGGCTTCTTTCTCGCTCACCTGCTCGAATGTCCCCTCGCAGCCAGCGCACCCGGTCAAGCCCTTCTTGAATCGCTCCTGGCGCAGCAGCTTGCCCACATCACGGCGCGTGTTCGAAGGTCCCTCAAACCCAAGCGCGTCGTTTTGATTTCTGCGCTGCTGGCCCCGCTAACTTCAAAGCTCTCGAGTGCCGACCTGGGCTGCCCTATGATTTTGGATAATGGCAAACCCTTTGACTTGAGCTCTTCCAATTTTTCAGGCGTGCTTCAACGCCTGCGCAAAGCCATTACCGCACCAGCCGCTGGGATGTGACGTAGCGCACAGCTTATTGCTTCTGTTTCGGGGGAATCTTACAAGTGTAATGAGGCCAGTGTGCGCATCTCCTGGCTGTGATAGAATTTAGAACTTCGGGACACCAAGCAGGAGCAGGAGTTACGTCGTGAAAAAGCAAGCAAAGTTTGGAATTGGAATCGGCGTGATTGTCGTTTCATTGGCCTCCCTGGCATGGCTGGGCTATGGGGAGAGCAAGACTTACTACCACACCATTGCGGAACTCCAAACCCTTCGCGGCGCTGATCGGTCTCACCGAATTCGAGTCGGCGGAACAGTGGCTCCTGGCAGCATCCACCGGATGACCGGGCGCGTGGATTTCGTGCTGGAAGGGGAAGGAAAATCGCTTCCCGTCAGTTATGTGGGCAATGATCCCTTGCCAGACACTTTTGTTGATAAGGCGCAAGCGTTGGTCGAGGGCAGGCCGGCTCCGGATGGGCGCTTTGTTGCCGAAGTCGTGCAGGCGAAGTGCGCGTCCAAGTATGAGGCGGCTCCGGGGGGAACCGGTACGACCTCTTCCACTGCAGCGCCGAATAGCAACATGTAAGGGTCCCGGCTCGGCCGGGGGA
Source organism: Candidatus Acidiferrum sp. (assembly GCA_035576885.1). GTDB lineage: Bacteria > Acidobacteriota > Terriglobia > Acidiferrales > UBA7541 > Acidiferrum. The sequence goes on along the minus strand of DATLVZ010000022.1, from coordinate 135,107 downwards.
TAGGCGGAGTTTCCGTGGATGTATTCGGCTCGTTCGCTCTGATCCTGGCTTTTATCTGCGCGGTGTATGCGTTTGGAGGCGGAATCGCCGCGATCCTCACGCGCCATCCGCTCCTAGTCAAGAGCACGAGACAGGCGGGTATCGCCACTTGCTGCCTGATTTTCATCGCCACATTCAGTCTCGAATATCTCTTCTTCAGTGATAATTTCTCCGCCGCCTACGTGGTGGCGCATAGCAATCGCGCTCTCTCGACGTTTTACAAGATTGCTGCCCTCTGGGCTGGGCAGGAAGGGTCGTTGCTCTTCTGGAGCTTCCTTCTGTCCATTTACGTTTTCTCGGTTTTAATCGCCTACCGGAACAAGAACGGCGAATTGATGCCGTACGTTGGAGTGATCCTCGCGGGCGTCCAGATATTCTTCTTGACCCTCAACAATTTCGTTGCCAGCCCGTTCAAGGCATTGGCCGTGCCCGGCGCCAATGGCGCGATGGATCTGGTCGCACGTGCCGACGGCAACGGACTGACTCCGCTTCTGCAATATCCGGAGATGGTGATCCATCCGCCGAACCTATATTCCGGATATACGGGCTTCACGATTCCGTTCGCGTTCGCGCTGGCCGCGCTGCTGGCTCGGTATCCCGGGGAAAAATGGATTCACCTCACCCGTAAGTGGACCATGATCGCCTGGTGTTTCCAGACCGCGGGAATTCTCCTCGGCGCCCACTGGGCTTACGCGGTCTTGGGCTGGGGAGGCTACTGGGGCTGGGACCCTGTGGAAAATGCGTCACTTCTGCCTTGGTTGACTGGCACGGCCTTCTTGCATTCGGTCATGATGCAGGAAAAGCGCGGCATGATGAAAGTGTGGAACGTCTGGTTGGTATTCTCGACCTTTATTTTGTGCATTCTCGGCACGTTCTTGACGCGTAGTGGAGTCGTGAGCTCCGTGCATGCTTTTGCGCAGTCCAGCATTGGAGGCTGGTTTGTCGGCTTTTTGGCGGTGATCTTCACCGTCTGTTTGCTGGCCTATCTCAAGAATAGGGACTACTTGAACAGTGAAAACCAGCTTGACGCCATCGTCTCCCGCGAATCCAGCTTCCTCTTCAACAATTTGATTCTCTTGGTTTCGTGCATCGCCGTTCTTTCCGGCACGCTCTTTCCGGTTTTGTCGGAATGGCTATCGGGTTCCAAGATCAGCGTGGGAGCTCCGTTCTTCAATAAAGTTAACATCCCGATTGGCTTGCTTCTGCTTTTCCTTACCGGCGTTGGGCCGCTTCTGGCCTGGCGTAAGACTTCCTTGGAAAGCTTGAAAAGGAATTTTGCCTGGCCGCTGATCATCGGACTTCTAGGTGGCACGATTATTTTTGCTCTGGGATACCGGGAATTCTACTCGCTCATCTGTTTCACCTTGTGCATCTTTGTGGCGGCAACAATCCTGATGGAATTTTACCGCGGAGCAAAGGTCATCCGGACCAGGTCCGACGCGTCCTTTGTCACGTCCGTCATCGAGCTGACCATGCGCAATACGCGGCGCTATGGCGGCTACATCGTGCACATGGGAATGGTTCTCGTGTTTATCGGTTTGGCCGGAGCGGCCTTCAATCAAAACGTCCAGAAAGAAATGCAGCCAGGCTCATCCATGCAGATAGGGAAGTACACGCTGGTGATGCAGAATTTCGACACCAAGCCGGAAGCGAACTACACGGGATATCGGCTCATCGTCGAAGTCCTTGTCGGCGGAAAGCCCTTGATGATGCTCTATCCGGAGAAGCGCGTTTTCGACACCAATGGGGAGACCGGCACGATGGTGGCGATTTATTCGACGCTCCGGGAAGACTTGTATGTTGTTTATGCCGGGCAAAGTCCGGACACGAAATTGCCTGTGATTCACGCCTACTTGAATCCCCTGGTAAAGTGGATCTGGTTTGGAGGCGTAATCGTCGTGTTTGGCACGCTCGTTGCGCTGATGCCCAATCGGCGCGCTGTGCTGGTACTGTCGGCCGCCAAGCAGCCAGCCGCAGAGCCGCTTGCGCATGGATTGTCGCCCTCCCCGACGTTCCGGGAAGGCCATGACTAAAATGCAGAAGATTCGACGCCCCGGTTTGCTTATTTTGCCGGTCCTTTTGTGTCTTGCTGGTGCTCTGCCGATTTTGTCCGCCTTCGGAGGTGTGCAGCAAGCCGATCACACTCACCTGGTTGGAATGAAAGTGAGATGCATGTGCGGCGGCTGCAACGATTCCGCAGGTGGTTGCTATCACGTCGGTGGCGCGTTCTCGGGTCCCTGCGATACGGCGCTGGGCATGCTGAAGAAGATTGATGAGCGAATTGCCAAAGGCGACTCAGACGACCTGATCGTTCAGTCGTTCGTCCAGGAATATGGGCAGGCGGTGCTTACCGAGCCGCCGCACAGCGGGTTTGGGCGCGTGGCTTGGTGGATTCCGGCGCTCGCATTGATCGGAGGATTCGCGTTGGTCTTGGGAGTGATTTCCAAATGGCGGAAGCGTTTATCTCCTGAACCCTCTTTGGCGGGAGCGGGTAATGCTCACCCGATCTCAGCTGAGCTGCTTGAGCGCGCACGTAAACAGGCAGCCAGCGATACTGAGGATTGATTTTGGTCTTTTTCACAACAATCACTATTTTTCTGATTACATCCGCGGATTGGGCCGTTCTCGGCGCTTGCCTGGCCCTAGCTTTTGCCACGGGGCTCTTTATCTTTTACATTCAACCGGACGCTTCCGACCTCGCTCCCCATCGCTCGAAGCTCGATCAATTGCTGGAGCGGCGCGACACGCTGTACGACAATTTGCGAGACCTGCGCTTTGAGTTCCGTTCCGGAAAGTATGCGGAGAATGACTACGAAGCGATGAAAACCTCACTCGAGAATGAAGCCGCGCTGGTGCTTGCGGAAATCGATCAGATCACGGAATCCCAGGTGCGCCGTCCTCGCGGGGTTAAGCCCGCTGCCTCCGAGCGAGGTGCGCAATGAGCGCACGGTTCATTCCGTATCTGGCTCTTGGAGTCTACTTGCTGCTGCCGTTCTCATTTGTTTATGGCGCGACCGTCCACGGTACGGTGAAGAATGGCACGACGGGGAAACCCGCGGTCGATGTCGAAGTAATCCTCATCCAATTGCAGGGAGGAATGCAGCCGGTCCTCAACGGCAAGACCGACGCGCAGGGCCAATTCACCTTTGACTTTCCAGCCATTGGCACACAACCCATGCTGGTCCGCGCGGTTTACCGCGGCGTTAATTTTCATCAGCCTTTGCCTCCCGGCCAGAATGAGGTGCAAGTCGAGGTCTTCGATCCTTCGCGCGACCCGAAGACCATCAGTGTAGATTCGCATTTCGTGATTTTACAGCCGAACGGCTCAACGCTGGTCGTAGGTGAGGAATATTCCATCAAGAACGCATCGCAGCCCGCTCAAGCCTATTTCCGTCCCGACGGTAATTTTGACTTTGCGCTTCCGGCTGGCGCTACACTGAAGCAAATCGCCGCCCAAGGGCCATCCGGCATGCCCGTGGTGCAGGCGCCCATCGATCGCGGCAAGAACATATATAGCATTGCGTACGCCTTCCGGCCGGGCGACAACGGAGTGCGCTTCTCCTATGACTTGCCTTACCCCGGAAATTCCGCTTCCGTGAAACTGCCCACCGTTTATCCCGGCGCGCGACTTGTTATCGTTGCACCTCCTAGCGTGCAGATCACTGGAGAGGGTTTACAATCGGGCGGGCAAGAGCAGGGCATGAGCCTTTACAGCCGGGACAATCTCGCCGCGAATTCGATTCTAACCGTCAGCGTTTCGGGAACCGCGCCTCCGCCCAGTAATAATGATTCAGGCGCAGATGCCGGGCCGCAGAACCGCGAAGCGCAGCAGGGTGGCGATCCAGCCGGGGGCGTGGCCATTCAAGCTGTCCCAGGTCGTCTGGATGTTTTGAAATGGCCCATTGTAGGAGGCTTTCTCTGCGTGTTCGTGCTGCTGGCGTTTTTGCTAGCACGCAGGCCGGTCGTAGCCGTAGCGGGCGGTGCTGCCGTCGAAGACGCGGGAGCACCTGTGAAGGCCGCCAAAAAGACATTCTCAAATTCTGGTGTTGCGCCTCCTCCCGCCGCTCCCAGCGGAAAACTGGCTGAGGTCGATGCGGCGGTTGGCACGAGTCTTGATGCATTGAAGGACACGCTATTCCGCCTTGAGCTGCGCCGCCAAGCGGGAACGATTTCTGAAGCAGACTACAATCAGGAACGGGCGCGTGCGGAAAAGGTTTTGCGAGACCTTGTGAGAGGGTGAAGCATGACGCCGCGCGGTGATGGGCGCTCTCGCGAGGTCTATCAGTGACGCCAGCAGCATTTTCTCCTGCTGGTATTCGCTTTGAAAACATCGAAAAACGATATGGCGGACTCTACGCATTGCGCCGAGTCTCGCTCTCCATCGCTCCTGGAGAATGCGTGGTGTTCGCGGGGCGTAACGGCTCTGGCAAGACAACACTTCTGCGCGTTGCCGCGCGCTTGGTACGGCCATCGGGCGGAACGTTGAGTTTTTCAGGTGAGGCAGGGAGTGAGGGAGCGGATTCTGTTCGCCTGGGATTGGTCGCTCATGCCACGATGGTCTATGACGAGCTGAGTGCGGAAGAAAACCTTTTGCTTTTTGCGCGGCTCCAGAGAACATCTCAACCGGAAAATCACGTTAAAGCTTTATTGCAGGAAGTTGGCTTGACCGATCGCCGAGCCTCTCTGGTACGCACGTTCTCCCGGGGGATGCGCCAGCGCGTGGCGATTGCTCGTGCTTTATTGCATGAACCTGCCGTCCTTCTGCTCGACGAGCCGGCTACAGGTCTCGATCCTCACGGCGTCACTTGGCTCGCGGAGACGATTCGCCGTTTGCGCGACTCGGGCCGCACCATTCTGATGAGTCTCCACGGCGAATCGGAAATCTCTTCGCTCGGGACGCGTGCCATTCGCCTCGACGCTGGCTCGATCGCCGCGGATACGCGCACCGGCGCAACGTTTCGCTCCATTCTCACCTTCGCCGACGCCTGAATGACTCTGCTTTCCAACACGGGCGTGCTGCTCGGCAAGGAACTTCGCACGGAGTTCCGCTCACGAGAATTGCTGACAACCACGTTTGTTTTCATCCTGATTGTCATCGTTCTGTTCAGCTTCACGTTTGATCCAACTTCCGACGAATCGCGGCGGTTTGCTCCCGGACTTATCTGGCTGGCGTTTCTCTTTGCCTCTTCATTAATGCTGCAGCCTTGTTTTCTGCGCGAGCAGCACAACGATACGCTTAGCGCTCTGCGGCTCTCGGTGAGCGATCCTTTCGCGATCTTTCTTGCAAAGCTCGCCGCAAACACGTTGTTCCTTCTGCTGACCGAGCTGCTTCTGCTGCCATTCTTCGCCACGATGTACAACGTCCCGGTCCTGGGCGTGTTGCACTGGCTGCTGCTGGTCTTTTTTCTTGCAAGCCTCGGCATTTCCATCGCCGGTACGGCGCTTTCGGCCATCTCCGCGCAAGCCCGCATGCGCGAACTGCTCCTGCCTTTGCTTATGCTGCCGCTTTTGACGCCCATTCTCGTCGCTAGCACGGAAGTCACGAAAGCCCTTTTTGACCGTGCGCCCTTCGTTCAGTGGAAGGGAGTCGGCTTCCTCGCGGTTTTCGACCTGGTTTTTTTGACGGCGCTATGGCTTTTCGGCGAATATCTTCTGGAGGAATGAAGCACCATGTGGAAACGTGCCATTGGCGGGGCCGTCGTTCTCTTTCTTGTGGCAGCTGCCGCTTACGCTTCTTTTTATATCGCCCCCGACGAGAAGACCATGCACGTTCTCTATCGCATTTTTTATTTCCATGCGGCGAGCGCGTGGGCCGGGATGACGTCGTTTTTTATTTGTTTTGTCTCGAACCTCCTTTATGTATGGCGCCGCGACGAGAAGTGGGACGCGCTTGGCGTTTCTTCGGCTGAAGTGGGTCTAGCTTTTACTACTGTTGTTTTAATAACTGGACCGATTTGGGCCAAGCCGGCGTGGGGAATCTACTGGACCTGGGATGCCCGGCTTACTTCGACGTTTGTCCTCTGGCTCCTCTACATCTCCTACTTGCTCTTGCGCACGCTGATCGAAGAGCCGGATCGAAGAGCGCTTCTCAGCGCGCTCTTTGGGATATTTGCGTTCATCGATGTGCCCATAGTCTTTGGAGCGATCCGCTGGTGGCGCACGCAGCATCCCGCCCCTGTGATCATGGGAGGGCCCGGCTCGGGGCTTGAGCCCACAATGCGGAAGGTGTTCTTTTTCAGCGTGTTTGCGCTCCATTCCTTGATGGTGTTCCTGCTTGTGGAACGCTATCGACTGGAAAAATTACGTGAAGATTTTGAAGTGGTGCGCCGCGAACTGGAGGCTCAATGAAAAACCTGGACAGCGTATTCGCTGCTTATATTATCGGCTGGGCCGTTTTTTTTGTCTTTTATCTGAGCGTTGCGAAGCGCACCTCGTCCCTGTGTCAGGAAGTCGAGCGCTTGAAGAACACCTTGAACCGAGGCAAATAATTGGCTGGAAAGAAAAAGGTTGGAATCGTGATGTTCCAGCTCGGCGGGCCGGATTCGCTGGAGGCTGTCCAGCCATTTCTGCTGAACTTATTTCTCGATCCGGACATCATTCCGATGGGGCCGCTTGGGTTCCTGCGGCGACCTCTCGCCAAACTGATTTCGTCGCGGCGCTCCGTGCAGGTGCGTGGCCGGTATGCGGAGATTGGAGGACGCTCCCCAATCGGTGCATTGACGGAGCGGCAGAGAGGAGCGCTCGTCGAATCTCTCGTCGGCGAGATCGATCCTGTTGCTGTGGTCGCGATGCGATATTGGCACCCGCTCACATCGGAAGCCCGTGATTTGCTGCGCAAAGCAGGACCACTGGATGAAATCGTGCTCTTGCCGCTGTACCCACATTTTTCCTACGCCACAACGTTGAGCAGCCTCAAGGAATGGCGCCGTGTCTACGGCGAGCTGGAAAGTGGGCCTCCGCAACGAACCATAAGCCAGTTTTTTGATCACCCGCTCTACATTCAGGCGCTCGTACAGCGGATTGGCGCTGTTTTGAGGCAATTTGAGGACAGCTCCCGCATCCATCTGGTTTTCAGCGCGCACGGCTTGCCCATGAGCCTGGTCGAAAAAGGCGATCCGTATCCGGGCCAGGTTGAATCCACGGTTAGCATGGTCTGCGAAGAGGGAAGAAAGCAATTTCCCGGCTGGCCGCGGACGCACTTGCTTTGTTACCAGAGCAGGGTTGGACCGGCAAAATGGCTGCAGCCATCGCTGACAGGCACGATTGAGCGCCTGGGGACGGAAGGCGTCAAGGAGATGCTGGTTGTGCCAATTTCATTTGTGACTGAACACATCGAGACGCTCCACGAAATCAACATCGAGGCGCGCGCCGAAGCAAAGAAGTTCGGCGTAGAAGTTTTCCGGATGATGCCTGCGGTTGGCGATTCGCCACTGTTTATCGATGCGCTCAAGGACCTTGTGCTTCAAGCCATTGGCCTCAAGGGCGATCCGCAAAGTGTTCGCGTCTCCTCGACGGTCTCAAAATGAAAAAGCGTCCGGCCTGGCTTGGAGCACCTACGCTCGCCGGTACGTTCTGCGGTGGCCAAAATAATTTAAATGGAACCGGACGCAGGAATCCCACCAGTGCGGTATAATTTCGCGCTGCAACAACTATGACAAAGTCGTCTTATCATCCGAGCGTCCACCGGTTCGCGGTCTTCACTGTGTGTTGGACTGTGCTCCTTTTGATTGCAGGGGCGCTGGTGACTTCCAACGACGCCGCGCTTTCTGTGACAGACTGGCCCAAATCCCATGGCGTATGGATTCCCACGCCGTTGGCCGGCGGCGATGTGTATGAATACTCACACCGCGTTGTCGCGGCGGGTTTGGGTGTTCTGACACTGATTCTTGCCATTCTCATTTGGGTAAGGGAGGAGCGTCGCTGGCTTCGCTGGTTCGCCGTAATTGCGGTGGGCGGCATCGTCGCGCAGGCAATTCTCGGCGGCCAAGTCGTGATCCAATTGTTACATTATTGGCTGCCGGTCATGCACGCGTGCTTTGCGCAAATTATGTTCGGCGCCATCCTGAGCATCGCCGTATTTACCAGCAGATGGTGGGTGTCTGACCAGCCTCAACTGCAGGATCGCGGATCGCCTTCGATTCACTCCGTGGCTCTCCTGAATGCAGTGGTGATATTTCTTCAGGTATTTCTCGGTGCAGGATTCCGGCATAACGACATTCCTATCTGGCCGCATGCCGCGGGATCACTAGTGGTGCTTGCCACAATAGTTTGGACGGCCATTGTGCTGCGCAAGCGCTTCGATAAATCGCGGGAGCTGACCAGAATGCGGATTCTTCTTCATTCCGTTTTTGGCTTGCAGTTTCTGCTGGGCATTGGCGCCTACTGGTCGCGCATCACGACCGGGGATGCGCCGCAACCGGTTCGCGTGATGGTTGTGATGACGGTGACGCACACCGTCGTTGGCGCGCTTCTGTTTGCGGTTTCCATCCTGACAATTCTGGTTTGCTATCGAGTGGTGCCACACACCGGAGCAGTGATCGTTTCCTCCGAGAGACAGGTAACGGTTCGATGAGCACTGTGCGAACAACGGAAATGACGCTGTCCTCGCGGGCCAACGCCTACGTTGCGCTTACCAAACCCGATGTCTCCTTTCTCGTGTTGATGACCACCGCGGCTGGATATTACATGGGCGCGCGAGGGGCGGTGGATTGGCTGCACCTGATTCAAACTGTTTTTGCCACGCTTCTGATTGCCGCTGGCACGGCGACTCTGAACCACTATATCGAGCGCGACTCGGACTGCTACATGCGACGCACAGCGTCTCGCCCGCTGCCCAGCGGCCAGTTGCAGCCCAGGGAAGCATTGTGGTTCGGCGTGAATCTCTGCGCGGCGGGCGCGCTGGCTCTTTACTTCACCGCGGGTTTTCTTGCGACTGGGCTCGGAGTTTTGACGTGTCTGAGTTATTTGCTTGCGTACACGCCTCTTAAGAAGCGAACCGTTTGGGCAACTGCTGTCGGAGCCTTCCCGGGAGCGATCCCTCCAATGATTGGGTGGGCGGCCGCAACCGGAACTTTGGATCGCGGCGCGTGGCTTCTGTTTGCAATTCTATTCTTGTGGCAATTTCCGCATTTCTATGCCATTGCCTGGATGTACCGGGAAGATTATGCTCGCGCGGGCATTCTGATGTTGCCAGTGGTGGACCGCGCGGGCACGCGCACGTTTCGCCAGATTATTCTTACCGCCATAGCGCTCGTGGGCGTTAGCTTGTTACCCACTGTAACCGGATTGGCCGGCGCGCGGTATTTCTTCGGAGCGCTGGTCGTCAGCACGGCCCTCGTTCAGGTTTGCTTGTGGGCCTCCAGTTCGAGGACCAACGTGCGCGCCAAGTGGCTTATGCACGCCACCGTGCTACACATCCCCCTTCTTCTGGGTTTGATGATTTACGACAAGCTTCCGCGCTGAGCTTGGCACCGCCGGGAAGGATACACGCCGATTCATGTTTTCACAGGCCGCGCTCAACGCCTCACTAAACGGCACTAGCGCGATTTTGCTCGCCAGCGGATATGTTGCCATCCGAAAAGGGAAAATGAAGGTTCATAAGGCGTTCATGATTTCAGCGTTTGCTGTTTCTACCATATTTCTGATTTCCTATCTGATCTACCATTACCGCGTGGGCCACGTCGTTTTCCAGGGACAGGGGTGGATTCGCCCGGTCTACTTCGCGCTGCTCCTCTCGCACACCGTGCTGGCTGTCATCATCGTGCCGCTGATTTTGATTACGTTTCGCCGAGCGTGGCTTGAGGAATTCGACAGACACCGCGTAATTGCCCGCTGGACCCTGCCACTCTGGTTCTATGTGTCGATCACGGGCGTAATCGTATATGTCCTGCTTTATCAGGTCTACGCCGCACGCCTGAGCTAGAAATCCGCCTAGAGCCGGAATTGAAAGGAAAGAAAGGCGAAAGTCGACGCGAGAATAGCATCTCGCTGGAGAGCAGTGCACTAGGCTTGCGGAGGGAGGTTAATTCTTCTTTCCGGCTGAACAAGGGATCCGGTCTGCGAAGAGCGCACAGCCTGTCGCGTGCCGGCCTTGGGGAAAACGACATGCCAGAAGTCATTCCTCGGGACCGCAAAGCCGAGACCAATAAACCGCCGTTCTTGTTTTTCGCGGACCGAGGTCACAAAGCATTCCACGGACTCCGACGTCATCTCATTGAAAACGCGCACCATTTGACCGGTCAACAGCGGGGCATCCATCACGATGAGTGCCCCGTGGGCGCTAACATGCTGCGTAAAAGCCTTTAAGTCAATGGCTTCGCCTTCCGGCATCTGACAGCGAACCTTTAGAGGTATTTGGAGCGTTATCCGGACTGTACGACGCCGCTCTGGATGTCTCGACCGATGATGCATGCATTCGCCTTGGATGGCGGGGACCGACCCAAAGAGGTTGCCACGATTGCACGGGAAAAACAAGGGTTACCGTCAGTAACGCCGCCGGGGTGAAACTATTCCAGGGGGCAATTAGCCTGGCGGGAGAGCCGCAATAACTGCTTCAGTGAATTCGGCAGTGCCCGCTTTGCCGCCCACGTCCTGAGTGATGTGCAGGCCTTCGCGGTGAACTTCGTCGAGCGCGTTTTCGATGCGGCGTGCGGCGGACCTTTCGCCGAGGTGGTCCAGCATCATGATGCTGCTTAGAATGAGCGCCGTAGGATTGGCCAAACCCTTTCCGGCAATATCGGGGGCGGTTCCATGGACGGCCTCGAACATGGCCGCCTCATTGCCGATGTTGGCGCTACCAACTACACCCAGCCCGCCAACCAGCCCTGCGGCAAGGTCGCTCATCACGTCGCCATAGAGGTTTGGGAGCAACAGCATGTCAAACTGCTGGGGATTGAGCACCATTTGCATGCAGGCATTGTCGACGATGAGCTCTATGTATTCGATATCAGGATATTGCGGCGCAACATTGCGGATAGACTTCAAGAAAAGTCCGTCCGACAACTTCATGATGTTCGCCTTGTGAATGGCATGAATTTTCTTTCGGCCTTCGCGCTTGGCGTATTTGAACGCGAAGTGGGCGATTTGTGTGGAGGCTTTTTCCGTGATTATCTTCAGGCTCTCCACAACCCCGGGAACAACTTCATGTTCCAGACCGGAATAGAGGTCTTCCGTATTTTCTCGGATCAGGACAACATCTACATTTTCAAATCGTGATTTCACTCCAGGAAGATTCTTAACGGGACGGACATTCGCGTAGAGGTCAAGCCTTTTCCGCAAGCCGACATTGATGCTGGGAGCGCCGCCTGCGACGGCGGTTCCCATGGGGCCTTTGAGCGCCACGCGGTTGCGTCGGACGGACTCAACCGCTTCCTCGGTGACAAATTGACCGGTTTGCGAAGCTACGGCGGCGCGCGCTTGCACTTCCTCCCAAGTTATTTGAACGCCTGAGGCTTCCAGGATGGCTCGTGTGGCAGCCGCGACTTCAGGACCAATGCCTTCTCCAGGGATCAACGTTACTTTGTGTCTCATGGGTGCATCTTATTGTATGCGAAGGCTATAGGGTTGTCGAAATACACCTTTTTGTGGGGTTTCCAGAGAAGAAATCGAGCGTTCAACCGCATTATGCAGTTGTGGAAGAGGTTTGCTATACTGTAATGGAAAGATGCATCGCGGGCTTGCCTGCGAGCGGAGGCCAAAGGAACTTATGATTAGTCTGACTCCCACTGCGAGCACCAAGGTCAAGGAAATCATGGGCATGCAGAATCCCGTCCCGGTGGCGTTGCGTGTTGCCGTCGTCGGCGGAGGCTGCTCGGGTTTTCAGTACCACATGGCATTTGAAAACCAGACCAATGAGACCGACCAAGTCGTGGATTTTAACGGGCTTAAGGTCGCGGTCGACCAGATGAGCTCGATGTATCTGGATGGCGTCGAGATCGATTACATCGAAACCCTTGAAGGCGCGGGCTTTAAGTTCAACAACCCGAACGTGAAGAGTACCTGCGGGTGCGGCAGTTCGTTCAGCGTTTAATTTCAGCGCTCAATTGGCTCTGTTTATATCTGTCACTCTATCTATCACAGAATGATAGAATGAATTAGGCAGACATAGTCTCTGTATGCGACTCTAACCAGAGTTCAGGCTCTTGAACGCAACGTTCAAGAGCCTCTTTTATGCCCCCTAACGTAACCGAATGGGACGCTCGGTACCGCGAGGCAGCGCAAAACCCGCCGGCGGAAGCCGCAGACATCGTTTCGGAGTGGCTGCCACTTCTGCCTCGTGGACGCGCGCTGGATCTGGCCTGCGGAACGGGGCGCCATGCTCTCCTTCTCGCAGCGCACGGACTTTCAGTAACCGCCGTCGATTGGTCAGGAGCAGCGCTCGATATTCTCGATAAACGTGCGCGAAAATCAAAAATTTCCGTTGCCCGGGTAGGCGCCGCCATGCCGGAATCTAGCTCGCGCGGCATGCACCTCGTCCAGGCAAATCTTGAAGAGATAGGGCTTCCCGAAACCTCGTTTTCCGTAATCCTCTGCTTTCACTATTTGCAGCGTCCTCTCTTCCTGCAAATCGTTCGTGCACTTCGGCCTGGCGGCTTGTTGCTGTTTGAAACTTATACGCGCGAGCAGCTGAATTACACGGGCGGGCCGCGGAATCCCGCACATCTTCTTGAACCAGGAGAGCTACGCACGGCATTTCCCGGATTGCGTGCGCTCTTTTATCGCGAGCTCAACGCCGGGCAGGGAATTGCCAGCCTGGTTGCTCAAAAGCCACACCCAAATGTTTAGCGAGCCTTGCCGATGAACCAAATACAACGTGTCGCGCCTATATTTGCAATCTCGGAAGCGCATCCGTATTCTAAAGTGCCGGCATGAAGATAGCGCTTGCGCAGTTCAACCCTACGGTAGGCGATTTCGCAGGAAATTCGGCTCGAATTCTAAGCCTGGCGGAGAAGGCCAGGCAGCGAGGGGCCGACATCGCCGTTTTTTCGGAGCTTTGCCTCTGTGGTTACCTTCCGCAAGACCTCTTGGAACGACCAGCCTTCATCGATCGCAATCATGTTGAATTGAAGGACCTCGCGGCCAAGCTTCCGTTGCCTGCAATCGTTGGATATGCCGGGCGAGTAAAAAATGGGACGGGGAAGTCCATTGCGAACAAGGCAGCCCTGATCTGCAGTGGGCGCGTGGTGTTCGAGCAGAGCAAGATGCTATTGCCCACTTACGACGTGTTTGACGAGTCGCGGTATTTCCAACCGGCCAGTAAACAGTTTGCTTACGGATTTGGCAGAGAGCAGTTGGGTATTACAATTTGCGAAGACGTTTGGAACGACAAAACTTTCTGGGCCGAGTGCCGGTATGACCGCGATCCCGTGACCGAACTCATCGGGCAGGGAATTACGGTTCTACTCAATATTTCCGCCTCGCCTTATACGATCGACAAGCGTGCGCTCCGATTGGAAATGCTGCAGTCGATTGCCGTAAATCAGCATCGGCCCGTCGTTTACGTGAACCAGGTTGGCGGAGACGATAGTTTAATTTTCGATGGAGCCAGCATGGCGCTGACGGCGGACGGCAAGGTCGCAGCACAGGCGCTGGCCTTCGAGGAAGACCTGGTCTTGTTCGATACCGTAACGGGGACCGGGGAGATTCACGAGCAGCCGCACGAAGAGCTGGCGTATGCCTACCAGGCGCTGGTAACGGGGACACGAGACTACGTTCGCAAATGCGGCTTTAAGAAGGCGCTGATTGGACTCAGCGGAGGAATCGATTCCGCAGTTGTGGCAGCCATCGCTGCGAATGCCCTTGGCGCGAGCAACGTTCTCGGTGTGTCCATGCCGGGACCGTACTCTTCGGAGGGCAGCAAGGCCGATGCCAATGCGCTAGCTCACCATCTTGGGATTGAATTGATAACTCTTCCGATTGGTGATGTGTTCGACGCTTATCGGAAGGCGCTTTCCCCGGCTTTTGGCTCGCGGCCCATAGACGTCACGGAAGAAAATATTCAGGCAAGAATTCGCGGCAATTACCTGATGGCGCTTTCCAATAAATTCGGGTCCATGGTGTTGAGCACGGGCAACAAGTCCGAGCTGGCGGCAGGCTACTGCACGCTCTACGGCGACATGGCCGGCGGACTCGCTGTGATTTCCGATGTGCCAAAGCTCATGGTTTACGAGCTGGCACGCTGGATCAACCGGGAAAGGGAACTCATCCCTGTTTCGAGCATCGACAAGGTCCCCTCCGCCGAGCTCCGGCCTAATCAGAAAGATGAAGACAGTCTTCCCGCCTATGACGTCCTCGACCGAATCCTAAAGGCATACATTGAGGACCTGCACAGCCCGCAGGAGATCGCGGACCACTATGGATTTGATTTACAACTTGTGCGGAACATTGCCCTGCTTGTGGACAAGAACGAATACAAACGCAAGCAAGCTCCGCCAGGGCTCAAACTCACGTCCCGGGCTTTTGGATTTGGCAGACCGTTTCCGATAGCGCAGAAATTTATACCGTAGAGAATGAGGTCGAGCATGAAAACGTCAGTGGCAATGACAGCCATCCTATCCTTGTGTTTTGTGGTCCCAACAGTCCGAGGGCAGGAAAAGCAGGGAGCGCCTGCTGCGCCCGCCGCAGCCCCACAGTCGCCCATCCAGAAGACCGTCGAGACCTATTTACGGAATCTCTACGCGTTTGGGCCTGAGACTGGCGTTAAAGTGTCGCGGCCAAAAGATATCGGCGTCGAAGGTCTACTGGAAGTGGACGTCGAGGTAAAGATTGGGGAGAACCATCAGACCGGCAAAGTGTACGTCACCAAGGACGGGAAATATATGTTCCGAGGCGAATTGTCAGAACTCTCTAAAGATCCCACGGCCGAGGCCCGAGCGCAGCTACAGACAAAGGATAGCCCTTCCTTGGGTCCCGCGAATGCTTCCGTCACCCTGGTGGAGTTCTCGGATTTTGAGTGCCCGGTTTGCCGAAGCCTGCATGATGCACTGCGCGGACTACTGCCGAATTACCCTCAAGTGCGGGTGGTGTTCAAGGACTACCCGCTCGAGCAGATACATCCCTGGGCGCGAACAGCTGCCATCGCCGGCCGGTGCGCCTACCAGCAGGACCCCAAGGCCTTCTGGAAGATGTACGACCTGATCTACGACAATCAGGACATCATCTCCGCTGAAAACGCTTGGAGTAAGATGACGGACTTTGCCAGCCAATCCGAACTAAACGCGGATAGCTTCAAGGCGTGCATGGCCAGCCCGGAGGCCGGTGCGGCCGTGGATGCGAGCCACGCGAACGGTGTGCTGCTGGAAGTCAGCAGCACACCGACAATCTTCGTCAATGGTCGGCGGCTAGTGGGGGCCGATCCAAATCTTCTCGAGCAGTTCATCAAGTACGAACTGGACCAGCACAAGGAACAGAAAACAGCCAGCAAGAATTAGGCAAGTGAAGAGATAGAAGGGGAGAGCCCAGATGGGGCGCCGGTGGGTGTAGGTCGGCCGTATTTTCTAGTTAACATAATATAACTTATCAGACGCAGTGTCAAGAGGAATCTTCTATATTTTGCAGTTTTCCACCGCTTTATAGCTGTGCCCTCCTGGGGGTTCGTGCCTCTCTTGGAGAGGAGGGCCGGCTGGCGCGGGGGGTGCGCCAGCCGGGCGGCGTAGCGGTTGCTTTAGCGGTTTAAAGTGAGGCACACGGAAGATTTTGGTGCGCACTGCCAGCTGATATGCCAAACGCTAGATCGTTGAGCGCAAATGCCGGGGAACGCGCGTTACAGCAAAATGATGCTTCAATGGGCAGCCTTGGCGGCGATTACGCCGGCTGCGGCACCCAGAACGAACCACTTGGTGGCGCGGGCGATTCGGCGCAGGGCACTTCCCCCTTTGGCAGTGCGGACCGCGGCATCGCGCTCCTTGGTCAGCACGGCCGTCTTGGTCTTTTCGTCATTCAGGTCGCTTTGGGCAGCAGCGAGCTTGGTCTGGCAGGCTCTGCAATCGAGGGCGAAGTCGTAGAGCGGCTTCAGATCAGCTGCGGGCAAGACAGCGTTTGCCGTTTGTCCGGATTTTGGGGCTGGTGTGCGTGGTAGTTGGATAGTTTGCTCTGATTTCTTTGTGGAACCCTTGGCGTTGGCCATCTCGGTCGCAGTCGCGCCCTCCACTGTGGGCTGTGGGGCCAGACTGGTCGCCGGGGCCGTCGGCTGAGGTTGGCTCTGAAGCGTGATGGGAGCAGGTAGGGGAAGCGCGCTTGGCAGAACTTTGAGAATCTGGGCCGGTGTTACGACCGCCTGTTTCAGCGCCTTTATCTGAGCCAACGTCTGGTTGAGGATGGCGTCGCGGCCGTGTTGGCTGGCGGACGCTTGGGTGATCGATTTCTGAGCGGCGGCGAGTTGGGTTGCGAGTTGGGCGCGGTCGCGACGGTCCTCTTGCCAGGCCCCAAGGATGGTGATTGCGAAGAGCGCAGGTAAGATAATTTCTGCGAGGCGGAGCCAGAGTCGTGAAGTCATATGTTTTTGTCTCGGCGATGCGACATGGGGCACGATGCATCGCGCCCCTACAGAAAATGAGCGCGGCGGGCCAGGACCAGGGCTGGGTAGGCGGGATTGCCGCCGCCGTTCCAGGCGAGGAGGCCGCGCGTTGTATCTCCATCCATGGCGTCGAGTTTCTTGCGCAGGAGCTTGCAGCCGATAGGCAGACCTTGTTCGGGATCGCACAGCGCCGATAAGAAAGTTGCGTCAAAGCCCATTTCTCTGGCGACCTGACCCATTATTTGCATCAGGCCCCAGGAGAATCCGCGGGCGTAAGCTTCTGACGCAGTGACCTTGTTATTCGTGTAGAGATGCGCGACGTATTTGGCAAAGAACGCCGGTTCGTAGCGCATGGCCCACGGATTCCAGGACGACTCTTGTTCAATGACGGCGCACACCAATGCCGGGTCGAGCGATTGCGCGGCGGCGGCTTTGCGCGCCAAGGCGACGAGTTGCGGCGGGGAAGGCATCGATTTGAGCGTGCGATTTATTGAGCCTGCCAAATCAAGTCGTGATGGTCGATAAGAAAAGCGGCAGCAGGGCTGCCGCGCTTCAAATCGCTAACTGGACAGCGCTCAGTCGTGGCGGCGATAAGCTTGAAATTCGACGAAGCGCACAAGCGGCGGTTCGGGCGGCTCAATTCCCTGCTTCAGAGCGATGGCGTGCAGCGCCGAATAAATATGCGGAAGATGGTTTGTGGCGATGTCGCTCACGAAAGCGCGGACAATTTCGTCATTGCGCATGCGGCGGTGCAGCCAGCGCAGAAAGAGGACGAACTGCACACCTACGGGAACGAGCGCGGCCAGGATGGTGGACCAGTGGCTGGGCATGTGGGAGCTTTCGGAAATAGAGGAAGTAAATGAAGTAAAGGAGATAGAGGAGGTAACGGACTACGGGACGCGACTTCGGCAGAATGGCGAGCGCGGGAGTCCGTTACCCGAATCTTCTGAATCCTTTACTCGCTCTGCCTCCTGCACTGCATCAACCTCATCGGTAAGTGCTTAAGTTCGACGAGATCAGCGCGTCTAGAACAGGGCGCCTGGCAAAGCGCCGAGCGTGGCGCCAAGTCCGGAGCCCAACGAGCTGAAGAACCCCGCACCTGGACGAGAGACGCTGGCGCGGACGCCGAGCAACTGCGAAGGAATTCCCAGGGTGCGTCCGAGAAGGTTGGTGTCCACACCGTAGAGGCCGGAGAGCCCTTGCAGGGCAGACATTTGCCGCTGGAACGCGGTGTTGGTGAAGGCGAGCTGGTTCTGCTGGGCCTGATTCCCTTCCGCAATTCCCTTCTGGCGGGCAAGCTCGTCCGTTAGCGCGCTGAAGCCAGCTGAGTTGCGCGTGCGGGCCAGGCGATTGGCGGCAGCTTGTTGCAGGGAATCGAAGGCGCTGGCGATCGCGCCCTGGGATTGCCCGGTGACGGCGGCTTTGTCCGCGGCGCTGAGGCCGGGATTGTTCAGAATGCTTTGAAATTGAGAATTGAGCAGATTGCCGGTCTGCTGCTGCTGATTCAAGAATTGCTGATTCTGGGCATTGATATTGGCGAGCTGCTGATCGGTGAGATTCATCGTTTGTGTTTGTGCGCGACTCATAGAGCCTCCAGATACAAATAAACACCGGCAAATGGGACTGACCGTTAAAGGATGTGAAACTGTGAGTGAATCAATAGATGCGTCGAGCGAACGATCGCGGTAGACGCATCAGTCGGCAACGTAGCTGTGGGCGACATTGTCGTCGCCCTCTTGAAAGAACAGAATCAGAACCGGTCGGTTGTTACCACCTCGTATGGAGGTCAGAACCACTTTCCCACAGTAATTTCCTACCGAGACCGATTGCGTGCTGCCGGGCAGCTCCCACGTCTTGCCGGTCTTTTCCAGGAGTTCAAGCCAAACAGGTCGTTGGTCAAGTCTGAAACCCGAAGGCGGCCCGGTCTCAATGGTCGGATTCAATGAGTAAACTACGGCGGCGTAACTCCCGAACTCGTAGACATCCTTGATCTTGCTGTCGCGCCACGAAGCCCTTTTCAAGTCCTCTCGTTGCAGGTCGAGAGCGTCGTTGCTGTCGCAGGAGTCAAATCTCAGATATTGATCCGGCAAGCCTGAGAATTCCCGCTTCTCCGGAGTGCTGTTCCCCCACATCATGGGAACCCACTCTCCTTCGTGCAGGGTGTAGATCTCGTGGTAGTAAGGCTCTCCCTTCCATTCGGGCTTAAGCTCGTTGTCTTCCGGCTGAAGCTCAAAGTCATTCGTTTGAGGGTTGCGAACTTTCGGCAACGCACGATAAACATGCAGTCTGTTGCGATCATCGAGGAAGAAGTATCCATGCAGGGCCCGAAAATAGCCGTTCCTATAGAGGTTCAGACGCTCCTCGCTGGATTCCCTAGGTGACGTGTTCGTTTTCTTGCTCTCTGCCTCGAACGATTGGTCTGCGGAACAAACGACAGTCGAGGGGCGAGAACGATCAAAGGGCCTCGACGCAAGGAGCGAGAAGCAGGCTAGGAATCCGAAGAAGCTGGTGCAAATCGGTCTCATTATCGGTCGGGCCATTGGCGGTACTTAAGCAGAAAGTTTCTATCTTTGCCGGTGGACGGCAAACCATCTCGCCTTGCCTTTAGATATAGGTCTCTCTTGCGATGGCCGTGGGTATACGCTGAATAAGTTTGTTGTGCCCGGTCCTCCGCTGTCGCTCCTGGTCCTTGTTCCATTTCGGCCACCCCATACTCTTCAGCGAGTATGGCAACTGCGCCTCTTGCGTTCGCCTTCCAGTCTCTTTTTACGTCCTCCGTTATTTTGAAACGTTGCCCATCTGGACCTTTGTGCGTTTCTCCGATTCTACTCTTCGAGTTGAGTTGCATAAGCCCGTAGTCCCAGCTCTTGACCACTCTTTTCCCGTGCTTGGTCTGGTAGTTCGGTTGCGGCAGGATACCCGCATTAACGGAACTTTCCGCGTCGGCAACAGCATACACCAACTTTCGTGGTAGATGATAATCATCTGCTAAGCGACCTAGATAGTTAAGAACCTCGCCGTGTGCCGGCTCATGCGACCCGTGTTGTTCCGGATTAGATGTGGAATGCGGACTTTGCCTGCCGCCATGGGATTCGAGAGTCTGCAATTCGCCGCGGTCGCCAGGTCCGGGACGATTCTCGAGCGTTTGCATGCGACCATGCGGCTCGCGGAGGCCCTCGATTAGAGAAGCAAGTGATTTGGACAGATGTCCCATGCGGATCCTCCGGGGTAAACTGCACTGCGACTAGGGGCCGGAAATCCTTGCCGTACAGGCCAATCTTTTGCAGTACGGCGTCCAGGTGTCGTCGCGTCGCCAGCCGAGCGTCTCGATGCGCTTGCCGAACTTGCGCGCGATGGGCGGCGGCAGCCAGGCATGAACGTCTTCTAAACCGCGCTGCCAGGCGTCGCGCTCCGTGGCTGCGTGAAGCTGGAGCAGCCATTGCCAGCGTTCGCTCGGCGTGCCTGCTGTTGGATCGAGGAGCAAGTAGGCTTCGGCTGTGAGGCGCAGTAGGGCGGCGCCGATGATTTGTTCTTGCTGCAGTTCGGCTTGATGCGATTCGTTTTCTTCGTGCGCTTTCGAGAGAATCAGTTTTGTTACGAAGAGCGGATTACGCAAATCCGGGAGTGGGTAGTCGAAACCTTGCGCTGCGTGAATTGCGCGCAAAGCCGCAAGGTCCGATTCCTGATATTCGCGAATCTGCATAAAAGGAACGCGGTCAGGGTTGCAGCAACCGTAGGGGCGCGATATGGCGTGCCCCGACAAGTGCGACAACATCTTTCGACCTACTGGCGCAAATTTTGATCAGAGAATCGTTTGCCGAGTGATGCGCGAGCCGGGGTTGATGCCGAAGCCGTTTCCGCCGCGAAGCTGGCCGTTGGGAAGCGCGCCGCTGCCGGTAGATGGCTGCGGAGTTGGGCCCGTCGCGCCACCGCCGGTCACGGCAGCCGGCGGCGAGCCAAATGTGATTGGCACGGACGGTAGCGAACCCACATATTGCGAATAGGCGCGCCAATAGAGAGTTTGATTGCCGAGCTGCAGGTATAGATTCCGCGAGGCACCCATGAAGTAGACGCGAGGCGAACTGAACGCCGGCGTGGTGTCCGATTCCGCAAAATAAAAAAGTCCCGGGCGTGCATCCGATGGGTCGGTGATGGAAACGTCGAACCAGCCGTTCGATGCTTGCACGTTGATCGAGGCGACGGGAGTTGGCGCGGGAGCCGGCGTACTGGGATCGACGCCCGCGCGCTGGCTCGTGGCGTTCACGGACGCGACAATTTTCGTGAGCGTCTCGTAGAGGTACGGATCGCGGTCCTTGATTGGTGCGAGTTGGGCGACCGTCAACATGTCTATTGAAGTTTCATAAAAATCAGAAGATTATTTGAACTTGTTCTGGACTGGATTTGTGATGGAACGTCGGAGATTCATCTTCGCCTTGACGTTGTCTCCTCTGCTAGCGCAAGGGCAAGTTGTCGAACAACGGAATATACAAGTAAAAATCGAAAAGTTTACTCCCACAGCCTTCGGCTTCAATATTCTCGTGAGTGTCGGAAACTCAGGCAAACTACCTATCGTTTTGTTAAAAGCGCCTTCAGTTAAGGCAAACACACTCCAGTCGCTCGGCATACAGCAGTGGGACACCAAGCTGGGCTGGCAAGGAGTCGGGCCCTGCCGGGACGTGCCGCCATCTTCTGTTATCACCCTGGGCCCAGGTGAAAGCATTCAGAACCTAATCCCAATCGGAGATAAGGCTCACGGCTGGAACAGCACCGTCTGTCCGAACAGAATTGAACACCTCGGAGGGAAGATCCGGGCGATTTTGTCCTACGTCTACGAGAGTGAGGAACAATCTCGGAACCGTGACCCTAGAGCCCGCGTGGATATTGTGTCCGCTCCAGTTGAACTTCCGCACTGAGACTGAGAATCCCTGGTTTGGCCCTTAATTCATGCCGCGGACGGGGGACCAGGGATCGACGCGGAGCGAAGGCGTAAATTTTTGCAGCTTGAACCACGCGCCGGGCTGATTGGTGCTCACCTGGAACGCGACGCGTTCGCCCAAGATGTTGATGGGCAGCTCGAGATCTTTTAGCGAAGGAGAACTGAGCGGGAGCGGTTGCTGGGCTTGCGAGGCGTTTGTGGAATCGGTGAAGCTGGTTAGAGACAAGTTCCCTGCCCCTTCGACAAACAGCGTGAGATAGCTAAAGAGCTTGCGGTGGGCGCCGAGATTGAGCGATTGCTCGACGGCGCGCTCGGGGAAAAAGTGCGTGGTGTAGTAGCTCGGGATAGCAGCGCCGTCGTCGGAAAGCTGCGTATCGCTGAGTTGATAGACTTTGCCGGTTGCGCCTCCACCGCCCACACCGGGCGAGCCGCCGCCGATGGCGACGAGCGCGGTGCCGTCGGCGCGCTCGATCAGCGCGCAGGAATTGGCTGCGATGGTCCAAAGCGACCATTTGCGGGCTTTGTCCGTGGCGGCTTTGCGGCCGGTGATGGTGACGTTTACGGGCGGCCGCGAGGCAATCTCGTCGGCGTCGTCGAGGTCGTGATAGTCGAGCATCAAAATGGTGTTGGGAGTCGTGGCACTGCCTAGAGGAGCGCCGAGCAAAATGCGGCGTTCTTTGGTATCCACAGTGACCCACAAGGTGTGGCCGTACTGCCAGTTGATCTGGTTCCAGGTGGGCTGAATTTCCTGCGAGATTTTGATGGGCTCTCCGCCACTGAAAATATAGAGGCCGGTGCGGTGCGCGATGACGACCCAGTCTTCGCCGATGCCGACGCCGCGAACGGAAGGCGTGCCGAGGCGCCGCGACACTTCCGCAATGGACCAGAGTGAAGGTTCGTTGGTGCCGTCGTCCTGGGTGACGTGCAGGGAATGTTCTTTTACAAAATAGAGGCGCTCGCGAAGCTTGAAAGCCGCCCGAATGGCCTGACCGTTGTTTTCCGCGACGCTGAGAATGCCGTTGATGCCGTCGTAACTTTCGGGATCCTCGGCGCGGCTGGCGCGCACGAGCGAAGCGTTCACGGGAGTCGAGGTGGGAAAAATCTCGATGCTGTCGACGTAGAACTGGCCGCCAACGTTCGGAGTGCCGTCGGCATAAATGCGCAGCACGAGATCGCTGGGAATCGCAGCGAGTGGCGCGGTCAACTGCGCGGAATATTCGACGTAGTTTGTGGTGAGTTGCGCGGCGGTGAGCTGCAGGCCGGTGGTGTTGATTCCAGCGCTTTGGCTCAGGAGTTGAATGTGCAGCGTGCCCTGCGAGAGCGTGGCGTTGGCGGCACAGTGGGCACGAATGGTGTAGTCGGTGTTCGCCTGGATAAGTGGAGCGCCGAGGGCATCCTGCACAGCGCCTTGCGTCATCAAGCCACGCGTGGGCGTCGAACCGTTGCCGACGATGGAATAGGCTGCTCCCCAAACGACGAAACTCTCTTCATCCGTGCCACCGGGCGCAAAAACGACGTCGGGAGTCCAGCCGAGGGGATAATGAGGAAGAGTCGGACCGGTGAACCCGCCATCGAAGCCGAGGTTCACCCAGTTGTTCATTTTGTTGCGCTCGCCCCACCAGAAGAGCCGCTCGGAATATTCGGCGACGCCGGCGCAGTCGCCAAGCTCGGCGAGGCGGAAAAGATCGTCGATGTTGGTTCCGGCGAGAAGGATGGCGTCGGAAAAGTCCACGGCGATGGAGGTGGTAGTGTTGTCGGCGAGGATCATGTTTCCACTAAAGAGGGTCGAGCCGCTGGCGGTGTAGAAAAAACTGGCGCCGCTCGCGCCCGTGAAACACAAGATGCGCGCAACGACATTAGATGGCCCGATTGGAATGTTGGTGACCACGGCGCGCTTGCCGCCGCTCGCGGTCCAGGTTGTGGCCGGGCCCGGTTTGGTGAGGTAGCCCTGGCGAGTCTGGAAAATGACACAGACTTGGTGCACGCCCGAATCGACGCTGCCGGCGGCTGCGGCTGATCCTCCGCCGGATCCTGCCAAGCCACCAGTGCTGGCAGTGAACGTAAAGTGGGTGGCATCGGGGACGGTGGTGATCGGAAAAGTGCCATTGTAACCTGCCACACCGATACCGGAAGTGGTAACGAGTTGGCCGACGACCAGGCCATGCGCTGTCGTGGTTTGAATTGTGGCCGTTGCGGAAGCCGCCGTGCCACCGCCGGAAGCGGCGAGGCCGCTCGCGCCTGCGATATAAGTGAATTGCGTGCTGCTCGGTATGGCGACAACGGGAAACGTGCCGTTGTATGCGCCAACTCCGACACCGGCGATCGTGACGGATTGGCCTGCGGAAAGACCGTGACCGGAGGTGGTGGTAATGGTGACGAGAAAGCCGTTTTCAGTTGCGCCGGTCGGGCTGGCGGCGATCGTCACGGCCGCGGGTTGCGTTGCGCCAGTCGGGCTGGCGGCTACGGACACGATCACATTTTCTTCCACGACGGTTGGGCCCGCGCCCGGACCGCTCTGGCTGACACGGTCGAAATTCGTGTCGTCAAACTGGCGGGGTAAGTCGTTGCCGGTTTTGCCGTCGCTGATGGCCAGGTATTCGCGGCCAAAGATAGTCGTGGAATTTCCGTAGGAATTTGGCGTCAGGCCACTGGCGATGCTTGCGAGAGTTCCGGGCGTGGTCTCTTTGTAGAGCACTCCGTTCGAGTCCAGAATCATTGTGCGCAGAGTGGTGTTCAGGGTTTCGTAGGTCTTGATGTAATTGATGGTTGGATTGCCGGCGAGCGGTCCGAAGAGCGCTTGCAAGCCCGGACGAGTCAGGACGCCGCCATTGCCAAAGACGACGTCCCGGCAATCGGGCGAGACTCCGTGCGGCAGATCGGCGGGAGACATGTCTGTCACCAGGCCGCCGAAGATTTCGATGGGTGCATCCACTGATCCGATAGTCGACATTTCTTTTAGTGTTAGCTACCTGTATGATATACACGCCGATGCAGGCGTGTCTCGGAGAGTGCTCCCAGTGGGAGTACTGGGCTCGCCTGAGAAGCGCTGAAGGCTGCTTTGCAGCCCCGGGAGTTCGAGTCTCCCACTCTCCGCTCTAGTCTTCAGCGCGCCGTTTGACGGTTAGTACAGTTGTGATATTCTAGTGGTGCTTCTCAGGCGTGCCCAGTGCACGTGAATCTTTGGGGCGGCGATTTCTCGCCGCCCTTTTTGCTTTTGTGCAGAGTTATCCCCTGATACGGCGCACTGCTTGCGTGCTATTTCGCTGCTTCGTGCGGCTGCTTCCCTGCCCTGTCTTGGCCAGTTGATGCGTTCTTGCGTGCGCTTTCCGGCGCAATGAGGCCGTACTGCGCGGCTTTCTCGCGGTCGAGAATGGCGCCGCAAGAGCGACAGACGGCCACGCCGTGTTTGATCTTCTCCGCGCAGACGGGACATTCGGCAAGCGGCTTGGAATCGTAAAGCCACGGTTTTTCGAGACGCAGCTGACGCGCGGCGCGGCGTTCGAGGTCGGTGATGAACATGGGATTGCGGGTGCGCTCCCATTCGAGATCGGCCGCGGCCACCAGGCGGCGATGGAAGTCCTCAAGACGGCGCCGCGCGTCGCCGAGTTCGCTCTCGGTAGGCTGATCGCCGGCGGCCACAAACACGCCGTGAAAACTCCCCTCGCCGGAATCGCCATTCAGCTCGCGCGCGATATCCTCGGCGACTTCGCGCGCCGTGACGCGGTACTCCATGAGGCGCTTGTCGCCCAGATCCATGACGCCATTGCAACCGCGAATCGGAGTAATGGCAAAGGCCTCGCCGGCTTGCGGTGAGTTGACCTGCAGCGAGCCAAAGTAGGTGCGATGACGCGGAGGCCATTTTTCCATGGAGATGTTGACGAGCGAGACGGTGCTGTTTTCAGTGGCAGTTGTCATCGAAGTGCCTTTCAACAGATTAAGAAATGTTCTGACAATTCAAAAAGAGCTTTACTGCATTCGATACTGAACGACTACGTTGGCATCCGCAGGACTTGTGGCGCAGCCGGCAGCCGCGGTTTGCACGCCGAGAGTCAGCGAGGCCGCGGCGGCATAGTTTTGAGTGATCGGCCCGGAATCGTTCGCCGCAGCGGAAATCGTCAGGTTGACGGGGCTGGTGCCGTCCGTCAGGCGAACGATAGCGTTTGTCGTGCAACCAGCTGGAGCCGTCTTGGATTGCACTTGAACCCGAGTGATGGTGAGGGCCTTATCCAGCGTCCAGGTCGAGCCCGTCCACGTCGCCGTGAGCGCCCCAGGCAAGAAGACACTCTGCTCACCGCGGGGGCTTGCGGTAAATGTTTCCGATCCAAAGGCGACGCCTTGTGTGAAATGCTGCGTCTTGATCCAATCTTGCTCGAGGTCCAGATGCCCCAAAGGATGCAGGTTGCCGCCGGACCAGTTCTTCAGAGTGGCGACGCTGCCGGAAATGATGAGCCCGGGCGAACCGGAAGTAATTTGCGTGTCGGTGAAGGTCAAAGCAACGGCGCCGTTTTTGTAGCAGGTGAGCGCGCCGCCGGGCCCTACTTCCAGCCGAAGGATATCTCCCACTACTCCGGTGGAAGCGGTGCTCGTCACGTTGGTCGACGAGGCATTGACCACGCGCTGGATGTAGATGTTTGTGGTGTTTTCCAGGCAGTCATAGAAACTTGAACTGCTTCCTGTTCCGCTTGCATACACGCTCACCCCGGGGAAATCTGTCGTCCCGTTCAGAGCGGTGACGGTGGCCTGAGCGAATTGTGAGTTGGAGAAGGTGTTCGCGTTCCAGAACGCGGAGTTCGATGCCCCGGCCGACGTCCCCTGGATCTGATTCGAGGCGATGTTCAGGCCGTTCTGTTCGACGGTCCAATTCGAGCCGATGGTGCCGTTGGCCCTCGTGGCGTTGTCGTACGCGCTGTTCAGATAGCTGGTAACCGGCACAATCCCCGTAACGTCGGGCAGAGTTTGCGTGCGAGTGGCGGTTAGAGGCGCGGGCGCGATGACGTCCGTAAAATTGTTCGCCATCTTGAGCTGGTACGTACTTATACCGCTGGAGTTCAAGGAAGACGTAATCGCTGTATTTAAGACCGGCGGGCCGTTGTTGCAGGCGGAAGCGAATGTGTCCACGTAGGGCGCCGCTCCGCCAATGATGGCTGTGCTGCATGGATTCACATTGTCCAGCAAGCCGTCGCGATAAGGTCGATAGCCGACCGCACCGCTGGGAAGAACCGGCGGCGTTACAGTGACAGTTTGGTTTCCGCTCGTGGTGGTCGCGGAGATGCTCGCTCCAAGGGTTGTCTCTCTTCCATTCACGTCGACGGCGGTGATCGAATATGTATGAACTCCAATGGGCACTGTCCCGCCGGAGCTTACAACGGCGGACACGGGAGCGCCGGGCACAACCATGGGATAGTAAAACTGGCCTGTGCCCGTAACGGCGACGGGCACGTTTGCAAAGAATCTTGCAACGCTGCCGCCATTCAGGCCCGTGCTGATAATCGATGTGGTGGAGGGCAATCCCGTCGCGCAACCAGAGAAACCCGACTCCAGCTCAATGCCTCCCGTCGGCGCGCCGGAAAAAAAGGCTTGCGTACCGGTTGCGCAGAATGGCTCAATCACCCGCATATTGCTGATCGAGGGCGCATTCGTCACGTCCACCATCGGAGTCGAAAGACCGCCGACAGGGTCTGCATAGCTCATGCGCTCGATGCGAATTGCGTTAATGGTGTTTGTTCCGGTATTAAACCGGAGCGCGGGATAATAGCTGCTTTCGTTCAGAACTTCATGGAACGCGGCGTGACCCACCCCAGCGACGAGACCGCTAGCGCCCGCGCTGTCAAAAAGCCATTCGCCGCCGCCCATAACCGTATAGTAGAAGTCCAAAATGCCTGCAAGTTGCTGGCTGAACGCGCCAAAACCCATATCCACGACATCCCAAAGGGATGGCTGGATGCCCCAACCTAACGCCTCCGTGGCAATCGACCCGTAACGGAAAAGGAAGCCAAAACCGCCGCCCATTTTGAAAGGCTGAGAATAATTTCCGCCACTCATATAAACGTTGTCATAGGTAATTGTCGTGACGTTATTGCCCGTGTTGTCCTGGTCCTGGACGATACAGGTTTGGTAGGCCTGTAAGCATTCCAGGTTCAGGTTTTGAAACGTTGCACCACTGCTCGAGCCCGGCTCCAGCAAGAACATGGGATACGCGTTGCCCAGTAGGCGGGTCGTGACGTACTTTCCAAAGGAGGGGCCTGCGCCATTTCCGCCCGCTCCCTGGATTGTCCCTTCGATGACGTTTCCCCCGCGGGGGATGATTGGGTAGTTGATGAAAAGTTGCGCGCCCAGTTGAAACCTGGTGTTTTGCGGGCAGCCAGCCGCCAGGTTCAGGGGAGAATTGATGACGTAGAGCGCGCCCTGCGGATTAGAGGAGGGCAGAAAAATGGTCCCGCCCGTGCTTCCCATCGGCGTAGAGGCGCACGCGGCCAGCACATTAGGTGCGTTGTCGTGAAGGACGGTCGCAGAGCTCACCGTGGTGACGGCGTTGGCCGCGAGAGTAATGGTGCTACCAGCTATGTTAGTGATCGTAGTTGCCAGAATGCCATTTGTGGGGGACGCCGGCGGGGTTGACGGCACGTAGGCCGGTATCGTGGGTGCTGAAAATCCCCAATCAATAAATGCGCTGTCCATACCTTGGCTCACGCCCACAAGTGAGTAGGCACCGGCGCCCTGCGAACGGTAAATGTAATAGCCCATAACCGTGTACGGCTGCATGGTCCAACGCACAAGATTCTTTGCGACAACTTGAGCGGTGCCTCCCGCCGGGCAGTACGTTCCGTTCGCAAGCGTCGTGATATTCACGGTAAACGTCGTGGAGGTCGGGGCGGACGCAATCGTCCAGGATCCTTCGACGAGGGTCGTGCCCGTGGTGCCGCGGGGAATATTGATGGGGACGCCGCTCTGGAAATTGTGAGCGGCGGTGGTGGTGAAAGTGACGACGCCGCTGCTCTCCACACAACCGTTGGGGGCGATCGTCGCGGTGTTCACGCCCAGAGTCGCGGCTCCCGCGGTGGTGGTGAAGGCGGAACTCGCGGCGCTCAGTTCACCATGAAAGCCGATGGTCACCACCTTGTAGTTCCAAGTTGTTGTGCCATTCAAAATGCCCTGCGGCGTGACGGCGCTAGGTGTCTGGGCGATCGCTGTGGTGCTTCCGCCAATCGTGCAGGGCCCGCAGTTAGCATGGGTGACGTTGAACGTGAAGTTGACTCCATTCACCATGTTGGCAACCGGGAATGTCCCGTTGAATGTGCCATCGCTCGAGCCGGCAATGACCACATTGAAGCCAGGCGCGAAGCTGGCCGCGTTCGAGATAGTTACGGTGGCTACGTTGCTCGCCACACTGATGCTCGATACGGGAAACGGAGCACCCGGCGCGAGCATGGTGGGAGCAACGCCCGCCGTGGGAATGGCCACGCCGTGGCCGATTAGAAAATCGCTGACTCCGCCCGAGCAGGTGATCTGGTTGCTTGCGGCCGTCGTGTTGCAGGTGATCGTCGGCGGCGTAATGCCGCTGGTATACGAGCCATAGCGCGCAAGGTCGAAGAAAGGGTTTGGGCCTTTGGTGTGGAAGTCTGCGTCGATGTTTTGCGCGGCGGTAAATGTGTTGGAGACGTTTGTCTGCGCACCGTTGCCCGGACCCAGCGGACCAATTTCGGTTCCGGTTTCGTCTTGATAGTAGAGGCGCTTATCCGTGGTTTTTGTGTAGAGGTTCACCGTCCCAGCGCCAGGCGCGCCCGGGGGCGTGCCTTGATTGTTCAGAGTAAGTGTGCCGCTGGCGAGCGAGCCGAGCACCGTGGTGTTGCCGGAAACCGTGAGGTTGCCGCCTAGGCTCAGCGAGAAGGCGCTGACAGCACCGCTGAATGTCGGCGAAGAGGGATCGTTGGGCAGGACGACGTTGGGAAGCTGTTTGGTCGTGATGCCTGGCCCGGAGATTTCGATTTCGTATTTTCCCGGCGCCGCGTAGAAGGAATAGTTTCCTAGGCCGTCTGTCGATGTGGGATTGGAGAGCGCTTGCGTCAGGCCAACATCGGAGTAAATCAGAGCAAGCGGCGTACAAGGCTGCCCGGAGGCGGGCATGGCGCAAACGCGTACTGTAGCTCCCGCCAGCGGAATGCCGCGCGAGTTGAAGACGATGTCGTCCTTACGCGTGCCTTGGGCATGAGCAGTCCGGACTGCCCCGGGAACGACATGCAGCGCGAGCGCAACTAGTGCCCAGAAGAACGTCATCGTGATGGCGCGCAGGAAGCCCGGCTGGCGGCACAACAAACGCGGCGCGAATCTTGATCCTAACATGCGGCTGCCTCGACAAATGTGTGGATTAAAGGGTGACATTGGAAGCTACTGCAGCTTGCGAGCGGTGATGGTGATTTGCACGACGTCGGTGGTGACACTGGCCGGATAGGCGCCCGCGGTGACTTCCGTTCCGCCGCCGGTGAAAGCTTTGAGCTTCCAGTTGTTGAGCGCGCTTCCTGCAATGGGCACATAGTAGCCAGCATTACCGTTCTGACTATCGGCAAAGACCTGGATGATTTGCGTGCTGGGCAGCTTGTCGGCAACGGTGGTGAAGTCGAGCGTGTCTCCGCCAGTCGGATAATTGCCCGAAAAAGTGAGCGTTCCGATAGCGTAGAACAAGTTGCTGCCCGAGCCGTCTTCGTTGCTCGGTAAGAGCGTGATGGTGATTGGCATTTTGACCTCGATCGAGAAGGTGTAGCGCCGCCCTCAAAGCGACGCCTGCTTCAAAACCAAAAACTGGAACAGGCCGAGCTGAAGCCCGGCGTCTACAAAATCGTTCAGAATGGCGTATAGCCGCTGCGCGAGGAAAACGGCCTGCGGCGACGCACGGATTGTTGTTCGCGGCGAATCGCGGCGCTGACGAGATCTTCGATCGCGTCTGCCGCGGCGTCGTCCCACTTTTCGGCGAGCGGGCTGCCGCGGGCCCAACCCGCGAGCGCGGCGGTTGCGTAGGCGACGGCTTCCTGCGCATTGCGGATGAGAACCGGCGAAGTGGCGTCCGTGAAGTCGGGATACGCTTTGGCGTAGCGCAGGCGAATTTGCGTGTCCTGTGTTGCGCCGAGGAAATAAATGCCGTCGGCACGCCATTCCCAGACGCTCAGGGTGCTGTCCTGCACGCGCGAGGGAAGGCCGCCGTGCTGGGTGAGGTCCACCATCTCGAGAAAATCGTCGCTCGATCCGCTGGGCCGCTCCCAGATTGTGATGGGCACAAGAAGATCTGTCGGGAGCTGATTTGGCGGCGCGGTGGCGTCGGTGATGGAAATTTGCAGGGACGTGTCCGTTTGCGCGACGGCTGGAACAACCAGCAAAGCGTCGTCCTGGATAAATCCGCCGCCGCCCGCGTTTCCTAAAGCGCGTTGCAGTTTGCGGTACGCTGAATTGGCGTACGGCAGGAGTACCGTGTCCGTGAACAGGTTGCCTTGCGCGTCGTTCAATAGAGAACGCACGAGCGAAGTAATCTGACCGGCAGTGTTGTATGCGCTTGATCCTACGACTGGCATTGTTTAGGTCCTGGTGGGACAGACACTCTTGCCTGTCGCCTTAACTATTTGCGTGTCGCACGAACAAAGAGACGATCAGGAATGTCTGTCGCAGCCTCGCTCGCGCGCTTTCAGTCTTCAGGCAGCGGCGATTTTTGCAAATACGCCGCTACGCCGATCACAGAGTTAATCAGTGCCGCGGCTACGGCGATTCGCATGGTCGCGCCCGTTCCCGTTTGTAAATTGAAATGCTGCGGGTCGATCCCCACGGCCGCAAAACCGGTGAGCACCCCGCCGGCGCCGCCACTAATCGCGGCTGCCACAATTCCTTTTAGCCAGAGTTCAAAGCGTTTCATTTGCTGATCACCGAAACAAAGGGCTGCTTGTGAAACGCGGGGACAGCATCGTCTAGCTGGTCGTAGGCCCACGCTTCATAGGCGCGCTCCTCGCGCTCTTCCCTCTCGTTGACGGAGCGCCGCTTAGTGGCCCCCGGAAGATGCCTCGAAAATTCAATCGCGCGTGCGACATGGTCTGCCGCGGCCGGCGTGAGCTGCAGAAATTCGCCGCGCGGGCGTTCGAGCGTGAAGCAATGCTCGTACTCTCCACGCGAAGGATACGGCCCGAGCGCGGGAATGCTCACGCCGTTTTCGCGTTCAACGGTTTGCGCATACCAAAAGCGCGGCGAGCCGTACACTTCCGGAGGCACCCACCGCTCAATATGCCAGCGATTCACGGCGGGATACTTCGGCTCCTGGCGCAGCTCAACGACTTCACGGAGCAGCGAGCCCGTTTCGGGATCGCGCTCCTCGAATTTCCCCCCAATCCACGCGAGGCGGTTCCATCCCCAAACGGCACGGTAGTTCGCTTCGCCGAATCGGTTAATGCCGCCGGCACGACGCAAACTTTGCGCGACGTTTTCCGGCGTCTCGTGCGTTTCGCGTAAGACTCGAATCATTTTGCGCGGGGAGCGAAGTCAAGACCCTTCACGACAAATTTGTAATCGCCGCAATCCAGCACGAGTTCGCTGACCACGGCGGTTTGGCCTTCCACTATGGCATTTTGCTTTTGCGTGGATTGAACGCAACGCAATGCCGTGCCCGGCGTAAGTTGAAGCGGGCCGGAGGCAAGCTGTACGCCGATGTCGGGCGCGATCATGGGCCGCAGGAAGGCCACGCCTTGCTCGCGGTCCGCGCGAATAAAAACGAAGAAGAGCGGGTCGGGTCTGCCGCGCGCGGCTATCACGCCGCACAACAAGAGGACCAGGTCGGCGAGAAGACCCTTTCGCATTTCAAATCAGGAGGTAAAGGAGGTTAATGAGGTAAAGGAAGTAAAGGATTAAGAATCCACAAGCGCATGCATATTGGCAAACGCCGGCTTCTTTACCTTTACCTCCTCTACTTCCTGTGCCTCCTTTACCTGGTTTTTTTTAGTAGCCGCTTGGCCGCGCCAGGGTATCGATGAACGCGCCGGTGCGCGGCGAGTCATCCCACACCTGAAACGCGGTGTCGAAGTAGAAGATGTAGCTGGCGGCAAGCCCGCCGCTCGCTCCGTAAATCGGAAACACCGTGTTGCCATTGACTTCATAGAAGTCGATGTCCTTGAGCACGGCGCGTCCCCAGTGCGAGAGGTCGAGAAAATCCACACGGGTCTGGTCGGCGTTCACGCTGGACTTGATGGGGATTCCGCTCATTGTTTTGCGGCCGCTGAAGAGCAGATCGAGATCGTTGCCGTCGCTGGCGCCGCCTTCCTTGATGATCTGGCTGACGGTGATGCCCAGATTTTCCCAGGCGTGCTCCTGTTCCACCGCCATGTACGCAATGAGCTTGCTGAGATGATTGATGCCCAGCGCTTTGCGAACCTTGTTGATGGCCAAGCGCACGTTGCTCGGCGTGAGCGCGGCGTTGCCCGCGTTTACGCGAGGCGTGGCGAGCTGCACCGGATAGGTCGCGCGGTTTAGGTTGAGCCATGTGCCGGTGGTCGCGTTGTTCTGGTGGTACTTGATGCCGAAAAGCGAAACGGGGCTCGCGCCGCTCAATCCGTCGTGGACGATGACGTCTCCGGCGGTCAAACCGCCCGGGTTTGCGTCGACGGTAATCGTCTGCGTGGGGCTGATGGGATCGGCGGCCACGACGTTGGCTGTGCCGCGATTGGTGGTCAGCGTCGAGTCGTAGACCTGAATGGTCTGGCCGACATAAACGAGCGCTGCGCGCGGAGGCGTGGCCATCGTCCAGGTCGTGCTGGCAAACGAGCTGACGGTGCCGAGCACGCCGTTGCCGGCGGTCTGCATCAGCTTATCGAGAAACGCGCGGAACTGTTTCATTCCGTTGGCGACTTCGCGCTTGGTAGCGTTTTCGATGGCGCGCTCGCGGCCGGTCGTGGCGTATTCCACCAGCTTCGTGATTTCAATCGCGAAGCGGAAGAAAATCGGCGAGACCTGCGCGACGTCGTAGGCTGTGCCCGAGCCGCGGCCCAGGTCGCCGCCGTCGGCATTGTACGATCCGGCTTTGCCGCCGGGATTCACCTGCAAGGGCAGGCGCATGTTGCGGCTGGAAACTTTCTCCACGTCCCCGCGCTGCTGGATCATGGTGAGTAAAATGTCGTCTCGTTCGTAGAGCAGGGGCACTTTGTCGCGCACCTTCTCGAGTTGCAACGCGACGACGTTCGCGTTTGCTTGTGCTGGCATCTGTTGTTCTCCTTAATTTTCAGGTGGCCGCGATGCGGCCAACAGAATTGCGGCGTTCCCGGTAGCCGCAGCTTCGCGGCAGAGAATCGCGCGGGCGTCTCTTGAGAAGGCGCCGAAAATCGATTGGGTGTACTTATTGAATGGCTTGCTGCAACTCCCGATTGCGCGTTGAAGCGCGGTTCGCTTCAATGGAAGCTAGAGAATTCAGCCGAATCAAACATCAAAATGAAAATCTCTGGCGTCCTGGCATTTCTGTTGTTGATCGGGGCCGGCATTTACCTGCTCCGCTTTTGTTCCGGCCGGTTCATGCTGTTGCGGCGCTCGAAATCGATCACGCCGTATTTGTACGGGATCGGCGGTATTCTGTCGCTCATGCTGATAACGCTGGGCGCAATCGGCGCGCTGCTGGTGCTGCTCGGACCGCTGCACTGACGCCCATTCCTGGTCACAAATCGAGAATCTGTTCATCGCTGAGCTTGCCGTAGTTGATGCGGCTCTTCGCGGAGTCTCCGCCATCGAGGCGGGCCGAGCGTGCCGCATCTTTGCGTTGCGCATTCTGATCCGGGGCGACTCGCGGACCTGATACCGCGGGGGCCACTTCCCTTCTCGCGGAGACTGTCTCGATCCGGGAGCTCTTGTTGCGATGGGCAGCCAAAGTTGTTTGCGTCCAATCATTCAACGCGCGTTTGGTCGCGCCAGGGACTAGCTGTTGCGCGCGCTCCCCGATCAGCCGCACCACTTGCGCGCGTATTTCGGGGTCGAAGCGCTTCGCGGATAAAATCAGCGTAACTTGCTCGCCGAGTTGCCGGTCGCCTTCCAGCGCTTTTTCGATGTCCTGGCGAATCGCTGCGGCCATTCGCCCCTTCAGAGCTGCGCCGTCGGGCTTTCCCGTGGCAGGAATTGCCTGGTCGAGCGTACGCGCGATCGCATCGCCCACGCTGCGTTCCAAGTCCTCATTGGCTGCTTTTTCAAAAGCCGCATAGGCAGCCAGGTGAGCCTGCCGCACCGAATCGTCACTCTGCTGTCCGCCGTGGTTTGCGTGCGCTGCCGGTTGCGCCGCGTTGCCATGCGCCGCAGGCGACCCCGGGTTCGCCCCTGCGGCCGAGGCAGCGCTTCCACCATTTCCCGGTTGCTGTGCGGCTTCAAGAGCACGCAATCCCTCGAACACCATTTCGCGAAACGCCGCAGGATCTTCGCGCATCATCATGGCTGCAAGCTGCGCGCGTTGCGTTGCGTTTCCGGCGAAATAGGCGCGGTCTATCTCGTCGAGCGTGCGAGCGCGTTCGGCAGCCGTTCGCGCTTCTTCCGGCTTGGCAAACACTTCGCGATACGAGGCCGCTTCTTTCTGGGCTCGCTGTGCGCCTTCCCAAAGGGCTCGTGCTTCCGTCCCTCGCTGTGGATCATTCATCGTCTCGGCTAGCCACTCCGGCGGCTCAAGTAGCACAGGCGCTCCTGCCTGTGTGCATTGTGAGTGTTGCGCTGCCGAAGCCGGGCCCTGTGAATCAATCCCGTTAGCGCTTCGTAAAACACTGTCATCGGGCGCATCGGCGTCGCTCGGAACAGCCGCAGGGCGATCACCCCGCGGAACATCCTCGCGTACGATCACGCTTTGCGTCTCAGGCTCGATCTCGAGGATCTGCTCGTCGGTGAGCACGAAAATGTCTTGCGCCGAGCTATGTCCGTTCGCTCCTGACGCCGATGCAGTTTGCGGATTCATTCTGGCTCCAAAAGAAAAAGCCCCGATTTATCGAGGCTCGTGCGCTAATACTAGGCGTCACTTCTTACGGGGTGTCTGCTCTGCAGGATCGCAAATCATCGGAATCACCGAGGTGACTTCGACGTGGCTCGGCAGATGGAGAAGTACTGACGGCTCTGGCTGGCTCTTACATCGACAGTCCGAATCGCACTTGTAATCCAACAGCCGATACCTAAACTTAACGCCGAAAGTGGCTGGCGCATGCGGCTCAAAGCGCCAGGTTCTGACATTTTCCTTTGCCGCCTGCACCAACATGGGCGGCCCGCTTTCTGCGTCGATGGCCGACACACTTTTCCCGTCTGTCGACACCCGGAGCGTTACGACTCCCTGAATACGGGCTCCGGGTGCAAGGATGGGATAGAACGGCACCGACGCGCTCACAACCTTGGGCAATGACCGTTGTGTTTGTTGCGCCGCCAAAGAGAAGAACAGCATCAACCCTGTTCCTAGTGCCGTGACTCGGAAAATGGTTCTCATTTCATGAGCACAAAAAATCCTTCAGCTTGATGGACTTACCGATGACTCCCGAACTGTCATAGAAATACACCTTCTTTTCGCCCGCCGCTAGAACAATGTTGATCTGACCAGGAATTGCTGCAGTCTTGTCCGCACTCGACGGAGGCTGTACCCAGCGCTTGCCTGCGGCGGTAACACCGGCAGGATGCACATGGAAAAAGACGCGGGGGCTAACTATTGAGTACGCGACGCTTTTATCCGCGGGCTTACCAGAGGGAGATACATGGTCGGTGACGTCGGGGTTAGCATATGGACCAGGTTCATCGCGCGAGATCACCCATTTTCCAGACGCGTCTAGTCCTGCGACTCCATATTCTTCGTGAAATCCTCCTTTCTTGTCGTCCGCGGTCGGTGCGTTGCTGTCGTTTAGGGCTGTTGCGATAGCAACCTTGATAGCGCAAGGTATCTGCGCGGCGAGGCTTTGTGGGGTTTGCTCGTTGTGCTTTCCTTCGGCTTCATGGATCAAGACATGGTTACCGTCGATGGTGATCCAATGATCGCCCGGACTGTCCCGGTCCGCTTCTCCGTGCGGAGAGGATTCCTTCGGAGCCAGCCGGACTGCGGCATGGCTCGACGTTTGCAATTCGTTTGACCTTGCCGGACGGTGGACCGGGGAGAAATGTCCCGTCTGGGTTGGGCCGACATGGCTCAGGGCGGATGTTCCGATGCTCATGGCTCGGAGGTGCGCCTCGGTATGCGCGCGGACGTTGGCAAAGCCGGCGGGATTGGTCATCTTCGCGGATTGGCCGGCTTCGGAGTTGGCCCAGCGCTTGCATTCCTCGAATTCCACGGCGTGGTCATCGAGAAGCTGATCAACGGGGACGGACGGCAGCACCAAAATTGATGGCTCCTGCGAGTTGGCGGACGCGGGTTGCCTAGCGCCGCCCTTTAGGACGCCATCTTGGGGCGCGGCGTTTGACGATTCCGGGGCAGCCGATTCATTGGCTTCACTGGCGCCTGCGGATGCCGGGCTAAAGCCCGGCGCTACGTGTGCTGCACCGGACAGGTGTGTCGAGATCACAATCGGGGCGCTGGCGAGCAATTGCTGAATCTCGCGGAGCTGTTTATTGCGCGAATCCTCGCCGGGCACGACCAGCTCGCTGAGTCCAAGCACGTTCTTGATGTAGCCGATGTTCGCCGGTTCGGCCAGCGCTTCCTGAATGAGCGGATCGTTCACGCTGAATAATTGCTGCAACACGGCGCGTTGTTGCGACTTCAGGCGCGGAAATGTTTCGTCCGCTTCGGGATGGACGCAGATGTTGCCCTTCAAATCCGCAGCGCGAATCACGCGGGCGTCAAGCACGCCGTCCGGTCCGAGCAGGGGGATCTCGGCGTCTTCCGGCCGGTTTTTGCGGAAGCAATCGACAGCGAGGAGCAGAACGTCGGCATAAAATTGTTTGGTGCGGCGCCAGACTAATCCCAAACGGCCCATAGCCTGATCGCGGGCCAGCGCATAGCCCGACGCCGTTTTCACGTCGTCCATGTTTCCGCCGAAGATCGCGGGAAACAACCCGGTCAAGAATTGCGCCACGGGCCCGATCAAATCCTGCTGGTGGCGGATCATGTCCGGCGGAACTTGCGCGGGCGCCGGCTGAAAAAATCCCGCGGCAAGCGGCTGTCCAGGACGTGCGCGCGCCGGGAAATGCGCGGCAGGTTCGGCGACTTGATTCGCGAGCGCGTCGAAATCCAGCACTTGCGGGTCGGCGTAAATCGGCGGGATTCCGTACTCGTAAGTTTCGGCCTGCATGTTGGAGAGCACGTTGTAGCGCTCTTGCACTTGCACGAGCGAATCGCCGACGCTCGGGCGATTCTGCCCGTCGCCGGGAAGAGCGTGCAACACGCGCCAGTGATCGTCCATGGATTCGTTGCGCGATTCGCAGTAGACATCGCCGGCAAATCCGCAGTAGCAGCCATCGGGAAACAGCGCGAGCAGTTCGTTACGCACGGCTTCGTCCTCGATCGAATAGAACGCCCACGGGCGCAACCAGGTGCGATCGAAAGTGATCAAATTCATCAGCGCGTCGCCGGGATGAATCGAAGGCAAACCTTGCTCGACGCTCAAGCGCGAGACCCGCGCGTACACATCGTCGGGGCCTTGCGATGACGCGGCTTCGATCTTGCTCGCCGCGTGCGGGTATGCTGCTTTCAGCTTCGCGCGATGTACCTCCGTCTGCCATTGCAGGTACGGGTATTCGTGCATTTCGTTGGCCCAGACGGGGGTGTTCAGTTCCAGGCCGCCGGCGATGGAGATCACTTCCTGTCCGTTCGGCACTCGCCTCGTACCCACTACACGCGGCACGGTGACACGCTCGGCCTTGCGCAGGTTCGATTCGCCGAGCTCCGCATCGCAACTTGCGCAACGCATCGGCTGTAGGGGCACGATATATCGTGCCCCTACGGTCGTCGGATCTTGGGCCGGCTCGTCCCCGGGAGCAGGCGGTGTCGCCGGCGTCTCTCGCCGGCAGGCTGGGCAAACATACGCGTCTTCACCAAGAGGAATCTCAATCGCCTCGAGCAACTGTTCTTCGTGAAAACCGAAGCGCTGGCCGTCGGCGACGAAGCGGACATACGCGCCAAGTTTTCCGTCGGTCCAGAGGAAGTAGCCGATCGAAGTGAGAAGGTTTTCCACCTCGTTGTTGCGCTCGATCAGCTCGGCCACGTCGCTGGCGGCGCGCGCCGCGCTAATGTCTTCGAGCGATTGCGACGATTGCGGGTAGAAGCGCACGCTCGGCACATCCTGCGAAAGCACAGCGATGAACGACAATCCAAATCCCTGATAAAAATTCGTGACGAACTGATAGCGCGGCATCTCTTCGAGTTCGCGGTCGTCCTTGAAGCGCTGCTCGAACGGCAAGTGCCAGTTCATGTCGTTGGGATTCCACCAGGCGTATTGAAGTCCTTGCCAGAAGAGCCGCGCCTGGCGAATCCGCCGGATTTCGTTGCGCCGCGCGACGATGCCTTCCTGTCGATACTGGCGCACCAGTTCGCGGAGCGCGTTCACCAGCTCGGGCTTCACATCTTCGAGCCGATCGTTGTTAGGGCCCAGCTCCAAAGGCGCATCGCCGAACTGCTTAGCGCCGCTTTTTAGGTCGGCATCCTTCTCCGCGTCGTCCGCGATGGATGAATGGTCTAAAGCGGGTGCCGGGCGAAAGCCTGGCGCCACGACCGGTGCCACGCGTGCCGCGTAATTGCCATCGGCTGGTGCGATTGTTCCGGGCGTCCCGGGAAAAACCTCAGCTGTGGGGTACAGGTCCATTCGTCCTCGCATCGTTTCCGCCGTCAAAATCAGCGGCCGCATCGTGCGCCGCTCCTGTTTCGCGCCAGGCTTGAATCTGGTGCCACGAGCGCTTCCTCAATCGCGGCAGCGCCTGCGGCTTCGGCGCTTCGGGAAACTCGACCGGCGGAAATCCCGCCGTGCCCAGCAGCGAATTCATCAGCGCACGATTCTCCGCCCGCAGCTGGGCAACGTCTGCCTCCAGCCGTTCGATGTAGCGGCCCCGCAACAGCCTTCTTAGAAACTCTCGCATGTCACCCAATTCAGGAGATAATCTATCCCATCACATTCAGATGAATTCTGATATACTCATAGCGGAGGAAGCGAATGAGCGCACGCGGCAATCGCCAAAAAATCTCCACCACGGTGGCTCCGGAGACCGGGGCCTATCTGCGCTCGCTGGTACGTCGCGGAAAGGCGGCGAATTTGGCGGAGGCGGTTGACCGTGCCGTCGCCGTCGCGCGCCGAGATGAATCGCGGCGAAACCTAGCATCCGCAACCGCTGCTTACTATGCCTCGTTGTCTGGCGATTCCCTCGAGGATGAAAAAAAGCTTGAACTTGCCGTCGGCGGCGCTTCCTCTCAAGTGGACTTCGATGGCGAGTAAGCCGGCGACCAAGCAGCCCGCTCCCCGTCGCGGAGAGATCTGGACAGCCTACTTGACGGTTCCTCTCGGTCAGCGACACTGGGTGTTAGTCGTCTCATTGAACGAACGCAACCTGAGTGACAACGCCTTTACAGTTCTCGTGCTTCCCTTCGCCTCCCGAATTGCAGCAGCACCCAGCACTCTCGTGCTGCCCCCCGGAGAGACCGGTTTGCCGGGAGACTCCTGCTTGCGCGGACATTTCATAACCACGCTACCCAAGTCACAGCTCATCGAGAGGCTGCCACGCGCATTGTCAGAACGACGGATGCGTGAAGTCTCAGTAGCGATCCGACGCAGCTTCGATCCTGACGCGCCCTAGGAAGGCATTACCAATGCCGGCGCGGAAACTTTTTGGGCCGGAATTGATTGCGCGCTTCGGCTTCGAGGCGCTGGTAGTGAATCGCCTGCGAAGTTGGATCCGTGGCGCTCACCTGGCGCGCAATCTGTTCGCCGAGCGGCATGCCGGTGACGAAATGCGCGCCACTTCCCGGCGGATGTAGGGGCGGGGGTTGCCCCGCCCTGGACGACGCGAAGGCCGTCGCAACACCGGCGATTCTTCCGCCGGAGACCAATCCATAGCGCGCGGAATCCGCGGGATCATCGCCATCCATTTTGCGGATGTCTTCCTGGCGAATGTTGTCGCGCACGAGCGTCGGCATGCACTCGATCAGCTTGGTGCAATTTTCCGTGATGATCCACGCGTTCGATTCCAGCAGCTGATACATGAACTGCCAGCCGCCGATGCGGTCATCGTCGGCGGGCGCGGGCCGCGGCAAGCCGTTGGCCGTCAACACATCGCCGAGCTGCTCGGCGATCGAGGCTTCCGCCGTGCGATGCGCGAATGCATCCGGCGAAAGAAACACTTCGCTGATATTTTCGCGACCGCTGCGCTCGGCAATTCCCTGCGCAAGCATGCGCGGAGAGAGGCCGTTTTGGACGAATTCGCGGTAGGTGACTATGCGCGAGCCTACAGCGGACAGCTCACCGCTAACAGCGCGTGGAGAGGGAGCGAATTGTGCTGTCCTGCTGTCCGCTGCGAGCTGTCGACTGTGAGCTTCTGGCGGCACCGCGCAATGCCAGTACACCGCGCTGGGATGCTGGAAGCCCCAGTCGATCGAAATCCAGCGCGGCCACCAGGCTTCGAGCCGGATCTCTTCCGGCCGCGCGGTATGCCGCCCGTAATCGAAGATGTCGAAATACTGGCCGGCGAAAACGTTCCAGTCGCCGTCGAGGAACGCGCTTCGCAGATGCTCGGGCAAAGTTTCCAGAGTGCGGCGGTAGCCGGCATCGTTCGCGTATATCGGATTGTCGTCGAGCCGCGCGCGAATAAATTCATAGTCGCGGGGATCGTAAAATCCTGCTTGCTCGAAGCCCGCCGGCGGCTGGTGATCGACCCACAACGCTTTCACCCAGGCGTGGCCGATATTGCCGGGATTCGTCGCGCCGGCCATGCCGCAGAAACTTCCGCGCACGGGACAGCGGTTCCGCGAAGTGAGAAATTGCCACTGCTTCAGCGTAAAGTGCGTGAGCTCATCGAGCCCGATGAATAGAAATTCCGCACCCTGGTATTGGTAGACGTCGTTTTCGTTGCGGCAGTAGCCAAAGCGCGTGGTCGAGCCATTTCGCCAGGTAACAACGTGCTTGGACTCGTTGTACTTCTTGTACAGGCCGCGGGGCACGTCTCGCCGGAAGTACGCGAGCAGCGACGATTCCAATTCAGGATACGTGCGGCGAAGCAAAAGCGTGTCTGCTCCGGCCCACGCGTTGGCCTGAAGGATCGCTTCCCAAAGCAGCGCCTTGGTTTTGCCGGGGCCCGCCGCGCCGCCAAAGAGCCGGTACTTGGCGAGGCTGTCGTGAAACTCCTGCTGTCGAGGAAAGGGCCGATAATATTGGCTGAAGTCCACTTAGCGATAGATCTTCGAGAATCGGCTACCCACGATCCAAGCGGCCACCGAACTGAGCATGCCGGCCCTCACGCCAAAGCCCAACGTGTGCCAGGAGGCCAGGAAGGCCCAGAGGAAGCCGCCGACGCCCAGCACTTTCAGGACATAGTCGAGATGGATCGCGTTCGTAAGCTTCTCCAGGAAAGATTCCTGGGGAACAGGTACCACGCTCATTTTTTTGCTCCTTCCGCTGCGCGCCGGGTCACAGCGCTGTCGATATCAATCACAATCTCCGGCGATTCGTCAGCAGTCGGAGAGGTTCCCTTGCCGTATTTCATTTCCAACAAGCGTTCCAGCATGCGCTGACCGATTTTCTGGTCGCCCGATTTCACGAGACGTCCACAAGCCTGATAGATATCCACGTGTTCGTGCATGGCATCCACAAATTCGGCGCCATCTTCCGGCAGTGGTTTCGATCCCGGGGGAATGTCCACCGTATCTTCCTCACCTTTGCGCGTAGGCTTGCCGTTAGGGTTGTCCTTAGGCTCGTCCTTGGGCTCGCCCTTGGCCTTGTTCTTTTCGCTTGGGACGCGCGACGTTCCCGTGCCGGCCTTTTTCTTCCTTTTCTTGGGCCGGCTATTCTTTTCACCTTCCGGGGCCTGAGCCACCTCAGCGCACGCATCGCGTTCCTTACCGGCCGCGGCGGAGGACGCGGCGGCCGCAGTGGGAAAATCGCGTGCATCGTCAGACGCAGCCCTGCCCTTTTCCAGCGGCGCTTCCCTTTCTTGCGCCGTGCGGGAAGGTGAAGCTAGGCCATGACCGTTCACTTTTGCTGCGCCCGCGTCATGGCCGTTGCTTTTCATTGTCGGAGTTTCACTCCGTTTTGCCGGGTGGGCGCCGCGCGTCCGGCGAACCTTTTCCAGCGAACCGGGATCGGGCGTCGATCCGGAGCGCTTCGCGCGCTCCGCCGGCTTCTCGAAGGTCGATGCAGACTTCACCGCTGTTTCGTTATCGTTGGACTGGAACTCGACATCGCTGGATTGGAACTGAACGCAAGTATGCAGTGTGCTGCTGGCTGTCAGCTGTTGACTGTCGGCTCGCGAATCGTCCGCGATCGCAAATCCGTCCAGCTTAGACCAGCAATTTTGCCGTAAGGCCGCTGCCACCCGTCGAGGACGTAAACTTGATGCGCAAAAATTTCGCCTGCACCGCGGTCACTGTGCGCGCCTCGCCCGCGGTGTTCGTTGTGGTGTCGATGGTCTGGTATTCCGAGTCGACGTCGGCCATGGCGCCTTGCAAAGCCATACTGACGGCCGTCGGCGCCGTCCCAAAGATCGTCTGCCAGCGCACCGCGGTTCCGCCGTCCGGCAGTCCTGTGAAGCTTGGAATGGCGAACTGGGTGCCTGCTTGGGCGCTGCCGGGAAACGCCTCGTTGTTGAAGCTAAAGCCGA
This sequence comes from Candidatus Acidiferrum sp., assembly GCA_035576885.1. Lineage (GTDB taxonomy): Bacteria > Acidobacteriota > Terriglobia > Acidiferrales > UBA7541 > Acidiferrum. The sequence continues at coordinate 91,872 of DATLVZ010000022.1, read as the reverse complement.
CGTCACCGGAGGAAAGCGAAAGCGGTGGAGTCACATTCTGATAGCTCGGCATCTTGGCTCCTTTTCGTGCGCGACACACTTGCGCGCAACTACACTGAAATAAATTCAGAACTCTCTAATGCATGGACACTTCGGCGCCTGCATCCGTTGCAGTGCTCGGTCGACATGCTCAGAAGGACGACGAGAATTATCCAGGACCTGGCGTTCGGAGAGAACGCCAAAATGCAGCCCTAAAAAGCAAAACGCCCCGGCATCGCCGAGGCGTACTTTTCTACGGGGAAAAGTGTACCACATTCTAATTTTTTGTCAAGAGAAATCTTAAAATTTTTTCAACTTTTCTTGACACCCTTTGTTTTCAAGAGCATAGTCCCTTTGTTACCTCGATTTTTTCCCGCCTGGAAGGTAAGGAGGTCCACCATGCCCCATTATTGCCACCAAGTCAGTTACACCAAGGAAGCCTGGGCTCGGTTAATAGCCGATCCACAAGACCGGCTCGATATCGTCCGCGTCCCAATCGAGAAGCTCGGAGGAAAGCTGCATTCAGCATTCTTCGCGTTTGGCCCGTTCGATGTCCTTGCCATCACCGAGATGCCCGACAACATCTCTGCTGCCGCGATCGCCATCGCCTTCGCGGCCGGCGGAGCGGTTGCCAACATTCAAACCACGCCGCTGATGACCGCCGCGCAAGCCATCGAGGCGATGCGCAAGGCCGCCACCTGCGGGTACAAGTCCGTCGTTGCACGGACCGGAGCGGCTGCCAAAGCCTAATTGCCCGGCAACAGCGCCTGGCAGTAAATTGACTGCATTAATCGCGCTCCGAGACCTTTTTCTCCGCCGCCAGAACTCAAAGTGTGCCTCGGCTCGTCCCCAGTATTTGACCTTCCCGCAAAAGGGGCCTTGCCTCCGCCACCCGCTCCGGAGACTCCAATTCCCGCGACTGCTCTCGTCGCCGGCATCGCCGTTGGACCTTCCCTCCTGTGGTTTTTCCACAGGCGTTCGCAGCGTAATCTTCTCGACTAAAATTGATTCGATAGTTTATAGTCCAGTCATTCCGCCTTGCGCCCAGCCAGCAGGCCGGAGAGCTATTGGTTAGGAGCCACGGATGATCATTGGCGAAAGATTGCGCGTCCTGCGCGAGGAAAAGAAACTATCCCAAGGCGACATAGAAAAACGAACCGGCCTACTGCGCTGCTATCTCTCTCGCGTGGAAAATGGCCATACCGTACCTGCTATTGAAACGCTGGAAAAACTTGCGCGAGCACTGGACATGCCGCTCTACCAGCTTCTTTACGATGGCGACCAGCCGCCCAAGCCTGATGTCCCGGCCGCCTGGACGGAGCCCAGCGGGAGCGCCTGGGGCAACTCCGGAAAGGATTTGCGCTTCCTGAGGAAGCTGCGGCTGCTGCTGAGCAAGATGGACCAACAAGATCGCTCGCTGCTGCTCTTCACGGTCCAGGAAATGGCGAAGAAGAAGAAAACGCCGGCGGCGGCCTCTGCAAATTGAGGTTGCGATCCGAACTAGACCACAATCGGCGTTGATAGCCTGTTCGTTCTTCTTCCTCTGCTAAACTCTGTACGTGCTCGATGACAGTGCCACGCCGCGCCTTGCCCATATTCGTTTGCACCCCATTAAGGCACTGGATCCTGTTTCGGTGAACGAAGCGCGCATTGGGCCCAATGGCGGCCTGGAACTCGACCGCGTCTGGGCGCTCTACTCTGCCGACGGCCGCTGGGTCAATGGCAAGCGCACCGCCGCCACGCATCTCATTCGCGCCGCGTACGCAGCGGATATCAGCTCCGTTACGTTCACCGTTCCCGGAGACCGGCGCAAGATCCCCGCGATGTCTTTTGCTTTTCCAGGCGACACTGATGGCGCCTCGGAATGGTTTAGTATGTACTTTGAGCAAGCGATTCAGGTCCGCTACACGCGCGACGGATTTCCGGACGACGGCCTCGCTACGGGACCCACGATTATTTCTACGGCATCGCTCGAAGCTGTTTGCGAATGGTTCCCAAGCATAACGATCGATGAAGCCCGCCAGCGATTCCGCACCACGCTTGAAATCGATGGTGTGCCGGCGTTTTGGGAGGATCAACTCTTCGCCGAAAGCGAAACACGTGTGGTGCGCTTCAAAATTGTCGACGTTGCCTTCGAGGGCAGCAACCCTTGCGCCCGCTGCCCGGTTCCCTCTCGTGATTCGCACACCGGCGCCGCGGATGGCGTTTTTCAGAAGCGCTTCAGCGAACAGCGCCGTACGCAGCTCCCTCCCTGGGCGCCCGCCGAGCGCTTCGATCATTTCTACCGCTTCGCGGTCAACACCCGCGTCCCCAGCACCGAAACCGGCAAACTTCTCAGCCTCGGCGACCCGCTATTGTTACCGTGAGAATTTCCCGGCGCTATGAGAGTATCAATACTCAAGGGAAACTCTTACAATGACGGCACCCGCGAATCTTGCTTTGCGCGCATTCTACATCCTGGCTGGAACCGCACTAATTGTTTATTCGCTCGTGCTGTCTTCCAGTCGGATGGTCATCTATGCGCCCGTGATCTTCGGCATTCTCCTGATCATTCAAGGGATTTCCGGAGCTTGAATCAGTTGCCTGCTGTCCGGTGCGGGCAGACGAAGTTGAAAAACGATCCAGGATTCCGTTCAGGATTCATTGCGAAAGTATTTCCTCGGCGGAAACATCCCGCGCCGCAGCAGCTCTTTGCCGCCGCGATAGCGTACTTCCTCCGTCCAATTGACCCAGCTGCGCTCGCTCAATCCGAGAAAATGGCGGGCATTTTCATAGGGCGCCAGTCCGAGGTAGTACAACCGGAACAGCACCATGCGTGAAGCCCAGTCCGGCCCCTCGAGCGCCTTCTGCCCGGCCAGCGCAAAGTCCGCGACCCATTCATGAAGCCGCGGACGAAAATCCGGCCGCCACAGAAATTTCCCAGTATCCTTCCAATTTAGCGCCGAAATGCCGCGCTTCGTTTCCAGCACTTCGCGCGCGCCACGATAGACTTCCCAGCACACATCAAACGCGAGCTCCGGTTTTACGCTCATGGCTCCTCCGCCACCGCGCACTCAGCGTGCGCTTCTCCGCATCAACTACTCATCGCCAACTCTGCTGCCGGTCCACTCGCAAAACTCAGCAACTCAGTGCTTGTAACGCGATTCGCGATTTGCGTCTTCTGTCGCGCTTTCTCCGAGCCCCCGCGCGCTGCTCCTGCAGCACCGAGTATTCCCACACTGTGCCAAATCCTTCTGCGCGCATCGCCTTATTCACCGTTCTGCACCGCTTCACCACTTCATACGCCCCGAAGCGCGGCTTCCGCATGTGCCGCAATTGCGCGGAAATGCTGGCCGGCGGGTAATGCGTCAGCTTTGCCAGCTCATCGAGCGTCAACCACGTGGCGCACAGTCCAGCGCTCAGCATCACGTCGCGAATTACCTCGAGTTGCTTCCGCAACCGAACCGGCTTTGCTTCTTTACGATTTGTCCTCCGCATCGTCCTTGCCTCCCCTCATGTTGGTCATACTTCGACGGCAGGAAACTCGTCGTTGCTCTCGCCCTCTTCTTCAGGCCCTTCCAGGCTTCGGTCTCGGGCTGCATCCCGTAATCGCTCCTCGTCTTCTTCCATATCAGGCGTCCAGGCCGTGCGGTCGGGGTCTTCGTAATCGCCTGCGCAGGAGCTGCAGGCATGCTGAGCTGGCTGCGAACCCTCCACTCCGCGGTAGCAGGCGGGCTGGCACGCCGCTGCTGCCGCGGCTCGGGCTATCCGGGTGCCGGCGAAGTTTTCCACAGATTTCCACAGTCCGTAACGCATAAGTATTCTTGACACGTCTTACTTATCTTCTAATATACGGTCCGTTTCTTAACGGAGGCCCTATGCCCGCCCGCTCGACTCTGCCACCTTGGGAGTTCCTTCTCTCGGCTTCGCGGAACTCCCTGCAAAGCTTTGAGCTTTCGCGTTTGGCTCACGCCGCCAATCTCCGGAAGGAAATTAGCGCGCTGATCGATCAGTGGATGGAGGAAAACGCCGCGGCCATGCTGGCCAGGTGGCTTCTCGAGCAGCGGGAACGCTCCGCGAGGGCCCCGGACATCCTTTCGAGCGCCCCAGCGGGCAGCAATGGAATGCATTCTGTGTCCGATAATTTTCTTGCGGATCGAGCCGTTTTGCGACCCGAAAACGGCGGCCCGTTCTGAGCTTTTGTGCGCTTTTTGCAGCAGGTTGGCCGCTTCTGAAGTGAAAGTGCTGCGAATGCTCAGCTTCGGCTTGTTGCCCAAAGGTGTGCTCTGCGGAGCCCGCGTAAATGTGAATCTATCTCGCGCCGGACAGCCCACCGCCGCAGCCTCCCACCACTGCGCCTTGCCATTCTGTTCGTTCTTCATCGAGCCGTCTCCTCAGCTCAAGGCAACGCCAGACTTACGTCTTGGCTGCGTTATATGAGTTATAGGACAGGGTTTGTGGAAAACGGGCGCGCGGGTGCCTGGCGTGTGGCGACAAGAATAGCAAACGCCTTCAAGTGAGCAGATCTAGGGAAGCCTGAGGAAACTTTGAATCAACGCTCAGCAGTTGACGCAGCGGGCTGTTTTTCGAGGAGTTGTTCTTTCCGGTAAACCAAGGAATTGATGTCGTAGGTAGCGAGCTCAAATCCATGCCCATGGGTGATAGCGTCCGTTGGGCACGCTTCGACGCAATAGCCACAGAAGATGCAGCGAGAATAATCGATGTTGTAAACGCTTGCGTAGCGTTCCCCTGCGGAGATACGGTTGGCATCCGTGTTTTCCGCAGCTTCAATATAAATACAGTTCGCTGGACAGGCCGCGGCGCATAGAAAACATCCAACGCACTTTTCCATGCCGGATTCGTCGCGGTGCAACACGTGAATCCCGCGATAGCGTGGTTGAAAGTGCACCGGCTCGAAGGGATAATTTTCCGTGACCGTCTTACGGAACATATTCCGGAAGGTCACGCTGAATCCCTGCACCAGGGTGCTGAAGGTCTCGCCGACTTCTCGAAGAATGGATGCCATGAACTAGGAGTTTAGCAAACGCTTCGTGCCCCGGCAAATAGCTCTATCCAAGCCAGGAGGAGAAGATTACTCACGCCTTCAACGATTCGATAATCTGTTTTCCGTGAAATCGCCCGTTCTCGATGAATATCTCGCCTGTGTGCCGCCCGCCGATCACCACACCCGCCAGATGGATTCCCGGGACGTTGCTTTCCAGCGTGTTAGGGTCGAGCGCAGGCTTCCGCGTTTCCGGATCGAGATGCACACCGAGGCTCTCGATGAAAGAAAAATCGGGGTGGTAGCCCGTGAGCGCGAACACCTGGCGCGCAGCCAGGCTACGCTTCCCCGCTCCATTCTCAACCACCACATGATCTGCCTTGATGTGCACTACCCGGGTCTCGAAGAGCGCGCGTATTTCGTTGGCCTTGATGCGATTCTCGATGTCCGGTCGAACCCAATACTTGATGGATTGCCCCAAGGCCGCCTGCCGATGCACGAGGGTCACCCGTGCACCGTTTCGAAAGAGATCCAAAGCAGCTTCCGCCGCGGAATTCTTCCCGCCGATGACGACAACGTCCTGGTTCCAGAACTCGAACGGCTCAGTATAATAGTGTGAAACGTGGGGCAAATCCTCGCCTGGGATGCCCATTTTATTTGGGAGATCGTAGTACCCCGTCGCCACGCAAATTTTTTTCGAGATGTACTTCTCTTGCGTTCCTTTCTCGGTTTGCGTCACAACCGTAAACTGGCCATCTTGACCGTCGACGCGCACTACCTGCTCAAACAGCCGTAACTCCAAAGCGAAATGTTCTGTCGCTTTGCGGTAATACTTCAGCGCTTCGATGCGCACCGGCTTCTCCGCCGCGCTAACCAGCGGCAAGTCGCCGATCTCAAGGAGTTCCGGAGTTGTGAAGAACACCATGTTGACGGGATAGTGGAAAATCGAATTACACAGACAGCCTTTGTCGATCACCAACGGGTTCATCCCCGCCCGACGCGCTTCGATAGCGCAGGCCAGCCCGGTGGGTCCTGCGCCAATGCTAATAATGTCGTACGTTGCCATGAGATTTTTAGTTTGCCGGGAGTGCGCAAGAATTGCAAATTTGCGTGGAACTACTGGGTTGGCGGCATATCCAGAATGTCAGTCAGTTCCTGCCGAAAGGACTCCAATTCTTGCAAACGCTCCGGGGTGGCGGGCAACTCGCTCTTTTTCCAGACGAAGACTGCTACGGGGCCACGCTTTAGCCTCACGCTCAGATTGCCACCAACCAGGTACGACGGACTTGCAAGCAATTTGAATCCCCCATTCGCAACGGGTGACAACACCGCCGCGCACTCGCCGCGCCTCACGCATAACGCACTTTCATAGGGTGGAATTGCGATCGGCCGAAACCCCGCCTCGAACAACCGTTCCAGCGTTTGCATCTGCTGCGGTGTAAGATCAACCATGAACGTGAGTGGGACAGACTTCCGCCTGTCTACTGGAATGACATGCTCAAAATACTCAAGCCGCTGTGGAATCCGCTTCCGAAGACGAACCCTCGAGTTGGGAAAGAATCTCGCGCAGCGTGACGATCAGCTCGTCCCGCGAAACATGGCTCTTCTTGAACTGAATGCGGAACCTGAAGCTCTCGTTCTCCGGCTCGAAGTGAAAGATGAACGGCTGGGGCCGCTGTGGTCCGCCTTGCTCTTCGCGCCGTTCGCGTCGCGCTTCGTCACGTGTCAGGCCGCCTTGCAGAATGCGGTGCATCATCTCCATCATCTTCTTTTCAGTCGGCTGGCGGGCAATTTGCAGAAGAAGCGACTTCGAGATGATTCCGTGCTCGACGCATTTCCTGCGCAACGAATCGGGAATATTTCGCAGCGACAGGGTCTCCGTCACTGAGGACCGTGCCCGCCCGATTTTCTTGGCGACGTCTTCGTGCGTGTATTCGAACTGCGTAGCAAGGCGATGCAAGCCGTCGGCCTCCTCGAACGGCGTCAGGTCTTTACGCTGAATGTTTTCGATTAGGGCGATTTCCAGCGTTTCCGCGTCGTCCGCCATTTTTTCGATGCAAGGAACTTCGCGTAAACCCGCAGCCCGCGAGGCGTGATAGCGGCGCTCGCCGGAAATGATGTAGTAGCAGTCTTCGCGCGGCACAAACCGCACCAGGAGCGGCTCAAGCACTCCTTTCTCGCGGATAGACTCCGAGAGTTCGCGCAAATCTCCCAGAGCTTTGCGTGGCTGGTCCGGATTGGGCCGGATCTGATCCACGGGGATCATCCTGCCGACCGCCGCTCCGCTGTAGCTCGTTAATGATTCGACGTAGTGCGCGTCATGCCGCATCTTCAGCGTGACGGGTAACCCGATCCTCTTCGACACGTTGGATAACCTCCGCTGCCAGTTTCTTGTACTCGATGGCGCCGGGTGATTTCGGCGCGTACGTTAAAATCGTTTCTTTGTAGGCCGGACTCTCTTCGAGCCGGACGTTCTTGCTGATCTTTGTTTTGAACAGCACTCCGCCGAACACCGTGCGAATCTGGCCGTGGGTGTCGCGCGAAATATTTGTCCGCTTGTCAAACAGCGTGATGACCACTCCCAAAACCTTCAGGCCCGGATTGGGGCGCGCGCGAATTCTTTCGTAGGTCTCGAGGAGATCGTCCGTCCCCTCGATCGCAAAATAGGCCGCTTGTATGGGCACGAGCAAATGCGTGGAGGCCACCAGTGCGTTCACGGTCAGAATTCCCAGCGACGGCGGGGTGTCCAGCACAATGTAATCGTAATCCTTCAAGACTGCCGCCAGCGCGTCTTTTAACCGATAAGGAGCATCGAACTGCCCCGCAAGCACTTGCTCCAGTTTGGCCAGGGCCAGCCGTCCAGGGCCCAAAGAAAGCATCGGGTCTTTCGTGGTCTTGATCACCGCCGCCATCGTCGTACGGCTTTCACTTAGAACGTCAAACATCGATGCAGCGATCTCGCCCGATTCGTAAAAGGCGATCGTGGAATTCGCTTGCGGATCCAGGTCAATCAAGAGCGTGCGCTTGCCGCGGTTGGCCAACGCAGCCGACAAATTTATCGCCGTCGTCGTTTTCCCAACTCCACCCTTTTGATTCGCAACCGTGATGATGGCAGTCATACTCTTCTGCCTCCGCCTATGCGCATGACAATTCGCGCCGACGCGATCCGGCAACCAGGTCCCTATATGTGGGTGCAGCTTGCAGAAAGCCCCCTAGGCCTAGGCCCACTCTACGTTCGCAACCCATGCAAGCGCAAGGGGAAAGTGGAAATTCCCCGCCAGACCAGTGGAAATCTTAGTCGTTCCATCTTGGAATGGGTAGGGTTTATTACAAATCGAGCATTAGGACGAAAGTGGAGTAAGAAAAAGAAAGTGTTGAACCGTCCCAGCTGTGAATCTCTTTAGACGGCGCCCCTGCTAGAAATCTAGACCCCAGAACTCCATCGAAGCGCCCTGGAGTTCAAGCCCCAGCTCCCACCCCTTCCGGCCTTCGTGTCCTCGCCAGATCAAGACTGCTTCGCAAGCATTCTTGTTGAGAAGATTTATCAGTAGAAGGCGCTGCCCAACCGCGAATCCCTGTGGAATGACCGCCAAACACCCCTTCGTACTGGCATCAATGGTGTATCCCTCGGCGCGCAACGCACGGCCCGATTCCGCCCATTCCACCGCCACCGGAACGCGCGAATTCACACGCACCTCGGCTCGGAGTGTCTCCGTTCGCGCTTCAAGACTGGACATGTCTCCAACGGCCACGGTCTTCTCCTAGGTTTGCCGGACCGCAAAAGGCGCCGACAGTCTGCCAGCATTTGCTAGAAATAAAGCTAGTTCAATCCGCCTGTCGCAAAGGGCGCAACAGCAGGTCTGTGTGCAGGCTAAGGTCAGCAATTGTTGTGGTCAATGGAACTTCAGGCCTAGAACACCCTCGGAGTTACCCTTCTCAGGAAGCCCAGCGGTCGGCACTCGGTGAGGCTATGGTCGCTATCGATCTTGCTTCCAACCTGTTTGTGCCTTTTCCCCCTGTACCGCGTACACTCGTTTCTTTGCGTTTTCAACAATGATTCGAACAAAGACAATTCGTTCCGAACTAGGCCCAACTTTGCAGCTGGCGCTGCCGCTTGTTCTTGCCGAGCTCGGTTGGATGAGTATGGCCATCGTGGACACGATGATGGTGGGCCGTCTTCCGAACAGCGCCACCGCCATAGGCGCGATCAGTCTTGGCGGCATCTTGGTTAACGTGCTCTCTTTCTTTGGCGGAGGCCTGCTCGTCGGTCTCGACACTATCGTTTCGCAGGCGTTCGGCGCCGGCCAGCGCGAAGACTGCCATCGCTCTCTTGTGCACGGCATTTACATCAGCTTGGCCCTGACTCCGCTTTTGATGGCGCCCGTCTGGTTCTTTGATCCCATTCTCCGAGCTGCTGGCATTCCCCCGGCCGTTATCGCTCTGGCGGTTCCCTACTCCAAAGCCCTTGCTTGGGGGACATTGCCGCTGCTCCTCTATTTTGCCGTGCGCCGCTGCATGCAGGCCATGAATATGGTTCGCCCTATCGCTTTCGCTCTCGTCACGGCCAATCTTATAAATGCTGGAGGCAATTGGATCCTCATTTACGGAAAGTTTGGCGCACCGGCTATGGGCACAGTAGGCTCGGGCTGGTCGACCGCGTGGGCGCGCATCTACCTCTCCGCTGTTCTCGTCGGTTTTCTACTGTGGTACGACCGTCGCCACCGTACACGGCTGCTCCATACTCCCATTGAGCCCGATTTGCGCCGCATCCGGAGGCTTCTCGCTCTTGGTTTGCCCACGGCCATGCAGATCACGCTTGAAATCGGAGTCTTCGCCCTGGTGACGGCTCTGATCGGCCGGCTCGGTGCAGTTCCGCTCGCAAGCCATCAAATCGCACTCAACACGGTGTCCTTCACCTACATGGTTCCGCTCGGAATCTCTTCGGCAGCCGCCGTGCGTGTGGGGCAGGCCATCGGACGCAAGGACCCCAAAGGCGCAGGAGACGCTGGCGACACCGCCATCCTCCTCGGCGCCGGATTCATGACCTGTATGAGCATCGTCCTGCTTGTCGTCCCACGCTGGATCGCCCGCGCTTATACGCCCGATGTAGCCGTCATCCACAGTACAATTATTCTGCTCGCCGCCGGCGCGGCTTTTCAGCTTTTCGATGGCCTTCAAACAGTTGCCACGGGCGCCCTTCGAGGCTTGGGCGACACTCGCACCCCGATGCTCTGCCATTTCACCGCGTATTGGATTATCGGTCTGCCGCTCGGCGCCTGGCTCTGTTTCCGCGGAGGCTGGGGCGCCTTCGGCCTGTGGTCCGGCTTGAGTCTCGCCTTGATCCTCATCGGGATTGTCTTACTCTTTGTCTGGCGGTATAGGGTTCGTCACTTAACGCTTACTCACTCGGAAAAAGTCTTCTCCGGTCAATAGTCCGACCGGGCAGGTTTGGCGTTTCCGTACTCTCCTTATTTGCTACGTCACATCGCATTCCTGCGACATGGAAGTACGCTCTCCCGACTCTATCCTGTAAGCAATTAGCATCCTCGAGTGCTTCCGGCGAGTTCTCAAAAACCCGCCGGCGAAAGGGTGGCTGGCCATGCGCCGTGAATCGCGGTCGAAGAATTCGCGCTGTCTTTCCCTGATGTTTCTTGCGTTTCTGGCCAGTTCTCTTTCCGTACACGCTCAATCGCCATCAAGCGACGCGGACGACGAGGATGCGCAACCGACTCCCTTACTCATCGTGAGCGTCGCCCTTCGAGAAGACGGCAGAGCGCACGCGAATTTTTTCGCTCTTGGACAACCGGCCACCGCACAGGAGATCAAGTCCGCCCTCGAATCCTCGTTGGGCTGCACGCTCCAGCCGAACGCGCCTTTTCTCCATGTCACCGCCCAGGTTTACAACGGCTCTTGCCAGCCGTCTTTCCAGCGCACTTCCAGCATCCGGGAATTTAAAATTGCCACAGCTCCGCTGCGCAAATACGCTCTGGATCACCAGATTGAAATCTTGAGTCTAAGCGTGAAGTTGCCCGACGTGGAATTCACGGAAACGCAGCCTCCCGCCAAAGCGCAACCCGTTGCTTTCGGGAAAGCTTGGGGCAATATGCCGGCAGTCCTGCAGCGCAACCTGGAATTGGATCACTCTTATTCATGGCATACCGGCGACGCCATCCCCGATTTTGTTACGGTCCGCTTTGGGCTCTCTTCCAAATCCTTGACGCGTTCTGGATATATTTTGTTTGCCATTCTGCTGCTCCCCGCGCTCCTCGTCTTCTGGATGGGCCGCAAGGCGCTCAGCAGCGAGGCGCAAGACAAGGCCGTCGTGTGGTTCACGTATATGCGTTATCTGCAGTGGACCCTCCTCCTTTCCCTTCTCGGCTGGTGGATCGCCGCGGATTCGTTGCACCTCATCCAAAATTTGAAGTTTCTATCCCCGGGCTCACGCTTCGCTCCTGTCTGGGACTATGCCGTCACTCCCTCCGTGATCAATTGGTTTCCGCCTGCGATCATCTGGGTTCTCTGCTTCGCGTTGTCGCACCCAGTTCAAGAAAAGCTTCGCGGACTTACGTGGACTCGCCGCGAGCTCGCCACGCAGGGTTTCCTGTCTTTTTGCACGTCGCTCTTGCCTCTCGCGCTGGTCCTGACCGGAATCACTTCCATGGCGAGTGGTTCGTTCCGCACCGGACTGGTTTGGATGATCGGCGCTCTTGCCGTGGCCATTTTCGCGGGCCGCGCTCGTCAGAAATTCCTCGGCATGCAGCCGCAAGCGCTCACCACCGGTGACTTGCGCGATCGCGCGTTCGCCATGGCTCGCCAGTTGGGCGTCAAACTTCAGCAGGTCTATGTCATTCCTTCGGGCAAAGGCCAGATGGCTAATGCCTTTGCGCGCAAGGGCAACGTCATCTCCTTCACCGACTTCCTTCTTCAGCGTATGTCCCGCCGCGAAGTCGACTATGTTTTAGGCCACGAGATGACGCACCTGAAACTCGGCCATCCGGGAAAGCTGGCCGCGGCCGCTCTCGTGAGTTACTTCGTGGCAATAACTGGCGTAGGTTACCTCGACGCGTTTCTCCACCTCTCCGTTATCCCTCGCTATGCACTCATCGTCGGGATCGTGACGCTCGTACCCTACTTCTGGTCCCGGCGTTTCGAGTATGCCGCTGACGCCGGCGCGGTCCAGGCAACCGGCGAACCGCATGCCGCCATCTCCGCACTTTTCAAACTGGCCCAGTTGAACATGTTGCCCATTCACTGGAGCCACTGGACCGAAAAATGGATCACGCATCCTTCTTCCCTTCGGCGTGCGCAGGCCATCGCTCGCAAGGCGGGAATCCCCATTGAGCACGTTCCCGTCATCGCTCAAGCGCCCGTTCTCCTCGAAGATCATTACGTGCTCCCAGCGACGGTCGCCCCCGGCGTCAAAGTCCATTCCACGCACGCAAAACAAAGCGGCAGTTTGCGTGTCGCTTTCTCAATGCTCGCCCTGCTGATATTCACGCCGGCGGCATTCGCATTTCTTGCCGGACGCTTCGTACCGCACGAACCCCTTCATGGATTACTTTTTCTGGCGGGAGTTTCCGCCACTCTTGGCGCCTATCTCGTTTTTGCGAATTACATACCTCCGGCGGGACTTCGCAGACTCGTGGCCTCTCTGAAAACCAAACTGGCGAAGGAAGGAATTATGGCCGATGCCTGGGACGGCGTATTTGTTGGCTTTTCACCCGCGGCCGCCCCGCGCAGCTACGAGCTGAATGCCAACTGGGATCTAGGATGCCTCTTCCTTCGCTCCGACCGCCTCTGTTACTGGGGTGAGGAAACAAAATTCTCGCTGCGCCCCGATCAGATCACCGCCATCAAGCTAGCTCCTGGCATGCCGGGAATGCTTCCTCCTTGGCGCATTTATTTCGCGTGGAAAGACGAAGAACTTGGCACGTGCGGCGTCTTCAACATCGGTTGCATCGATGGCATTTCCACGCTCCGCCTGCGTGAGCAATCTGCACAACTGGCCGAGCGGCTTTTGGCTTGGTGGAAAGCCACCCCATCCCTGCGGCCCCTGCCCGCTCCCCTCCAAGCTTTGCGTTCTCCGGAGATCGGCGCCGTCACGGGAGCCAAGCCGGGCGGCAATCTCAAAGGCGGCAAAGCTCTTAAGGAGCTTTTCTTTACGGCCGTCTTTGCGATGGTTGGGGCAATTCTGTGCGGACTGCCCTTTCACTTCCTGCCGTTTCTATTTTCGGGCCTCTACGAATCGCTCGGCAGACTCTCCGCGATTCATTCGCCGGGCTCGGGATGGTACGTCGTGGTCGTGGCAGTGCTCGTGCGCTTCGTCGCTATAGTTCCCGTCATTCGCTCCAAGGACCTGGCCATCGTCACGGTGGTGGCGTCGCGCCACACGGTCCCGAATGGGAGCTCCACAGAACCGGCGAGGCCGGCGTCGGCCAAACAAGCAGCAAATAGAGTTCTTACGCGCTGAAGCGGAGGGCAATACGGGACTTTCGACGCTCATCACGTCGTCCCAAGAACTTACATTTTGTAGCGGCCCAGGTCGTCGTCGGAGAGGCCTTCGAGGTAGTTGCGCAGTTGTTCGTTCGTGCTGCGTTCGGTGATCGCGCTGGCGACTTTCGAATTCTTCAGGACTTCCTCATCCACAAAAATGGGGCAATCCACGCGCAGGGCCAGCGCCAGCGCATCGCTCGGCCGCGAATCAATGGTCATCATCTGCCCGTCTCGTTCCACGCAGATCAAGGCGTAGAACGTATCGTCCTTGAGGTCGTTCACCACGATCTTGTGAACATGCACGTCCAGACCCAGCAAGACATTTTTCAGCAGGTCGTGCGTCATCGGACGCGGCGTCTGCACTTTTTCAATTTCAAACGCGATGGCGTTCGCTTCGAACACGCCCACCCAGATGGGAAGGATGGCCTGTCCCTGTACGTCTTTCAGCACCACGATGGGCGCGTTGGTTACGGGATCCATCATCAGGCCGCGGATTTTCATCTCCACTTCCATGTGCCCCCCGTTGTTGCACAGACCTAAGTCTGTGCTCCTTGAATTTTCTCACGCCGCAAAGGTGGCAGCTGCTGAATTCAGCGTTGCTATACCTGTTCCCCCGCCAAACAATTCGGCGTTGCTCCTGTCACCTGAACCCGCACGTACTTTCCCAGAAGCGCCGCCTCTTGGGAAGTAAAATTTATAACCCGATTACATGAGCTATGCCCCGACCACTGATTTTCCCGGCGAGATTTTCCACTGACCAGTACTTCGAAAGTCGCTCCAGCCAGCGCCGCGTGTGTTCTTGTTTGAATCTCACGCTGTTTTTCCTGCAGGGTGGCCAGCCTCCGGCTCTTCTCCTCCTCCGGAATGGAGTCGCTCATCGCCAGCGACGGAGTGTGCGGCCTAGGAGAATACTTGAACGAAAACATTCCGTCGTAGTGAACCGCATCCAGCAAGCTCAGCGTTTCCGCAAGATCTTTGCCAGTCTCACCGGGAAAGCCCACGATAATGTCGGTCGTAATGCTGATCGGCCGCTTCGCGCTGCGGATCAACGCAATCTTCTCAAGGTATTCTTCGCGGCTGTACGTCCTCTGCATGGCTCGCAACACCCGTGTCGAGCCCGATTGCACCGGCAGGTGTACGTGGTTGCACAATTTCGTCTGCGCATCAATCGCGTCCACAATGTCTCGCGTGAAGTCGCTCGGATGAGAGGTCGTAAACCGCACCCGGCGAATGCCCGGCTCGTCCGCCACTGCCAGCAGCAACTCAGAAAAGCGCATCCCGCGCGCCGTCGGATCTTTATAGGAATTGACCGTCTGGCCCAGTAGTTGCACCTCGGAATACCCCAGCTCTGCCAACTGCCGTACCTCACGCAAAATCGAATCGCTCGCCCGGCTCCGCTCAGGCCCGCGCGTGTAAGGAACCACGCAATAGGTGCAAGCCTTGTCGCAGCCTTCGATGATCGTAAGATACGCGCGCCAAGGGTTGTCACGTCGCGTCATCTCCGTCTCGAACGTCTCGTCTGTGTCGGTATCCAGCCCGGTGACCCGCTGGTTCCCTGCTTCTACCTGCGCCAGCAACTCCGGCAGCTTCCGGTAGCTCGCCGAGCCGCACACCAGGCTCACCCACGGCGCGCGCTCGAAAATATCTTCGCCTTCCTGTTGCGCCACGCAACCCAGCACGCCGATAATTCGGCCCTCGTTCTGCTTTACGCGGAACTCCCCGAGCCGCGAGAAGACTTTCTGCGCCGCCTTTTCCCGAATGCTGCACGTATTGTAGAGGATGAGCGAGGCCGACTCCGGCGACTCCACTTGCCGGTAGCCGCGCGATAGCAGAACGCCCGCGACTTTCTCCGAGTCGTGGTCGTTCATCTGGCAACCGAACGTTTCCAGAAAAAATGTGCCTCGCAACGCGTCAGGTATCGCCGCCTCGGCTCCATCTCCCGCGTATTGCGTGCCCACGGGATTGCCCAGGGCAATCCCGGCAGTGCCCGTCAGTTGTTCCAGCCCGATATCGAACGATTTATTCATTCCCAAATCGCAGTTTAGCATACCTCTTCGCTCCTAATCTGAACTCGCCGGCTCAAACTCCTGCGATAGCCGCCTCCAACAGACGCTTTTGCTTGTATCCAAAAAGGCAGCATATTCTTTATTTTTTGCATCTCATTTGTTTGACCACCCTGTAGGCGTGTGCTACGTTCGTAAAGTAGGGAAAATTTAATTTTGACTGAGGGGTTGCATCATTCTTCTGTTCTCTGCGGTCTTTATCGCCGATCTCGGTAACATTCTTGGACAAACGGGCTGGGTTGCCCGTGGCATTTTGCTCTTGCTCGGAATTTTCTCCATCGTTTCCTGGGCCATGATCTTTCAGAAACTCGGCATGTTCGGCCGCGTTCGCCGTCAAAGCGACCAATTCCTTCGCATCTTTCGCGCCACCAAGGGCGTCGCCAATCCGCAAGCCCTCGCTTCCGCGGGCTCGCCATTCTCCTTTGTATACGCCGCCGGCTATCGCGAACTCTTAAGCCAGGTAGGTACCGGCAACCCGCAACCCACCGGAAAACTCAAGAGCCTCCAGGCCGTCACCGTCAGCATGCAGCTCGCTTCCGCGGAAGAAGTCCGCCGCGTCGAAAAAGGCATGTCCTGGCTAGCTACCACCGGCTCGGTGACTCCCTTCATCGGCCTCTTCGGTACCGTTTGGGGCATCATTGACGCCTTCTCCGGTCTCGGTAACGCCGGCGCCGCTAGCCTCCGTGCCGTAGCTCCAGGCATCGCCGAGGCGCTCATCACCACCGCCGCCGGACTCTTCGTGGCCATCCCAGCGGTCATTTTCTACAATCATTTTTTGCAAAATATTCGCGACCTGGCCCAGCGCCTCGATACTTTTGCTCTTGAAGTCGGAGCCCAGATCGAAAAGACTTTTACTTAGCTCTTTGCGGCGGGCAGCCCGCGTCCGCCTTTGAAAACTATGCCGCAACTCTCCAAAACCACGCAGAGCACGCTCTCCGAGATCAACATGGTCCCGTTCATCGACGTTGTTCTCGTGCTCCTCATTATTTTCATGATTACCGCACCCATCCTCCAGTCCGGCATTGAAGTCGACGTCCCCAAAACCACTACCGTCAAGGAAATCAACGAACAACGCCTCGTCATCTCCATCGACAAGAACCAGCTGATCTATCTCGGCGACACTCCCATCAACATCCACCAGCTTGGCGCCCGGGTGAAAGCCCAGCTCAAAAAACCCCAGGACTCCGTTTTCCTTCGCGCCGATGAAGCCATTCCCTTCGGCACGTTCGCCAAGGTCATTGACACTTTGCGCCAATCCGGCGTCGCCAATATTAGTATTGTCACGGAGCCCCTGACGGAACGCGCTCGCACGCGCTGACCATGACCACCGCCGCCGCCAATTCGGTTGGCAATTACCCGGCCACATCGGCCGAAGATCTCGGCCTCCGAAAATTTCTTGTCTATTCCCTGATTTTTCACGTGTTCCTCGTCCTTTGGATTGCGGTCTCCATTTACCTCCAGATGCACGGTCCCGAATGGGGCGGCATTGGCGGCGCGGAAGGCATCGTCAACGTTAAGCTTGTCGGTCCGGCGGCCGGAATCCCCATGCCTTCGCAACCCACGGTGACGGAGAGCAAAGCCGTCGACCCGACAAAAGGATTGTACAAAGAAGACCCCAAGCCCAAGCCGCCCGAGCCTAAGACGCCGGTTGAAAAAATTCCCACTTTCAAGAATGAAAAACCCAAGCCGATTTCACATCCCTCCAAAATCGACCCACCCAAGCTTCCGCCCCCGCCCAACGCCGTCGATTATGGCAAGGGTGGCTCGCCCAATCTTCCGACTAGCTATGCCACGACTCCCGGAGGCGGTTCCGGCCCGGTTACCGTCAGCGGCCAAGGCGGCGGCGACTTTGCTTCGCGCTACGCTTGGTACATTGAAGCTGTCCGCCGCAGCGTCGGACAAAATTGGCTCCAAACTACCATCGACCCGGCCGTTCGCGCCGCGCGCCAGGCCCATGCCGTGATGACGTTTCGAATTAATCGTGACGGCAGCGTTACGAATATCCAGCTATTGCAATCCAGTGGCAATCTCTCGATGGACAATTCAGCTCGGCGCGCCTTGGATGGCATCCGCTTCGGCCCGTTGCCGAATGACTACAGCGGAAGCGGCGTGAATGTCACATTTGATTTTGACCTGTCATTGGCTCATTGAAGCCGCTCTTTCATGGGCGTTCTGTGCGGCAAGGAAAATCGGAGGTGAAGGTGCTAGTGAAGTCTAAACACTTCAGTTGGCTGGTGGTCGTCGCCGTTCTCTGTTTTGCAGTCAGCCCTGTCAGCGCTAAGCAAGGGCAGGAAGCCTGGTTCCGTACAGGCACCGGCCTTGGCGTCGAAAAGATTCGCCTTGCCGTAGCCGACTTCGGCCCTCGGGCCGACAACGCAAAAACTCATTCCGCTCAATTTACGCAAATTGTCCGCGATGATCTCCAATTCAGCGGCATTCTCGATCTCGTTAGCCCCAGTTTTTATCCGGCCCAGTCTCCCACCATGCCTTCCGAACTTCAGTACGCCGCCTGGACCGATCCGAACGTCAAAGCTCACTACGTCGCCTTTGGCAATCTTTCGGAAACCACTTCCGAGGTGGCCATTCAGGCTTGGCTTTATGATGTGACCAACCCCTCCTCCCCAGCCGTTGTTGGCAAAATATATCGCGGTGCTCCCACCGACGCCCAAGTCCGCAAATTCGCTCACCAGTTCGCCGATGAAATCATCAGCAAGCTCTCTGGCGGCCTGCCCGGCATCGCTTCCACGCAAATCGCCTTCGTCAGTTCGCGCACGGGTTTCAAGGAAGTCTGGCTCATGGATTATGATGGCGCCAACCAGCATCCTCTGACCTCCCTCCGCACCATCTCGCTTATGCCTCGTTGGTCGCCGGACGCCTCCCGTATCGCCTTCACTTGCTACGAGCCACTGAATCGCGTCGTTAGCGCTCAAATTTGCATGTATTCCATGGACGCGGGCAAAGTCGTGTCTTTCCCGCGCTTCCGCGGTACCAACAGCGCCGCTACCTGGTCTCCCGACGGAACGCAACTCATGTTCTCCTCTTCCATGCAAGGTGCACCTGACCTGTACGTCAGCGACTCGAATGGCAGCAAGCCCAAACGCCTCACTTTTTCAGGAAACGGCGGTGCCACTTCGCCCGCCTGGAACCCCAAAACCGGTCAAAGCGTCGTCTTCGTCAGCGACCGCGGCGGCATTCCCAAGCTCTACATGATGAACTCCGATGGCACCAACCTCGCCGCCCTGGATCTCCCCGACAAGGGCTACCTCATCGACCCCGCTTGGTCTCCCAATGGCCAGATTCTCGCTTTCAGCTGGCGGCGCCCCGATGGGAACTACGATATCTATGTCATGGAGCCAAATTCGCAGCACATCATCAATCTCACACCCGATTCGGGCTCTCGCAATGAGCGTCCCAGTTGGGCTCCCGACGGCCGTCACATCGTCTTCGAGTCCACCCGCACCGGCCAGCGCCAAATTTGGACGATGCTAGCGGACGGCTCCCAGGCCCATGAGCTCACCCTCACCGGCCACAACGAATCGCCCAATTGGTCGCCCAAGTAAGCAGCACGGTTGCGGATCGAAATTATGGAAACCTGCAGCCTGCGGCGTGCATCTCAAATTCTGGTTGCTATATTTCGCTTAAATCCTGGTGTTCGGTGTTGCTTCTTGCGAATTTTTTCTAGCATTTGTCTGTGTACGATGTATATTATATCGTGGTACGATGTATTTGCCTTTACCCAGCCCGCTAGTGATACGATGAGGCTCTGGTGGGACAAACAAGGAATTCTTACGCTGAGGAGGATTCGAATGATTCGGGTTTCTAGATTTGTGCACCGCGGGGCCTTTTTCACCGCTATTCTTGCTCTTGCTTTTGTCGCGGGCTGCGCCAAAAAGCCGGCCGCCGCGCCACCTCCACCGCCACCTCCGCCGCCTCCGGCAGCGAAGCCGACCGTTTCCCTTTCGGCCAACCCGACCTCCATCAATAAGGGCGATTCTTCGACGCTCAGTTGGACTTCTACCGATGCCACGACGCTCACCATTTCCCCGGAAGTTGGCGCCGTGACGGCGCAAGGCTCGACCAAAGTCACTCCGTCCGATTCCACCACCTACACGATCACCGCCAGCGGTCCCGGCGGCTCCGCGGACTCCAGCGTTCGCGTCACTGTGGCTGCACCACCTCCTCCACCTCCGCCACAACAAACTGGCCCCACGGATGACGAGCTATTCCTGCAGGAAGTGAAGGACGCATACTTCGACTTCAACAAAGCCGATATCCGCGGGGATGCCCGCGAGGCTCTTGGCAAAACCGCCGAATTCCTCCGCGCCCATCCGCAAATCAAAGCCACCATCGAGGGCCATTGCGACGAACGCGGCTCCACCGAATACAACCTCGTCCTCGGCGATCGCCGTGCCGCCGCCGTCAAGAATTACCTTGTGCAGCTCGGCATCTCCGCCGAGCGCTTGAACACTGTCAGCTACGGCAAGGAAAAGCCGTTCTGCACGGAGAGCAACGAGGAATGCTGGCAGTCCAACCGCCGCGGCCACTTCGTTAAGGCGAACTAATCCGCGGAGAACCTCGTAACTGTTCGATGACCGACAGAGCCGCGCAGTCGAGCAATCTCTTGCTCGCGCGCGGCTCTGCCGTTAAAGTGAGAGAAGAGCGACGCGGTTGACGTCTCCCCGCCCCGCTCGTCAGTTGGAATGTAGTGCACACTTCCCTGGCCTGAACACTCGTCCGAGAAGTAGACGCATCTGAGGAGGTTTTTTCATGCGAATCCGCAACGTCTTTATTTTTGCCGCCGCTGTTTTTGCCGGGGCGCTTGGCGGCAGCATCATCGGGCCGCGTCCGGCTGAGGCCGTCGCTCGCGAGATTATCGATCTTCAGCGCGACGTCACCTCCCTGCTCCAGGGTCAAAAGGACATGTCCACGCAGATGACCCAGGACCACACCGTCCTCAAGACTCTGGTCGAGCAAGCCAGCGACAACGTCGGCAAACTCAATGCCACCATGGGCAGCGTCCAGAAGTCCGTTCAGGACGTCCAAGCCAACTCTGGCGCTCGCCTCGACACCATGTCCACCCAGGTTCAGGGTCTTTCCGACAATCTGGAAGAAATTAAATCCCGCCTCGGCAAGCTCAACCAACAGCTCGTTGATCTACAGAGCGCCGTCCAGAGCATCGATTCCAAGGTCTCTGGTTCGGCCCCGGCCAACACGACTCCCAACTCAAACGCAGGGCCCACGAATGGCCTGACTTCCGCTCCAGCCGCAGGTGCCAGCTCCCCCGCCCCCTCCGCCGACATGCTCTATTCGAACGGCCTTCGCGACATCACTGGCGGAAAATACGATCTTGCACGTCAGGAATTCCAGGACTACCTGAAGTACTACAGCGATACCGACCTCGCATCGAACGCGCAGTTCTATCTCGGCGAAATTGCCTACCACCAGAAGCAATATCAGGACGCCGTCGCCCAATACGACAAGGTGCTCACCGTTTACCCGAAAAGCTTCAAACTCGCCCCGGCACGGCTCAAGAAAGGTATGGCGCTGCTCGATCTCGGTCAGAAGACTGCCGGAGTCCGCGAATTGCGCGAAGTTGTCCGTCGCTACCCTGGTACAGAAGAAGAACGTACGGCCCGCGCGAAGCTCAAAGAACTTGGCGTTGTTGTAACTGTCGGCGATTGAATTCATTCGCTTCCGCTGGCCCGCTTTTTAATCCCCCGCCCAGCTCTAATCCCCCGACTCCCGCCTAGCGGTTTGACGAATTCATCGGCTCAGCTGCGCCATGACCGCCTCCATCGTCGCGAAAAGTTCCTTCACCTGGATTGGCTTCGATAAGTACGCGTCCATCCCCGCAGCCAGACAGCGTTCCCGGTCACCCATCATGGCGTTTGCAGTCATTGCAATAATCGGGATGTGTTCCCCCGAGGCTTTTTCTCGTTCCCGTATGGCCAGTGTGGCCTCCAGTCCATCCATTTCGGGCATCTGCATATCCATCAAAACCACGTCGAACGCTTGCTTGTCCAGGCAATCGAGCGCGGCCCTCCCGCTTCCCGCAACAGTCACAACATGCCCCCTCTTTTCCAGCAGCCGCGTCGCGAGCTTTTGATTCATTGCGTTGTCTTCCGCCAGGAGAATTCTCAAGCGCGCCCGCTGCTCCCGCAGCGTATGAATCGTAACGAGAGATTTGCTCTCTTGTGGCCGGACGGTCGGCCCCAGCACCATTCGAATTGCCTCGAGCAAATCCGCGCGCCGGATCGGCTTTGGAAGATAGGCGCTGATTCCTAATTCTCGGCACTTGGCTGCGTCGCCCCGCAGTCCCGCCGAAGTCAGCATCACGATCACCGCGCCTGCAAGGTCCGGTTCCTTCTTGATCTTTTTTGCCACCCAGAACCCGTCCACTTCAGGCATCTGCGCATCCAGCAGCACCAGGCGGAACGGCTGCCCTTTGCTCCTTGCTTCTTCCAGCATCGCAACGGCCTGTCGGCCGCCATCCGTAGCCCTCGGATTTAAGTGCCAGCCCTCGAGAATCTCTAGCAGGATGTGGCGATTGGTTTGGTTATCGTCGACGATGAGCGTCTGAATATCCTTCAATCCTTCCACGCCTATTTGCTCGTCTTTCTTGGGTGTTGTCTTCTGCATCAGGAAGCGCTCCCGGAAGTGAAATACGCTCCCGTTACCAGGTTCACTGTCCAGCCAGATCTTCCCTCCCATCAACTCCACTAGGCGCGACGATATCGCCAGGCCCAATCCCGTCCCGCCATAGCGCCGTGTCATCGATCCATCGGCTTGCGTGAACGCTTGGAAAATGGCCTGCTGCTTCTCTCGTGGAACTCCAACACCCGTGTCTGTCACGCTAAAATGCAGCACCGTGTCGTTCTCGCTTTCTTCCTCACACTCCACGCGCAGCACTATTTCTCCTTTGTTCGTGAACTTGATCGCATTCCCCACCAGGTTGACGATAATCTGTCGCAATCTGGTGGGATCTCCCTGCAAAGCGTCAGGGACTTCCGGCAGTACGTGACAAAAAAGTTCCAGCCCCTTCTGGTGCGCCTGCAGACCCATTACTTTCACGGTGCTCTCCAGCGCATCACGCAGGCAGAAATCGATCGTTTCCAAATCGAGTTTTCCTGCCTCGATCTTCGAAAAATCCAGAATGTCGTTCAGCAGCACCAGCAAGGAGTCCGCCGACGACTTGGCCATGTTGAGATACTCCTGCTGTTCCCCCGTGAGCTCCGTCTCCAAAGCAAGTTCTGTCATGCCGATTACCCCGTTCATCGGTGTCCGGATTTCATGGCTCATGTTCGCCAGGAATTCGCTTTTCGCACGGCTGCCTTGCTCTGCCAGCTCCTTTGCTTGGCGCAGTTCTTCTGTGTGTCGTTTGTCCTCCTCGCGCCTGCGCTCCTGCGAAAGTTGCAGCGATTCCAGCATCTGATTGATGCCCGCTCCCAAGCTGGCGATTTCGTCCACTCCTCGGAAATTCACGCGATCTGCGGCATTGCTGCTCAGCGCGATCCTCCCTACGCTCGAGCTCAGCGCTCCCAGCCTGGACATCACGGATTTCTCAAGCAGGAATTGCACAAGCAGCCCGAAGCCCACCACGATGACCAGCATGGTGCCCAAAAAATAAATTTCTCCCGTCCTCCCTTGCCGGTAAATCACACGCGGTATCTCCGCCCGCACGATCATTGCGGGATTTCCATAAATGTCTGGGACAACCTTGTAGCCGCCCATTAACCACCCGCTGAGCGGGACGAACGTAGTCGCCCCCGGCCCGTCAAGTTGCAAGCGCGCTTTGACGAAATCCGGCGGAAGCCCATCGCCATCGAATCGATATACGGTGAGCGCTAAATGAGTTCTCGCTCCAAGCCGGGCAAGTTCCGAGCCATCGAGGTACCGCACAGTCACCATCACTCCGCGGACTGGCCCCTCACCATTGGTGTGCACGATTGGCCGTGAGGCTACCAGCATGGGCCCTTCCGCAGCCAGCAGCACACCCATCTCTCGTCCTTTCGCTCTTGCAAATTTCAGTAGTGGGTCGTCCGGAGTCATGTGCCCCTTCAGGCTATCGGGGACCTCCCTGCCTTTTCCTGTCGTACGATCGAAACCACTCATCGCTACAATTCTTCCGTTATTGTCCTCAATCAGCAGGAAATCTATGCGCTGCTGATCCAGCGTGCCTCCTGGGCCCTCCCCGAGTATCGAATGTAGATACTTCGCGGTGGGATTGGCCATGTAATCGTACGTCCCGTCGTACACGGAGAGATCACTGTTGGACTTGTCCAACCTCTCCAGTTCGTCGTCAAGCGCTTCTTGTACTTCCCTCAATGCAGCTCTCGCGCTCACCTGTTCAAGCTTCATAAACTTGGCGACGAGCAGATAGCGTGACGTGGTGTACAGCACGACCAGCAGAGACACGCACGTCACTACTAGGATGACTAGCGTCTTCCGCCGTACTGTCACTCGTTTTCTTTCGGAACTTCCATGCCAAATCCTTGGAGACCGGCTTCAGACACGCCTGTGACGAACTGGATGGCAATCGTTCAGGAGTTCCAGCTTGCCTCTCCGCGCATCGCCCCAGCTTCGTGGGCGAGATTACACACACCCTCGTGCATTCCCGAGGCCTAGACCCACTCACTGCAACTCACAGTCCTAAGCTCGCAACAGGAGGATCACTAACCTTATTGAAGTCATTAACTTGAGGCTGGTTTACACTTCCGCATCGCGTTCTTGCCTGCGAGGAATCCCAAAATGGAATCTTCGGCTCAATCGGGACGCTCAACTCGGTGAATCACGCTCTCTCCCTCTTCCCCGCCGCGACTAAATTCCCGCAATTCGAGGTGTGCCCAACCGACGATCGCCGCCACATCGCAACCGCTTCTTTAGCTGGACCTAATCAGCAAACGGTCGATCCGCCGGCTCACATCCTTTAGGTACGCTTCGTCTCCCGCGTCCAACTCCGCAATCGCGCTGCCCGCATATCCTATCTCCGCAAACGCCTGACGTACCGCCGCCCAGTCCACATCTCCCTCGCCCAAATTCACCCACGAATATCCGCTTTCTTTGCGTTTGAAATCCTTCAAATGCACCTTGTAAATGCTCTTCCCCAGCGTTCGAATCCAGTCTTGCGGGTATCCGTACAGCACCACATTCCCCACGTCGAACCAGGCCCTGATCCACGGACTTTCAAATTCATCAACGTACTTCTTCATTTCTAACGGGCTTAGCAAAAATTTGTTCCACACCTCTTCAATCGCGATTATCACCTTCAGCTCAGCAGCCAGCGGAATCAGCGTGCGAATCTCCTTCTGTGACCGCGTCCACGCCTCCAAATACGTCGTCTGCGGATTTACCACTGCCGGTACCAGCAGCACCGCATCCGCTCCCCACAATTTCGCATTCCGCAGCGACGTCCTCATCCCCTGCATGCTCTTCGCCACCACTGCTGCGTCCCCCGACGACAGCGGATACTTCCAGTGGTCCATGTTCATCACGGAATCAATCCGAACCCCCGCCGCCTCGGCCGCGTTCTTCAACTCTTCCGCTTCGTGTTCATCCGGCGTCGTGTTCGCCTGCACCACTTCGAATCCCGCGTCCCGCGCCAGCTTGAACCGGTCCGCATAGCTCATGCTGCTCGGCAGCATGTCAAACACCAACCCCTTCTTGATAGGTAGTGACGCTCCCGCCCGGGCACTCGTTGCTGCACTCCGTCCTGAGTCAAGAGTCCTGACGCTCAGCTTTCCAGCCAAGCCACCGAAACCTGCCAAGCAGGCCGCTCCAACGGACGACTTCACGAATTCACGACGCGATGTGCTGCGCATCTGCCAACCTCGTTCGGCTCTTTGAAAAAATCGCTGACTTCGTCGCCAATTCAGCTCAGCTTATTTAAATCAATCTTCGAATCCCATTCCTCGTTGGACTTCATCTGCTCATCCCACGTCACTTCCCGCCCAGTGTACGCCGCCGTTCTCGCCATCATGCACGAAACCGCGGACTCCACGCCCTTCGCCGCCTGATTGTGAAAGTTTCCGCTCGTGATGCTCTCCACGAACGCTTTCTTCTTCTCCGCATCCGCAAACTCAAGATTCGAAGTGAACTTTCCCGTCGCCGAAAATCCCTGCGCATCCTTCTCTGGCGTCAGAGGCGTTTGCCATGGCTCGTCACCCCAAATTCCCAGCGGCCCCGAGTACGGCGATTGCGACGTTCCCTTCGTCCCGAAAAATCTCTCCGTCACGTCCCACCAGCCCTTCGCAAACTGCGTCGAGCTGAACGTCACATCCACTCCATCCGGGTACGTAAACACCACGTTGTAATTTCCGTAGACATCTCCATCCACCGGTCGCCCCAGCCGCCCACCCGTTCCCGAACATTTCAACGGATGCGCCTTCAGTATCCAGTTGCAAATATCAATCACATGGATGTTCTGCTCCACTATTATGTCCCCGGACAAAACCCGGTCATACACCCAATTCCGCAACCGTCGCTCCGTAGGCGAAGCCTTCTCCCACTTTGGCCGATCCAGATACCCCGACAAATAGTGCGCCTCTCCGCAAACAATATTCCCCAGCGCCCCGCCGTGAATCCTCTTCACTAGCTCCACGAACGGCGGACAATCCCGAATCTGAAATCCCACATCCAAACTCAGCTTTCCTTCCGCCCGCTTGCCAATCTCCAGCACTTTTTTCGCCCCAGGCACGTCCACCGCCACCGGTTTCTCGCAATAAACATGCTTCCTCGCCGCCACCACCGTCTCCAAATGCTGCGGATGATAATACGGCGGAGATGCGATCACGATCGCGTCCACTTCCTTCGATGCCGAAATTTTTTCGTAGGCCTTCGGCCCTACAAACATCTGCGATGCGTCGATTGCCGCAAATCCCTTCCCAGTCTGCAGTTGGTCAAACGTCGCGCGCGCCTTGTCCAGCTGATCCTGGAACATATCGGCCAGCGCCACCACACGGGCTCCACCCGTCTCAAACATATTCGTCGCATCTTCCGTCCCCCGCCCGCCGCACCCCAGCAACCCCACGCGCACCGCCGAGTTCGCCGCCGTCCCCCGCACCAATCCCGGCTTGATGAACATCACTCCCGCGGCCGCAGTCGCCGCTCCAATAAATTTTCTTCGTCCGATCACATCTTCCCCCGGCATCTTCTCTTTCCCGTCACTCATCATCCCACTCCTCCTCAGTGTCACAGACTTCAGTCTGTGCTGACCTCTCTTAACACTTGGTTGGACAGACCTCCGTACGTTCTCCTTCACCCAATCAACTTCTCCAAATACTCCTTCGCCCCGCGCACATCTTCCATCTGCTGCGGCCCGGAAATCTCCCGCTCAATCGTCACCGCACCCGGATACTTCATATCCTTCAACCGCGCGATAATCTGCGGAAAATCCACCTTCCCCTTCCCAATCGCCACTTCCTCCCCCAGATCCTTCGGGTTCGTAGGCCACAACCCATCCTTCGCATGAATTCCCTGCACGTACGGCCCGAGAATCTCAATCGCATCCACCGGATTCGCCTTCCCATACAGAATCAAATTCGCCAAATCAAAATTTACTCCCTGGTTGTCCAGCCCAACATCCTCAATCGCCCGCACCAGGGTAATTGGCGTCTCTTGGCCCGTCTCATACCGGAAATTCTGCCCATTCTTCTTGCAATGCCCGGCAACCTCGCGCATCGCTTCTACCGTTTCTTTGTACAGTGCATCGTTCGGATTCTCCGGTATGAATCCGCAATGCGTTTGCACCGCCGCAATCCCGCACCGCTTCGCAAAGTCCGATGCCTTCTGGACGTGCACCATCCGCGCCGTGCGCGTTTCCCGTGGCACCAACCCAATCGTTTGCGGCCCTCCGTAAAAATCCCACACTTCTTTCCCGGGTCCGCCCACCACCACCGAAGTCGCCTCAATCCCGTACTTCTCGAGCGCCTTCGTCAGCCGCTCTGCCATGTCTCCGCCAAACTCATCCATAAACGCTTGGCACGTCGGCACTCCCAGTTCGTGCACCTTCGCCATCGCCGCATCCGGATCATTTCCGATCCCGATGATCAATCCCAGCCTCAGCGGTTTTTTCCCTTCATTTCCAAATGCTTTCTGCGCCGTCTCTCCCGATCCATCCGTCTTCCTCCACGAAACAACATTTCCCTTGCCCATCACCGCCGTGCAAGCCGGCCCCAATCCTGCCGCCAACGCCGCAGCCGAACTCTGTAAAAATCTCCTGCGATCCTGTTTGCCTGTCATCTTCACGCGCCCATCTCCCCGGCTCGCTATTTCGATTCCATCAGCATCAGCGGCGGCAGCTCCAGAATCAGCACCTCGTCGGAAAACACGGCTGTCGCGGCCTCTGTATATTCCACGCGAGCCTTCAAGCCGTCAATGAAAACAATCCTCGCTGCGCCATGCGCAGTCAAATGCCACGCCGGCCGGCAGCTCCCACGCTAAACCGAAATCTCCAAATCACATTGCTGGCAAATTGGTCAGGCTAGACCCGCCTATAGACGGGTATCTTTGGATGTTCGTTCTCCGGATTTCGCGCCGGAGTCTTTCGGGTCTGCGCTCGCCTTCAGTGGCAGGACCCATCGTCCACATACTGCCCGCTGGCGGCCATCGCCGCCAGTGACCGCGCGCAGTTCAGAATTTTCTGATCCAACGGATCGCTCTCTAATGCGTCCAGGGACGTGTAATTCATCGCTGTGTGCGCATCCACAAATCGATCGCTCAACTTTTTCATGTTGTCGAACTCGTTCGAAAGCAGTTGATATGCTTTTCTATCGGAATCGGTGGACGCCGCCACCGATGCCAATCTTAGGTCCGTCGCCGCTGGACTCCGGTAATAGCTGATCCAATCGTTGGTCACGGCATATCCTTTTTGCACCGCGTTAACAAGCGCGATTCGCCATTCCCGGATCACCGCCATCTCTTCGATGCCCGCCCGCAAGAACTCTCTTGAAAACTCGGACTTTTCCCCGGCAATGGTCGTGGCGGTCGCGCCAGAACCTGGCAGCGTCAGGGTCACCTGGGTTCCACTAAAGCTCAGCGACCCATGCGTCAGCTTCGCCAGCGCCTCCAGCTCCACGTAAGACTTGCCCTGCATCCGCACAACAGGCGCCTCTCCCCCCTGGCCATGTATGACCAACGTCCGGCTCTCCTCCACGCCCTGCGACAAAACCAGCGCCGGTACAACCACTAGCACTGCCGCTACCCCGGCCGCCAGTCTCGCCCATTCCTGCCACAATCTCTTTCGCATGAGTCCTCCCCTTATTCGCCATGTTCACTGCATCAGCTTGCCACACCGCATTGTTCTGGGCGGAATAATATTAACCCGGCCGAAACGTTCCATAAGGCGTCCCTGTGAGTTCGGGGCGGCCACCGGAGAGGCAGACTTGCCTCCCCGCTCCTGCTGAAATCTAGTCATTCATTCATAGGACTAGACCCGCATTCCTCAAAGGTCTGCGAGGCTCGCAGCTCAATAAAAAAGGCGCCCCGAACGAATCGAGGCGCCAACCAATACACTTCTTTAGCCGCCAGACTAGTATGGATTAGTGGTCGTGGTCGCGATCCCGGCCACGGTCGTGGTCATGATCATCCCAGTCCCGGTCGGTGTGCCAGCGACGTCCGTCTTCATCCCACCATTTGTGGAACTTGCTCCAGCAATACTCGCGCGCTTGATGCAGTTCGTGTCGCGCACGCTCCGCTTGTGGACTGTTCCAGCCATGATGTTCCGCAGCTTCGTGGAGCCGGTGGTCGGCCCTGACCAGGCGATGTCGGCAAGCATCGTCGTCCGCAACAGCACGAGGAGCTGCGCCGAGAAGCAGGATTCCACCCAGTGCCGCCGCAGCCAGTACAATTTTCCCGATCAGCCTGGTCCCTCCAGTCAGAAACGTCTTCATCAGTCCATCCCTCCTTTGTCCGCTCAGGGATTGGGGTTGGCGGATTGTCCGCCAGCCTAACACACTCCGCCGCCCACACTGTCCAATTCTGCACACTCGCCGCGCTCTCGCCGAAACACAAAACCCAATCGCTAAGCTACGCGACCCAACTCTTTCGCTATAGCCCCTGGCAAATTCGGTGTCACGCCGGAGTTTCTATTGGTTTTGCTAGTGATCATGAAAGCGCAAGAAAACGAATAGAGGCAAACGCAGCTACTTGGCTGCTATCGGAACAAAACGACCGCCAGACCGGGTACCTGCCGGAAGTGGCGGACGTTTGCTGTCAGCACGGAGTATCCGAGCGAGAGTGCTGTTGCTCCGATAAGCAAATCTGCGAAAGGGATGACCACACCTTGGCTCTGTTGCTCGCCATCAAGTTTGCCCGCTAGGAGCGCGGTCGCTTTCGTGTAGGGATAACCTGTCAAGTCGTGCAGCAACTCGTCTAGGAAGGACTGGCGACGAACCCGGAGGGTCGAAGTGTTCGCTCGATACAGGCCGTGGACGAGTTCCGTCAGGCCCACTTCGGAGAGTGCTGCCTCCTGGTCGCCTGCCGCGGCCAAGATGCGCTCGATCAGTCGTTCGACGGTTTCTCCGCGCCGTTCCGCATCGATGCCTACGCTGGAATCGAGAATCAGTCCCATGCTGGCGGATTCAGCGGTTCGTGGTGGCTCTCGATGGCGGCCTCGACATCCTTCCCGTAGTCTTCATCGAGCGTTGCCGTCGAGCCATGCTCGCGCGCCAGTCGAAGAGATTCGGAGAGCAGGCGAACATCAGGCTCGGCAGGACTTACGACAGCAACAGGACGCGCGTCCTTTTCAATGACCACTTCCGCACCTGCGCGCACCCGAGCCATAAGAGACGCGAAGTCGCTCGCAGCTTCCGCTTCCGAAATATGGATGACGTTCTTGGGCATAAGCTGATTATACATCCCTACCGCAAAGTATTGAGGTTCGATGGAGGCACCAGAGCGGGTGCCTCAGGTGCCGGTTTTGCACTTGGGCGGGGGCCGCGCTTTCAATCTTGAGTGGCCCATTTCTTGCGACTTCGTCTCTGCCAAAGGTGGGTCTGTTCTTCGCCGACTCTATCCACCGCTAACTATTCTCTACTCACTCTACCCGGCGCCGTTGACCAACTCCCACATCCGCGCCAAATGATGATCGTCATGCTCCGCGACAAAATACAAATGATCCACAAGTCGCATCGGCGTCTTCAAACGCGGGTGGAGAATGGCTCGAGCAAATAGGGATAGCTCCAATTCCTCCACACGGTTCAGCAGCGTTCCTCTTGCAGCGCGGAACTCCGTCAGAATCTGTTCCAGTGGGCGCCCGTTGTAGTCCGCTTCGTCGGTTTTTCGATTCCTCAGGTCTGCCACGGTGAGCTGCTCGCTGCCCGCCACGTAATCCTCCACGCGCGCCAGCCACAGCGCTTCGAGGTCCAGCAAATGACCGGCGTGTTCCTGAGCCGACCACTTCCCATGCGCTTTCCTGATCAGAATGTCGTGAGAGCGCCCACGAAGCGCTTCTTCCAATCGAGCCGGAGTCCCGCGCAACCGTGCGCACACATTCGGATGAAGTTCTACGGGAAACGAAAACTCAAACGTGCGTTCAAACCAAACTGGCACCTCACTCATGGTTCCCGCCCTCCCCACTTACTCAAATCCCACTTATCCGCAGCTTTTCCACAACCCTCCGCTACCCTAACCCATTCCATCCTGAGCACTTCCACGGCTCCCCTGCAAATCGCCCAACGCCGTTCTAATAACCTGAACAAATATATTGACATCTGGTAATTATATTGCTACCATATTCTATGCTCGTAGCAATCCATTCCCGTTTCGGCCCCCAATCGCTTCACTATACCCGCTCCTGCTCGCTGCTCATCACTCGTTTACCCCGGGCTCAGAGGGGTCATTCGCTACTTCTTAGAGATAACCCCTTTAGATTCCGCACTTCCGCAAAAGGTACCTGTAACCCGTTTAGAATCCGCACTTCCAAAACACAGGGCTTAAAACCCTTTGGAATGAACAGTTCCGAAAAAACCCCCTGGGGGAGTGGGCCACACTCACGATTCCCTACGCACCTACTCCCATCTTTGCCTCTGTCTCTTCTTTCTGTTATCTTCACCGCCGCAGGGGGAAATAGCTTATGTCTGTGAATAAAGTCATTCTCGTAGGCCGCCTAGGCCGCGATCCAGAAACCCGCTACACCGGCGGAGGCCAAGCCGTCGCCAATTTTTCCGTCGCCACCGATGAATCCTACAAAGACCGCAACGGCGAACGCCAGAAGCGTACCGAGTGGCACCGCATCACCGCTTGGGGAAAGCTTGCAGAGATCTGCCAGCAATATCTGAAAAAAGGGACGATGGTCTACATTGAAGGCCGGATCCAGTCCCGCGAATGGCAAGACAAGGAAGGTCAGAAGCGCACCAGCTTCGACATCGTTGCGAACACCATGAAGATGCTCAGTTCACGCGGGGATGCCGCGGCAGCAGGCGCGGGCGGCGCATCGCGCAGTGCCGACGACGTCGAGCCACATTCTGTCGGCGGCGAAGAGCCTATGGGTGGCGGAGGTGGCGGCCCGGAAATCTCCGACGAGGATATTCCCTTCTAGGTACCACAGTCACTCCTGGCTGTGCGAGTTGCATCAAAATGTGCCTGCCGAAATATTTGGTGAGGTCTAAGTGACACCTACAAATCGTGAACTACGATTGCAAACGCGGCCCAAAGGCTTGCTAGCGCCCGGCGATCTCCAACTCTCTGAATCGCCTGTCCCCGAGCTACAAGACGGCCAAGCTCTGGCCAAAGTGAAATACCTCTCGGTCGATCCGACCATGCGCGTCTGGATGGCCGTAGACAGCTACCTCCCCGCCGTTGGCATCGGCGACGTGATGCGCGCCGCCGGGCTCGCGGAAGTGATTGAATCGCGGCACGCGCAATTCAAGAAGGGCGACAAGCTCGTGGGCCTGACAGGCCTCCAGGAATACGTGGTCATCGACGCGCAATCGAAATTCCCTTTTCAGAAAGTGCCGTCGATTCCTTTCCTTTCCGACACTGCGTTTCTCGGCGTGCTCGGGATGACTGGTCTCACTGCCTACTTCGGCATGACCGAAATCGCCAAGCCGCAAAAAGGCGAAACGCTGGTCGTCTCCGCTGCCGCTGGAGCGACCGGAAGCGTCGCCGGCCAAATCGGCAAAATTCACGGCTGCCGCGTGGTTGGAATCGCCGGCACCGACGAAAAATGCGCCTGGCTCACCGACGAACTTGGTTTCGACGCCGCCATCAACTACAAACATCCCGATTGGAAAGAGAAACTAGCCGCGGCCACTCCCAAGGGGGTCGATATAGATTACGAAAACGTGGGTGGAGAAATTATGGAGGAGGTTCTCAACCGCATGAATCTGCACGGCCGCGTAGTTCTCTGCGGCCTCATTTCCGCCTACACCAAGGAAAACTCTGGACCGGGTAACCTCGGGATCCTGATCGTCAAACGGTTAAAAGTAGAAGGCTTTCTAGTACTGGACTACGCTTCCCGTTTCACCGCAGCGGCTATGGAGCTCGGCAAGTGGAAAATGATGGGCAAGCTAAAAGACCGCCAAACAGTTGTGGAAGGTCTCGAAAAAGCGCCTGACGCCATCAACATGCTCTTCACCGGCGGCAACACCGGCAAGCTCATCGTAAAAGTGTGACTTGCCGCTTTGGAGCGAGAAACTATCTTGCGTTTGAGAATGGATGCCTTACGCAAAAGCGCCCCTGGCGCGATCGACAGATGGGGACCTCATACGAGCGAGTGCGCGGCTAGCGCGAGGATGGCGGCGAAGGGGTGTTTCTTTTTCTTTCTTCGTCCATGCGCTTTAGGAATTCCTCGAACTTTGGCTTTTGATCGGGAGTCAAGATTGCGCGGATTTGGTCGCGCCCTTTTTGCCTCGTCTGATTCAACTGCGTGTCGGACTGGTCGTGAATGGTCTTATATTCCGCATGCAACTGCGAAAGGATGGAGTCGAGTTGTTTGCTCTGAGCGCCGGTCAGACTTAATTCCTGAGTCAGCTGCTCGACCCTCCGCGCGCGCCTTGCGGGTTCGCTCAAGGGCGGATTTGCAGCGGCTACGACGCTCCGGTGGCCATAGAGATACCCAAACACACCGCCAAGCGCCGCGCCGATGAGAAACACAACCCCCACCCACAAGGCCGCCCTTCGCTTTGCGGAGTTTTCGTTCATCGGGCTCTCTCGGAGAGGCTGACGAGAACTTCATCGTTGTTTGCAGGCGTCGTGCTGTACACCAGCGGTTCACCGGTGATGTCCGTGACAACCGCAGGCTTCGCCGAAGTGGAGGCGGGCGTTTGGTACAGCCAGCCGCTCGCCAAAAGCAATGCGATCGCGGAAGCCCATGTGACCCGCGCGGCAAGCTTCGGGAGAAATGTCCATGTGTCTGCCGTACGGCCTACTGCTGCCCTTCGTGCCGAGATCGCGGCCATCACGCGAGGCGCAAACCACGGCCCCGCGACGCCAGCATACGAGGGCAATTCAGTCAGGAGAGTGCGTGTCTCCAGAATATTCTCAGCGGCGGCGCGGCAGTCCGCACACCCCGCCGCATGTTCTTTGTGGCTACTGGGCAATCTCGCAAGTAGTTCCTGCACTTCTTTGGAGCCCGACGCGGCGCTCGCCGCATCTTCGAGCTGCATTCGGAATTCCCGGCATTTCGACCGGTTTCTATTCAGCCAGCTCATCATTCTATCTCCTTCACTCGCTCGCAGGTTCCAGTCAGCTCTCTTCGAAAACCAAACTCAATTCTATCTGGAGCTTCATTCTCCGCGTTTGCGGACCTTATTCACGATTCTGCGCCGCGCCCGGAACAGCCGCACCTTCACGGTGTTCGCATTCAGTTCCAGCACTTCCGCAATCTCCTCGACCGCAAAGCCCTCGACTTCCTTCAGAATCAGCATTAGCCGGTCGCGCTCATCGAGCCCGTCCAAGAGACGTTCGATCCGTTCGCGCGCTTCCAGCCTGTCGCTGATGTCCGGCCCTCCGCCACCCTTCTCTTCGGCGGAGAGCACTTGCCGCGCTTGCTCCTCGCTTAAGTCCGACTCGTAAACCAGAGGCCGCACTTTTTTCTTTCGCAACAGGTCCCAGCACTCGTTCACGGTTATTTTATAGAGCCAAGTGCTGAAGGCCGCCCGCTGATCGAAACGCTTCAGCGAGAAATACGCTTTTACGAAAACCTGCTGAGCAATATCCTCCACATCCTCGCGGCGCCGTAAGATGCCACCCGCGACGGCGAAGACGCGGTGTTGATGGCGCCGCACCAGTTCTTCAAAAGCCTCCTGGTCCTCGTGCTGCGCCCGCCGGACGAGTTCCCGGTCATCCACGGCACCCGGCGCTTTCGCGCCCGACGGCTTGGCTCCCCCCGGACTAGAGGGGGGGCCCAGGGGCTCTACTTTTGGGACGCGTGCCATGTCCATCCGGTTACGTTTAATGTAGCTTGGTTTCCTGTGGCTGGGTAGCCTGGCTTCCCCAGCCCGCATCAAGTGTTTCAATTGGGGGTGACAAGTTTCTACTTGCTTGAATTTTATCTACATGGAATAATGCCGCCATGATTATAGGCGACCGTCTTCGCGCACTCCGCGAAGAAAAGAAACTCTCCCAGGGCGACATCGAAAAGCGAACAGGTTTGCTTCGTTGTTACATTTCCCGCGTTGAGAATGGCCATACAGTACCGGCCATCGAAACGCTGGAGAAACTTGCGCGCGCGCTCGAGTGCCCACTCTATCAACTCTTTTATGACGGCGAAGAGCCGCCGCAGTTGCCGAATCTCCCCAAGCGGAAGTCGTCTGACGACATCGCGTGGGGCAGTGTCGGAAAAGACGCACGCTTTCTCAACAAGCTTCGACGCTTGCTGGGCAAGGTGGAAGACGGCGACCGCAAGCTCATACTGTATATGGCGCAGAAAATGGCTAACCGCTAGTTCTGCGATCATTTGTTCGGAGCTTGAAGTCGAATTAATGGGCACTCCTGGATAGGCCGTGAGTCGTCCCTCCGCGGCCTATACTCTTTTGGATGCAGTTTCTTCTCGAGAGCAATTACAACCTCTTCTAGCTGACTAATTTGCGCTTCCTGTTGCACTCGCTGCGGAGCAGTACGTCATTCCCATTCGATGGTGCTCGGTGGTTTCGAGCTGATGTCGTAAACTACGCGTGTCACGCCGCGAACCTCGTTCACGATGCGCGTGGAAATGCGTTCGAGAACTTCCCCCGGCAAACGGACCCAGTCGGCAGTCATGGCATCCTCAGATTCCACCACCCGCACCGCGACAGTTAGCCCGTAGGTCCGGTAATCGCCCATAACTCCGACGCTGCGGACAGGCAGCAAAACGGCGAAGGCTTGCCAAACTTGACTATAGAGACCTGCGCGACGTATCTCATTGACTACGATAGCGTCCGCCTCCTGCAGAGTGAAGAGGCGATCCCGGGTTATCTCGCCCAGGAGCCTTACTGCCAATCCAGGACCGGGAAACGGATGTTTCATAAGAATCTCTTCCGGAAGGCCCAAGTCTTTGCCAATGCGGCGGACCTCGTCCTTGAAAAGGTCGCGAAGAGGCTCGATGAGGGCAAAAGGCATGTTTTCCGGCAATCCGCCGACGTTATGGTGGCTCTTGATGGTGGCGGAGGGACCCTTGACGGAGACGGACTCGATGACGTCCGGATAAAGCGTCCCTTGGACGAGCCACGCGATTTCGCCGTGGGCTTCCCCTCGCTGAAGCTTTTGGGCTTCCTCGGCAAACACGGCGATGAATTCCCTGCCGATCATTTTGCGCTTCTGCTCGGGGTCCGTAACGCCAATTAGTTTGTCCAGGAAGCGGTCCGAGGCGTCCAGGCCGATGACGCGGAGTCCGAGGCGGTCTCGCAACATCTCCAAAGTGTCCGCGAATTCATTCTTCCGCAGCATGCCGGTATTCACGAAAATGTTTGTGAGGCGGTCGCCCATGGCGCGGTGGACCAAAACGGCGGCGACGGTGGAGTCCACTCCCCCGCTGAGGGCGCAGATGGCGCGGCCCTGGCCAACTTTCGTTCGAATGGCTTCGGTCGTCTCGTCGATAAAGGCGGAACCGCTCCATTTGGTTTTCGCCTTGCATACGCGGAACAGGAAATTACGCAGCAGTTCCGTGCCGCGTTCGGTGTGATTCACTTCCACGTGGAACTGCACGGCGTAGATTTTTCGCTGGGGATCTTCGAGCGAGGCGATAGCGTTATCCGTGTGACCCGTGGCGTGAAAACCAGGAGGTACTTCGAGGACGTGATCGCCGTGGCTGTTCCAGATGCGCAGGGATTGCGGCACGCCGGCAAAGAGTTCCGATTCGTGCGCGGCGTTTGTACCGTCTACCTTCAGTTGGGCACGGCCGTACTCGCGGCGTTCGGCTTTTACGACCTTTCCGCCGAGGGCGTGCGTGATCCACTGCATGCCGTAACAGATGCCGAGAACCGGCAAGCCCATAGCAAGGATAGCGGGATCGCATACTGGGGCGTCCGTGTCATAGACGGAGCTAGGGCCGCCGGAAAGGACCAAACCTGCCGGCACAAACTGGCGAATTTCTTCGATCGAGGCGGTGCACGGGAGGATGGCGGAGAAGACCTGTTGTTCGCGGATACGGCGGGCAATCAACTGCGTGTACTGGCCGCCAAAATCCAGGACTACCACGCCGCCGAGCTCGGATTTTGGCTTTTTGGGTTGTTCCGTCATTGCGGCTCCTGTCGCCATAGTCAGTTTCCTCCACGCTCACAACATCGAAGAGAGATTTCTCGCTACGCTCGAAATGAGGGTTGTGCGGTTGGGTGCCGGAACGGCAAACATCACGCCAGCGCAGGGAAAAAGAGAAAAACGCAGGCAGGATTGGCTGGGCCACTGGCGCATGCTCATTTCACCACCAAGTTGAGCAATTTGTTGGGCACAAAGATCACTTTAACGACGCGCTTCCCATCGATGTGCCGGGCTACCGCGGGATCGGCTTTGGCTTTGGCGACCAGTTCGGCTTCACTCAAGCCGACGGGGACTTTTAGAGTCGCGCGAACGCGACCGTTGACCTGGACTGGGATTTCGACTTCCTCGTCTTTCGCTAGCTTCAGTTGCTCGTCGATAAGGACTGGCCAAGAAGCGTTCCAGAGGCCGTCGATATTGCCGAGCATTTCCCACATCTCTTCAGCGATATGGGGGGTCATGGGCGCGAGTAAGAGCGTAAGGATCTGCAAGATTTCCTTGCGTATCTCCGGGCGAACGCCGTTTTCAAGGGGCTCAGCCAGATAAATTTCGTTGGTCAATTCCATAATCTGGGCGATAGCGGAGTTGAAGTGCCAGCGTTTTTCGAAGTCTTGCGTCACCCGAAGCATCGTTTGGTATGTGACCCTGATTAGATCCCGTTCCTTGTCGGTCATTCCCTTTGCGTCGAAATTCCAAGTCTTGGCGCCGCGGATTGCCCCGGCATGCTTGTCCACCAAGCGGAAGACGCGGTTCAGAAAGCGCCAGGAACCTTCAATGCTTTCCTCACTCCACTCGAGATCTTTTTCGGGAGGGGCGGCGAACAGGGTGTAGAGGCGGCCGGTATCCGCGCCGTATTTTTCCGCCATGTCGATGGCACCGACTACGTTGCCGCGCGATTTGGACATGGCTACGCCGCCTTTTTGGACCATGCCCTGGGTGAAGAGGCGGGTTATGGGCTCGTTGTGGTTGACGAGACCTAGATCGCGCATGACTTTGCACCAGAAACGCGAGTAGAGGAGGTGCAGGATGGCGTGGGTGATGCCCCCAATGTACTGGTCGATGGGAAACCAATAGGCAACCTTTGCAGAATCGAACGGGGCCTGGTCGTTTTGCGGGTCGCAGTACCGGTAGAAATACCACGAGGAATCGACGAACGTATCCATCGTGTCGGTTTCGCGTCGGGCTGGGCCACCGCATTTCGGGCAAGTGGTGTTGACGAACTCTGGAGTCGAAGCTAGCGGAGATTCGCCTTCGCCGGTGAGTTTAGGGTTAGGCGGCAGCAATACGGGCAGATCTTTATCTGGAACGGCTTGCAGGCCGTGCTCGGGGCAATAAACGACAGGGATGGGCGTGCCCCAGTAACGCTGGCGGGAGATGCCCCAGTCGCGAAGACGGAAGACGACTTCGCCGCCGCCAAAACTCTTTTTCTCGGCGAAGGCGGTCATTTGGGGGATGGCTTCGTCGGGAGAGAGGCCGTTGAAGGCGCCGGAATTGACGAGCTTGCCGTTTTGGTGCTCGTCGAAGGCGACGGTCATTTTCTCTTCGACGAGCGGTTCTCCCGCGGTCGGCTGGATGACGACGCGAACGGGAAGGCCATATTTGCGGCAGAATTCGAAGTCCCGCTCGTCGTGCGCGGGGACGGCCATGATGGCGCCGGTGCCGTATTCCATGAGCACGAAGTTGGCGACCCAGATGGGCAGCTTTTCGTTGTTGAATGGGTTGACGGCGTACCGGCCGGTGAAGAAGCCGACTTTTTCAGCGGTGGCGAGATCTTCCGTTTTGACGGAAGACTGCTTCATACGCGACAGCTGAAGCTCGGCTTCGGCACGGTTTGGCGAACCTTCAAGCAGTCTTGCAACGAGGGGATGAGCCGGAGCTAGGATGATAGCGGTCGCGCCGTAAATCGTATCAATGCGCGTAGTGAAGATTTCGATGGGCGCCGCGCCTTTCACATCAGCGACGGCAAATTTCACTCTCGCGCCTTGCGAGCGGCCAATCCAGTTGCGCTGCATAGTGACGACGCGCTCGGGCCAACTGCCTTCGAGTTCTTTCAAGTCATCCACAAGTTGTTCGGCGTAGGCTGTGGTCTTGAGGAACCATTGCTCGAGTTCGCGGGACTCGACGAGGGTGTCTTCGTGGCGCCAGCAGACGCCGCCTGGCAAAACCTGTTCGTTGGCGAGGACGGTGCAGCATTTGGGGCACCAGTTCACGCGGCTTTTCTTGCGGTAAGCGAGGCCCTTTTCCAGCATGCGCAGGAAAAACCACTGGTTCCAGCGATAGTATTCGGGCTCGCAAGTGGAAATTTCGCGACGCCAATCGTAACTGAAGCCGAAGCGGCGGAGGGTGCGCTGGAATTCAGCGATGTTGTTATTGGTCCACTCGCGCGGATGGGTGTTGTTTTTTATGGCGGCGTTCTCCGCGGGCAAGCCGAAGGCGTCCCAGCCCATGGGATGGAGGACGTTG
The DNA here is from genome assembly GCA_035576885.1 of Candidatus Acidiferrum sp. GTDB lineage: Bacteria > Acidobacteriota > Terriglobia > Acidiferrales > UBA7541 > Acidiferrum. The sequence goes on along the minus strand of DATLVZ010000022.1, from coordinate 52,185 downwards.
AAGCCGCGCATGCGCTTGACGCGGGCGACGACGTCGCCAATGGCATAATTTCGCATATGGCCCATGTGCATGGTGCCGGAGGGATATGGCAGCATTTCGAGGACGTAGTATTTAGGTTTTGCAGGATCCGCTTCGGTTTCGAACACGCGGGCTTCGGCCCAGCGCTTTTGCCACTTGGTTTCGATTTCTTGTGGGTTGTAGTCCGCCACGCCTCGCTATCCCCTCTTGGTCTTGCGCGATTTTTTTGATTTGCTTTCCGATGCCCTGGCTTTGATAGCTACTTTTGTTTTCTTCGCAGCGGCTTTCTCGGCCTTCGCCGTTTTCGTCTGTATTTTTTTGATGGCCGTGGTCAGCATGGAGAAGCCTTTTTCGGCTGGTGGGGCTTGTGCGCCTAGGCCTGCGAGTTCCCAAAGTTTGGCGACGTTGCGGCGGTCATCGCCGGGATTGTCGATCGGAGTCTCGAGAAGGAAAGCCCGCCCAACTAAGCCTTCTGGCGGCAATGCACCGAGACGCGGATGCGTCAAGATGCGGTGAAAAGCTTCGGCGCCGATTTTGCCCTCACCGATATTTTCGTGCCGATCCACACGGCCGCCGAGCGGTATCTTCGAATCGTTGGCATGGAAAACGGGGACGCGATGGAGGCCGATGGTGGAGTCAATCAGGTCGATCGTCGACGTAAAACCCTTTTCGGACTTGATGTCGTAGCCCGCGGCGAACAGATGTGCGGTGTCGAGGCAAGCGGCTGCCGGAACATCGGCTAGTCCGGCGAGAATTTCAGCAAGCTCTTCAAGGCGAGAGGCGAGGGCGCTTCCCATGCCCGCCGTATTTTCAATGAGGATGCGCAGATTCCCGAGAGGGACTCGCTTGGAGCCCTGCTTGACGGATTCGACCACGGTACGGACGGCTTGCTCGGGCGTGGCATCTCCGCGCGAGCCGGGGTGAACGACGACAAAATCGGCCCCGAGTGCTACGCCGCGCACCAGTTCGTCCTGAAAGGCTTGGATCGAGCGCGTTTGCAGCATGGGCTGAACCGCGGCCAGATTGATCAGATAGTTCGCGTGAATGACCAGCGGACCAAGGCCCAGTTCGGCGCGCCGGGCCCGAAAGGCCGCCGCATCGACTTCGGGGATGCGCGAAGGTCCTCCCTGCCACATGCGCGGGCTCGAGGAGAAAATTTGCAGCGCGTTGCAGCCGAGCTTTCGAGCGGCCTCGAGCGCGTGCAAGTAGCTCCCGGCGATGGAAGCGTGAATGCCGATACGCAAGCTGCCGTCCATCCACGTTGGAGGCACCGGTTCGGGCTCAGGTTCCGGGCGGTATTCGTCTTCTGGGTCGAACTCCGAGACGCGAGTGAGAGGTTGTTCCGACATGCCCAGCGAAATTTTTGGCTCCACCTTAAACCATCTATTCTAGCACACGGAGCAACCGGGGCTGGCGAGAGCGTTAGGCCGGAATTATGAACTGGCCGCCTGCGCTTAGAAACGAATATAGGGACCAAACGCGACGCGCAGGCTGTGGTGAGTGCCACTGCTAAAGTAAATCTCATCGCCGACGTCCAGTCGCAGGCCAACAGGGCCGATATGCCCTTCCAGTCCGCCCCCCGGATAGACGACGCCTATGAGATTATCGGCACGAAGACTCTGGACGGAACTGGCAAAGGTATCGAACGTAGCCGGGCGTGGGTCAAACCGAAAATTGAGGACTCCCCCTTTCAACGTCAGAAACGGGTGAACGCGCGTGTGTCCGAGTTCCAGCTTGGGTCCGGCCATGCCATGAAGAACGCGGAGGTTTGAACGCGTCAGCGTCACGCCTCCCGAACTCGTGTTGGTGAATCCCTCTGTGAACACCTGGTTGAAGTCGTATGCCGTCTCTGCTTCAAACTTGAGTTCGCGATACATGGTGAGCGTCAGACGTCCGCCGAGGCCTGCGAAGTTGGTGTTTGTCTGGGAATTACGAAAATAGTCGGCAAAGACGCCGACCTGAACGTGATCGGTTTTCTGTGCAAAGGCTCCCGGTACCGCAAATGCAGTGAACATGAGCAAAACAACGAGTCGTTTCATTTCAGTCTCCACAGTAGGATCGAATTGTCTGCACGTAGAGCAGTAGCTGGAAGGCTGGACGGGGCTAGGGGGTTACAACGCTCCCGTTTGGCTTAGATGCAGAATTGGCGCGGGACGGATGGCGGCTAACGAAACATTTCCGCGGGGAAAAGCTATTCGAATCCCTACACTTTTTGGAGAGGGACTCCTGGACGTAATTTTTCCGTCGCGGAAGTGGTGCAGAATGCCCTACTTTGCGTACCGGATTAAGCTGAAGTACACTGAATAATTCATCAGACGCCTGGGGAACCCACAATGCTTATCGTCATGCAATCGCACGCCACGGAGGAGCAGATTCGCGGCGTGTGCGAACGCATTGAAAGCCTGGGGTTGAAGGCGCATCCGATTCCCGGGACGATTCGAACGGCGATCGGCATAACCGGGAATAAGGGAGCGATCGATCTCGGGGTGCTGGAATCGCTGCCCGGCGTGGTCGAGTGCATCCCGGTCAGCAAGCCGTACAAATTGGTGAGCCGCGACACGAAGGAGGAAGACAGCATACTGCGCATTCCGACTCCGGCGGGAGATGTGCTCGTCGGTGGGAGGATGATTGCGCTGGTGGCGGGACCGTGCGCGGTTGAGACCGAAGAGCAATGTCTGGCGATTGCGGAGCGCGTGAAAAAGAGCGGCGCGCGGCTGTTTCGCGGCGGGGCGTACAAACCGAGGACTTCGCCGTACAGTTTTCAGGGGTTGGGGTTGCCGGGGTTGAAGATTTTGGCGAAAGTGCGGGAAATTTATGGCTTCGGAATCATTACCGAGGCGATCGACAACGAGAGTTTGGATCTGGTAGAGGAATATGCGGACGTAATTCAGATTGGCGCGCGGAACATGCAGAATTTCTCGCTGTTGAAACGAGCGGGCCGCGCGAAGAAGCCTGTGCTTTTGAAACGCGGAATGTCCGCTACGTTGGACGAGTTCCTGATGGCCGCGGAATATATTTTGTCCGAAGGAAACTACAACGTGATGCTGTGCGAGCGCGGCGTGCGGACGTTTTCGGATTTTTCGCGCAATACGCTGGACCTGGCGGTGGTGCCGGCGGTGAAGAAACGCAGCCATTTGCCGATTTTGGTGGATCCGTCGCACGGCACAGGTAAACGGCACAAAGTGCTGCCTCTTTCGCGCGCGGCGATTGCCGTGGGCGCGGATGGATTGCTCGTCGAAGTACACCATGAACCCGACAAAGCGCTCTCCGATGGCATGCAGTCGATCTTACCGGAAGAGTTCGCGGAGTTGGTCGAAGAGGTTCGGCAAATTGCCGCGGTTTTGCATCGCGAAGTGAATTGAGTGCGTGTTATGCGCCATTTTTGAGCTATTTCTTGCGACTGATGGGCGCATTCCCGGCTAATTCTCCGGCCGGTGGCTAAGTCCGCACGCGACATGTAACAATCCATCCGACCAATGAACCGACCGCGCAACTTCCGCGTGTTTTTCCTGCTGGGTGTCCTGCTGATTGCGGGGATGGTAGAAATCTTGCGCGAGCACCGTCCCTCATTTCTGCGGCCCGGTTTGCGATTGTGCGCGTACGTTTCGACGGCGGACGGCAGCGTAACCGTCCTCGATCTCGTGAAGCTGGCGGCCGTCGCGCGGATCTACATAGGAAAGGGTTTGTCCGGAATGCGCGAGCATCCGACAAGGGCAGAGGTTTGGGGCGTGAGTTCGGCGGACGGGTTCGTTTGGGTGATCAATACGCGGGTGAATCAGGTGACAGCGCGCATTCCCGTGGGGCCGCATCCCTATGCGATAGATTTTTCGCAGGACGGCGAGCGCTTGTACACGACGTCGGCAGGATCAGACACTCTGGTGGCTATTGATTGCCAGTCCAGAAGCGTGCTCGGGCGGACGCGGACCGGCGGCGAACCTGTCCTGGCTCAGGTGGCCCCCGATGGCGAGAGCGTGCTGGTGCTGAATCATCGGGATAGCACGCTGGGAATTCATGATGCGGCCACACTCTTGCTTCGCAGCACAGTTGGCATCGTCAGGCAGCCGGAAAAGATCGTCATCCTTCCGGACAGCAGTATCGCGTTTGTTTTGAGCCGGACCGAGCACCGGCTTTCCGTCGTTGATCTGCGACGAAGCGTACTTCTGACGAACCTGCAATTGGATGGGAATCCTTCCGACATGCTGCTAAAGCCAGACGGCGGCGAGTTGTACGTAATCTCGCCGGAGGCGCACGGATTGCAGGTCATCAACACGTCGACGCACGAAGTGGGCGATTACATGGTGCTTGGCTCGGCGCCGACTCGCGGCGTCTTGAGCGCCGATGGGAGCACACTCTATGTTTCGGACAGCGCGGCGGGCCACGTCATTCCTGTAGACATTGCGAACCGCCGAGTCATTCGCGACCCCGGGACTGGCCGGGAGTTTCCCATTCAGGCGGGGCAATCACCGGGAGCGCTTCGATTTGATCCCCATGAAAATTTGCTCCTGGTCGTAAACCAGGGCTCAGGGGACGTAGGCGTGATTCGCGTGCGCACCAACAGCTTGCTGACGATGATTCCCGTTGGGGACAGGCCGCAGGACTTGGCCGTGAAGTTGTTCTAGAGGCATCGTTCTGAATCCGACGAATCGCGTTGCGCGGCTGAACTGAGAAAAAGGAGCGAGGTTGCGAGGTGGTAGCGTGCGCACATGGCTACTCATAGCGTAGGGCGACGATGGGGTCGACGCGAGTGGCGCGACGGGCGGGAAGATAGCCCGCGATCAAAGCGACCACAAGTAGAATGAGCGATACCGAGATAAAGGTAACTGCGTCGGTAGGGCGCACGCCGTAGAGTAACGAAGAGAGCAAGCGCGTAGCCGCCAGTGCGCTCGCAAGCCCGATAGCCAGGCCAATGCCAACCAAGCGCACTCCTATACCGAGAACGTCCCAAACAATCTGCCGTTGCGACGCGCCGAGGGCGATACGAATACCGATGTCTCTCGTGCGCTGCGCCACCATATACGACAGAACTCCGTAAATTCCGACCGAGGAAAGCAGCAGCGCTGTTGCGGCAAAAATTGCGAGCAAAAAAGTGTCAAAGTGCGAGCGCTCGAGTGTGCTGGAGATTTTCTGTTGCATGCTCGAGAGTCGGTAAATCGGCACGGCGGGGGCGACGGAGGCAACGGTGCTCTGCAATTCACGGACCGGGACGACGCTTCCCCGAGTCCGCACCACCAAGTCCATCGTGCGGCCAATCCAATCCCAAGCGGCAGCCGGCATTTGCGCTAAGGGAATGTAAAACGCAGGTTGTGGTTGGCGGTCGAGTCCTTGAGCGCGGACATCAGCGACCACACCAACAATTTCGTGCCATACAGGATCCATCCGGCCCTTCGGTCCGGCCTCACAACACGCGAAACGCTTGCCGATGGGGTTTTCGCCGGGCCACATCGCGCGAGCGAGCGTTTCGTTGACGATGGCCACGAAAGTGTGTTCACGCGTATCTTGCGGAGTGAAGTCGCGCCCGGATTTTAGGGGTACACGGGCCGTCGAGAGATAACTTGGCGAGACGATCTGTAGTTGGGAGTTCACAAGATTCGCGAGGTCTAGCGGCTTGCCTTCGGCGAGGAGGCCGTTGCTGCTGCCACCGCCGGCCAGCGGAGCACGAGAGACAACTGCGGCCGACTCGACCCCGGGCAAAGCGGCGATAGCGGAGATCATTCTTTCAAACGTTTGGCGAGCAACGACCGGATCATGATAGCCAGCATCGGGCAGACCGACGCGGCCGACTACAACGTTGGAAGTATCAAAGCCAGGATCTACGTGCGAAACGAGCAGCGCGCTGCGAATTAAAAGCCCTGCGCCAACCATAAGCACAAGCGCAAGCGCGACTTCTCCGACAACTAGAAGACTTCGAACATGATCGCGGCTGCCACCTACAATGCCGGAAGTTGACTTGAAGACTTCGTTGAGTCGCGTTGCAGCGGAGCGAAGCGCCGGAGCAAGTCCAAAAAGAAAGCTGGAGAGGAGAGTTACACCACATGCGAAGGCGAGCGCGCTGGCGTCGATGCGCGACTGGTCCAGACGAGGCATTTCGGCCGGTCCGTGGACGATGATCCAGGAAAGAGCCCAGTACGCGAGTAACACCCCGGCGGCGCCGCCTGCCAGCCCAAGCACGACGTTTTCCGTGAGAAGTTGCCGCACAATGCGGTTCGGGGAAGCGCCAAGCGCCGCGCGCAATGCGATTTCCCTTTGACGCGTGCGCGATCGCGCCAGTTGCAAATTTGCTATATTCGCGCACGCAATCAATAGCAGAAATCCAACTGCGGCAAGCATCATGCGCAGGCTCAGGCGCTGGTCTCCCAGGAGGACGCTTGCAAGCTGCTGTATACGCAAGCCGCGATCGGCGTCATCGAGCGGATACTCCTGCTGTAGTCGCTGAGCAATTACAGCAAGCTCGGATTGCGCCTGCGCCGTGGTGACTCCGGGCTTCAGACGGGCCATGACATTCAGGTAGTGGTCGTCGTGGTCCGCAAGCTGCGCCGGAGTGAAGGCCTCGGGAACCCAAAGATTACTGTTGCTCAGCAGTGGATCAAAGCTCTTCGGCATAACACCGACAACGGTAGTCGGCAGGCCGTTTACGCGAATGGGCTTGCCGATGACGGCTGAATCGGCATGAAGACTGGTGCGCCAGAACCGCTCGCTGATGACGACGACGGGCGCGTGACCAGGCTTGTCCTCATCGGCCGTGAAGACACGTCCGGCTATGGGCTGCACGCCAAATGTCGCAAAGTAGTTGAAAGTTGCAATTTCTCCATCCACCCGTTCGGGAATACCCTGCGTTTCCAGATTAAAGCTCGCATTGTTCGAGCAGCTGACCTCCGCATACGAGCTACTTTGCTTTTTGATGTCGTTGAAATTGCCAACGGAGACATCTCCAGCCGAGCCCTTCCACTGTTCCTGCAGCAGCACGACACGCGCGGAGTCTTCGATGGCCAGCGGTCGCAGAAGGACAGCATTGACGACGCTGAAAATTGCCGTTGTTGCGCCAATGCCGAGGGCCAGCGTAAGCACGGCGACAATCGCGAATCCCGGACTCTTGCGCAGAACACGCTGTCCGTGCCGAAGATCCTGGAAGAATTCATCGAGGAAACTGACGCCTCGGGCTTCGCGGCCTTCCTCTTTAACGCGCTCGATTCCGCCGAACTCAATTCGTGCTCGGCGCATCGCCTCTTGGCGCGGGATTCCGCCGCGCATCAAGTCCGCGGCGTACGCCTCGATGTGGAAACGGATCTCCGCGTCCATCTCGCTTTCCATGCGAGCACGCCGCAGCGTAACGCTCCACCAGGAACGAAACCGGCTCCAGAGCGTCACACTTCCTCCGGCTTTGTGCCCAGGATTCCTGCGATGACGTCGGCCATGCTGTTCCAGTTTTCCGTTTCGGCCTGCAGCCTGCGCTTCCCTGCCGTCGTCAGACGGTAAAATTTTGCCTTGCGCTTATTTTCCGACTCGCCCCATTCGCTCGTAATCCAACCCTGATGCTCGAGGCGGTACAGCGCGGGATAGAGTGAACCTTGTTGAATCTCGAGACGATCCTTCGAGATTTGCTGGATGCGAAGAAGGATGCCGTACCCGTGCAAAGGCCCGAGAGACGCGGCTTTGAGGATGAGCATGTCCAGCGTGCCCTGCAGAAGATCGAGTTGTTTGTCCATTGGCGCGGCCTCTCCTAGACGAACTAGGAATCTAGCGGCTGTCTCCTAGACTGTCAAGGAGAAAGAATCAAGCTATCTCAGCTCCCTCCAACTTGGCGCACTACGCGCCGACTTAAAGGCGAGTGGCCGGCGCAAAGCTTGTGGAAACAGGATGACAAAGTGAAAAGTGAACGGACTAAGAGTTGTCTACAGGCGGCCAGGCGAAATGCTCTTCGCCAAGATTTATTTCTAGAAAGCCATCGGCGGGCAGGACGTCGACGGGCAGGCCGCCGTGCCAGAGGGCGACGCCCAACTTCAGCTTTGTTTGGCCCTTCAAGCTGATTTCGCTGCGCTGAAGGGCGACTTCGAGGATGCGATCAAAAGAGGCCTCGGCCACGCTTTTGGGATTCAGAAGGCACAAGCGCCCCTTTTCCACTGCGAACTCCTGCAAGTGACCACGCACAAGCTTCACGACGATCGCAAGTTCTTCGGCTCCGCCGATCGTGATGCGAAATTCCGAATCTTCGAGTTCTCCTAGAAGATCCAGAAAGGGATCCACTCGGACGCAGAACCGTCCGTGTTCGAATCCATAGCGAAGCTCATGCAGATAAAACGTCCGCCCGTGCATGGCGCCGCCTCGGCGTTCCGGCGAGTAAAGACCGGCCCCCAGCCACTCGAAATAGGAACTGTCGCGACCATCCACGGAGATTTCAAGAAAACCGGTGGGAGCGAGTTGCAAGGCGTGTTCCGGCTTCCGCTTGATGGGCTTAGCAAGTTCTTGGGGGGCCACTTGTCCAAGCGCAAGGTAGACGGCCGTTAAATGTTTGCGATAAAGCGCGTCGAATTCCGCGTCGTTCGCCGTGCTGTGTTCCGGACCAAACCACCAGCACCAGTCGCTGCCTTCCGCAGCCAGGAGCGATTCTTGTGCTTCTTTCAGCGCATCTTCGCCGGGCGCGCCGTCGCGGCCTTGCCGGCGAGCCTCCAGGGCGCGCCCGTAGGCTTCACGGGCGTCCCAGAGCAACTCCCAGGCGGCCACATCTTCGTTGTGGCCAATCCAAACATCAAAATTAGCGTTAATCCAGGAAGCGGGGAAAATTCCCGCGTTGGAGGGAATGTCGCCCGCCGCGGCAATGGCCTCGCTCGCCGTGAAAGCGCGGAAATCCTGATCCCCTTGAACTCGTCCGTAAAATTCGCGGAGAAACTCCCGGCCATTCCCCGGGTAGTATTCCCATGCATTCTCTCCGTCGAGAAATAGGCAAACCGTGAGGGGTTGCGAGGACTGCACGGTTCCGCCAATGGCCCGAAGCCTTCCGTGCAAATCCGCGGCGGCATCCTTGCCATTCATGCGGCTATAGACAAACCCAATAAGATCGGAAAGGTGGTGATCGCGGAAAAGTCCCGTGATCGGTTTCTCGCCGAGCTGCACGCGCAACGGTTTGTACAAGCGTTCCGCATTCGCCGGAATACCCTTGGTATCCCGAAAGAATCCAGCGTTCAGCGTTCTGCCGAGGACACCCTCATCCGTGCCAAACCACCGAAACCCCTCTTCCGCGGCGATAGTCAGAGCCTGATCCGAGACCGAGCCTTCCGACGGCCAGAGTCCCGCCGGCTTCGTTCCAAACACGCGCTCGTGAAATTCCAGAGCGCGCCGCAATTGCTCGCGCGCGTCCTCGGGATGACGATAAGCACGCCGAGGGAGCGGCGTGCCCGGGTTGGCCACGCGGGCGATATCCGAATCGCAAATCAGCGGAAGAATAGGATGATAAAAGGGCGTGGTGCTGAGTTCCACCTGGCTCGTCTGCCCCGCTTCCCGATAGGCAGGCAAAACCAAGCCGAGCAACTCGAGTTGCTTGGCTTTCAATGCGGCTTTGTCCTTTTCGGTGAACTCTTTTCCTTTGGTGGCCAGGGAGCTGATAATCGAGTCTTTCTCGAGCCAGGATTCCTCCATCCACGCCAACTGCGAGAGTAACTGCACGTCTCGCCAGTCGCGCGCCGTAAATGAGACCTGAGCCTGCGCTCCCCCCGCGGGCTGCGCCCATTCATGCAACTCCACAAAGCGCGGCCATCGCGACATCAAACGGTCGTGATTCACCTGAAACGCACGCGCCAAAATCTCAGCTTTGTCTTCTCGCGTCAGTTGTTCCGCGGGCTTGAAGGCCAAAGTAAACCAGGGCTCATCAAATTTTCCGCTCGCATATTCCTCCAGCTGCATGCCCAGCGAAGGTACGACGTTGAACGTGGCATGGAATTTTGGAAAATCCCTCAACATCGCCAACATGCCCCAATAATCCTTTAGCGCGTGTAGCCGCGTCCATGGAAGGACGTACCGGCCGGTCTCCGGATCCCGGTACTGCGGCTGATGCATGTGCCATAAAAGCACCAGGTGCACACGATTCATCGCGACTCTCTTTCCCTTGCGCGTTGCGATGCCGTGTTACACTCACGGTTCGCGTCATGCGCATTCTGGACCGCTATATCGTTCGCGAGGTTTTTCGTCACGCGCTCCTCGGACTCGCCGTATTCACGTTCGTTTTCTTCGTGCCTCAGCTTGTTCGCTTGATGGAGTTGTTTGTTCGCCATAGCGGCTCGGGCGGTCAAATTCTCGAGCTTTTCCTTTGCATTTTTCCAAATGTTTTCACCTTTACGCTGCCCATGGCTGTATTGATCGGCGTGCTCCTGGGCCTCGGCCGCATGTCCGCGGACAGCGAGATTATTGCGCTCACGGCACTGGGGATAGGCCGGCGGAGGATTCTTTTTCCCGTGGGCGTGCTGGCGATGGCGGGCGCGGTCCTCACGCTCTGTATGACGCTTTGGCTCGGCCCGCTGGCTGTCCATAAATATCGCACCCTGGAGACCGACCTGATCGCTTCGCAAATTTCTTTTGCCGTGCAGCCTCGGGTCTTTGACGAACGGTTTCCCAAATTTGTCCTCTATGTGAACGACGTATCTGCCAGCGGCACGCGATGGCACGGCGTATTCCTTGCTGAGGCCGGCGGAGAGAGCGGCTCCCAACTCACTCTGGCGGAGGACGCGATTGTAATTGCCGAACCCAAAGAGGGCAAGCTGGAGCTCCACCTAAAGGGTGGATCAACCCACGAATTTTCGCGCGAGGATCCAGATAAGTACTCGGTGACGGCGTTTGGCCAGAGTGACTGGCCGATCGAGGTGAATAGCCTCGGTCCGGCCAAGCCTCGGCAAGTAAGCAATTCGGAGCGCTCCGTTTGGGATCTCTTCCACACAAACGACGCGGGCTGGCGCGACGCGCGTGTGGAAGTGCACCGCCGCTTGGCCTTTCCCGCGGCGTGCTTGGTCTTCGCTTTGATTGCTGTACCTCTCGGCGCCCAGCCTCGTCGCGGTGGCCGCGCGGCCGGCTCGCTCATCGCGGTGATCATCATCGCCTCCTACTACTTGCTCACCGTTGTTGGCGCCGGCTTGGCGCGGCAAGGAATTTTGTCCCCGGCGGCGGGAATCTGGGGGGCTAACATTCTCCTGGCTGTCCTCGGGGCAGTGCTTCTTCCGCGAATGGAACAATTCCGTGGCGAAAGCCGATGGCTTAAGCCGACAGTACGGATACGAACCTGGGCCAGGTTGCTTCGGCGCAGAAAATCTCGCGCTCGCGCGGCCGCCTTTGCACTCATCCCCAACGGCCAAGTAGACCCGCCGGAGAACGGCGTGCAGTCGAGCGGCAGCTTTCCGCGATTGATGGATATCCACCTCTTGCGCCGTTTCTTTTTTTATTTCGCGCTGCTGATGGCAGCCTTCGTTTTTCTGTTTGAAACGTTCACTTTTTTCGAATTGCTCGACGATATTGGGCGCCACCGTGTGCCATTTCTCATCGTCGTGGACTATTTCCGCTATCTGACTCCCTACTTGCTTTACAATCTTGCACCGCTTGGCGCCCTGGTAGCCGTGCTTGTCACGCTCGGCGTGATGAGCAAGAACAATGAAATCGTGGCTTGGAAGGCGAGCGGAATCAGTCTCTACCGCCTCGCCGTGCCCCTTTTATTCGCGGGAATCGCCCTTGCCGCCAGCATGATCGTGCTCGATCAAACGTATCTTCCCTATGCGAACCAGCGTCAGGATGCCTTGCGCAACCAGATCAAGGGCCGCCCTCCTCAAACCTATGCCCGCCCGCAGCGCTGGATTTTTGGGAACGATGAGAAGATTTATAACTATGACCTGTTCGACCCGGCGCAGAATCTTTTTGGAGGTCTGAGCGTCGTCGAGCTCGACCCCGCCACGTTCCAGATGAAGCGGCGCGTGTTCGCTACGCGTGCGCAGTGGTCCGATTCCGAGAAAGTATGGGTTCTCGAGGGTGGCTGGTTGCGTGATTTCTCACGCGGTGCGATCACTCGGTATGAGCGATTTCCGGTAACCTCGCTACCCGAACTATCGGAACCCCCGAGTTATTTCAACCGCGAAGTCCGGCAAGCCTCGCAGATGAACTGGGGGGCGCTGCGGCGTTACATCGACGAGCTCCACAAGGCCGGGTTTGACGTCGCAAACCTGAAGGTACAATGGCACGTCAAACTCGCTTTCCCGCTTATTGCGCCCATCAGCATACTGCTGGCGATCCCGTTTGCGCTCCTGGTCGGGACACGTGGCGCGCTCGGAGGAGTCGCGCTTGGTGTCGGAATAGGAATCGTCTATTGGACGGCTGCGCGCCTGTTGGAGGCCATGGGTGGCGTTGGGCAACTCCCTCCGTTTCTCGCGGCGTGGTCGACGGACATCACTTTCTTCTTTCTAGGCCTCTACTTCTTCTTCAAGATGCCCACTTGAGCAGCAAGAAACCGCCGACGATGTAGGAGTAACGCGATCTGGCAGCCCGTTGATGATCTCAAGTATTACTTTAGATTTATGTATAGCAACTTATTTTGCTACTTCGCCTTCTTTTTCTGGGATTGCTCTTGTTCAACTACTGCTTGAGCTGCCGCAAGGCGCGCAACTGGCACCCGGAACGGCGAGCAACTCACATAGGACAAGCCAGCACGGTGGCAGAACTTGACGCTATCCGGGTCGCCGCCGTGTTCGCCGCAGATGCCCAATTTTATGCCGGGACGGGTTTTGTTTCCCTTCGCTACGGCCATCTCGATCAGTTGGCCGACACCCGCCTGGTCGATAGTAGCGAATGGATTTTTTTTGACGATTTCCAATTCCTGGTAAGGCCCGAGGAAGGAACCGGAATCATCGCGGCTCATGCCGAGGCAGGTCTGGGTTAAGTCATTGGTGCCAAAGCTGAAGAACTCGGCCGTTTGCGCGATCTCGTCGGCTGTGAGCGCGCCCCGAGGAACTTCAATCATCGTGCCAACAAGGTAATTCAGCTTTACACCCGTTTCCTTCATGACTTCGTTTGCGATGCGATGGACGACCTCGACTTGAAGATCCAGCTCCTTCTTAAATCCAACCAGCGGAATCATGACCTCGGGGTGCACCTTTATGCCCGCCTTCTGGACCTCTGCCGCGGCTTCGAACACGGCGCGGGACTGCATCTCGGAAATCTCGGAATAGACAATGCCCAGGCGGCAGCCTCGGAAGCCGAGCATCGGGTTGAATTCATGTAGCTCCTCAACTCTCTGTTTGATTTTTTCTACCGGCACTCCCATTTTTTTGGCCAGGTCGCTCTGCGCGGACTGCTCATGAGGCAAGAACTCGTGTAAGGGGGGATCAAGGAACCGGATCGTTGCGGGATGTCCCTTCAATTCTTTAAACATGCCGACAAAATCCTCCCTCTGATAGGGCAGGATCTTAGCTAGCGCCTCTTTCCTGTGCTCCTTGGTGTCAGCCAATATCATCTCGCGCATGGCGTCGATTCGATTGCCTTCAAAGAACATGTGCTCGGTGCGGCAGAGGCCGATACCGACTGCGCCGAAAGCGATGGCGTGCGCGGTTTGTTCGGGCGTGTCGGCGTTGGTGCGGACCGCAAGACGGGTGACCTTGGCACACCAGTCCATCAGTTTCTTGAAATTTTGATACGTCTGGCTCTTGCCGGCGTCGAGCGATTTCTCAATAAGCACTTGAACTATTTCGGACGCGGCGGTGGGTATTTGGCCTGGATAGACTTCGCCAGCGGTACCGTTGATGGAGAGAAAATCCCCTTCCTTGTACGATTGGCCATCGACAGTCATGGTTTTGGCAGCGTAATCAATCTGGAGCGCCGCCGCGCCACACACACAGACCTTACCCATCTGGCGAGCAACGAGAGCTGCGTGCGAACTGACGCCGCCCTTTGCCGTGAGAATTCCTTCCGCGGCAATCATGCCGCGTAAATCCTCGGGCGAAGTTTCATTACGGACGAGAAGGACCTTCTCTCCCCGTTCGGCAGCCGCAGCGGCACGATCCGCATTCAAATACATCCTGCCGGCAGCTGCACCCGGCCCGGCAGGCAATCCCTTCGCAATAACCTTAGCGGCCTGCACGGCCTTGCGATTAAACACGGGTGCCAGCACCTGGTCGAGCTGGTCAGCGGGAACTCGAAGGATGGCGGTCTTCCAGTCAATGAGCTTCTCTTTCTCCATTTCAACGGCAAAGCGGACGGCGGCCAGTCCTGTGCGTTTGCCGTTGCGCGTCTGAAGCATGAAAACCTTGCCGTCTTGAATGGTGAACTCGAAGTCCTGCACGTCCTTGAAGTGTTTCTCTAAGGTTTGTCGAATCTTTTCCAACTCTTGAAAGGCTTTCGGTAAGTAGTTCTTAAGATGCGCGACTGGCTCCGGCGTGCGTACGCCGGCCACCACATCTTCACCCTGCGCATTGATGAGGAACTCGCCATAGAAAACTTTTTCTCCGGTCGCAGGGTCGCGCGTGAAGGCCACGCCCGATCCCGATTTGTCGCCGGTGTTGCCATAGACCATCGCCTGTACGTTGACAGCGGTTCCCCATTCGGACGGGATGTTGTACTTGCGGCGATAAACGACGGCGCGATCATTCATCCAGGAACCAAACACGGCGCCGACCGCGCCCCAGAGTTGCTTCCAGGGGTCCTGCGGAAACTCCGTTCCGGTGCGTTCCTTGATGAGCTTCTTGAAGCGAACGACAAGTTCCTGAAGATCGTTCACCGTAAGTTTGGGGTCGTCGACATCGGCATGGTGTCGTTCCTGCTTGAGATTGTGTATGACAACCTCAAACGGTTCGTGGTCCTCGTGCGGGCGTTTTTGCACGTTCATAACAACGTCGCCATACATCTGAATGAATCGGCGATAACAGTCCCACGCGAATCGTTCATTCTTGGTAGCCTTGGCAAGCGTGAGTACAGTTTCATCGTTCAGGCCGAGGTTCAAGATCGTGTCCATCATGCCCGGCATCGAATCGCGGGCACCCGAGCGGACCGAGACCAGCATCGGCATGGCTTTGTTGTCGCCAAACTTCGTGCCCATTATTTTTTCCACGCGTGCGACGGCTTTCCTGACTTCCGCGTCAAGGGCCTTCGGGTAGGCCTTTTTGTATTCGTAGTAGTAGGTGCAAACTTCCGTCGTGATGGTTAGGCCAGGAGGCACGGGCAAGCCGATCCGGCTCATCTCCGCAAGGCCGGCGCCCTTGCCACCCAAGAGAGCGCGCTGACTGCCGTCACCTTCCGCTTTGCCTGCTCCGAAAAAATACACCCATTTAGCCACTGTGTTCCTCGCTTGTCGTTATCTTTTGAATTTTCAAGACTGCCCCTCTGCTCGGCGGCCGGAAAGGTATGTCGGCACGCCGACTCAGCTCGTGTTTCACAACTTAAAGCAAAACTTTACATCTCTAGCGTCGCTCCTCCCCTCCGAGTTCCGCGAAATCCGCAATGGTTGTGAACTCTCGAAGAATTTCAGATAGTAAGGCCAGCCGGTTCTTCCGCACAGCTTCGTTCTCCGCCATCACCATGACGTGCGCAAAAAAATTGTCGACCGCCTTGCGGAGCCCGGCAATGACTTCAAGTGCTTCTTGATATTTACCTGCCCGCTTCTCTGCTTGCACTTTAGACGCTGCCGATCTCACTGCGGAAAACAATTCGCGCTCCGCAGCGCTCTCGAACAAATCGGTTTTAATGCCTTGCGCCTCTCCATTCTTGAAGTTTGACTTTTCCAAGATATTCCGGATGCGCTTGAAGGATACCGCAAGCGGCTCAAAGTTTTTTGACTTGCGGATAGCCTTGAGGGCGAATAGGCGCTTTTGCGCGTCAACCAAATCTTCGACGCCGGCGCTGAATACGGCGTTCACTTCGTCATAACTGAACTTTTCGCGCTCGCGGAGTACAAACTTCGCTCGGTCCAGCAGGAACTCGATTGCTTGCGCCTCTTGCTCCGGCGTAACTCCTCGCTTGGGAGGATTGGTGATCAGGACTTTCGCAGCCGCGCCAACGGCAAGCGAAATCGAAACCGGGAGTTTCCGTTCCAGAATGATTTTTATAACCCCCAAGGCGGCACGACGTAGAGCGTAAGGATCGCTGGAGCCCGTGGGGATTAAGCCCACCGCAAAACAGCCGACAATCGAGTCAAGCTTGTCCGCCAGGGCCACAGCGCAGCCGGTCAGATTTCGCGGGATTGGGTCATCGAGCCCCACGGGACGGTAGTGATCGTAAATCGCATTGGCGACGTCGTCCGACTCACCCTGCGCTCGGGCATAGAGACCTCCCACGATTCCTTGTAATTCGGTGAATTCGCGGACCATCTCCGTGGCAAGGTCACACTTCGAGAGCTCGGCTGCGCGGTCAGCTTCGGCGACATGCGCTTGCATGAGCCCGCTGTTGAACCATTGCTCCGTGAGCCATCGCGCAATGCCCCGAACGCGTTCGACCTTGTCGCGATAACTTCCAAGGCGGGATTCGTAGGTGACGCGTTCGAGCTTCGGCAAATAGTCGGCGAGCCGACATTTCTGATCCGACTCCCAAAAAAATTGAGCGTCCGCCAGTCGCGCACGCAAGACTCGTTCGTGCCCGGCTCGTACCAATCCCTTAGGATCTTTCGGAAGATTGATGACCGCGAGAAAATGTGGCGCGACTTCCCCACTGCGCTTCTCTACGGCAAAATATTTTTGGTGGCCGCGCATGACGGTGATGAGGATTTCATCCGGAAGCGCAAGAAACGCCGGATCGAACTCTCCTTCGAGAACGCTCGGGCACTCATTTAAGTAGGTGACCAGCTTTAGCAGTTCGGCGTCCTCGTGGATGCGATACCCTGCCCTTTTTGCGTGCCCCGCCAGCTCTTTCGAAATCTTCTCCAGCCGCTCCACAGGTCGAACGATCACGCCATTCGCTCTCAGTTTCTTTTCGTAGTCCGCGAAGTCCTTCACCTTGAGGGGGCCTTTGCCGAGAAACCGATGTCCGAGTGTAGTATCACCTGCAGTCACTCCGGCAAACGAAAACTTCAGCGGCTTGCCATTCAACACGGCAACAATCCAGCGGATTGGGCGAATGAATCTTGCGCCCTCGAGGCCGGTCCATGTCATGGACCGCGGCCAGGCCATGTCATGGATCACGCGCGGCAGGATTTCGTTTAGAATCTGCTCGGCCGTCCGGCCGCGTCTCGTTTGCTTTGCGGCCAGATACTCACCCTTCGGTGTTTTGACGACATAGAGATCCTTGAGCGCAAGGCCGTGTTTTTCGGCAAAACTGTGGGCCGCGCGCGTCGGCTCGCCGACAGAGTCATAGGCTACCGACTTCGGGGGCCCGGTCACCTCATTCACAACATCTGATTGTTTTTCGAGCAAACCGCTTACATGTGCGACGAGCCGGCGTGGCGCGCCGAATGTCTCGACCGCCACGCCATCCGACAGGTTCTCGGCTGTCAGAAGCTTTTCAAGATTTGCGCGGAGATCCTCTTCGGCTTTCGGTAGCATCCCCGCTGGAATCTCTTCAGTACCAACTTCAAGCAATACTTCAATTCTCTTCTCGGTCGATTTCTCGTTCGGACGGTTCATGCGCGCACCTCGCGGCGCACAACTGGTCCGCCAATTTGTTCGAGGTAGGCAGCGGCTCCGCGGCATGCCAGCGTGCGCACACGCGCCATCAGTGCGGCGCGTTCGGTCGTGGAGATGACGCCGCGAGCATCCATGAGGTTGAATAGGTTCGAGCATTTGAGGCAGTGATCGTAGGCCGGGAGAATGGGATACCTTACGCGCTCCTTCCCCGCCGTGGCGAGGAATCCGTCGAGAAGTTCCTTGGCTTGCTTCTCGTGCAAATCGAATTCGGCGCGAATGGCCTTGGCATCGCTGCGATGGAAGCTGTACTCGGAGAACTGTTGCTCCTCGGCAAGGCGAACGTCGCCGTACGTCTTGTCAGCGGACCAACGGAGATCATAGACGCTGGCCACATTCTGCAGAAAGGCGCAGATGCGCTCAAGACCGTAAGTCAGCTCAACGGAGATCGGATCAAGATCGATTCCGCCGCTCTGCTGAAAGTAGGTGAACTGGGTGATCTCCAGACCATCCAGCAGCACTTGCCAACCGATGCCCCAGGCGCCAAGCGTTGGCGATTCCCAATTGTCTTCTTCGAATCGAATATCGTGCTCCTTCAGAGCGATGCCGATCGCGGCAAGGCTCTGGAGGTAAAGATCCTGAACGTCGTCAGGAGACGGTTTAAGTATGACTTGAAATTGCGTGTGTTTGTAAAGGCGGTTGGGATTCTCGCCATATCTTCCGTCGGCGGGCCGACGGCTTGGTTGGACATAGGCGACGCGGTACGGAGACGGTCCGAGCACGCGCAGAAATGTTTCCGGATGCATCGTGCCGGCACCAACCTCAACGTCGTAGGGTTGCTGTAAGACACATCCCTGCTTCACCCAGAAATGGGAGAGTTTCAAAACGAGATCTTGAAATGTGAGGCCGGTCGATTTTTTCTCAAGTTTTACTTTAGCTGTCAAGTGGACTCCAAAAGTTTTCTCGTAGCCAACCGTTTCTCGGTGTGATGCTCAATCCAGTTCAGCGACGCCTCTCGCAACTCCGCTGCAGGCTGTTGCAGTGATTGCAGAAATTCAATTTTGTCGAGCTTCTCTCCGGCGAACCGTTCCGCGAGTTGCCGCCCCTCTCTGTGGAGTGGCTGCATTCCGCCGCGGCGGCATTTTTCGCAGAAGAGCGCCGCTTCCCAAGGAGCATGGAACGCGGCCGCCGCACCGAAGGCGGCGCCGCACGAGCCACATCGATCAAACTGCGGCAAGTATCCGCCGAGGCGCACCGTCCAGAACGCGAAATAGCTTAGGGGCAGCTGCCAAGCGCCCGTGCGTTCGATTTCGCGAACGGTGAGCAAGAGAAGCCGGAACATGGACTCGGCCGTTTCGTGCTCCGGGAGGACTTGTTCCGAGACTTCACTGACGACCGCCAGTCCTGTGCTCAGTGCGTAATCGCTTTGGGACTTGTGAAACGATTCGAGCAGCTCACATTGCTGGATGCGAACCAGGTCCCGCGTCTCCTTCTCGATGTACCAGACCTGTACGTGCGACAAGATCTCCAACGTCGAGCCATAGCGATTCTTTATTCTGCGCGCCCCGGCAGCGACACCCCGCATGCGTCCCGAACTCCGGCCGAAAAAACTCACCAGGCGATCGGCCTCCCCCAGCGAAAAGGTCTTCAAAATGATTGCTTCCGTTTCCCTGGCAGGCATGAGGTGTCGGCGCGCCGACGCTTCGCCGGACCCATTCAAAAGCCACGTCCGATTCGCGCACACGCAGGACTTATTTAATTACCACACACGCTCCCGGCACGCAATGTTTACGTAATCCCGCGAAGAAAAAATCTTTGCGGAAAACCGCGGGCCGGTCATGACAATCCGCCATTGGAAGTGAGGCTTGCTTTGGGGACATTCGCTCAATAGGCGCGTCGAAAACCACCTCTCCGGATTCTGTTAACCAGGCCTCCTCGACGGCCAACATTATCGGACGCGCCTGTCCCGCTCATCTCCCTTTGCATTTCACCCTGCTTCGGCTACTCTGCACCACTAACTCATGCGCAAACCACGTTTCGACATCCTGGGGATCGGCGAGAATGCCACGGACACGGTGATGCAACTCTCCCAGTTCCCCGCTCTGGGTTCCAAGACGGAAATGCTTAGCGCGCAAATTATGCCAGGGGGCCAAGTGGCGACCGCGTTGATTGCCTGCCAGCTTTGGGGGTTGCGCACGCACTATGTCGGCACTGTCGGGGACGACTCCGCCGCTGAACTCCACCGGCACGAGCTTCGGCGCGCCGGCGTGCACTGCGACCTTGTCAGCGTCCCGCGCACCATGAGCCAGATGTCGTTCATCCTTCTCGATACCGAGTCCGGAGAACGCACGATTGTGTGGAAGCGCGATCCGCGACTTGGCGTTCCGCCAACCTTTCTGCAAAGGGGCTGGGTGACGTCCTCCCGGCTCTTGCACATCGACGGGCATGATCCAGCCACAACCAGCATCGCAGCCTCGTGGGCACGTGCGTCTGGAATCCCGGTCGTGGCCGACCTGGATCACATGGCCCCGGGGCTGACGCGCCTGCTTCCCTTTGTAGATTATCCAGTCACTTCGAAAGAATTCCCCGTCGATGCCACAGGGGAGAAGAATCTTCTCAGGGCACTCCCCGTGCTTCAACAAAAGTATGGTTTTCGCACCATTTGCGCCACCCTGGGAGTGAATGGCGCGCTGGCTTGGGATGGACGGCGTTTCTGGTATGCCCCCTCCTTCAAAGTCCCGGTCGCGGACACCACCGGAGCCGGTGATCTGTTTCACGCCGCGTTTTCCTACGGGGTTCTCCATGGATGGGATATCCAGAAGATTCTGGATTTCGCTTGCGCGGCTGCCGGGCTGAATTGCGAGTGCTTAGGAGCGCGGGGCGGGATTTGCAGACTCTCTAAAGTTAGAGAACTGCTGCGCAGTGGGAGCCGCAATCGGACGCTTTTCTCCAAAGCGCAACTTCATAGGGCCGCCGCTCATGCCCTGGGGAAAATCTCCACCTAGTGCTTGTGATGCGAGGTGCCGACTGTCAATACGGAGCTTGGAAGCAACCAAACTAGCGAATGTTTATTCCTCTCAAAGACCTGAACCCCCGCCGGACGTATCCTGTCGTCAACACACTTCTGATTTTGACGAATCTCATCGTATTTCTGTTCCAGTTGACGCTCACGCCCTCTCAATACAAAGCTTTTGTGATGTCCAATGCCACGGTTCCCTCGCACATTAGTGGCTTTCTCAATGGCCATGTCAGCTTTGAAGTGGCGTTCGTTCCTTTGCTCACCAGCATGTTCCTCCACAGCGGCCTATTGCACATTGCGGGAAACATGCTTTTCCTTTGGATATTCGGAGACAATGTGGAGGACTATTTCGGGCACTTCCCCTACTTGCTCTTTTACCTCTTCTGTGGCGTGAGTTCGGATCTCGCGCACATAATCTTCAATTTCCACTCTTCAGTGCCCGCTCTGGGAGCCAGCGGCGCTATCTCCGGCGTGATGGGGGCGTACATCATTCTTTACCCGCGGGCCCGGGTGCTGACGCTCGTCGTAATCTTTTTCCTGCCGATACCCGCTTTCATCATTTTGGGCTACTGGTTCCTGCTGCAATTCGTAGCAGGTGTAAGTTCCGTTGGAGGAGCAGCCACGGGCGGAGTGGCTTGGTGGGCGCACATCGGAGGATTTTTGATTGGGATGCTTGTAACAATTCTTAGTCTCGGAGACCGGAGGCAACGATAGAGGAGACTCCCACCGGGCAAGCGCGCGTGCAGCGATGCTGAAGTTATTCTTTAAGTTCTCTCAAAAGCCATCTTAGCAAAATTTGCGAGCCAGTCACCGACTTCAACCGTTTGTTTAACACCTCCGAGATCGGGGGTGACAATATCTTCTCGAAGGGCCGCTTTTACAGCTTCGCGTAATACTTGAGCTTCCGGCTTCCAGCCCAGAAAGTCGAGCATCATTGCGGATGCCAGCACGGAACCGAACGGGTTCGCGATGCCCTTCCCGGCGATGTTCGGAGCTGAGCCGTGTACTGGCTCGAAGAGGGAAGTTCTGCCGGGATGGATATTGCCCGAGGGTGCCAAACCGAGACCGCCAGCAAGCTGGGCGCCGAGATCGCTTACGATGTCCCCGAAGAGATTGCAGGTCACGATCACATCGAACTGCGACGGCTCGCGCACCATCTCCATCGCCAGGGTGTCGATATAGAGGTGCCGAGATTCGATCTTGGGATACTCTTGCCGGACTTCCTTGAATACCCGCTGCCAGAGGTCGTGGGCAAACGTCATGGCGTTGGATTTGTCGCTCATGCAGACCCGCTTAAGTCCGTTCTCTCGGGCATAGTCGTACGCGTAGCGGATGATGCGCTCGACGCCTTTTCGAGAGTTGACGTCTTCCTGGATCGCGATTTCGTCGGCAGTCTCCTTTTTGAAGAAGCCTCCCATCCCGACGTAGAGCCCTTCCGTGTTTTCGCGGAAGACCATCATGCGGATGTCTCTTTCGCCGCGATCTCGGAGAGGGGTCAAACGGTTATGGAGAAGCTCGACGGGCCGGGCATTCACGTAGAGGTCCAGCTTGAAGCGAAGCCCTAGCAAGATGTCGGCGGCGTGCTTGTTGGAAGGAACCCGCGGATCGCCTAGAGCGCCAAATAGAATGGCGTCAAATTCGTCGCGTAGTATCTCAACCGCACCCGCGGGTAACGTCACGCCATCCTTAAGGTATTTGTCGGCGCCCCAGTCAAATTCGACGAATTCCAGTGGACGCCTTGCAGGCGCCGTAACAGCGCGGAGAACCTTGACCGCTTCCGGGGTTACTTCCTTGCCGATGCCATCGCCTGGAATCACGGCAATGCGCGCGGATTCCCCGCCCCATCGGAGGGGCATTTTGCCAGCCGGATTCATAGATTTCGCTGTCATGTGGGGACCACGGCCTTTAAGCGCCGACAGGATGCAGTGGCCAGCACATCGTCTGTTAGCGAGACTCGGCAAACTAACATGCCCCATTGAGCAGGTCAACGCGGAGGGCCAGCGCTTGCCTCCTGGCCCAATCGTTCAGCGGCTACGCCCGGGGACAATCCTATAGGGTTGCTTGGAGTTCCTGCCCGACTCAGTCCAATACACGCCTCCGAGAGCAAGTGCGCCGCCTAAGATTTGGGTCCAGGAGCCTTTCTCTCCAAGCATCAGGATGCCGAGAATCGATGCAAGGACAGGCAAAAGATAAGTGAAAGCGCTCAACTGTGAGGCTTCGAGGTAGCGCAGCAGCCAGTAATAAAAGACGTACGCGACTGCCGACCCGAACAGTCCCATGTAAAAAACGGCAGCCCAGGCTTGCCAGGGAACGGCTTGCCACTCCCTTGTTGCAACGAGCAACCATGCCTGGCGGACTGCCAGCGGAAGCACAACAAGCGCTCCTGCGAAGTGGTTGTAAGCCGTCATAGTCAGCGCATCGTAATCATGCGCCACGCGCTTACCAAGCACCGCGTACATGGCGAAGCCGAGCGAACCGGTCATCGTGATGGCGTCGCCGAGCAGCGATGGTGAGTGCGCGGAGATGCCTCCTTCCGAAGCAAGCACGGCGATTCCCGTGAAGGCAATGGCCATGCCCACCGCTTTGTGCCACGTGGCTCTTTCTAGGCGCAGTAGTACCGCAAGGATCAGCGTGTAGATCGGCCCTATGCCGACGAGAATCGCGGAATGACTCACCGAGGTGTAGTGCAACCCCAGCGTGAAACAGAATTGGTTCACGCTGACCCCGAAAAAGCCCAAGTAGAGAAATGTCCAAGCATCTCGCCGGGTAATTCCCATCTTCCGGGCCGCGGCGGCTTCGGCAAAGAAACGCAGCCGCCGCAGACAAAAATAGAAAGGAACCATGACCACTCCCGCTCCACAGACTCGGAAGGAAGCCATGGTGAGCGGCGGGAAGTATCGCAAACCGATTTTCGCCGCGATAAAGTTGACAGCCCAAATCACGACGATGAGGGCGATTAGGGACGCGATAACGCGGCGACCGGGCGCCCGCCCTTCGGAAGACTCAACCAGCACTTGTTTAGACCAGCCGTTCTTTCCGCACCGTGAACTTTTCGATGCGATCGCGGCGCGGCTCGAACCCGATGCCCGGCCCGGTTGGCACACGAATCGTGCCCTGCGATGAGACGGTCACCTCGGGCTCGATGATGTCTTCATGCCAATAGCGCTTGCTGGCGGTTATGTCCCCGGGCAGCGTAAAATTTGGAAGCGTCGAGAGGGCAATGTTGTGCGCGCGGCCGATTCCTGACTCCAACATTCCTCCGCACCACACCGGCATTCCATGTTGGTGGCACAAGTCATGGATGCGCCGCGCAACGGTATAGCCGCCCACTCTTCCAAGCTTGATGTTAATGATCTTGCAAGCTCCGAGAAGAATAGCCGCGCGCGCCTGCTCTTCGGTATGAATGCATTCGTCCAGGCAGATGGGCGTCGCGAGCTTCTTCTGAAGCTCCACATGGGAATACAAATCGTCCCAGCCGAGCGGCTGCTCAATCATCATCAAGTAGAAGCCTTCTAGCTGACTCAACAGCGGCCAATCCTCCATGCGATAAGCGGAATTGGCGTCCACCATAAGCTTGATACTGGGAAATTCCTCGCGAAGCCGCTTGACCTGCGGCAGCTCTTTCCCCGGCTTGATTTTTATTTTGATCCGCTGATAACCGGCCTCAAGTTCGTTTCTGACGGCAGTAGCTAGCTCGTTGAGTGAATCTTTAATGCCTATCGATACGCCGCTCGAGATCTCATCCCGCGTTCCGCCAAGCAGCCTCGAGAGCGGCACGCCCTTCTGTTTGGCTTCCGCGTCCCAAATCGCCCCTTCCAGCGCGGCCTTGGCCATGTTGTGGCCGCGAACCGGCTCCATCAAGTTCCATGCGTCCGCGGCACCCGCGATTTCCTGGTGCTTGATCATCGGCCACAGGAAATCGCGCATGACGATCCAGGCGGTATCGGTCGTTTCTGGACTATAGAAAGGCCTTTCTCCTGCGACACACTCTCCCCAGCCAATCACTCCGTCCATGAGAACTTCCGCCAGGATGATGCGCCTCTCCTCGGTTCGCTCCGAACTCGTTTCGAAGGGCGCGACCAGCTTCATCCGTAATTCCCTCAGTGTGACTTCTCGTATGCGCATGGTTCCTTTTCCCATTCCGCGGATGCAAGCTATGTTCGCTTGCGCAAGGCTCCGAAGTCGCCAATACCTTGTTCACTCTGTTACAGGAATATCCTTGCTAGAAATCGCTCCAGGGAGCCAATAAATACGTTACGTTTGTGGGTAACTTCCTCACGCCCACGGCCGCATACCCACGCGCGAACCACGAAGTAAACTCCTCGCGAATGCGCGCTTGCACCTTCGCCAACTGAGCTGCATCGCTCTGTTTCCAAGTGTCGAGTTTCGCCGGCAATTCGATTGTCGCCGGAGTCGCATCCGGCTCAGACGACAAATCCGAGATCGCCGCCACCACCCGCCTGGAATCGAGCTGCCACTCCGCCCAGAGACGATCGGTGGCCAGCCCCCGGTGCAACGGGCTGGTGGTCAATCCGTAAAGGTTTGGCAGATATTTCCGCGCAATCGCGCCCAAGCGGTTCAAGTTGAAATGCGCGTTTCGTGTTTCCAGCGGATCAAACGTCCAAACGACGAGTCGAATTCCTCGCCCCAGAGCTTCTTCGCGCTGAAAAAGTTTCAGCGCACGTCCAACCCCCCGGTCTCGATAATCCGCATGGACTCCGGTCATGTGAGAGTGGAGAAACACCGTTCCATTTGTAAACCCCACAACCGCCAGCGTGTATCCTACGAGCCGCTCTCCGTCGAACGCTCCCAGCACTTGGCCGCCGGTTTCCGCTGCCACTACAAACAGGGTCGCGGGCTCGACTTCGAGGTCTTCTTCCCCCCAGATTTCTCTCTGCAATGCAACGCATCGGTGAAATTCTTCGATGCCGTGGCATTTTCGGACCACGATCCCTTCGCTCATCACGCCTTGCGCGCCTCCGTCAAAGCCGGCGCAGCCCCCTTTTCCTCGCGCTTTGCGGTATCCCAAAGTTCTTCCATTTGTGTGCGCGGAACATCGGCCAATGCCTTTCCACTCTCCGCGGCCAGTTCTTCCATCCTTCGGAATCGCGTGGAAAATTTTGTATTCGCCTTCTTCAGCGCGATTTCCGGATCGATGTGCAGATAACGCCCCAAATTTACCGCCGCAAAGAGCAGGTCGCCCATCTCCTCTTCTGCTTTCTTGGAGTCTTTCACGCTCAACGCCTGACGAAGTTCGCCCGCTTCTTCGTTCATTTTTTCGAAGACGCCTTCGAGGTTTTCCCAATCAAATCCGATTCGAGCGGCGCGCCGTGTAAGCTGGAATCCTTCCAGCGCGGCAGGCAAAGCCTTCGAGACTCCATCCAACAAGGAAGCAGCCCTTGGTTCCTCCTTGGAGCCGCTGCCGTTCTTATGGCCCGCCTTATGGCCCGCGGCGGCCCTTTCCTCTTTCTTGAGCTGTTCCCAATTCTTCAGCACCTCGGCAGAATCCTTCGCGCGTTTTTCGCCAAATACGTGCGGATGTCGCCGCACCATCTTGTCGTGCACTTCGTGAATTACGTCGGAAACCGAGAACCGGCCTTCCTCCTTGGCGATTTGCGAATGAAACACAATTTGCAGCAGCAGATCCCCCATTTCTTCGGCGAACTTCGCGTCGTCCCCGCTTTCCAGGGCTTCCAGAACCTCGTAGGCCTCCTCAATCAGGTAGGTTCGCAAAGAAACATGAGTCTGTTCGCGGTCCCACGGGCAGCCGTCCGGACCCCGCAATCGCGCCTGGACCGCCGCAAGCTTTTCGAACCACTCGCCCGCCGTCAATCCTGGCGTTTTCGCAACAGTACGGCGCGCTACGCCTGCAGCCTTTGTTGTTTTTCGCGATTTTTTCTTTTTGATTGCCATCGCGCTGCTCAATCCTCGCCTAATTCAACAAACGTTACACTGTACGGTGCGCCGCAAACTTTGACAAGCCGCTCCCCCCAATGAAATTGAGCAAGACTCGCCTTGTACTAACTCCTTTCCTGGATCCACACGCTTCGTCGATTCGGTCCATGCACGTATCATGAACCGCCCAACGGGGCGCTTCCGAAAGCTCCCACCCGTGCTAAACTTAGAGGGAGCCTTATTCTCGAGGATTGTCCCCTTGACCGATCACAAGCACGAAGACTCATTCCGCGTTATCGACCGCCGGCCCTTCACCGCCGAAGGTGAACTCCGCAAGGAGGCTATGGAAGAAAAGGAACGCGAGGCCAAGCGCGAGGAACGCTTGCATCCCGTCGCCGAAGCTCCCAAGCCAGCCACGCCGCTGCCTGCCGCGGAGGTACCAAAACGCTCGCCTGCATTCGAGAACCTCGTTCGCATGATAGGCAGCAATGCCGCCATGGTCTTGGGCGCCTACGCCGATCCGCGTACCGGCCAGCCGGTGATCGATCCCGAAGCCGCGCATGAATTGATTGATATGCTCGACGCCCTGCACGAAAAAACCAAGGGCAACCTCGCGCCGGAGGACGATAGTCTTTTGCTCGATCTACTGGGCAAATTGAAGATGACCTATTTGGAAGTAAATCAGGCAGTTGCGGCGCAGGCCGCCACGCAGGCAAAAGTTAAGACGCGACCCTAGTCGGCAATGTGTCTGCAATTTCGCCCGGCTCTAACAACAGGATCAGCATTCTCAGCATGCCCACGGTTCCGCTAAAAATAACCGTACTCGGCTCCGGCACGTCCATGGGCGTTCCGACGCTCGCCTGCCACTGCCGAGTCTGCAATTCGCCGGACCCGCACGACAACCGGCTCCGCCCTTCCCTTCTTCTCTCGCGCGATGGCCAGAATGTCGTCATTGACACGACCCCTGATTTTCGCCAGCAAGGTTTGCGAGCCGGCCTCGAGCGCCTGGACGCTGTTCTGCTAACGCACGGCCACGCTGATCACATTATGGGGTTCGACGACATCCGCCCTTACAATCTCCGCCAGCAAACCGCGCTGTCTATTTACTCCAATGAAGAGACTTTCCAGATCATACGCCGAGCATTCGCTTACATTTTCGATGGCAAACCGAAGCTGAGCTCCATCCCGAGCGTCACTCTTTATGAAGTCAAGGAGCCCTTTGAACTCTTGGGCATCACGTTCACTCCCATTCCGCTGCAGCATGGCGACATGGATGTGCTGGGTTTCCGCTTTGGGCGTGCCGCGTACTTGACGGACTTCAGCTCGATCCCCGATTCCTCACTCGCGCTACTAAAGGATCTCGATGAACTGATCATCGACGCCTTGCGCGACATTCCTCATCCCATGCATCAGACCGTGGAGCAAGCGCTTGCTCTCATCAAAAAGTTAAACCCCCGTCGCGCGTGGTTTACGCACATTGCCCACGATTTGGCCCACGCAGAAACCAATGAACGCCTTCGCAAGCTAGGGCATTCGAATGTGCAGTTGGCCTACGACGGCCTCGAACTCGTAGTGCACGTCGACGAAGTGGACGAAAGAGCTGCACCTCGCAAATCCGCGGCTCCGTCTTCTCCGCTTGAGCTCTATTCGTCTTCCCGCGCTTGGGCCGTTCGGCACGCGCCCTCGGGCTGCGGCAGCACGCTTGCCATAGGTAATTTTGACGGCATCCATCTGGGTCATCAGGCCATCTTGCGCGCCACCATCGCGCGCGCGCGCGAGCACAAAGCGCTGGCTACGGTTTTAACGTTCGATCCCCTGCCGCAAAAAGTTCTACGGCCGGAGTCCGCCCCGTTGCGCGTTTCCACCAACGAGCAACGCCTGAACTGTTTCGCCGCCATGGGCATGGACGCTGCTGTCGTTCTGCCATTCACCCACGACCTTGCGAAGCTGTCGCCCCAGGAATTTGTTGATCAAATTCTTGTGCGAGACCTTCAAGTCCGAGCTGTTTTTGTAGGAGAGAATTTTCGTTTTGGCCACAAACAAACTGGTGACGCGCGGCTTCTGCTCCAGTTGGGCGCCGAGCGGGGCTTCGAAGTGGTGGTCATTCCGCACGTAGTTTACAAAGGAGAAGTCGTCTCCAGCACCATCATCCGGCGCGAAATTGCCGGCGGGGACGTCGCGCACGCCGGGCGCCTTCTTGGCCGTCCCTTCGTGCTAACGGGGAAAGTCGTTACTGGAACAGGCACGGGCAGTCGCTTCACATTTCCGACTTTGAATCTCGCGAGGGAACAAGAGATTCTCCCTTCGCGAGGAGTTTACGTGACACGTACACGCATCGAGGGCGAATCGCGCAGTCGCCGTTCGGTCACTAACATTGGCGTGCGGCCAACCTTCAACGGTTCAGCCCTCAGCGTCGAGACCCATGTCCTCGAGCCTTTGGGCGAAATTTCACCCGCCCGCATCGAATTGCAGTTTTGGAAACGCCTTCGCGAGGAAAAGAAATTCAGCGGCCCCGGAGAACTTCGCGCTCAAATCGCCAAAGACATCGCCGCCGCCAACAAATTCTTCACCCGGCTCCGCACCCTCCGCTCCACGCGCAGCGCCATCCCCACCCGCAACAGCTAACCGCACCCCGCCGCCTGCCCTGGCCAGGCGATCTCAGAAGGCCGCTGAAGAGCCGCTTTGCATCCGATGCCAGCAATGCCATCATTGCTGGCATGGCCACACTCACGATTCGGCAGCTGGACCAGAAAACCAAGACCCGCTTGAGGGTGCGCGCCGCCAAGCACGGACGCTCGATGGAAGAAGAGGCACGCGAGATCTTGCGGTCTGCTTTGACCACTTCCGCTCGGACCAACGGAAACCTGGCGGAGGCGATTCGGCGGCGGTTTGCTCCATTGGGCGGGATCGAACTTTCCTTGCCAAAGCGCGACGCCGTGCGCAACGCCCCTGGATTCGAGGACTGAGCGTCCTCTAAGCGGCGTCAGAAGCCGGCGGGGCGGAGTTTGCCGGCCGCGAGATCTTTCAAGGCGAGGAGGCGGGCGTCGAGTTCCGCCGCGGTTAGGCGGCCCTTACGGTAGAGGAGGCGGAGAAAATCGGGGGCGGGCATGTCGCCTTTCAGGGTGTTGCATTCGATGCAGCAGGAAACCAGGTTGCGGTAGGAATTGCGTCCAAAGCGCGCGCGAGTCACGACATGGTCGAGGCAGCGGACGTGGGCAGGAGTGCGGCGAAGGCAGTGAAAGCAGGCGCCGCGATCGCGATCGTGAATGGCTTTGCGGAGCGCCCAGGTGCTCATGAAATCGGTGGCCTCGAGTTTGGAGGAGGGGCGATCTTTGTCAGCACCTGCGGCGGCGGCCAAGGCGGCGGGCGGACCATCGGCTTCGCGAAGGGCGCGGATGTGTTCGGGCAGGCGCATTTCGACGAGATGGCCGGTTTTGCTTCGTTCCAGCAAGCGCAAAGCGCCCAGCTCATCAAGGCGGCGTACGGCTTGGCGCACCGGGCCATTGGAGAGGCGGAGGTTTTGGGCCACGGACATTACCGCGAAGTGCAGGCGACGCTTGCCGATGAGAAGAGAATGGCGCAGGAGATAGTGGTAGACGGCGCGGTCCCAAACGGTTAGGCCGAGACGCGGGACGAGGATGTCTTCAAACTGGATCCACAGCAGTTTCGGGTTGAGTTTTTTGTTTGGCATGGTTTGTGTCCTGGGAAGGTAGTGGCGCTTGTAGTGGCCGACCTTCAGGTCGGCGGTCTGAGCCTCGTTTTTTACGTGTCGAAAAACAGAAAACTGCAAAAATCCGTGGACAACAGAAAAAGAGGAGCAGGATTTAACGCCTAGCGAATTTCGGGAGGAGGTACATAAAACGCCGGGCTGAAGCCCGGCCCCTACAAAGGCGGATAGCAAGCGCGCCGGGGCGCCCTGAAAATAAAAACGCCCCGAGCAGAGTCGGGGCGCAATTTCGTATAAAGAAACTGTACTACAACAGCAGTCCATTGTCAAGGAAAATCCGCAGACGAAAAACAGAATCGGCGTAAGCCGCTGAATTGCTGGGAGATAGCGGAGGCGAACTCTGGATCTCTCGTTTTCGAAAGAGAAAGTCTAGACCCAAGACCCGCCCTCAAAAACTGAAGACGGGGTACCCGCCGCATGACCAAAAGTCCGTGCCACCCGTCCAGTCAGCGGCTCAGCGCGGCTGGGGCGACTCGTTTCACTCCTCTTGCCAGCCGGGGTTTTTTCTTGCGAGTTGCAGCGCGTGCGGGGCGAACTTCGAAGCGAACCCCTTCGGCTTCCTGCAAGAACGAAATGATTTCAAACAGGCGGCTTGCGGTCGGATTCCCTTTCGGACCCAACATCTGGTGAATGGTCTTCACGTGAATCTTGGTGGCCTCCGCCAGCTTCGGAAAGCCCACCGTCGCGTTGATGTAGTCGCGCAGGATCTCTTTCGCGAGGGCTACTTCGCCTGAGAGCAGGCTTTCGAGAGCCTCGCTCAGCATTCCTCTTCGGAATTGAGGGTTCCGTCGCATATCCGCCTGAACCGATTCTCTAAAGTCAGTCGTCAATGGCATATTCATTCCTCTGCTTTCGGATGCTGTTTCCTATGCTTGTAATCTTCCCACCGCCGGAGGACGATCTGGATGTCGTTCTCCTGGCGTTTCTTGGTTCCACCGCCTAGAAGAATGACAATTTGCTCGGCGTCTTTGCCAAAGTACACGCGGTATCCCGGCCCAAAGTTGATCCTGAACTCAAAAACGCCGCCTCCAACTCCCTTCACATTTGAAAAATTCCCCAAGCCGATGCGCAAGACCGCCGTGGTCACTCTTTGCCGCGCTGGAGAGTCCAACCCGCTGCGCCATTCACCGAACGGACTGTGACCGCCGCGATCGTGATATTCGCGAATCCCCACCATTGTGGCTATGGTAGCATATATTTTACCATGGGAGATGGCGCCCCCGGAGTGACCCACCCTTTGCGAAAAACCGCAAAGGATGGGCCACCCCCGGAAAAAGACAAAGTCAAAAACGTCTCGGCGCGTTAGGCTCGCCCACCCGCCGTCCCTACACCCGGAAAATTATAGGTCAAAATCGCCTCGGCGCGCTAAGGGTCGCCCACCCGCCCTATCCCTTGCGGTTTGTCCCTCGCAAGGGTAGCCGGGCGGCGTGGAAGCTGGTCACAAGCCGCTGGCTATATTTGCGTTGTCGTCATAGACACATGAGGTAAACAGTGGTATTAGAGGTGAATGCGGGCTGAAGATCTTGGAAACTTGGGGACAGACGGAACGTTTCCTGTAATTTTGATTCGTGCGAAGAGAAACATGAGAGAACTTCCCGTCTGTCCCCATGTTTCTCCCATGTTTCTACACGCCGCTACGATTTTCTTATCGCCAGACAGGAACGTCGCACCTCGCAGTAAGGTCAAGGAAATTTTTAAGGTCTCCACCGCCGTCTGCAATGCTGACGAGTACCGGGTAAAAGACGAAACGAAATACAATGACAATCACTTGAATTCGGGACACCGAATGCGAAAAACAGTATGGATAAGGGTGGCAAAGTCGCATGATGTTGTCATTCTGCATTTCCGGTCCTAGTTTCAGCGCCATACGTAACAAATATTCAACTCTCAGTTGCGCGGGAAGCACAACAACTCTGATATTCTTGCCGTTTTCACGTTCTTCCCATGCATAGGGAATGTCCCCGGACCATTTATAAAGCCACTCGAATAGGTACCATAAGGGCAGCAGACTAATTCTAAAGAACGTCAACATAGCCAATGCAAGGCAACGAGTAGCGAGCTTATACAATTTCGTGCGGTATGAGATTTTCAGAGCAGCAAATATAAATCCACAAGCTGCAAACGTCTTCGAAAGACTTCCTGCAATCTCCCCTAAGTGACTTTGCCATTCCTCTGAATAGCGCTCTTGCATGTCAGAGGGTAAAAGACTTGCTGCGTAAGCTGCGAGGCACGATGCGATGGCTGGAAGCAAGTCTTTGATTTCGTCAGCGATCAACTTGCCAAGGACGGCCGTCAAAAGGCTCACGAGGTTGCCCATGCGTCCCTCCCTAACACGGCCTTGAAATCCTTGATCTCTTGCCTCGCATTCCGAGCACCAAGTCCAGTGATTCGATAAAATCTGCGTCTCGGGCGTCCGAGTTCTTTCGGGTCACCCGCTTCCCACTCGCTGTCTAACCATTTTGAACTTTCCAGCCGGATGAGAATCGGATATAGCGTGCCGGATTTCAGTCCGGTACGTTTTGAGATTTCTGCGCCTGATAATTCTGCTTTCGGGTCGGAGAGGAAAGTACTCAGAACCTTGAGCACGGGAGCCGTTATCTGAATGCTTGTTCCCATAGTCGATACTCTACATAGGGTCCAAGATTTTGTCAAGGGATGTTCTCTCCGGGAATATGCCAAAGCGTATGGTGGGAATTTAGGACGGGTGGCCCGGACTCTTAGTTATGCGGAGGATGCCCCGTCCTCTGGTTTTGAGGGCGGGTCTTGCGTTTGGGTTCTCTCTAGTCGATCAGCATAGGAAGCAAGTGGGAAGCAAGTGGTTAGTGGTTAGTGGGTAGTGAATCGTGAGTAGGGAGTAGTGAGTGGTGAGTAGATAGGACAGAAGCGGAGAAGTGTGATCCACCGTTTGCATGAGACAGGGGCGTGTCTAGTCCCGAGGCAGGGGCGCAAACAGTAGGCCGCGCAGGAATAAAGGCGGGGGTGCTGCATGCTTCGATTCTTGAAGGGTGCGGGTTTTGACACTTCCTATGAACATCGCTTGGCGGTGTATAATGAGAGTATGGCGAAAGATGTGATCCACATCTCGGAAGCGGAAGCCGCCACGACCAACGTGGCGACGCTGTTGGCCCACGTGCGCGCAGGCGCGGAAGTCGTCATCGAAAATGACGCGCGGCCCGTGGCGGTGCTGCGCTCCGCGGAGCCGCATCCGGGCCGTCTGCTCTCGGAATCTATCGCGCTGGCGGAAGCCCACGGCTCTACCGTGACGCTCGACGGAGACTTCGCCCGCGATCTCGAAGAGATCATCAACAGCCATCGTGAACCGCTCAACCCGCCCGCATGGGATTAATCCTGGACTCCAGTGTGGCGATCGCCGCGGAACGCCGGGGCGATAATGTAACGCAGATGCTCAAGCAAATCGTTGCCGCAACCGGCGACCAGCGAACGGTGCTCTCTTCGGTTGGTCTGACCGAGCTTGTGCATGGCATCTACCGCGCACAAACACCAGAGGTGCGCAATCGCCGAGACTCCTTCATCCGCGAGCTGCTAAACGACGTGGAAGTCTATCCCTACACCAAAGAGACGGCGCTACTGGCAGGCAAGATCGACGGCGAGCAACAGAGCCGAGGGACGGTTATCCCTTTCGGGGATCTGTTGATCGGAGCAACGGCGCTGGAGGTTGGCTATTCCCTACTGACGGCCAACGTGCGGCACTTCCGGCTGATCCCCGGCCTCACTGTCGTGCAACTCTGAGTGCTCGACGGAAGCAGTTAAAGAAAAAATTCTCTCCCTACAGATAACGATGGGTGGCGCGGACTCGCAGTTGTGCGGAGGGTGGCCCGCCCTCGGGTTTTGAAATCGGGGACTGCAAAATTCACACTTGACATCGGCGGATAATTCACTACCATATGGTTGTGAATAAGTTGGATACAACATTTGCGGCTCTGTCTGATCCAACCCGCCGGGCGATGATCGAACGACTCTCCCATGGGCCTGCCTCCGTGCATGGATTGACGGAACCGTTTGCCCTCTCGCAGCAGATGATTTCCAAACATATTGCCTACCTGGTGCGGGCGCGGATTGTGATCAAGACGAAGCGCGGAAGAGAGAGCGTGTGCAGGCTTAGGCCAGAGGCGATAAAGACAGTCAGCGACTGGGCGATTCGGTATCGCCGATTCTGGGAAGAGCGTTTCGATAGGTTGGAGGTGGTTGTGAATCAAATGAAAAAAGAGGAGGCCGGAGATGACAAAAAACACGGTTAACGAGGCAGAGCGGATGGTGGTCACTAGAGTGTTCGACGCCCCACGCGCATTGGTTTGGAAGGCGTGGACAGACCCGAAATATGTGATGCAGTGGTGGGGGCCGAAGGGTTTTACCGCGCCTTTTTGCGAGATGGATTTTCGCGTAGGAGGAAAATTTCTCTGCTGCATGAAATCGCCGGATGGGCAGGAGTTCTGGAATGGCGCGGATTACCACGAGATTGTTCCGCACGAGAAGATCGTTTACTCCATGTACTTTTCCGACTCGAAGGGAAACAAGGTTGATCCTGCGGAGTATGGAATAGAACATGAAGCCATAGAAAATGCGAACGACGTGGTTATTTTTGAGGATTTTGGGAACGGCCAGACGAAAGTCACCTTGATTGGAAATGAAACCATGGAGCACGCAAAGAGCAGCGGGCAACTCGAGGGTTGGGTTGAGATACTCGATAAATTTGCCGCGGTTGTTGCGGGGCTAGTGCAGGCGAAATAAGAAGTTGAAGTTTTGGACAGACGGGACAGACGGAAGGTTTCCTGCAATTTTTGATTCGTGCGAAGAGAAACACGGGGAAACTTCCCGTCTGTCCCCGTATTTCCACCCGCGCGCGCCAGTGAGTCGTGAATAGTGGGTGGTGAGTAGATAGGACAGAACCGGAGAAGACTGAGCAAGCCGGAATCGGCTAGAATATGTGCAGCGGAGACTCGCGATGGCGCACTCGTACACCGTAATTTTCGAGAAAGAGGAGGAAGGCGGCTACCACGTTTTTTGCCCGACTTTGCCGGGATGCCATACGCAGAGCGAGACCGTCGAAGAAGGAGTCGCGAATATTCGCGAAGCGATCGGGCTCTACCTCGAGAGCCTGGTGGAAGATGGGCTGCCCATTCCCACGGAAGATATCCTGATTAAGCCCGTTGAGATTCCCGTGTGACGCCCAAGCTGCCTGCGACCACGGCAAAAGAGCTGGTTCGTGTTGCCGAGCGATTAGGGTTCGTGTTTCGGCGCCAAAGCGGGAGCCACGCCATCTATGTGCGTGCGAGCGACCAGGCGCGTGGTGATCCCGAGGCATAAGGGTGAATTGAAGCGCAAAACTTTGCGGGGGATCATCCAAGACCTGAAGATCAGCGTCGAGGAATTTGCCAACCTGCTGTAAAGAATGCCACACCGACGCAAGGGGAACTACGAGGGGATTTTGGCGAGGCAGTCCTCGCAGTATCCGCCGACTTCGGTGCGGGAGACGGTGACTTTCATTTTGAAGTCGCGGGCGATTTGCTGCTTGAGTTGCTCGTAGAGGCGGCTCTCGAACTCACGCACCTTGCCGCAGCGAAGGCAGGCGACGTGAATGTGATCGCGAGGGCCGTGGCTTTCATAATAATGGCGGTCGCCGCGGAGATGGAGGAGGTCGAGCTCGTCGATGAGGCCTTCTTTTTTCAGGAGATCGATCGTACGGTAAACGGTGACAAGATGGACGCCGGGATCGATTTTCTGCGCGCGCTCGAGAATCTGATCCACGTCCAGGTGCTGCTCGGCGGCATCCATAACTTCGAGGATTACGCGCCTCTGCCGCGTGAGCCGGATGCGGCGCTCGCGAATGGCCTTCTGCAGTTTTCCCGTTGTCTCTGCGGTATTGAGGCGCTCGCCCGTCGAAACCCGGTGGGCCGGCGATACAGCCATGAGTCGCCCTCCTGAAGCGCGGCGCACTCCGGGCTAGGAATGACTCGCAATTCGCCGCAAAATGTCATTGTACATGACGATGGCGAAGATGACTAAGAGGAACACGAGTCCAACCTGAACAAAGCGCTCCTTAAAGCGCAGGCTCAAATCGCGCCGCATAATTCCCTCAACTCCCAAAAGCAGAATATTGCCGCCATCCAGGATGGGAATCGGCAACAGATTCAATATCCCCAGGTTGATGCTGATCAGCACCATGAGAGAAATGACGTCGAGCGGCCCACGGCGCACGGCCTGTCCGGCCATGCTGGAAATCCCCACCGGTCCTTGAAGCTGCTTGATGGAAACCCGTCCGCTGAAGAGCTTGCCGACCACGTCCACGGTTCGTCCGATGGTGTCGACGGTCTCCGCGCCGGCGAACTTCACGCTCTCGCTTAAAGTTACATGCTTGTAGGCGCTGTCGTCGCGCGGAAGAACCCCGATCTGATAGGAATTTTCTCCTGTGTTCGCTGCGTCTTTTTTAGGAGTTACGACAATACGAACGGCCTGCCCCTTGCGGTTGACGTCCAGGTTCATGGGCTGGCCATTCGACGACTGAGTAGCCGCTCGGAACTGCTCCCAGAACTCAATCTTGTTTCCGTTCACTGCCGTGATCGCATCGCCTTCCCGTAATCCAGCGCGGTCCGCCGGTGTGCCCGGAGCGACTTGATCGATGATCGGACGGATGGGCGCATATCCGAGGATTCGACTCGGGTCGGATGCAGCTTTCGCAGGAACCTCGACCGTCCGGCGAGTGCCCGAATCGTCGACTTCCATCTTTATCGTCGTCCCTGCGCCGGCCTGCTTGAGCGCCAGAAGCGCCTGTTCCCAGTTGGGAGTTGCCGTCCCATTGATCGAAAGAACGGTATCGCCCAAGTTGAGTGGACTCGCCGTTGCGTCAGAGGTCGGAGGCAGGGCCGTTACATGGACTGGGGCGTTGAGATAAGCGGGATAGGGCACTCCCACCATCGTGAAAAGGCCGGTCAGGAGAAATATCGGGAAGATCAAATTCACAGCGGGGCCCGCAAACGAGATCAAGGCCCGCTGCCATCGCGGCTTGCTCATCAATTCGTCGGGCGCGCCAGTTGGCGGCTTGTCTCCCGAGTCGACCTCGGAGAGGTCTTGCCCGGCCATGCGCACATATCCACCAAGCGGCAGCGCGCTCACTCGGTAGTCCGTTGGCCCCTTTTTCCATCCAAAGAGCCGCGGACCGAAACCGATAGAAAACACATCTACACGCACGCCGCACATGCGGGCCACGATGAAGTGTCCCCATTCGTGAATCAAGACCATTACGCCGAGCACGAGGCTGATGCCAACTAGTAGGTAAACCGCTCCCATATCTCCGTCATTCCCTTCATACTGAACTTAGGAAACCGCCACGGCCGTTGCCGTCAAACGGTTCACTTCTTCGTTCGCCGTGCGCCGCGCCTCGGCGTCGGCTCCAAGCACGTCGTCCATCTTTTCAAATCGCACTAGCGGAGTGCGCGCCAGCACGCGTTCGATCACTTCCGCGATCCCGTTGAACGGCAGTCGCCGCTCCAGAAACGCCGCAACGGTAACCTCATCCGCGGCATTCAGAGCACAAGGCAGCGCCCCGCCCTTCCTCATCGCTTCACGCGCCAGACGAAGGCAGGGAAAACGCCGGGTGGAAACTTTCTGGAAATCCAACCGCCGAAGCTTGCGCCAATCCAGGGCTACTTGATTAGACGCTGCTCTCTCCGGATAGGTTAACGCATATTGAATGGGCATCCGCATATCCGTTGGACCCAGTTGCGCCAAAATCGAACCATCTACAAACTCGACCATGGAATGAATAGTTGACTGCGGGTGAATCACGACGTCAATCTGATCGGGCCGCACGCCGAATAGCCAGCGCGCTTCGATGACCTCGAAACCCTTGTTCATCATGGTCGCGGAATCAATCGTAATGCGATTGCCCATCTTCCAGTTTGGATGAGCGAGCGCCTGCTCCGGCGACACGTTCTCGAGCTCGGCCAGCGGCGTCTTTCGAAAAGGTCCGCCGCTCGCCGTCAGTACGATCCGCTTCACTTCGGCGCGGGTCCCGCCGCGCAAGCACTGATGAACGGCGTTATGTTCGCTGTCCACGGGCAACAATTCGCGGCCAGCCTGCTTCGCCGCGGCCATGACCAATTCTCCCGCGGCCACCAAAACTTCCTTGTTCGAGAGAGCTATGGTCTTTCCTCTTTTGACCGCTTCATAAGTAGCTTCGAGGCCGACGACGCCAACGGCAGCTGAAACCACAATGTCCGCTTTGGTGTGCGTCCCGACCGCAAGCATCCCTTCGCGTCCATGATGGATGGCAGGCAGCGGAGCGATTCCCTTGGCGCGCAGCGCGGAGGCTAGTTCGTCGGCTTTCTTTTCATCGCTTACGGAAACCAGTTCGGGGCGGTGCCGTTCTATCTGGCCGGTCAATTCCTCTAGGTTGCCGCCCGCCGCGAGTGCAACGACACTAAACCGCTCCGGCAGCGCTTCCACGACGGAAAGGCACTGTCGCCCTATCGAACCTGTTGAACCCAAAATGGATAGGTGCTTCAAGGACGAATTTTTTCTCCGTTTCGCGACGAGCTTGCCTAGACAGACATTTCTGTCTGTCTCCTACCCTGTGTGTGGAGGGACCTGAGGACCTACCCGCTGGGCGTGTAGATCCAAATCCAATAGTACCAGACAACCGGGATTGCCAGAATCAACGCATCGATCCGGTCAAGTACGCCGCCATGGCCTGGCAGAAGTGAGCCCGAATCCTTCACCCCTACGCTGCGCTTGTAAGCGGATTCAAGCAAATCCCCAGCTTGTCCGGCGACGTTTCCGGCGGCAGCCATGCCAAGCAAATGAGGCCACGGGACACTGAGCCATCTCGCAAAAGCTACGGCGACAAGCAGGGCTCCAAGAATGCTTGCGATTGTCCCTTCCCAGGTTTTTTTTGGGCTCAGCACAGGAGCCAGCCGGCGCTTCCCGATCGCGCGGCCCACAAAGTAGGCCGCGGTGTCCCCGGCCCAGGTAATCACCAGTGCAAACAAAAGTAATTTTGGTCCGTCCGCTCTTACTCCGTGCAGGCGAATTGCATACGTCAGCGGGAAGGCCACCAGTATGAGCCCGCTGGAACTAATTCCTGCCGAGGGCAAGGCTTCCACAATCGGACGCTTGGTCCAAAGCGTCAGCGCCCCAATACCGAGCACAAAAACAAAAAAAACATCCTGGACCGTTGGAATAACTCCTAAAATCCGACCGACCTCGCGATGAAAGGTCAGCCCACCGACAAGTTCATACGATGGCGCGATAGCCGCCAGCCATTGCACATAGACAAGCCCGAGAGCGCATGCCGCTGTCCAGAAACGATACGCGCGGTGGCCAATCGCATCCCCGAGAGCAAAAAACTCGAACAAAGCAAGCAAAATGACTAGCGCCACGCCGACCGCAACCATCGCGCTCGAGCCCCACAATACCAGGCCGACCACACACGGAATCAGAACGACGGCTGTCGCCACGCGCTTCCAAGTCATAGAAACGGGAACCCCTGAAGAACTACCGGCTCCATCTCATCACATCAAGAGAAATAAATCACGAGGGAGAATCGCAAAAACCAGAGGTGTTGCTCCCAGGGAGGAATCTTCACTTGCCCACGACGCGCGCAGAATTCACCGAGGCGGCCTGACCCTCACGTATCCCGCCGTAGCGGCGTTCGCGTTTTTGGTATTCGAGGAGCGCCTCGAGCAGACGTGCGCGGTTGAAATCGGGCCAAAGCGTTTCCGTCACGAAAATCTCCGCGTAGGCAATCTGCCACAGCAAAAAATTGCTAACGCGCAACTCGCCGCTGGTGCGGATCAGCAGATCAGGGTCCGGCAATCCATTTGTATACATGTGCCGGGTAATCGTCTCTTCCGTGATCGGCGCGTGCCCGGCATGCCCGTTCTCCTCGGACAAAATTGCGTTAAAGGCATCCACTATTTCCGCGCGGCCGCCATAGTTCAACGCTACACAGAGCACCATGCCCTTGTTCCCCGCCGTTCGTTCCATCGCGTCGCGGACATCGTCTTGGACGCCCTTCGGCAACTCGTCGGTGCGGCCCAAAAATCGCATGCGGATATTGTTTTTTTGCAGCAGCGGCATCTCTTTGCGCAAATATTCCCGCAACAGCTGCATGAGGAAGTCTATTTCTGCTTTCGGACGCCGCCAGTTCTCCACCGAGAAAGCATAGAGCGTAAGCGCCTCAATCTTCAGCCGCGCGCAGGTTTCAATCGTCGAACGCGCGGTCTTCGTGCCCGAGCGGTGGCCCGCAACTCGCGGCAGGTGGCGCTGCTGCGCCCAGCGCCCGTTGCCATCCATAATCACGGCCACGTGCCGCGGCAGGCGCTCCAGATCAAGTCTTTCGAGAAGCCGCGCTTCTTCGGGTGTAACCGGGCCCAGCGCGCCGGAGGCGGAAACTTGCAGCGTCTTGGGTGAGTGAGTTTGCGGCACGGCTTTCCCAGGCGTTTCTTCTTTACGCCGCAAAGTTAACACACGATTTGGCAGCGGCGCAATGCCCGGTTACCCTCTTGTGCATCATTCTTTCGCGCACCCAGGCGCTGGGCATCAGCGCCCGGGAGGCACGGCGGCCTGGAACAGTGACGTATAGAGCAGAACCATCGTCAGGATAATCATCGCAACCGCCGTCACCCAGGCGACGACATTGAAAGTCAGAGTATTCACATGCTCGCCCATCAAATCCCTGCGATTTACGAGAAGCAGGATAAATATGATCACGACGGGCAGCCAAATACCGTTTCCTACTTGTGAAAAAATGAAAATCTTCCATAGAGGAACGTGCGGAAGAAGGATGATGCCCGCTCCGGCCACAATCAGGAGCGTGTAGAGTCCGTAGAATATTTTCGCATCCTTGAACTTGTGGTCGATTCCAGCTTCGAATCCCAGCCCCTCGCAAATGACATGCGCCGTCGAGAGCGGCAAAATCGTGGCTGCAAAGAGCGAGGCATTCAGCAAACCGAAAGCGAAAGTAAATCCCGCCCACTTGCCAGCCAGAGGAATCAAGGCCCTGGCCGCTTGGACCGCGTCGGTAATGTTGCGCTGTCCGGAAGCATAAAGAGTCGCCGCCGTGGCAACGATTATGAAGAACACAATCACCATGCAACTGATGCTGCCCACCATCACGTCGGCCCGCGCTTGCGGATACTGTCTTGGCCCGACTTTCTTCTCGACGAAGCCCGCCTGCAAATAGAAAAACTGCCACGGCGCAATGGTGGTTCCCACCAGTGCGGTCAAAGTCAGCAAGTAGCCCGAATTAAAATGAAGGTTCGGAATGACGACGTGCTGGGCTGCTTCCAACCAGTTCGGTTTGGCCAGCAATGCGGAAACGATGTACGTGACGTAGAATCCGCATGCAACAAG
The DNA here is from genome assembly GCA_035576885.1 of Candidatus Acidiferrum sp. Lineage (GTDB taxonomy): Bacteria > Acidobacteriota > Terriglobia > Acidiferrales > UBA7541 > Acidiferrum. The sequence goes on along the minus strand of DATLVZ010000022.1, from coordinate 10,592 downwards.
GAATATGACCTCGACTTGCCGGTACGTTCCACGCATCACCAAGATCCAGACCAGAATTGCTGCGATGGGAACTGCGATGTACCTGCTGACGTGAAACATCTCCATGGCCGCGGCGACGCCCGCAAACTCCGCCACGACGTTTGCCAAGTCGACGAAGAACCCTGCGATCATCACAAAAAAAGTGGAGCGGAACCCGAACTCCTCGCGAATCAGGTCGGACAGGCCTTTGCCGGTGATGACGCCCATGCGCGCGCACATTTCTTCCGTGACGTACAGCGCAATCGTCATGGGAATCAGCGACCAGAGCAACGCGTAGCCATACTGCGCGCCCGCCTGCGAATACGTCGCGATGCCCCCCGCATCATTGTCGACGTTGGAGGTGATCAGTCCCGGCCCGATGACCGCCAGCAACAGGGTAAGCCGGCGGCGCAGTCCGCGGATTTTCTGCTGCAAATCCGTGCCCCGAGTCCGCAGGCCCTCAAAGCTTGAACTTATGGTTTCCCAGTTCATCCGTCTCTTTTCGTTCTTTGGTTACTTCTTAACCAGACGCGAAACCACATCATCCACCGTGACTGTACCGATGGGGCGTTTCTCTGCATCGACGACCGTTAGCATCCTCAAATTGTATTTGTCGAACAGCTCAAAAACGTCCTTTTCGTCAGCATCAGCTGCAATACTCAGGAGCGGCTCGCTTCGCAATTCCACCATCTTCTGTTCCGGAGCGGCCATCAACAATCGCGCTACGGAAACCGTGCCGGAAAACTCCGCCGCCCCGTCCAGGAGCACAACCGTGTCGAGCTGATCGAGATTCAACTCGAGACCTCGAATCCAGGCGAGCACTTCTTCCCGCCGTGATTCTTCTCCCACGAAGACGAATTCCGTGTTCATCATTCCGCCGGCTGTGGCTGGATCAAACGCCAGCAATTCCCTGACTTCGTCAGCTTCCTGCCCGGGCATCTCTTCCAGCAATTCCTCGGACGTCTCTCTTGGCAGATCCGCCAGGAGGTCGGCGGCGGCATCCGGAGCCATCTCTTCGAGAATGTCGGCAGCCTTTTCGGGGTCCAACTTCTCGACGATCTGCGTCGTCAGCCGCTCATCGAGCTCCGCCAGAACGGAAGCGGCGGTCTCTTCATCGAGCGAGGCGATAATTCCCTGCCGCTCAGCGGCCGACAGGTGTTCTATGATCTCGGCCAGGTCCGCGGGATGCAGGTCTTCCAGTTTTTCATGAGTGATTCGAAGCTTGACGCGCCGCAAGGGATCCGGCTCGATCAAGTTTACGAATTCCCACCGGATGACACTTTGCGGCAATTTGCTCTGCAGCTTTCGAATGACACCCGGCGATACAACTCCCTGCAAGAGCCTCCGCACCGCGCCCGGCAGCCCCACGTCGACCTGCGTAACCCGCAGCTCCACATTTCCGTTGGTGCGCTGCTCCGTAAGATCTACGTCATTCACGCGAACCACCTTGCGTCCGCGCGTGTCGATAATCTGCTGGTCCATCAAGTCTTTTCGCACAGCCAGCAACGACTCGTTGGGTTCGTAAAGTTGTAGCGCTCGCTCGCTGACGCTCAGCCGCATCGTCCCGGGAGCTACCGTGGCGATCTGGTCGTGCCGGGCGATCAGTGGTTGGAATCTGCCACGCGACAATAGGAAATGCGACAATCGATTTGTCGCCTGCGCCGGCTCAATAAAAAACTCGCGCACTCGACCCACAAAATTCCCCTGCGCGTCGTATGCTGCCGCACCCATTAGTTCTGTCGCATATAGTTCCATAAAGTACCCTCTTAACTAGGAGCGCGTCCCTTTTGTTATGCCGGAGCCGTTTCAAGCACTCCTCCACAAATAAAAATGCCCGCGGGCCGAAATCACCTCGGCTGCGGGCAAGTGCCTCAGAAAAATGGACTTACCGTGAGCCCGGCGCAAACCCTCCCCATCCTACTGCACGCGAGAGACCTCGCCCCCCGCGCGACTTTGCCCAATCGCCCTTTCCAAGCCTGCCCCCGCCAGACACGGTCGTGGTCCAGCCACTAGGGCCAGGTTCGAGTTCATTGGAAGCATTCATCGGACGAGAATTCGCTCCTGCGTGTTATCCGTTTAGAGGCTAAACACGCGTCAACTGCCAAACCGGAGCAATTGCAGCACCATCTGGCAGTCGCACTTGCAGTCTTAAGCTGGGCACGCAACAATGTCAAGAAAAGAATGACTTTGCGAGCTATTTTTTATTGTTTTCTTTTGCGTCGGCTATTTTGAGCTGCGAAAACCATGTCCTTAGGTTCTTTGCCCTGCCGACGGCATTCTTCCAGATACAGCACGAGGTAGTTTTTTAAGACATAATCCCGCCTAGAGTAGCCGAGCTCTCGCGCTGCCCGATCTATTGCACCCGCTGGCCCTTCCAGCTCGACAAATACTCCGAGTGGGGTTTCATCCAGTTCAATAAGTAATCCCTTCGCCCAGTTCGCACTTTCCGCCAAGTGAAAAGTCGTGCGGTACTTCTCGTAGCGAAACCATCCCCTCATCCCCAGACCTTCAAATATTGATGTGAGTATGCCGGCATCCGCCACTTCCACTTCGAATTCCTCGCGCACTTTATGGCGATGGTTCACTTTCGCGTTCCCCGGAGCCCCCGATCCAGCAACAAAAGGCCTCTTGAACGTGAGCACTGTGCGCCGGCCGAGCTTTGGTTTGCCCTTTTTCAATTTGGCAGTGGGCGTTTCCATCCTTATCCGCAGCAGTTGACCGTGCTTGGCCAGCCCGCCCTCCGGCGTATCAAAAATCACGTTCCATTCATGCACGCGGCCGCCTCCAACGTTCGCGGGACGAGCACCCAACCGTTTCAAAGCCCGGTTCAATGCCTTTGGGTCGCCGATCCTCAACTTGATTTCGATTTCCTGCGCCATATCAATCCCTGCTGTTCTGCGCCTCGGCTTTCTCCCGCCGCTGACTTCCGCTAGTATAACGGACGAACTTGTTTCACCCTTGCTCAGCGTGACCCCGGCTAAATCCGGCACTACGCCCGGCGCCCGCTCCGCCGCGCGAACGAGATGAAGAGACGCATGAACCCAAACGCCAATACGGCAGCGCCAGCTTTATCAAGCGAGACCTCAGGCGTTTCACCGCTATCTCCACCGCTAGCGCGCCGCGAACCGGTTGAAACCGTTTTGCACGGTGACCGTCGCGTGGACCATTACGCATGGCTTCGCCAAAAAGAAAACCCCGAGGTCATCTCTTACCTGGAAGCAGAAAACGCATATACCGATGCAATCCTGAAGCCCACTGAACCCTTTCAAGAAGCACTGTACAAGGAAATGCTCAACCGAATACTTCAGACGGATTTGTCAGTTCCCTACCGCCTCCGCGACTATCTCTATTTCACGCTCACGGAGCAGGGCAAGCAGTATCCGGTTCATTGCCGGCGCGTCGATGCAAGCGGTTCGCTGGACGAGATGCTGCTGGACCTGAATCGTTTCGCGGAAGGTCACTCCTTTCTCGCGCTCGGGTCTTTTGCCGTAAGCGATGACAACGGGCTACTCGCCTATGCGCTAGATACGACGGGATTCCGGCGGTACACCTTGCATGTTAAGAACCTTTGGAACAGTGAGATTTTCCCCGAAGCCATCGAGCGTGTCACCAGTGCGGTTTGGGCGGCGGACAGCCGCACACTTTTTTATACTGTCGAGGACGCAACCACGAAACGGTCTCACCGGCTTTATCGCCACGTGCTTGGGTCCGCCGAGCCGGTCACCCTGATTTATGAAGAGACCGACGAACGCTTCCACATCGGAATCGAGCGGACTCGCAGCGGCGCATTTCTTCTGCTCGTGATTGCGAGTCATACGACAAGTGAGGTGCGGTTTCTGTCCGCAGCACAGCCCAGCGGCGAGTTCCGCGTGATTGCTCCGCGTGAAGCCGATCACGAGTATTACGTGGACCATCATCCGAATCCGCTCACCCGCGAAGCACGCGGCGCGAATTCCTACGACAGCAGCGGCTACTTCTTCATCCGGACCAACTCCGCCGGTCGGACATTTCGGCTCGTCAGCGCGCCCGTCGCGAATCCCCAGCGGGACAAATGGCGCGAGATTGTTCCTAATCGTCCGGGCGTAATGCTCGCCGGAGCCGAGGTGTTTCGTTCTCACGTGGTTCTGTTCGAACGGGAAGCCGGGCTGCCCTACCTCCGCATCGTAAACCTCAGCATCGAGGCTCCCGACGCGCTCGCGGCCTCTCACCGGATCGAGTTCACGGAGCCTGCCTACAACGCCTCGCTTGGAGATAATCCCGAGTTTGACGCTTCCTTTGTGCGTTTCCTGTACGAATCCTTCGTCACTCCTCGCTCCGTGTTCGATTACGATGTACGCACGCGCGAACGCGCGCTTCGTAAAGTGCAGCCCGTCCTCGGCGGCTACGATTCCTCGCAATACGTCAGCGAGCGGCTGCACGTCACGACTCAAGACGGCGCGCGTGTCCCCGTTTCGCTCGTCTATCATCGCCACACGCCGCGCGATGGCTCTGCTCCCCTGCTGCTTTACGGCTACGGCAGTTACGGCTATTCGGTGGCCGTGACTTTTAATTCGAACCGCGTCAGTCTCTTGAATCGTGGTGTCATCTACGCCGTTGCTCACATCCGAGGCGGCGGTGAACTTGGCAAGCCCTGGCACGACGCAGGGCGCATGCTCCAGAAGCGCAACACGTTTTCCGATTTTATTGCCTCGGCGGAACACCTGATTGCGCAGCGCTATTGTGCATCGCAGAATCTCATGATCGAAGGCGGCAGCGCTGGCGGTCTCCTGATGGGCGCGGTTGCGAACATGCGGCCCGATCTTTTCCGCATGGTCATCAGTCACGTGCCTTTCGTCGATGTGCTCAACACCATGCTCGACGCTTCGTTGCCGCTCACCGTCGGCGAGTATGAGGAATGGGGCGATCCGCGCGTCCCGGAGGACTATTTCTACATGAAGAGTTACTGTCCCTACACAAACCTCGCGGCCAAGCCTTACCCCACAATGCTGGTGAAGACCGGACTGAATGACAGTCAGGTCATGTATTGGGAGCCGGCGAAATATGTGGCCAAAATACGCACGCTGAAAACCGATACGAATACTCTGCTCTTGAAAACAAACATGGGGGCGGGCCATGGCGGGGCTTCCGGCCGGTACGATTATTTGCGCGAAATCGCGCTCGATTATGCTTTTATTTTGACCGAGTTGGGAATCCGCGAATGAGCAGCACATTCCATTCGAAACCGGCCGCGACCTTGCCTAACGGGGCACTGCATGCCGTGCCCCTGCCATTCAGGCGCGAAAGTCCGCGTGCAGGGGCATTTTCGCAAGCACTGAACATAAATGACTGAGCTATGAGCGAGCCCACCTCACCTCTGATGCAGCAGTATCACGCGATCAAGACGCGCTACCCGCACGCCCTGCTGCTCTTCCGCCTCGGCGACTTTTACGAACTCTTTTACGAAGACGCCATTCTGGCCGCGCGCGAACTGCAAATCACTTTGACTTCCCGCAACCGCGAAAAGGGCCAGCCCATACCGATGTGCGGCGTTCCATATCATGCTGCGGACGGCTACATCGCCAGGCTTATCCGCGGGGGCTTCAAAGTCGCTATTTGCGATCAGATGGAACTGCCTGGCCCTGGCAAGAAACTCGTCCGTCGGGAAGTCGTCCGCGTCATCACGCCCGGTACAGCCACCGACGGTTCGGTTCTCGATGCCCGCGAAAACAATTATCTGGCCGCCGTTGCAAGACATTCCAACGGGTCCCCCATTGGCCTGGCTTTCGTGGACCTCTCGACCGGAGAGTTTCAGTCCACGGAATTTTCCGGAGCCGGCGCCGACGAGGCCCTCCGCGAAGAGCTGCAGCTTCTCCACCCGAGCGAAACGCTTCTGCCCCGCCCACAACAACTTTTCGAAACCGCGAAGACCTCGCTTCTCGAAGGTGCCGGCGGCGTTGAAAGTTGCCTTGAAGACTGGATCTTTCATCGCGACTACGCAGAGCGAATCTTGCGCGAACAGTTTGGCGTTGCGGAACTCACCGGCTTCGGCCTTGACGATCACCCGCAAGCACTCGCCGCGGCCGGTGCTATCGTTCACTATCTGCGCGAAAACGCCGCTCGCGGCGCTGATCATTCCATTGGCTCCACAAGCACACAGCCATCGAACGTTGAAGCGCTGCAACACCTCGACCGCGTGCGCTACTACGAGCAACACGACAACCTGGTCCTCGATCCTGTTTCCGTCCGAAACCTCGAGCTCCTCACGCCAATTTTTACCGAGGAGACTTCGCGAAGCGGGCCAGTGACTCTCGTCGCCGCTCTTGACGCAACCGTCACCGGCATGGGCGCGCGGCTCTTGCGCTCCTGGATTCTTCGGCCCCTCATCGATCGCAGCGCCATCGAACCGCGCCTTGAATCCGTGGCTCACCTCCTTCAGCAAACCGTGGTGCGCGGCGAAATCAGGAAGGAATTGCGCGGCATTCAGGACCTCGAGCGCCTCACGAGCCGCATCACTCTAGGGCTGGCCTCGCCTCGAGAACTCGTGGCGCTCCGCAAATCGCTTGTTCAGCTTCCCGTACTGAAGAACTTTCTGACGCCGCCTCCGATCGGCGGTAGCGCGCTGCTCCGTCAACTTCACGGTGAGCTTGACGAGCTTGCCGATATTCGCGAGCGCCTCGAACGTTCCATGGCCGACGAACCTCCGGCTCTCGCCACCGAGCCCGGCATGATTCGCACTGGCTACCATGGGGAGCTCGACGAGCTCCGAGAACTCAGCCAGCACAGCAAACAGATCATTGCCGCGATGGAAGAGCGCGAGCGCAAACGGACCGGCATCGCCTCGCTGAAAATTCGCTTCAACCAGATCTTCGGCTACTACATGGAGATTTCGAAGCCTAATCTCCATCTCGCACCTGCCGACTACGAGCGCAAGCAAACGCTTGTGAACGCCGAACGGTTTACTTCTCCCGAGCTAAAAGAGTATGAACGCAAAATTCTCGCCGCCGACGAGCGCATTCTGGAAATTGAGCGCCAACTTTTTGTGGAGATTCGCTCGAGCATCGCTGCCCAGGCCATGCGTCTTCGCCGTACTGCTTCCGCCGTTGCGCAGTTGGACGTTCTCAGTTCCTTCGCAAAGTTGGCCGCAGACCGCGGTTACGCGCGCCCCGAGTTCAACGCCACGGGCGAGCTGCTCATCGTCGGCGGCAGACATCCGGTAATCGAGGAACTCTTGCGCCAACGCGGCGAGCGCTTCGTTCCCAACGATCTTTGCTTCGACCCCGCCCGTCAGCAGCTCTTGCTCATCACCGGCCCAAACATGGGTGGCAAGTCCACCTACCTTCGTCAAGCCGCGCTGATTGTGCTGATGGCGCAGATGGGTTCGTTCGTTCCGGCTCGCCAGGCCAAGTTGCCTGTCACGGACCGCATCTTTACGCGCATCGGCGCGAGCGACAACCTCGCGCGGGGCCGCTCCACGTTTCTCGTCGAGATGAGCGAGGTCGCGGCCATCCTGCATCACGCCACGCCCTCGAGTCTCGTTCTCCTTGACGAAGTCGGCCGCGGCACCGCGACCTTTGACGGGCTCTCCATCGCGTGGGCTGTCGTCGAGCATCTGCAGAAGCACACGCGCGCGCGCACGCTCTTCGCTACGCACTACCACGAGCTCACCGAGCTCGCCGATCTACTCACCGGCGTGCAAAACGTTCACGTCTCCGTCAAGGAAACGCCCAACGAAATTATATTTCTGCGCCGCGTCGAACCCGGCAGCGCCGATAAAAGTTATGGCATCGAAGTCGCCCGCCTGGCTGGCCTCCCTCGCAGCGTCATCGAACGCGCCCGCGAAGTCCTGAAAAGACACGAGCAGAGTGAACACGAGCTAAGCGAAACACTCTCTCCCGGCGCCGTCAATGAACTATCGTCAAGCGCGACAGGCACTCCGACAAGTACCGCAGCTTCTTCCCCGCATCGCCGCAATGGCCACCAGGAGATCCTCTTCACCGCGCTCGATCGCGCCGTCCTCGACAAGCTCCGCGACGCCGACCTCGATCAGCTCAAACCCCTCGACGCCCTAAACCTTCTCGCTGAACTCAAGAAACAGATCTCTTAATTTCCGTGCCTAGTCTTTCACGGTCGTCTTACTCACAATCTTGCATCGCATTTCCTGAGTTCACTCTTTATCTCCGTCCGTCTCTCTCTGCTCTGTGTTCTCCGTATGCTCTGTGTTTAAATTCTTTCACTGGCGATGGCATCCAAATCCATGGTCGTCCTCGGCCTCATGTCCGGCACTTCCGCCGACGGTATCGACGTTGCGCTGGCGCGCATTTCCGGTGCGCCGCCCCATCTGCATGCAAAATTGCTCGGCCACACCTCAAACAAATTTCCTCCAGCGCTGCGCAAAGAGATTCTTCGCGTCGCCGAGCAAGCCCCCATCAACGCCGGCGAGCTTAGTCAGCTGAATTTTCGTCTCGGAGAGGTTTTCGCCGAAGCCGTTCTTGCCGCCTGCCGCAAGTTTCGCGTCTCACCAAAACGCGTCGCGCTGATCGGCAGCCACGGCCAGACTATCTTTCATCAGGGAAAGCCCGCGCTCTATCTCGGCCACGCCACGGCGTCCACCCTGCAAATCGGCGAGCCTTCGGTCATCGCCGCGCGCACCGGCATCACCACTATCGGCGATTTTCGTCCCGCCGACATCGCTCTTGGCGGCCAAGGCGCGCCGTTCGTCCCTTTCGCCGACTATCTTCTCTATCGCCATAAAAAACTTGGTCGCATCTCTCTCAATCTCGGCGGTATCGCCAACATCACCGTCATTCCCGCTTCCGCAAGGCCAGAGCAAGTCATCGCCTTCGACACCGGCCCCGCCAACATGCTCATCGACGCCCTCGTCGCTCACTTCACCCACGGCCGCCAGCGCTTCGACAAAGACGCTCGCCTCGCCCGAAGCGGCCAATCCATCCCCGCGTTGCTCGACGAACTGATGCGCGATCCCTATCTCAAGCTCGCACCTTCCAAATCCACCGGCCGCGAATATTACGGCCACGCCTATCTGAAAAAGATGCTCGCCCTCGGCAAGAAACATCGGGCCAAACCCGCAGATCTCATCCGCGCAGCCACAGTTTTCACTGCGCTCTCTGTCGTCGACGCCCTAAACCGCTTCGTCCTCCCCAAAACAAAAATCCATCAACTAGTCGTCTCTGGAGGCGGCGCGCGGAACCCGCTCATTCTCGCGCAACTTTCCGCCGCTCTCGGCGGAATCGAAATCATTCCATCTTCCCGCTTCGGCATCCCGGAACACGCCAAGGAAGCCTTCGCCTTTGCTCTGCTCGCCTACGAAACCTTTCATCACCGTCCCAGCAATCTCCCCAGCGCCACCGGCGCGCACGCCCCCGCCGTTCTCGGTAAAATCTCCTATGCACCGCCGCAATAACGCCCCCAAATCTCCGAGCCCTCTGTGTCTCCTCTGTGCCCTCTGCGTTGTATCTCTTTTCTTTCTTTCGGTGTGTTTTTCCAGTTCACTTATTCGCGCTGGGTCGGCGCCAACAACGATCCCGACGTGTTCGAATTTGTTTTCTCCTCGAAGCGCTTCCCGCCTGACGGCGCCAACCGCGGACACTACCGCAATCCGCGCATCGACGTGCTAGTCGATCAAATCCGCACGGAAATGGATCGCGAAAAAAGGAAGACCCTCTGCAGCGAAGTTCAAACAATCCTAGCGGACGATCTGCCCTACCTGCCGCTGTGGTTCACCGACGTCGTCTCCGTCCATCGCCGCTCTCTCGGCGAACTCCAACTTTCCCCCACCGGCGATTACGACTTTCTCTCCACTCTGAGCGACCAGTCAGAGGTAAAGTAATTGGGATTCCATATGGACTTGTCGGGCATCCAGAAATCTACCCTTGCATCGTGAACGTGATTAAAGTCTCGGCGCCTTCGTGCTCAACGGGTTTTCCAACTACCACGCTCAACGTACTACTCCCACTACCCAACCATATGGTGCCTTCAGGAGTGTCTATGACCGGCGCGTCGTACTCTTTCCTCAGGGAAGCCACCGCCGGCTGCTTATCCTTGCCAGCTACTGCGTAGATGAGCATGATTAGGCGCCCCTCCGCGAACTGGGCTGAGAGACCTTGCACGCATACCGGGGATGAATGTTTGGCTGGAGTGCATCCTGGCCCAGGATGCGCGGTAAAACCAAATATTGAAATATCATCCCACTGATAGCAATTCTTTCTTGTCTTCGTTGAATCTTCGCAATGTGCTTTGGGATGCTGCGAAATAAAGGTTGCAAAGCTCTCGCCCAACTTATCGCCTTGCAGCTCGAACGGCACCGAACTGGTGGAACGAAATTGGGGCGCTGCTGTAAGCGCAGTTGTCAGCAGGAATATCTGAGAGAGGACAATCAGGCCGCGCATGAATGTTCTCCAATCGTCTATGCCCTGGAACTGCGTTTCCCGTGCTACTTCAGCGCCTTTTCAATCTCCGTCAGGGGAATTGCGCCTTCGCGAATAATTTTCCACGCTCCGCCTCGAACTTCGACAATCGTCGATCCAAGCACCGCCCCGGTCTCTCCACTGTCCAAAATCAGCGGCAGCCGTCCGCCA
>DATLVZ010000021.1:0-11947 GCA_035576885.1 Candidatus Acidiferrum sp. | reverse complement strand
GGGTGCCGCTCGATAAGAACGAAGGCGTTGTCAAGAGACAGCTTTTCTCCGCAATGCTTTCCAGCACCGCTTGGATCTCAGAGAGGTGGAGGACCGAAGCTCTGAAACTCTCACGGTGAATCAGCTTTCGGCGGCCCTTATGAACAGATCGTTCCGCCAACCATCGATACGGCCTAAACAGCGACCATGATTCTTCTATGCGAACCCCGATTCGCATCGGGGCGAGAGCGCCCAATCAATCCCTCGGTCTAGCTTGCGCTGACCAGCGGCACCCGCGAGCTGCTCTCGACACGAACGACCCCTGGATACCCGGTATTCGTGCGCAGCATCCAGTAGAGTCGAATCGCCAATTTCCTCGCTGCTGCCACCTTGGCCACTCCTTTTGCCTTGTTGTGGCAGCGATGTAAATACTCATTCCGAAATCCAGGGTCACACCGCACGGCGTTCTGCGCCGCTTCCACCAGCAGCATTCTCATGAACCAGTTCCCCTGCTTGCTGATGGAGCCAAACCGCTGATGCCCGCCCGAACTGTACTCCCGTGGGATTAGCCCCAGATAACTCGCCACTTGTTTCCCACGCTGAAATCGAGAGACATCTCCCATCGTCAACACGAAGGCCATCGACGTGATCGGTCCCACTCCAGGCTGCGTCATCAGCAGCCGTGCTTTTTCATTCTTCTCTGCAACTTCCACCACCGCTTGGTCGAGCAGGTCAATCTGCGCACTCAACATCTCTCTTACCCTGAACAGGTCTTCTCGCCGCCGGCTCGTCCATGGCGCAAGCGGTAACTCGCGGAGCACCTTCTCGCCCGCTTTGCTCCACAGCTTCCGCTTTTTCATCACCCCCTGATTCATCGCCAGGTGTTGCAATTCGGTCTTTACCTGTGCCCGTATCCGCACCAACTTGTACCGGTGAATCAAAAGCTGCCGCAAATCCTTCTCCTGGCTCGACGGCGTCCAGATTCGCGGAAATCGTCCTTCCAGCAACAGCTTCAGAATCAGCGTGGCATCGCGCCGGTCATGCTTCTGTGCGCGCACTTCACAGGCACGAATCTTCGCTGCGTCTCCGATCCACAGGTCATGCCCCGCGGCCGCGGCCATCTCTACAAACCATTGGCAGTTACCGGTCGACTCCATTCCAATCAGAGCAGGCGCCGGCAATCCACGGTAAAACTTCTCCGCTTCCCCCGACGCATGCTCCAGCTTCTTTTCTCCCGTTTCCCCAGTGAGCGTATCTACCCAACAAATCTGTTGCCAACTGGGATGGTAATCACATCCAATAATCATCATCGAAGGCTCCTTCCGACCGAATTGCTTCGGTCCTCCAAACAGAAGCATACTCGGCTACGATCGGAGCCTTCGTTCTTATCCAATCAATCCCTGCGGTTTCCAGGGTGCGGATCTTGACTTTCTCTCCGGCGGTCTACGTTCTGTTTGCTCAACCTCCGTCTCACTGTCTCACCAAACTACAAAATTCCCGCCAACTCCTTCCAATTCCTCGACTTCCCCGCGTCTCATTCGAATGATAAGTACCCAGGTACTGTATCTTGACAGTAATCCAATTCCCTGCTATCATTGCCCATGTTTCGCTCGTACCAGCCTCTCTCCCGCCGGACTCTCCGTTGCCTTTGCTTTGGCGGATTTATACATCCGTCCCTTTTTCGCATGCTGGCAGCCCTCCCCACCCGTATACAGAACATCACTCAGCGGGAGCGCCTCCATCTTCCACCAGCCACAAATCCTCAGTCACCCGTCGCTAACTCCTTTACAATCCGCACTTCCATAAAACCAGCTCGTAACCCCTTTGGAATCCGCACTTCCAAAACACAGGACTTAAAACCCTTTAGAATGAACACTTACAAAAAAACCGGGGTAGGGGGCCCCTCATGCATAACCAGCTGATGGTTACTCACAAATCCGCTGAACCCGCGCCTATGCCACGATACAATAGATAGATGAGCGTCAAGCTGATCGCTTTGGATATCGACGGCACGCTTCTGGACAGCCGGTGGCTGCTTCCCCAGGCCAACCGAGAGGCTATCGCTGCTGCTACCCGGCGCGGAATCGAAGTCGCGCTTGTTACAGGCCGGCGCTACGACTTTGCGCTCCCCATCGCCCGCCAGATCGAAGCGCCCCTGACCATGATCGTCAGCAATGGAGCAGTGATTCGCACGCAAGACGGGGAGACCCACCTGCGGCACTTGCTCTCCAGGCACACCGCCGAGCGCGTTCTGGAACTTACCCGCCCGTGGCGAGATTCCACGGGAGTCGTTTTTGACCGCCGGCGTGAGAATCAAATCATGCTCGAATCCATGAATTCCGACGACCCCATCCGTACCGCCTACTACACGCGCAATCGCGAGTTCCTGGGAGTGGCCAACCCCCTCGAGAGCTGCCTGACCGAAGATCCCCTCCAGGTGATGCTGAGCGGCGACGTTGCGCGGATGCGAGAAGCGGAAGCAGCGCTTCGCGGCGCGGCGTTTGTGGCGGAGTTCGCGCTGGCCGCAACCGTTTACGAAACTCGAAACTTTTCGATGATCGACGTCATCAATCCGGTGTGTTCCAAAGGCGCGGCACTGGCGGAATGGGCTGCGCTGCGTGGCGTGGCGCGTGAAGAGGTGCTCGCCATCGGCGACAATCATAACGACCTGGAAATGCTCGCGTTTGCCGGCATTCCCGTGGTCATGGGAAACGGCGTGGCCGAATTAAAAGGCTTCGGCTGGCACGAAACCGCAAGTAATGACGAAGGCGGCGTCGCGGCTGCCATTGAACATTTTGCGTTGCGAGAGGCGGCCCCGTGCGCCTGATGCGATTTTTGTTGTCCTGCGCGTTGCTCTTCGCGGCGGCGCCGTCTTTGCGAGCAGAGTACATCGATCTGCGGAATGGCCAGCGGCTCCATGTGACGAGTTACCAGCTTATTGGCGAGAGATACCGGCTGCAAATGGAGGGCGGAGTCGTGGAAGTCGCGGCGGACGAAGTCGTTTCCATCGAACCCGAGGACAGGTTTGCGCCGCTTCCTCCGGAGGCGATTGCGACGGCGCCGTTCCGAGAATTTGTGAAGGCTGCGGCGGCGCGTTACAGTTTGGATGCGGATCTAATCTCCAGCGTGATTGCCGCGGAATCGAATTTCGACCCGAAGGCCATCTCGAAACGAAATGCGCGTGGCCTGATGCAACTGCTTCCGGAGACGGCGGCGCGCCTCGGAGTGCGCAACATTTTCGATCCGCAAGAGAACATCGACGCAGGCACGCATTATCTGCGCGACCTGCTCCAGAGATATAACAACGACCTGGCGCTGGCCTTGGCTGCCTACAATGCGGGACCGGAGCGAGTTCAGCAGTACGGCCGAGTTCCGCCGTATGTCGAGACGGTTTCGTATATTCGCCGGGTGAAGCGCGCCTACGAGAAAAGCAAATCAGGTGGCTCGGCTAAGGCCGCGCCCATTCCGCCCGCCGAGAAAAAATCTCCCGCCGCGGGTGCAAAGCCGCGCAAGCCCCCGGCGAAACCCTCAGCAGACTTCTTGAATTGAACTCCCGTCTGAGCCAACAGCGACGACGCGAACTCAGACGAACGACTCCAACAAAGGTTGAAAGACTTTCAGCATCATCCAATTTCAATACTATGGTTGCGGTGGATTGGGATTCGGCGGCTGCAGTGGAGGATTCGGTTGCGGGTTCATCGGGTTCGGTGGTGCGCTTGACGGGTTTTGCCCCGGCGTTCCGGCTGGAGTGCCAATGGCAGCTGGCGCCGAACTTACCATGCCCATGTCTTTCGATGGATCCCAGATAAATTCGAACAGGCGATAATTATGTGCCTTTTCGTAAACCATCACAGAGCCTTGATTCACCTTACTCCCCACGCCGATGATATTGCCGCCGACGATGGTCGGTGTATCGCCCAAAGGCACGTTCTGAGAGTCAGCTCCTGAACCGCTCGATTCGGTCCCTTGCGCGCCAGTGCCTGTTCCCGTTCCGCTTGCGGGAGCCCCCGGAGTGGCACCGGGCGTGGCTCCAGTCTGCGGACTGCCGCCCTGCACACCAGTAGGTGCCCCAGGAGCCGGCGGAGAAACGCCGGGAGCCCCGGCCCCAGGTTGGCCCGCGACGGGAAGTTTTATGCCGCTCGTTTGCGGCTTAAGGCTGCCGATGAGTTGTCCAGAGGGGCCAACATAAATCAATCGCCAGGAGCCATCCTCCTTATTCATAGGATCTTTGTAGGCCTGACGCATGAATCGAATGTTGCCGATTTTGGGCTTTACCAAATCGTCCATGGAGTTCGGGAAACGCCCAAACTTGAGGTAGTAGAGCTTGATGCCACGCTCATATTGCTTGCCGCGCCAGATCATCTCCTGCTCTTTTTCACGGCGGCCTTGGGTAATGATGCGCAAGCCGACCGACATGGTGGCGATTAGAATGAGAGCAGTGATAGCCACGACGATCAGCAAGGCATATCCACGCTGGTTTTTCGTCTCTTTCGCAGGTGTGGGCTTTCTGCTCATGTGTTATGCGGACGGTGGAGCGGCCTGCTCTTCGAGAGGCGCCTTTCCTGGAAGCCCGCTCGAAATTTCCTGAAACTCGAGATCGGCGTTACCGATTTTTAGGATGCGATAGCGGCCCAGCAAGGTATCTCCCTCAGTTACGATGTAAACATCTTCACCATCGGTAATGAAAGCGCGGCGCGGCGAGCCGGTCGGGACAGTGCCGTAGCCAAAGTATTTTAGGTTCGGGGGCAGCTTCGCTTCCGTAGGGGCCGGAGAAGGAGGAGGAGGAGGAGGTTGCTGTTTGTCGGCTTTGGCTTTTTGCACTTCCGCCGGCGAGGGAGGAACGATCAAACTGAAAGGATTACGACCGTTGCTCTTGTACTCGGTTTTTTGCGCGCGCTCCAATTCGGGCCAGCGAATTTGCGGGTTCTCCACCGCCAAAACTTTGTAATTCTGAATGGAGTTGGCCGTTTGTATGGCAGGCGTATGCCGGTTTCGTTCGAAACTCCAAACAAACCCAGCGATCACCACCAGCACCACCAGCAGGATCACTTGTTGGCTCTGCTTCATGCCGCATTCCTGAAATACGTTCTGACGTGGAGTCCCACGCGGATGGCACCTGTAGCCGCTTCGTTCCGCGTATCGCTCGCGAGTGCCAATCCATCAACCACGTAAAAGCTCCTGGAGCGTTGCAAGCCGTTCACGAACCGCACAACGCTGCCATAGTCGCCGCTGACGGTTGCCTCGATACTCACCTCGACCATGCCGCGTTCGGGAATTTCCTTCGGCTTGTAAGCACGGTTCAGAATCTGAAGACCAGATTTCTTCGCGATTTCATCGAGCTCGGCGGTCATGGAAGAATAGCCAGTGCTCTCGGGGGGCAGGGATTGTTCGAACTTCTCACAATCTTTCCGCGTGGCAGGCATATTGTCTTTGATGTCCTGCGCCGACTTGATGTCGCCCCGAAGCACCTTGAGCTGCAAACTTTGAGCGTCGAATTCGGCTTGCGGGGTGTGGGGCGAGGAGGCCAGCTGCCAACTGTATACGGCCAGACCGACGTCCGCGGCCAAGAGCAAACCGAGCACTGTGAATATGGCTCGCTTTTTAAATGTGAAGTCCTGCTGCATCAGCTCCTCGAATACTCCGCAGTGAGCGACACTTCGATCTGGTCTCCACCCGCCACCGATGTGGGCTTATGCTCATCGTTCAGTTCTATGTGCGTAAAAGTTTTTGAGTCTTCCAGTGCTTTCAAGAACTTGAGTTTGGCTTCGTTGCTGGTGGCGCCAACGATAAATTTCACTTCGACGCGGCCCTTATCCTGTACAGGCGAGATGCTGACAACGCGCACGCCGGCGGGCAGCACTCTCTCCAGGTCCATGAACATCAGCGTCCAGTTGAAACTGCGCGCGTCGATGAGTTTGTTGATGAAATCCGCACGGTCGTGGAGCTTGGCATTCTCCTGGAGAGCAAAAAAGCGCTCGAGATTAGTGCGCCGTTGTTCAAGTTCCTGCACCTGCTGAAGGATTTTTTCGGATTTGGCTCTCATCTCCGCGTTGGCCTTGCGCGCCAGGTAGACGTGCCAGCCCAAGCCCAAAAACACCATGACGGCGAGGGCACCCAAGAGACTAGAACCGGCCAGAAATTTCCGGTGAGCCACAAGAGGCTTTGTCGCCAGATTGAGCCGAATCTTCATTCTTCTCCTGTTACTCCCCCGCCTGAAGCGCGAGCCAAGCTATTCTAGCCGCGCAGCAACATCCAACCGACAAGACCGTCCAGTTCGCGGTCCGCAAGCGCTCGAGCATCCGCGGGGATACGCCCGTCAGAGACGGCGGTATGGAGGAGTGAGCGGACCTCGCAATGAAACTCCTCCTCCAACGGCCGCACAAATTCGGGCAAGCGAGCACCCAGACCCGCAACACGCACGGACTGAATGCCCTCTTGCCATGTGTCCTGGTAATAGGCAGCGACCGGATAGATGTCTTCGAGCAGCATGTACGGTGTGAGATCCGCGCCGCGCGCAGGCAATTCTGTGCATCGGTAGCCGAAGAGGACGCCTTCGCGGACGATCGCGGTCGTCAGAGAATGGCCGGAAACTCGCGCGAGGAGGGTGGGACGATGCTCATCAACCAACGCAATCGCTGCCAGCGAGGAACTGAGAACGACGCCGGGGTGAAGTCCCGCGGCCTCGGCAAGGGATTCGTATTCGCGGATGATGCGCAGGCGAGCCAGGGCGGTGACTACGTCCACGCCAGCATCGCGCGCATCTTGCCTCATATAGGAGATAAGCGTTTCGTCGACTTCGAAGGGGACGCTTTTCTTCAACTTCCATCGCAACATGGGCTCGGCTTCCTCGCGCGAGCGGGGAAAGTCGTCGAAATGCTGGACAAAGACACGGATGACAGGGTCTGGCAGAATCAGCGCCAAGCTCTCATCCTTGGCGCGTATACGGGAGCAGACGCCGGAAATGGCTGTCTTCAGGGCCGCGCCATTCACGATATTGGCTTCAACCGCGGAAGGCACCAGGGCGCCCGGTGGAAGAACCTCGACGGCAAAATTGTCCAATCCTCCGGTCCTCGTCCAGCGGGCGCCGGCGACACGATCCAAGCTGATTTCGATGGCCAGCGGCGGATGCGGTGTGGCGTCCAGCCAACTCGCAAGGTGGCGGATAAATTCGCTTTTGTAAATTCCCCTGCGGAAAGTCGCCGTGCTACTCAACGAAGGTCACCTTGTTGATTTCCTTGAGCGTCGTGGTGCCCGCGCGGATTTTGGCCAGGCCGCTTTCGCGCAGGGTGATCATTCCTTCTTCGCGAGCGATGCGCTTGATTTCGGAAGTCGGCCTACGGTCGACGATCATCTCGCGAATGCGATCCGTCAAATCCAGCAGCTCGCAGATCGCCGTGCGCCCATGATAACCCGTACCGGAGCATTCCAGGCAGCCTGCGCCCTCGGAAAGGACGACGGACGCCCACACCGCGGGATCGAGGCCAGCTTCTTTTAGTTCGGCCGGCGAATAATTTTTTTGCCGTTTGCAATTCGGGCAAATAACGCGAACAAGCCGTTGCGCCATGATGCAGTTGAGGGCGGAGACGAAATTGTAAGGCTCGACGCCCATGTTAATAAAGCGTCCGATTACATCGGTCACGTTGTTGGCGTGGACAGTGGTAAAGACCAGGTGCCCGGTGAGAGCGGACTGAATGGCGATTTGAGCGGTCTCCTGATCGCGAATTTCGCCGACCATTATTTTGTCGGGGTCATGGCGAAGGATGGAACGCAAGCCGCGCGCGAAGGTGAGACCCTTTTTCTCGTTCACCGGAATTTGCGTGATTCCCTTGAGCTGGTACTCGACGGGGTCTTCGATGGTGACGATCTTGTCCTCGTCGGTCTTGATTTCGTTGATAGCGGCATAGAGGGTGGTGGTCTTGCCGGAACCCGTTGGGCCGGTGACGAGCACCATGCCGTACGGCTCTCGAATGTAACGCCGGAAGCGACGCACTTCCAAGTCAGAGAAACCAACCACGTCCAAGCTCAGGCTCTGGAATTTTTCAGAAAGCGTTTCTTTATCCAGGACACGGAGTACCGCATCTTCGCCGTGGCTGGCGGGCATGATGGAGACGCGGAGGTCGATGAAGCGGCCTTTGTACTTCACGCGGAATCGTCCGTCTTGCGGGACGCGACGCTCGGCGATGTCCAGGTCGCTGAGAACCTTAATGCGGGAGAGAACCGTGGAATGCCACTCTTTGGCAATCGGTTGCATGGCGTGTTGCAGAACTCCGTCGATGCGGTACTTGACGGCCACTTCGGTGTCACGAGCTTCGATGTGGATGTCACTCGCACGCCGTTCCAGAGCGGTGAAGATGATCGTTTCCACGAGCCTGACAACCGGACTGACGGTGCTATCGCGCGTCAGGCGGTCGCCGGATATGGTCTCTTCGCTTTCTTCTTCTTCCTTGGAAACTTGGAGAGTAAAAGCTTCGGTAGCCTGCTCCAGGACGCGCTGCGACTGCTCGGTTCGCTTCAGGAGGTCGCCAATTTGACGAGCGGTGGCCACCTTAATGGCTAACTTTTTCCCAAGCAACAAAGGCAGTTCGTCACTCAGCAGGACCAGGCTGGGATCGGCGACGGCGATCGAAAGCGTATTGTTTTGCACCTCAAGAGGCACAAAATTATAGCGAAACATCAAGTCCGCGGGGATGGTGCGGAAGAGCTCCGGGTCAATGTGCTGCTCGCTTAGATCGACAAAAGCGCAGCGATATCTGCCGGCAAGTTTGCGGGCAAATTCTTGCTCGGGAACGGCATCCGCGCCAACGGCGGGAGTCCAATTGTGTTCAGTTGTAGCCACGGTTTCCTTACCTTACTTTACCGCTCCGCCCGTGAGGGAGAAGGAGAAAATCGGCAGATAGAGTGAAATCAGGATAAAAGCAACGAGCAATCCCATGAAGATAAGGATAGTGGGCTCGATAACGGCCACCAGAGCTGAAAGCCTGATGCTAACTTCCTCCTCATAGAACTCGGCGATGCTGGTCAGCATGGGAGCCAATGCACCGCTGGATTCGCCGACCTCGATCATGTCCAAAGCAAGTGTCGGCATGGTGCCCCGAGTGGCCAAAGCGCTATGAAGCGATTCGCCTTCGCGGACCATCTGGGTGGCTTGCGTGACCGTGGAGCGGACGAGCTTGCTGCTGATAGCGTCAGCGGCCGTTTGCAAACCCGCAACCAAGGGAGTGCCCCCGGTCAGAAGCGTGGCCAGCGTGCGCGAAAATTGTGCAACTTGGAATTTCAGGAGCGTGTCGCCGAGAACGGGTATGCGGAACTTGAGGCGGTCGAAGGCTTCACCTCCTTCTTCCGTCCTGGACCAGAGAAAAACGCCAACCACGGCAGCAACCACGAGCGCGGTGGCGCCGATTACGACGAAGCGATAATCGACAGTGAGCGCGATAAGGAAGCGAGTGGGCCCCGGCAATTGCACGTGCAGATCGTCATATAACAGAGCGAATTTGGGAATCACAAAGGTCACGAGATAGGTGACGATGATCGACGCGACGGTTATGAGAAGTACGGGATAAACCAGGGTTGCGAGAATCTTTTTCTTAACTCCAGTGCTGACACGCTGGTAGGCAATGTAATAGTCCAAAACGCCGGGCAAGTTTCCGCTCTTCTCGCCGGCGAGAATTGCCGTGGCGTAGACCTTGGAAAACACACCGGACTCAGTGATTGCCTCGGAAAGTGACTTACCTTCTCGAACGCGGTCACGGACCTGGGAGAGCACGGGACGAAGTTTAGGAGAGGTGGCGCGGTCGGCCAGAAGATCCAGAGCGCGGAGAATCGGCAAACCGGCTTTGATGAGGGTATTGAACTGCTGATTGAGTATCAGGAAGTCAGAGCCGCCGATCTGCCGCTCGCTGCCCGGTTTTATGAATGCTCGGAGCAGGCTGCTGCGAGTTTTGACGGAATAGACAAACAGGCCCCTCTCAGCCAGCTTCTGGCGCGCCTCGGCCAACGAACCTGCAGCCTCGACGTGCGAGAAAACCCGGCCGTTTGCATCCGCAACACGGCAGACAAACTCCCCCATGCTTCAAGTTTACCTCATTAGCTAATATGCGGTGTAGTGGCTGATGGTTGGCTGTGCTCCCCAGAGAAACGCCGGCACATTTTGAGACGAATTTCAGCTTAAGGCCTGGATTCGGCTTGCGGTTCGCCGTTTACGATGGCAACGCCGGAAGGGACTTCAAATCGAAATAGAGACTCCGGAAGTTGTGGATCGAAGCGCCAATCGGCGAACTTGAACTCGATCGCGACTCCTCCCTCTTCCAGCAATAGGACGCGGGCAAGATCTCCACGTGCCGGGGAGATCTCAAGGTAAACAGATTCCTTTGAGCCGGTCTCCTGCTTTTCCTTCACATCGTTCGCAGTGTGCTGTGGCTTGCTTTCTTCACCGCGCAGGGGGCAATACAAAACAATGTTGCCTGGGGTATCAGGCTTTTCAACCGTGGTGGGCTCAATGCTGGAGCAAATCCGCGACAATTTCATTTCCCCTGCAAGCAGCGCCAGCGGCGTTCGCCAATCCGTGCTTTGCTTTGCTGGGACACGCGTCACGGTATGATCGGCGGGGACGTAGAACCAGGCCGTCTTGCCGTCCACCAGGAACAGGTTCTTTTCCGGCGCCTCGTATTCCCAACGCATTTTCCCCTTTCGACGAAAATAAACGGTACCTGCTTCCGATCTAATGACGCGATGGTCTTCGGAGTAACGCTCGAAGAATCTCGCTTGCATCGTATGCGCAGGCCGATAGCGCGCCTCCAATAGACTCACGAGATGGTGAGTATCTGCCGTGCCGGAAACTAGCGAAAATAGGCCAAGAACCAGGCCAAAGAAGATCGTCATGCTGCTCAGTTTAGCAGGTCTTTTCTTACAGGGCAGGAGACGCCGATGTGGCAACTCCGGCCGGATTATAGCGGGTAATTTTTTGTTGATCAGAATAGAAGCTACGCTGGCCTGATGTTCCCCTATTGAGTGGGTCTGCGTTGATCGTATAGCCAGACGCCGGGACTGAGGAGTTGTCCTGCACATAGGTGAATCGATAGCCGCTCTTGCTTCCGCCTGCGAGCGAGGGATCGAGCAGACAAGCTGCAACAGCCGTCGCCGGGCAAGGCGATACCCCGCCATCGCCCAAATCGGAGAGGGTGGCCGAATATCCAACTGTGGGATAGGTCGACGAATAGGCGACCTCGGAAGTACTAACGATATGAATGGAGCTTACGGCAGAAGCTTCATTGGCGGACATTCTGGCTTGCAGAAAGCTTGGTAACGCAATCGAAGTCACGACAAGGATGATCGCCACAACGATCAGTAATTCTATGAGAGAGAATCCTGCTGGTCTTCTTCGCATTTGAGATCCGGCAAAGCTTTGCGCACGATTTGTAAGAGACGTAATTCGCAATCGTAAGATGGAGCAATCCGAAGACCGTTTCCTAAGTCCTGTCGATCTGAAGCGTGATGCTTCATGTTGAAACGTTTGAGCTAAAATTGTGCTTTTCTGGACAAGATCTGGCGCCTGCGAGACGGTTACCGTCAGTTCTGGCTGCTCCTTGTTTAAGCGTTAAGCGCTGCTCCTGTTTTAACGGTTGTGAGTTGGCGCTGGGGGCGAACTTCGCGAAGGACAAACTGCTGGACGTAAAAGAAAAGAGCACGGAACGGATGTCCCGTGCTCTTTTCGATTCGCGAACGGACCCAATGACTGGTAGCTGATCCGCCCAGACGTTCAAGCAAACTACTGAAGCGGGTTCAACCCAGACGTGCCGCAAACGGCCGGTGCCGCTGCGCCCGTAGGATCGCGGCGGATCACACCGGAGTCGTCGGAGCAGAAGGTGCTCTGTCCGCTCTGGCCAGCTGCCACCGGATTCGCCGTCGAGTTGAAGTTCAGAAATGGAGCGGCAGCCGTGCCCGCGCCGTTTACAGGAAGTGAGGTGAACGT
>DATLVZ010000020.1:0-85269 GCA_035576885.1 Candidatus Acidiferrum sp. | reverse complement strand
ATTTGAGTAATTTGGCTTTGGCATGACGGGACGCCGTACGATTTAAGTGCTTTTCTGCACGTCAGTTAGACGGAGACCACGAATTGACTCGCCGTTGCATTGACCTCGCGCACGGGAAGGTCCACAACACGCAGACGAGACGCGCACCCGCGCGCGCTTCCATAGAAGAGGGGAAAAGCATGACAATTGGAACTGGCAGTCTACAGGCACCAACGAAGCACGCGATAATAAGGTTCTTCCAGCTCGCGCTAATGTTGCTGGCTGTCTTGCCTCTGGTGTCGTTGCCGGGCGGGGCCGGGAACAAGCCGACAAGCAGCATCATCAACGTGACGACTTCTGTGTACGACTACGATAGCGGCGGCGTGGAACTCCTCCTGAGAAGCGACGATTACAACGCCACCGGGCAGGCTACCTACACCTCTACGAGCTCCGGTCGCTCATCCCTGGGCAGTTCCATTCTCTCGAACGGTGAGTTCCAACTAACTCTTTTCAACCAATCCCTCCGGACGGTTTGGATCACTCCTAACGACCCGGTCGGGTCAGAGCCCGCAGGTCCGCCAGCCGGCTACTACTGGGACGGTACCGATGTCCGCAGCGATTGCTTCGACCAGAACGGCAACATCGTGCCGCTGGAGAACGTCGTCACTTCGAGCGGCAACTGCAAACTAGGGGTTAACTTCAATTCAGGCGGCATTTCGTACAAGCTGTTGATGAGCCCGTTCCCATTCAGCGGTCCGGGGGATGGCACACCCAGTTGCCCCTCGACAGGATGCCCTGCGACCGGTGTGGCTACGGTCACCTGCAACAAGGTGAGCAACAGTCAGTGTGTCAGCTGGATGATTGTGCCTAATGTAAATGCACCCAATGCAAACGTCGCCAACCTCTACTGGTATTCCTCATCGAGGGGAACCGCTACGTGGGTCTTCATCGGCCAGTACCACAATACGTTTCGTATTGGCGTCGCGAATCCGTGAAATTCCAAATCGTTCCGGCCCAGTCGGTCGGGGTCCGGTCAACCAACGGCTGTCCCACCGTTAGGGTTTTTGGGCAGGGCACCCTCGTGATTCACCTCCCGGCAGGGCAGGGCGTCGGCGACCTCGTTTATCTGACGTCCATGGAGGCGAGTACCTTAGTTTCGTAACGATAGAACACATCGTAGGTGTGCAGTAGGGAACGAGACCAGTTGACTCGCCGTTGCATTGACCTCGCGCACGGGAAGGCCCACAACACGCAGACGAGACGCGCACCCGCGCGCACTTCCATCGAGGGGAAAAGCATGACAATTGGAACTGGTCGTCTACAGGCACCAACAAAGCACGCGATAATGAGGTTCTCGCAGCTCGCGCTAATGTTGCTGGCTGTCTTGCGGCTGTTGTCGTTGCCGAGCGAGGAATAAGGCGACCTCCAACATCAACGTTACTACAATTGTTCACGATTACGATGCGACGGGTGGGCTGCTGCTCGTCCGGAGCGACGATTACAACGGCTCAGGCGAGGCCACATACGGCGCGAAGGACACAAATGTAGGGAGCTGGATTGACAGTAACGGTGAGTGGTGGCTCGATCTCTTCGGGCAAAATACCCGTCAAGCGGTTCTCCGCAAGCTCTACGTCACCCCCAACGTTGCATTCAGCGGAGCGGCGACTTCTGTGCCGCCGGAAGGTCTCTACTTGCAGAACGTTGAGGTGAGCAGCGTCTGTCGGGATCAGAACCTCAATAGGGTTCCTTTCGAGAACGTTGTGACTCGAGTGGCAACTGTTCGTTTGACCTGGACTTCGGCTACCAAAGAACGGTTTACAAGCTGCTCTTGAGTCCGGTGCTCGGCAACCCCGGGGACCGCCGACGGGACTCGTCACGGTAACCTGCAATGCGGTCAGCAGCAATCAGTGCGTGAGCTGGACAATCACTCCCAACACCAGTGCAGGCGCTCCCAGTCCAACTGTGGCGAATCTGTATAGCTACAACGGGAGCCCCAGGAACCCCCCGTGGGTGTTCCTCGGTCAATACTATGACACCTTCCGTATCGACGTGAAGAATCCGTAAGCGGTTGCCGCCGTTACCCTGCTGTTCGCTGTACCCGGATCATCACGGCAATGGCAGATGGTACTGAGAACGGCGGCGGCGATCTTGACCAGCCATTGAAACGTACGAATCCCGGTTGGCGTAGTAAGTACTCAAGCACAAGTAGAGAATCACATGTAGAAAATGACGCGGCGAGTTGAAATGGTAGGCCCGAATGGACTCGAACCATCGACCTCCTCCGTGTCAGGGAGGCGCTCTAACCAACTGAGCTACGGGCCTACAGTCTATGGGGTCACATCACTGACTCAAACGATTAGACCCCAATATTCTAATCGCTCGCAAGGCCCACAGCGCTAGGGTGTCAAGGTGGCGCTCTAACCAACTGAGATACGAGCCTACAGCCGTTTAGTTTAGCATGAGAGACGGAGGCTTGCCGATGGTGACGATTGACGCGGAGCTGAGGGAGAAATGTCCGCGGGTGGCGTTGGCATGCGTTGCGGCGGAAGTGGAAACGGGAGCGACGCCGGATGGATTGGACCGCGAGTTGCGAATGTGCGAAGAGAAAATTTTGAAGCTGACAGAGCCGAAGGTGGTGTTGGAGTCGGCGGCGATTTTGGCGACGCGGGCGGCATACAAGGCACTGGGAAAGGACCCGGCGAGGTATCGAGGTTCGGCAGAGGCACTCGTGCGGCGAGTGATCGCTGGGAAGGGATTGCCGCGGATCAACAATGTGGTGGACGTGATCAACCTTGTGAGCGTTGCGAGCCGTTTGCCTGTTGGACTTTATGATTTAGCGCACGTGCAGGGGAATATTGTGTTTCGCGCGGGGCGCGTGGGGGAGACGTATAAAGGAATTGGGAAATACGATTTGAATTTGGAAGGATTGCCCGTGTTTTGCGACGCGCTGGGGCCCCATGGGAGTCCGACGAGCGATTCGGAGCGAACCATGGTGACGGAGGCGACGAGGCGGGTCGTTGCCATCCTCATTTCCTTTGGCGGCACGGAAACATTGAGGCGCTGGGGAGAAGAGATGACGGAACTTCTACAGAAGCACGCCTCAGGAAAAGATATTGAAGTGGAAATCGTGAGCTAGTTCACAGAGTGGCCGGCTTGGTGAGCTGATTATCGCTTTCGGTGTGAACGCGGTGGGTGAGGAAGCCGCGGGCGGCGAGAAGTTCGGCATTGAGGAGGGCGGCACCGGCGGCTCCGCGGACGAGATTGTGGGAGAGCAGCGTGAGTTTTATGTCGAGGAGGGGGCATTCGCGGATGCGACCGACGACAGTGGCCATGCCGTTTCCGGCACGAACGTCGCGTCGCGGCTGCGGGCGATCGTCGTCATCGAGAACAACCACGGGATGACGGGTGGCGGAAGGGAGCGAGGCAAGTTCGGCGTCGACTTGAAAATTCCGGAGCGCTTCGCGGACTTCCTTTAGTGATGCAATCTTCTTGAGGCTGACGGAAATACATTCGAGGTGCCCTTCGAGAACGGGAACGCGATTGCAGTGGGCGCTCAGGCCCAGGCCGGCGTCGATGAAGCGGGCGCCATCCCATTTGCCGAGGAGCTTCTGCGGCTCGGACTCCATTTTTTCTTCTTCGCCGCTGATGAAGGGGATGACGTTGGCGTGGATGTCCATAGAGGCAACGCCGGGGTAGCCCGCGCCGGATACGGCTTGCAGGGTGACGGCGAAGACTTTTTCAAGACCGAAAGCGTCCGCGAGCGGCTTTAGCACGAGGACGAGGCCGGCGGTGGAGCAGTTCGGATTGGTGACGATGAAGCCGCGGTCATAACCGCGGATTTTCTGCTGGGTGGGGATGGCATCAAGGTGCGGTGCGTTCACTTCCGGAATAAGCAAGGGAACATCGGGATCCATCCGGTGATTCTTGGAGTTGCTGACGACGGGGTATCCGGCGCGGGCGAAATCTTCTTCGGCGCCACCAGCGACGCTCGAATCGAGCGCGGAAAAAACGAAGTCGCAGTCGAGGCTGGGATCGAGGCCTCTTACGATGAGGCCACGGGCTGTGTTCGGGATGGGTCCGTCGAGGTGCCAGCGCACAGCTTCGGCGTAGCTCTTGCCGGAAGAGCGTTCAGACGCGGCGACTTCTGTTAGCTCGAACCAGGGATGACCGGCGAGAAGTTTTACCAGGCGCTGCCCAACCAGTCCCGTTGCTCCCAGAACGCCTGCGCGCCATTTCTTCGCGGCTCCGCTGGGGAGGGGACTCTCCGTTTGTTGAGGCATGCCGCTCTGATCGCCATTTTCCGAGGAATGCGCGCTCATCCTGCATCTCCAAACTGGGCGCGGTCATTTGCGGCCCGAGGCAAGCCGATGCGGGTTCCTCGAACGTGCGGTTTGAACGTGTTGCGAATCCAGATGGTCATTTTCGTTTCGGCTGCGAGCGGCAGTACGTGAGGATGAAGGACTTTTGCGCCGCTGGCCGCCAGGGCGTGCGCTTCATCATAGCTCAGGTCGTGGAGGAGTTTGGCTTCGACGGAGTCGTGTGGATTCGCGGTGTAAACACCGTCCACGTCAGTCCAAATGACAAGTTCTTCTGCCTCGACGACGTGAGCGATGATGGCGCCGGAAAAATCGGAGCTATTCCGGCCAAGCGTGGTGATGCGGCCGTCGGGAGTTGCGCCGATGAAGCCGGTGACGACAGGGACGATGCCGTCTTCGAGAAGCGGAACGAGAATGGCGCGGCCGCGCGCTCTGGTCTCTTCCAGATAAGGCTTGGCGTCGCGGAATGTGTCGCAGGTGAGGACGAAGTCGGAGGAGGAAACGGGAACAGCGGCGACGGCTGATTTTTCGAGAGCGGCGGCGAAGAGGCGCGCGCTGAACCGTTCGCCAAACGAGGCGAGGCGATCGGCGAGTTCTGCGGTGGCCGCCACGCGGCCGACCAAAGGCACTTCGTGGAGAAGATCGCGAGCGAGAAGCTGAAGGCTGCGGAGAACACGATCATGCTGCTCTTCAGCGAGTTGAAGGTCCTGAAGCACGTTGAAGTGTAGATGAATGACGCCTTCGGCTTCATTGCGCGCGTGCGAAGTCTTACCTTGCGCTAAGGAGCGCGAGATGGCTAGCAGAAGGTCGGTGACGCCCTTCATGGCCGAGACAACGACGATGACGTTCGAGCACCGGGCAGCCGCGCGGACCAAACCGGCAGCGTGCGACATGCGCTCGGCTCCAAGAAGCGAGCTGCCGCCAAACTTTAAGGCGGTAACATTTCGATGAGAACTTGCCTGCTTGACGCGCGCGCTGACAACGAAATGGCCAGCTAAGGGAGCTTCCGCTTCGACATTTTCCTGCACGTGTTCGGGACTCATGACGTCCGCTCCTGGTTTCCGCTGGAGCGTCTCTGGCGGGGGTTTAAAAGAAGAAACCCACCGCCAGGTTCGCTTCTGGCGGTGGGTTGGAAACTTTTTCTAACTTGCTAGCTGTTTCTCCACGCGCCGGAAGCGAAAATAGTCTTCTTCGCCTTAGTCGATGTAATCGACATAGACGTCGTCGTGGTAATTCGCTTCGTCGCGATGGAAATCATACCGGAAGAAAGATTAGCACAAGAAAAAGCGCTGGCAAAGCGAAGAGTGATGAAGCGAACTGATGATCATCAAAACGCTTCCAGGGCGAAAGTGGTACTCAGTGCGTGGGATCCCGAGTGGCCGGGAGCGGCTTGTGGCAGTGAGACCTAACGTATTTATAATCAATAAGTTAAATCTAGCGACTAAATTCTGAGGCCTGGGTTAGATGGACAAGGGTCGGTAGGCGCGTGGTGCGCCTCGGGGTATTCAAGCAGGAAAGGAAAGGAAATCATGAACGCAAGGAAGTGGTTAAGTGGACTATCTGTGCTCGCGTTAGTTGCCTTCGCTGCAGGATGCGGGGCCGGAAACACGACCATGCAGATAGTGCAGCCGCAGTCGGGGACGATCTTTGTGTCCGGCAGTGACGCACCTCTGCCGAGCGTAGTTTCGTTTAAAGTGGATATTACGGGGATTGCAGTGGCGGAGGGCACGGGTACGCCGGTTACGGTGACGACAGGCTCACAGACGGTGGACTTTGCGAAGTTGAACGGGCTCCATATGCTGCTCGACTTGAACACAATTCCGGCAGGGACGTACGACACGGTCATCGTCACACTGGCGAATCCGGAGATCGGCTACCTGAATGTGACGAATCCGCAGACAAATCCTCCGACACGCCCGACGATCAGTTCGTATACGTCGACGACGACGCCCCCAGCGATGCTCTCGACATCGAAGGTAACGCTCAGTCTGAGCAGCCCGCTGGTGGTGAATGCGGGTGACGTCATTGGTTTGGGTTTCGAATTCGACATCCGAAAATCGCTGGCAGTGGATATGACCGGGCAGATCACGGGAGTTGTGAACCCAACGTTGCACGTAAAAGCGATTACGCCAAGTGATGCGGATGCGTATATCGATGAATTCATCGCGGGCGTGACGAGCGTCAATGCGACGGGGAATTCTTTCACGATTCAGGGGCCGCACGGGCGGGCGTTCACGGTGAATGTGAACAATCGGACAGAATGGGAAGGCAGCGAGACAATCAACGATCTGACCGGTACCTCAATCGTATCGATTTCAGGCACGCTGGACCGGACTGCAGGGACGTTCCTCGCGGATGAGGTGGCAATCCTGTCGCAAGACAAATTCTTTGCGGGAGGCTTGATTACTTACGTAGATCCGCCCGTTAATACCGCGCAGGACTTTGATCTGTACGTACGGAACGTCTTGCCGGCCGGGACGGGATTCACCTCCGGGCAAATCTCGACGATTAACCTGACGGGAAACGAAAAATACTTCATCTACTGGATGCATAACGTCTTTGCGAATGCGAGATGGAGCACCATCTTTTTTAACTCGGCGCTTCTGGTTCCTGGGCAGCGAGTGAGCATCGGCGGGCCATTCACGAATGGTGTTGTCACGGTGAGGCGGATGGTGCTGCGGCATGAAGGACACACGGGCACGCTGGTGGCAAACAGCGTGAATGTTGGCGCCAGCACATTCCAGTTCAATTCGAATGGACTGGTGGGCGTGTTGTTCAACGGGCCGGTGACCGTCTACGTGACGCCGTTCACGAGGTTCGGCGGCGGGCTGACGAGTCTGAATGATCTGACGAGCAATCCGACGAATCCGTTGCGTGTGATCGGACTTGTGTTGAAGGATCCCATCAGCGGCCAGCCGGTGTTTGTGGCGCGCAGTGTGGTGGAATTGACGAACTAACCAGTCGCACCTTAGATCTAAGAACCATCCTGGCTACGCGGCCACTCCGAGAATTCGGGGTGGCCGTTTTCATTTGCGGAGATGCTTGAGAGTGCTGGCGTAAACCATCAGGGGGCTAAGCTTCAAAAATCAAGCTGGAGCAGGTAAGGCCGGACTCGGCTTTTTGGAGTTCGGAGATGTCGAGCGGCGTGACGTGGAAGCCGCGGGCTTCGATGCGGGCGCGAGTGCGAGGGAAAGACGCGGGGAAGATGACAGAGTTTGCAAGGGCAAGAGCGTTGGCGGCGTGGAGTTCGGCGGGATCGACGTCGAGCCAATCGTAGCCGGAAAAGGGGACGGGATCGAACCAGGCGCGGTTGGCGAGAAGCGTATCGCGGCCGAGGCTGGTGACGGCAGATTTGAGATGCAAACAGCCAGTCACGGGCACGGCAATCACTTCATATTGATGGCTAGCGAGAATGGTGGCGAGCTGGCGGATGCCTGCGGCGTTGCTGCGCTTGCTTACACCGACAAACAGCTTTCGGTCGATGCGGAGGATGTCACCGCCCTCGAGAGTGCCAGGGAGGGTGATGTGCTCGAGTTTTCGAAATTTGGAAATGACTTGCGCGAGCGACGCGGCTTCCGGACGGCGGGATTCGGTACCCATCGGGAAAATGACGGAGAGCTCGTCGAGCACGATTGCGGGATCTTCGACGAAGATGGAATCCGGGAGGCCGGGATCGGCCGGGAGAGAAACGACGCGAGCGCCTAGTTTTTCGAGAAGTCTTTCGTACGCATGATGCTGCGCACGCGCGATTTGAAGATCGATCGGCTGGCGCGGGATGAAACTCAGTTCGCAATCTGTGATTGCGGGGCTTACGGCACGGGTGATCGCTGTGAGCATTATGGAGGGGCAAGTGTACACGAGAACCCCGCGCAGGATTGAAGACGGAGTGTGAAGAAGATAGACTCTGCGCGCACGAACCGTCGAGGGGGATTCGAATGGGCGTTTTGCGGAGAGTGGGAAGCGGCCTCGCGGCCTTCGGATTGTTGCAAGGAACGCTCTGCGCAGTGGGCGCGGAAAGCCCGCAGGACAAGACGGCGGCGGCAGTGGACGAGGTGTTTTCGGATTATGTGAAAGCCGGTTCGCCGGGGTGTGCGGTCGCGGTCTACAAAGAAGGGAGAATCAGCTACGCAAAAGGTTATGGCCTTGCGAACCTGGAGGAGAGTGTTCCGATTACGCCGGAGTCGGTGTTCGACATCGGGTCGACTTCGAAGCAGTTCACGGCCGCGAGCATTTTGCTGCTCGAAAGACAAGGGAAACTCTCCGTCAACGACGATGTACGAAAATATATTCCCGAGCTGCCGGACTATGGCCAAAAGATCACGATACTGCATCTTCTGAACCACACCAGCGGGCTACGAGACTATTTGGCACTGATGGGTCTGGCGGGAATCAACACAGACAGCGTGACGAAGGACGAAGACGCATTGCAGATCATTACGCGGCAGAAGGCGCTGAACTTTGAGCCGGGGAGCGACTGGCTCTACAGCAACACAGGATTTTTCCTGCTGTCCATTATTGTGAAGCGCGTGAGCGGAAAGCCGCTTCGTGAGTTCGCGGCGGACAATATGTTTAGTCCGCTGGGGATGACGCGAACGCAGTACCGCGATGATCACACGGCGCTGATTCCCAATCGCGCGATGGCCTATGATCCACGAGAGATAAAAGACGGGTACACGCTGGATGTTTCTTACTTTGAACAAACAGGTGATGGCGCGGTGCACACATCGGTAGAGGATCTGTTGAAGTGGGATGAAAATTTCTATAGTGGACAGGTCGGCGGAAAAGAGTTTCTGGCGGAACTTCAGGAGCATGGCAAGTTGAACAGCGGGAAAGTGCTCGACTACGCGAAAGGATTGTTTATCGGGGATTACCGCGGATTGCATACGGTGAGCCACGGCGGATCATGGGGCGGATATCGGGCGGAACTTTTGCGGTTTCCTGAGCAGCACTTTTCGGTTGCCTGTTTGTGCAACCGGAGTGACGCGAATCCGACGAGACGCGCGCGCCAGGTTTCGGACATTTATTTGGGCAGCATGATGAAGCCGAAGGAAGAGAAGAAAGTTCCTGAACATAAGGCAGCGGAGAATAAGGAGATTCCGCTGACGACGGAAGAGGTTAGAGCCTACACGGGCGACTACTGGAGCAGCGAACTGGGAGTGACCTATCGGCTGGGAATTGCGGACGGTAAACTAAAGATCGTGAGTTTGCTGGATGGCGCCGGATTTTCACACACAAACACTCTTCCTCCCATAGCCTTTCAGGCGACTGCAGCTGATGAATTTGTTTTGACCAAGACGGCGATCAAGATTCACTTTGAGCGGGATGCAAGCCAAACGATCAGCGGGTTCAAGCTGGATGCCGGACGGACGCGGGGGATGATTTTTACGCGCCGAGAAGGCGCTGGGAAGTAGGAGGCTCGATGGAAGCGGAAGCTGGAACGAGTTCAATGAGACGGATCGCGGCGATCTTCGCGATTTTTTTAGGAGTGGCGGGGCTGTGGTGGCTGGGCGGCGGCAGATCCGAAGTCACGGGAACTAGAGACGCGCTGTACCAGAGAATCGCGGCGGAGCAGGAGCGAACCGGCGCCAATGATCCGCGCCTGCAGGGTGCGCAACGTTTCGAAGACGGCGGTTGGGTTTATGTGCATCTCGAGGGCGATCCGGCGACAATTGGATTTCAGCATGGCTATTTGCTGGGCCCGGAAATCGAGGATGCGTTCGGGGCGGTCAGCGCCGGAATGATGCATGAAACACAGCGGGACTGGGCGTTTTTCCGAACAGCCGCGCGCGAAATGCTCTGGCCCAAGATCGACGAAGAGTATCAGCAGGAACTGCGAGGAATCGTCGATGGCTTAAGCTCGCGGACAAACGCAAAGCTGGACGTGGACGACATCGTGGCGATGAATGCGTTTGAAGAGCTGCCGGATTATTACGTGCCCTGGTACAACAAGCAGCTGAAAACGGCCCACGCGCCAAACTTGAAGAGCCCGGGGAATTGCAGCGCGTTTGTGGCCACGGGAAGCTGGACGAAAGAGGGCAAGATCGTGATGGCTCACAATAACTGGACTAACTACGCAAACGGCGAGCGATGGCGGATCGTATTTGATATTGCACCAAAAGCAGGCCACAGGATATTGATGGACGGATTTCCGGGAGTGATCGCGAGCGATGACGATTTCGGGATTAATAGCGAGGGGTTGATGGTGACGGAGACGACGATTACGCAGTTCGAAGGATGGGACCCCAACGGAAAGGCCGAGTTTGTGCGAGCCAGAAAGGCGTTGCAGTATGCGGGTTCGATTGATGAGTACACGAAAATCATGCTCGACGGAAACAACGGAGGGTATGCCAACGACTGGCTGCTTGGTGACAGCAAGACCGGGGAGATCGCGCAGCTCGAGCTGGGGCTGAAGGCGTATAAATTGTGGCGGACGAAGGACGGCGCGTTCGCCGGTTCGAACTGGGCGCGCGACCCGAAAGTCATTCGAGAGGATGCGCCGGAATTCAAGGCGAATGACCTGGAGAGTTCGCCCAACGCGCGCCGGGTGCGGTGGGAGCAATTGTTGAAGGAGAACAAAGGCAAACTCGACGTGGATCTAGCCGAGAAGATGCTCGGAGACCATACCGACAGCTATCATAAGCGAGCGGAAACGAACGAACGGACTCTGTGCGGGCATGTGGATTCGTCACCGCGCGGTGTGGATGTCTGGGGATGGGCACCGTATTTTCCGGGAGGCGCGGTGCAAGCCAAAGCGACGGATTCGACAATGACCAAAGAAATGAAGATGGTAGCGCGGGCCGGACATCCGTGTGGGGAAGACTTCCATGCCAAGCCGTTTCTCGCGGCGCATCCAGAGTATGACTGGCAGGCTCCTTTCTTGCGGGACATGAAAGCAGGTCCGTGGACGGAGTTTCATTCAGGGCAAATCGCAGGTGGGCAGAAACAGCAATAACCGAGGGGATCGGCTGCCATGAAGCAGGCTAAACGCAGGCGGCGCATTCTCCACGAACGTAAGCTCGGCGGGAAGCGCTAGGGCCAACGCGTGACTTGCGCGAAATGAGAGATCATGAGAGTCGTG
The DNA here is from genome assembly GCA_035576885.1 of Candidatus Acidiferrum sp. GTDB lineage: Bacteria > Acidobacteriota > Terriglobia > Acidiferrales > UBA7541 > Acidiferrum. The sequence goes on along the minus strand of DATLVZ010000020.1, from coordinate 73,896 downwards.
ATGGTGATGCCGGCGCCGAGAAGCATTCCGGCGAGAATCAGTCCAACCACGCCGATAGGGATCCAGAATCCGGAACGGGGCGGGGGTGGCTCAGTCGCCGGAGAGGCGACTGCAATCGAAGAGGTAGCTTCGATGGCAGGCTCCGGGGGCAGCAGTGCGCCCGGAGCATCGGAGGCTTCGGACGGCACCATCAGGCAATACCCTTTTCGAGGAATCGTCTCGATATAGAGAGGTTTGTCCGTGGAATCGCCAAGGACTTGGCGAAGCTTGTTCACCGTGGTGTTTACGTTGGCGTCGTAGTTGACGTGCGTGTCGGCAGGCCAGAGGCGCTGCCGCAATTCCTCGCGGGTGACGACCTCACCGGGCTTTACGAGTAGCGCTACGAGGACTTGATACACCTTTCCCTGCAGCTTTAGACGCGAGCCATGCTTGGTTACTTCCTGGCGCTGCTGATCAACCTGAAATGGACCAAAACGCATAAAACGCGGGCCTGAAGGAGGCACGAGGTTTGAACGTTCGTCCACACCGGTTTCCATCGCTGAGATAACGTTCGGAGTCATACACCCCATCCTATATAGACATTAGACGTACGAATCGTCCGGGTGTTTACTAGGAATACGAAATTTCTATAAAGAAGTTTCCTTTTCAGGTTGAATAGACGTAGAGGAGGGACGAAGACTCCAGAAGAGTCATGCAATGGGCACGTGCGAGCATAACAAGAATCAAAATTTTGGTATGCTACGAAAATGCAGATAAATATTGACCGAATGTGAACAGATGTCCGCAAATGGGACGATTGCTTTCCGCACCGATTCGACATACTCATTGCGTTTTTTTAGAAGAATTTGGCCTGGATATCCAAACATTTCAGCTAAGAAACTTGAAGAGTGAGTGCCCCGGTATATCTGAATTTCGAGGAAACAAGTACGTCAAACATACTCGCCTTTCTCGGCGAGAAGCGTCAGAACCTGTAAGGCCGAGAACGCTACGATCGGGGTGAACAAATCATGAGAACGAGGAGTCGCTGTCTCCTATGGATAGTACTTGTAGCAGGGGCAGCCGGACGAACGCAGGCGAACCAAACAACGGACAAACCCCCAATTGCAAAGGAAGCTAACGACGCTTACGCGTCAAAGGACTGGCAAAAAGCGGCACGGCTTTACCAGCAAATTGCCGAAGAGGAATCGAAGAATCCACGCACCTGGTATCGCCTGGCCATCGCTTTGCATGAAATTGGAGAACAGGAAAAGGCAATTGAGGCTTATCAAAAATCGATGGAGGCGGGGTTGCCGGCGGCAGTTGGCGAATACCAACTTGCGCTGGTTTACGCATCGCTGAAAGAGAGTGAGAAGTCGATCGAACTCCTGCAGAAGGCGGCCAAACATGGCTTTAGCCAGCCGGATCAATTGACTACGGATGCCGAACTGGCGGAATTGCGCGGCGACGCGCGATTCCCCAAGCTGGTAGAGCAGGCGAAGCGGAATCAGAAGCCGTGCGCCTACTCGATGGAGAACCGGCAATTTGATTTTTGGCTGGGAGAATGGAATGTCGTCACCACGCAGGGCGAAGTTCCAGCTGGAAGCAGCAAGATCGAGTTGATTCTGGGCGACTGCGTCCTACAAGAAAACTGGATGGGCGGAGGCGGAGGCACGGGAAAGAGTTACAACACTTACAACCAGTCGCTGAAACGCTGGGAACAGTATTGGGTCGACAGCGTCGGAGGGAACATTTTCTTCTATGGCGGGCTGAAGGACGGCGTTATGGATTACTGGACCGACGCCATCCCGCAAGCGGATGGGACCAAACTGAAGCGGCATTTACAATTTATCAAACTCGGTCCAGACACGGTGCGGCAGTTCAGCCAGGGATCCACCGACGATGGAAAGACATGGCACGTCGAATACGATTTGACATACAACCGGAAAAAGTAGGCTGAAAACTGTAACGCGCGGCTACCTTTGCGCGCTGGCCACGTCCTGCGGCAACGTCATTATTTCAACGCTAGACGGAAAACGCTTCGAGCGATAGATGCGCTGTGTCGCAAACTGATAGTCGGCCTCTTTCGCATCGAAAATGTTGGGAACAAATTTCTGCGGGTTGCGGTCATAGAGCGGAAACCAGGTGCTCTGCACTTGGACCATGATACGGTGGCCTCTCTTGAAAACGTGATCCGCGGTGTGCAGATCGATGGTGAATGGCGTTACTTGCCCAGGCTTCAGCGGCTCGGGCTTCTCGAAGGAATTGTGGAAACGGCCGCGAAAGATTTCATCGGCAATCATCAACTCGTAGCCCGAAAGCTTCCAATCGTCGTTGTATTTCTGTGGGTAAACATCGATCAACTTCACAACCCAATCGCTGTCGCTGCCAGTCGTGGAAGCGAAGAGCTTGGCGGTGACCTGTCCTGCGAGAGTGACGCCCTCAGTCAAATCTTCCGTTTGCCAGGTCAAGACATCGGGACGGTGGTCGACAAAGCGTTGGTCCTGCACAAGCCAGGTGTACCAACTGCCGGGATGATCCTCGGGATACGTCATGTCAATGGGGCGATGGCGATAGGGAACGGGATGCGCGGGATCGCTGACGTAGTTGTCGGAACTGTCTGTGGAATCTGTTTGCGGCGCCTCGAAGGAGAGTTTGCCGTCCTCGCGGAAATAGAGGTTTCGGGTTTGCGCTTCATGCGGAGGCCAGGAAGCAAATTGCACCCAGTTGTCGCTCCCTGTTTGGAAGAGCAACGCTTCCTTTAGCGGCAGCGTGCCTTTGTCTTTGAGCCAGTATTCAAACCAGGGAACTTCAATTTTCTGGCGAAAATAAACGGCCGTGTCGCTGCCAAAAGGAATCTCGCCGAGCGACTTGCCCGGACCGCCTCCCCAGCCGCCGTGATTCCAGGGGCCTGCGACGAGATAGTTGAGATGTTTGGGATCGGATTTTTCAAGGCGCGCGTATGTCGCCATGGGGCCATAAAAATCCTCCTGGTCCCACCAGCCGGCGACATTAAGATTTGGAATGGTGGGCTGCTTCAAACCGTGGGCGACCGCGTGGCGCTTCCAAAAATCGTCGTAGCTTGCGTGGGCCACAAATTCGTTCCACGTCGGTAATTTTCCATGAAAGTATTTCGCATTTGCGTTCGAGAGCGCGCCGAGGCGGAGATAAAAGTCGTAAACGTCGAAGCGATCGAAGGAAAAACTAAAGTTTTCGCTGGAAGACTCGAGCAGCGCTGTGTACTCAAAAGCGTAGCTGAGGCGAAAGGCGCCATTGTGGAAGAAATCGTCGCCGAGCCAGGTGTCGCCCATGCAGGCTTGTTCGGAGGCGGCCTTAAGCGCGGGATGAGGGTTAATCATTCCCATGGTTACGAGAAAGCCGTCGTAAGAAATGCCGTCGAGACCTACGCGGCCATTGTTGTTCGGAACGTTTTTTACAAGCCAGTCGATCGTGTCGTAGGTGTCTGTGCTTTCGTCGACGCCCTTCGCGTCGCTCGGATCGTGCAGAGGGCGAAGCATGACGAACCCGCCTTCAGAACCATAACGGCCGCGAATATCCTGAAATGCGAAGATGTAACCATCGGGAACTAAGTCCGCGTAACGATAAATCATGTTGCTGACGCCCTTGCCTGGGCTGGAGATGCCGTAGGGAGTCCGATTCATGAGAATCGGCAGTGGCGCTGAGGCGCTTTTCGGCGTGTAGACTTCGGTGTGCAGCTTCATGCCGTCGCGCATGGGAATCATGACTTCCCGTTTGTCAAAGAGCGCCGAGTAATCAATGCGTTGGCGCTCCCGAGCGAATCCTAAGAACGGTGAGGAGACGAGCCCGGCCACGACCAGGAAAACTGCGGCGCTTACTGCTTTGCGCATGAAATGCATGGAGACTCCCCCCGAGAAAACCCAAACAGCTGGCATTGCTTCAGCGAGGCTGAGAATATCACAAGCGATTCACGAGGCCTTTCCTGTTGAGAAGAAAGCTGGCGTATTGAAAATCGTCAATTGCGCGCCGTTGCCGGTAAGACAGAGATCACGACTCCAGAAGGAAATTCCTTCGAACGATAGACTCGTTGGGTGGCCTTCTGAAAGTCAGACTCTTTTGCTTCAAAAATGTTGGGGACAAATTTCTGCGGATTGCGATCGATGATGGGAAACCAAGTGCTTTGCACCTGCACCATGATGCGATGTCCCTTTTTGAAGAGGTGGTTCGCGGTGTGCAGATCAATCGTGAAGGGCGTTATGGCGTCTGGCGTGATGGGTTCCGGTTTTTCGAACGATTTGCGGAAACGCCCACGGAAGACTTCGTCGGCAATCATCAATTCGTAGCCGGAGAGTTTCCAGTCGTCTGGATATTTTTCCGCGTAGACGTCGATCAGTTTGACGATCCAGTCGGAGTCGCTTCCTGAAGTGGAAGCAAAGAGCATTGCGGTCACCTGCCCGGCCAGTGTCACGTCGTCGGTCAATTCATCGGTTTCCCAGGTCAGCACGTCTGGCCGGTGGTCCACAAAACGCTGGTCCTCGACGAGCCAGGTGTACCAACCGCCGGGATGATCCTCGGGATAGGTCATATCAATTGGACGATGGCGGTAAGGGACAGGATGAGAGGGGTCGCTGACGTAGCTGTCAAAAGACCCGGACGCGACCGATTGTGGCGGTTCGAAAGAAAGTTTGCCATCTTCGCGGAAGTAGAGCTCACGCGCCGCGGCTTCGCGTGGGGGCCAGGAATCAAATTGCACCCATTTGTCGCTACCAGTTTGAAAGAGCAAGGCCTCTTTTAGCGGCAGGCTGCCTTTGCTCTTGAGCCAATAGGCGAACCACGGCGCTTCGATTCTTTGCCGGAAATAGAGCGCCGTGTCGCTGCCAAAAGGAATCTCGCCGAGCGATTTGCCCAGGCCATGTCCCCAGCCGCCGTGATTCCACGGGCCTGCAACAAGATAGTTCAAGTGATCCGGGTCGTCTTTTTCGAGGATGTCGTAAATCTTCATGGGGCCGTAAAAATCTTCCTGGTCCCACCAACCCGCGACATTGAGATTCGGAACTTTTGGTTTCGTCAGGAGATAAGGCATGGCCTGCTGTTTCCAGAAGGCGTCGTAGTTCGGATGCGCAACGAAATCGTTCCAGGTGGGCAGAGTGCCGTGGAGGTAGGTCTTGTTTACATTGGAGAGCGCGCCGAGGCGCAGGTACCACTCGTAGGTATCGAACCGGTCGAAATCAAATTTGAAATTCGTTTTTCCTGTCTCCATCATGGCGGAATATTCAAAACCGTAGCTAAGACGGAATGCGCCATTATGATGAAAATCGTCGCCCAGAAACATGTCCGCGGGCGAAGCTTGCTCGGAAACGGCTTTGAGCGCGGGATGCGGCTCGAGCATGCCCATAACCGTAAGCCAGCCGCCGTACGAAATGCCGACAAGGCCCACGCGGCCATTATTGTGCGGGACGTTTTTGACCAACCAGTCGATGGTGTCATAAGTATCCGTGCCTTCGTCGATAGCTTTTGGATCTTTTGAATCGCGAACCGGGCGTTGCATCACAAAGGTTCCCTCAGAACCATAACGGCCGCGGATATCCTGAAAGACAAAGATGTAGTCATCAGGAATCATCTCGGCATAGCGCGTAAGGATGCGGCTATAACCTTTGTCGTCGTCGTGCAGTCCGTAAGGGGTGCGCTCGATCACGATGGGAAGCGGATCGGTGGAATTTTTCGGCGCGTAGATTTCCGTGTGCAGCTTGACACCATCGCGCGCGGCGATCATGACGTCCGTTTTGTTAAAGAGCAGCGAATAATCGAGTAGATTCGGTGTCTGAGCACGGCCGGTGAGTAGGAAAAGCAGCAGTATGACGATAACCCAAAGGTAGATTCTGCACTTCCACAACAAACGCGCTAATCGCATGGAAATCCCCCTGATGAATCGACTGCGACCTGGGGCGAAACGACTTGGAAGAGGATAGTACACGAAATTTAGCGTGGAACAGCGGCACCCTCTGCTAAACTATAGGTTGCTCGACCGCACCTGAGAACAAAGGAGATTCGTCCGGGCTGCTGGTTGTTTCAGCAGCTATTTTTGTCTTTGCAGTGACTGCCAGAAGAGTAGTCCGCAGACCGACGCAGAAATCATGAGCCAAAATATTCGTAACATCGCCATCATCGCGCACGTGGACCACGGCAAAACGACGTTAGTCGACGCCATGCTGCGCCAGAGCGGGATTTTCCGCGCCAACGAAGCGCTTGTCGAGCGCGTGATGGATTCGAACGACCTGGAGCGCGAACGCGGGATCACGATTCTCGCGAAAAACACGGCCCTCTTTTTCCACGACACGAAAATCAACATAGTCGACACGCCTGGGCACAGCGATTTTGGCGGCGAAGTCGAGCGCGCGTTGCGCATGGTGGACGGCGTCGTGCTGCTGGTGGACGCCAGCGAGGGTCCGCTGCCGCAGACCCGCTACGTCCTTCAGAAAGCGCTCGCGGCGAAGCTACCGCCGGTGATCGTGCTGAACAAAATTGACCGCACCGATGCACGCACAAAAGAAGTCCTAGACGAAATCTACGATCTGTTCATCGACCTGGACGCGACCGAAGACCAGCTCGATTTCCCGGTGGTTTACACCAACGCGCGCGAAGGCGTCGCGCACCGGCAGCTCGGGGACAGCTCGAAGGATTTGCTTCCGCTATTTGAGACCATCGTGAAAAGCATTCCCGCGCCTCCCGGCGATCCGGATGGCGTCTTGCAGATTCAGGTTATGAATCTCGACTACAGCGATTTTCTCGGACGCATCGCGATTGGGCGCGTGTTCAATGGCACGCTGAGGCGCGGTGAGGATGTCGGCATCAGCAAGCTGGACGGAAAGCTTTTGTCCACGCGGATCACCAAGCTATACACATTCCGCGGATTGGAGCGCGATGAAGCGGAAGCGGTTGGCGCGGGCGATCTTGTTGCCATCGCCGGCGTGGAAGGAATTCAGATCGGCGAGAGCATCACGGATTTGGCGACGCCGGCTCCCCTTGAACCGCTGCTGATTGACGAACCGACGCTCGCCATGATTTTTACGGTGAATAGCAGCCCTCTTTCCGGAAAAGAAGGCAGCTACCTGACGTCGCGCGACCTGCGCGATCGCCTGCAGAAAGAACTCCTCACCAACGTTTCGATTCGCGTGGAAGATACGGACACACCTGAATCCTTTCGCGTGCTCGGGCGCGGCGAACTTCAACTCGCCATTTTGATTGAGACCATGCGACGCGAAGGCTTCGAGTTGATGGTGGGCAAGCCGGAGATTGTCGTGCGCACGGAAAATGGCAGGAAGCTCGAGCCGCTCGAGCGGCTGGTTATCGACGTTCCTGAAAACTTCATCGGCATCATTCTCGAAACATTGGGCAGCCGGCGGGGCGAAATGCTGAAGATGAGCAATCACAATTCCGGCCGCGTGCGCATGGACTTCAAAATTCCTTCGCGCGGGCTGATTGGCCTGCGCAGCCAGTTGCTGACCGACACGCGCGGCACGGCGTTAATACATTCGATTTTCGACGGCTGGACAGAGTATGCGGGAGAGATGGCGTTGCGCCCCACCGGGGCGCTGGTCGCGGACCGTCCCGGGCCATCGACGGCATTCGCGCTATGGAACCTCCAAGAACGCGGCGAGCTGTTCATCGGCCCTGCCATCGAAGTCTACGAAGGAATGGTCATTGGAGAAAATTCCCGCGAGCAGGACATGGAAGTGAACGTCACCAAGGAAAAGAAGCAGACGAACATGCGTTCCTCGAGTGCGGATGAGGCCATTCGCTTGATTCCGCACCGCGAACTTAGCCTTGAACAGGCGATTGAGTTTATCGCCGACGACGAATTCGTCGAAATCACGCCGAAATCGATTCGCCTTCGCAAAAAAGTCTTGCAGGCTAACAAACGCCCGCGCCGCTGGCAGGAAATCCGCGCCAGCCACGAAGCTGCGCGCTAACAATTCCCGCTGTGTGGCATGAGCCGTCTAGCGGACGGACCCCGCAAGCAGTTCCGCCATGTATTGCTTCCAAATCTCCGCCCAGGTGTGCGTGCCGTGGCCGTGCGTGTGTTCGCTGGCCGGGATCAGAACGAAGCGTCCGTTTGCCAGGTTTTTGACTTCTTTCTCCGCGATGCCAAGTCCAGGCGGATTGATGAAATCGTCCGCCGAATTGATCCACATCACGGGGGCGTTGATTTTGCCGAGTTGCTGGGAGGGATCGTAGTCGCGCGACGCGTTCACCTGATACAAGAGATCGTTGGCATCGAGGCTGTTCAGGCGCGCGCGGAAATAATCGTCCAGGTCCTTATCCGCCGCATCGCGCGTTGGAAATGCTTTCTGCATAGGGATAGGCGCGCTTCCTGCGATTAGCAGCAAATCCAGCGCTGTCCGCAACGCCTGTTTGGGTTCTTGCTTGTAATCGCCGCCTTTCCATTCCGGGTCTTCGCGGATCGCATCCATCACCATCTTTCGCCAGATGCGGTTACGCCCTGCGATCTGCACGGGCAGGCACGCCAGCGGCATTAGCGCATCCATGAAATCGGGATAGGTCTCGCCCCAGACAAACGAGTGCATGCACCCCATCGAAGTACCCATCACCAGGCGAAGGTGATTGACACCGAGCCCTTCGTTGACGAGCCGGTAGTGTGCTGCGACCATGTCGTCGTAATCGTACTTCGGGAAGCGTGCGTGCATGCCGTCGCTGGGCTTGGACGATTTCCCGTGGCCGATGCCATCGGGAAGAATAATGTAGTAGCGCACCGCATCGAGCAACTGGCCAGGACCGAACAGGACGCCAGCAAACTGCGGCTGGAGAAACTGATGCCCGGTGCCGCCGGTTCCGTGAAGTATGAGCACGGCGTTGGTTGTACGACCACGGGCGTCCTGAACCGGCTTGCCGAGCGTTGTGTAGTGTAGCCGCAATTCCGGCAGCGACTCGCCGGAATGAAACTTGAAATTGTGAACGACAAAGTCGCCCTCGGAGGTTGCCAGGGCTGGAGTCTGCTGGGCAGCGCAAGTCGCGGCGAGTAAGACCATGGCCGCGAGCGCGGCGTACCACCCATGTTGGTAGGACTTGAGCATCTCTCACCTCTTCGGACCAAAAATCTATCACAAACTAAAGAATGGGGCTTTCCACGTGCACCTAATCACGCGCCTCTTGTATTGACGCGGTCCTGTGAATAGACTGCAACGCGTTACATCATTCCCATGTGCGAGGTAGCTAGATGCGAAAAATTCTCCTGCTCGCCTTGTGCGTCTTGCTTTTGGCTTCTCTCTCTGGGAGCCAAGAGAAGACCAAGCTTTCGCCTGCTGTGAGCGCCTTTGTGAAGGAAGACGCTCCCATCCTCGCACTTAGGCACGTGCGTGTCGTGGACGGCACTGGCGCCGCTCCTCGCGGGGATCAAATCGTGGTCATCGCCGAAGGCAAAATCGCCGCAATCGGAGATTCTGCCACAACAAGTGTTCCTGATGGCGCGAAGATGCTCGATCTCTCCGGGCGGACAGTGATTCCCGGACTTGTCGGCATGCACGATCATATGTTCTATCCTTCCCCCGGAGGTGGGCTCCCTCTCTACCCCGAGCATGCCCAAAGTTTTCCTCGCCTTTATCTCGCCGGCGGAGTCACTTCGATTCGAACGACAGGGAGCCTCGAGCCGTACACTGACCTCGAACTCAAGCAGGGAATTGAGGCGGGCAGGCTTGCCGGTCCCAAAATTAACGTGACGGGTCCGTATCTCGAGGGCCAAGGCTCCTTCACGCCGCAAATGCATCAGCTTAAGGATGCCGAGGATGCCCGCAGGACTGTCGAATTCTGGATCGTGCAAGGTGTCAATTCTTTCAAGGCGTATATGAACATCACACCGGACGAGCTGTCCGCTGCGATCAAAACCGCGCACGCGCACGGCATCAAAGTCACCGGCCATCTCTGCTCGATCGGTTTTCGCGAGGCAGCCGCCCTGGGCATCGACGATCTCGAGCACGGCATTTTTGTGGACACCGAATTTTATCCAGATAAAAAGCCTGGAGTCTGCCCAAACCCACAAGCCGCAGAAAAAGCCCTGCTCTCCGTGGACATTGCGGGCAAGCCGATGCAAGACATGATTCATGATCTGGTGGCGCATCATGTCGCGGTCACTTCCACGTTGCCGGTTTTCGAAACTTCCGTTCCGGGGCGCGCACCGCTTGACTCTCGCGTGCTGGACGCGATGACGCCTGAAGCCCGCATCGCGTATCTGACAAGGCGCGCACGAATTTCTGATAACGCGGCGGCTTCCGAAGCTGCTGCCCTTTTCAAGAAGGAACTTGAATTCGAACACGAATTTGTGAAGCAGGGCGGACTGCTGCTGGCCGGGCTCGATCCAACGGGATACGGCGGCGTGATTGCCGGATTCGGAGACCAGCGGGAAGTCGAATTGCTTGTGGCGGCAGGTTTCACGCCGGTCGAAGCCATTCACATCGCGACGGCTAATGGAGCTCAATTTCTCGGCGAACTGGATAAAATCGGCACGCTTGCGGTTGGCAAGGCGGCCGACATCGTGGTGCTGCAGGGCGATCCTTCGGTCAATATTAGGGATATCGAGAAGGTCGAACTCGTCTTCAAGGATGGCGTCGGCTACGACTCCGCGAAACTCATCGATTCAGTAAAGGGACTAGTCGGCCTGCGATAAGCCTCAGAAGCAGCCGCACAACGGCGCACGGAACGCAGCTTGCAGCTAGGGCAGAAGGATTTTCCCTTCAGCGCTTGGCAAAGCCAGACCCACTTCGTGGGCCAGCGTCGGAGCCACATCGCGCATATCAATCACGCCAAGCGACCGTCCCGCGGGAACGCCCGGGCCAACCAAAAAGAACGCGGCGTGCAGATCGGGAAGGTCGGGCATCGCTCCGTGAGTGCCGCCAACTTTTATTTTGGAAAGAACCGGGCCATCGAGACTCGATCCAGTCTTCCACCCTGGCTTAAGACCAACAAAAAATGAGGCTGGTGGATAGCCGCCGCGCTTGCGAAGTTCCTCCGAGTCCAGGATGCGATCGACTCCGTTCGCGGGATCGCTCGCAGCCTTTTCAAGCAGTTCGCGCACCTGCGAAAGCGTCGGCGCATCGCTGGGATCCTTCAGCACAATCGCTGCCGACCCTCCAGTTACCCATGGAATTGCCTTCCAATCCGTGATCTTTCCTTGCACATTGACGGTGATCAGCTTCGCTTCGCGAAACAAGGGGAACAAATTCAATTGCGCATCCGTTCGAACAAATCCGTGGTCGGAAACGACGGCAATGTACGCCCGGCCCGGGGCAAGCCTCTCCGCCGTCGAGCTTATTTTCCCAATAGTAGCATCGAGGCTTTCAAGTACGGCGATGTCCTCGGGACTGAACGGACCCGTCTCGTGTTCGATGTGATCGAGCGAGCTGAGATGAAGCGTTAGGATGGAAGGATGCTTTTTTTCGAGTATCCATTCTGTGTACACTCCACGGTTGGCATCTCCTTGTGCCGAGGTGTCGATCCCTCCGCGGTATTCGCCGAGTTCGGCCCTCGCCTCTTCGAGCAAGCCAGGCGTCGAAACTGCGCGAAGTAGCTTGGCATCGTCTGGCGTGCTCGCGCGCCAGAACTCAGGAATGTCCCAGGTGATGTGTGCCCCGACAGTGACGGGCCATTGAATGCTCGCGGTTGTGCGCCCAGCCGCGGCTGCAACATCCCAGAGTGTCGGTACCCGAATGTCTTCCGTGTACCAATACCAGCCTCCCTGGTTCTTTTGAAAAGGATCGAATGTCGTGTTGGCGAAGATCCCGTGCTTTGCCGGCCACACGCCTGTCACCAGCGTCGTATGGCTCGGGTAGGTTACTGTAGGCACTACGCCCACCACTCCTTCGGCGTAGGTCCCTTCTTTAAGAAAGCGTCGTAGGTTCGGCACCTTCGCGCCATGTGCATCTGCCAGGGTGATGTAATCTGGACGCATGCCATCCACGGAAATCATCACGAGAAGTGGCGGTGCCTGCGCTGGGGTGTTTGCTGGGAAGAGAAAAACACAAAGGAAGCCCGATAGGGCAAGGCCGAGTAGAAGGATGTGCCCTAGCCACCGCAGAAGAGTCGAGCATTTCGAGAGGTCCATGATGTGCAAAAGGATACTCCAAAGCGCGGTGAGGATTTTACAAAGGCACGATACAAGGATAGATTGGATGAGAACGACGCCGGGTGTTTCGGGTGGGCAGTGCCCTAAATGAAACTGTTCCGCGCGCCCGGAATGATGTAAAGTCTAGCGCTCATATTTGGTCCGCTGCTGAACCGTTGCAACAAAATGGCTTAGCAAACTGATGGGGCTCTCAGGCGCAGTTTTCACACTGAGTTAAAGGTGGAATACGTGAATATTGGACCCTCGAATGGGGCCTCAAACTCGCATTGCACGATTGCCGCAACGGCAACGGCTTTGCCGCCGTACACGATGACTCGCGACGAAGTGAAGTATTACATGGGGCGCGTGTTCGACATCCCGGACCGGCGCCTGGAAGCGCTGATGGCTATCGCGGACAACGCCCAGGTCCACAAGCGCTACTCGATTTTTCCGATCGAATATACTGTCGAGCCCCGTCCGCTTTCCAAGACCAACCAGGAATACATCGAGCACGCAGTGAAACTCGGCCGGGAGGCTGCGGAAGAATGTCTGCGCCGAGCCAGCTTGCGCCCCGATGAAGTGGATCTCCTCATCACCGTCTCCTGCACGGGATTCATGATCCCTTCCCTGGACGCGCACCTGATCAATCTCATGGGCTTCCGCTCGAATGTGCGCCGCATGCCCTTCACGGAACTCGGCTGTGCGGCCGGCGCGATGGCCCTGGGCCGCGCGGCGGATTACTTGAAGGCGAACCCCGGCGGAAATGTGCTGATCATCTCCGTCGAGCTGCCCTCCCTCACCTTTCAGCGCAAGGACATCTCCCAGGCGAATTTGATCTCTTCGATTATCTTCGGTGATGGCGCTGCTGCGGTCCTGGTGACAGGAAGAGAACACAAGGGACCCAAGATTCTCGTATCAGAAACGTACACGTTCCCCGATTCCCTTGGCGCCATGGGCTTTGACTTGCGCGATTCGGGATTCCACATTTTGTTATCGAAGGACGTGCCCGAAATGATCGGCGCAAAAATTAAAGGCCTCGTGGATGGATTTCTGGAACGCCACGGCCGGAAACAGGAAGACATAAAAGGATGGATTTTGCATCCTGGCGGCGCACGCTTGCTCGGCAATGTTGAAAAGGAATTGGGACTTTGCAAATGTGACACGCAGCCTTCCTGGGACATTCTTGGAAATGTCGGCAACCTTTCCAGCGCCACGATCCTCTTCATATTGCAGGAATGGCTTGAAAAGCGGCCCCTCAAATCGGGCGAATACGCGCTGGCGGCCGCCTTTGGTCCCGGATTCAGCGCCGAATTTCTCCTGCTGCAATGGACCTGAGCGTCATCGCTTTTCTCGGCCTGCTCGTGGCCGTGGCTCTTCTCCGGATTGTCGAGCTGCAGATTTCGCGCCGGCATCAGCGGGAAATGATGGCCCGCGGCGCCGCGAAAGTGGACGAACCGCGGTTTCGCTGGATGGTCCTCCTTCACACTGCCGTGCTTCTCGGCGCGGCCCTGGAAGTTGTGCTGCTTCGCCGCCCTTTTATCCCCATTCTGGCTGGAGTCATGTTTGCGATTTTCCTGGCCGCAAACGTTGTGCGCTGGTGGGTAATTCGAACGCTGGGAAATCACTGGAACGTCCATGTTATGGACTCCACCAGCCTCGGCGTCATTTCCACGGGCCCATTCCGCTACGTTCGCCATCCAAATTACGCCGCAGTTTTTGCGGAGATGCTTTCGCTGCCCCTGATTCACACGGCGTGGATCACCGCCGCCCTCGGTTCGCTAGCGCACGTTGCTGTACTCTCGATGCGGCTGTCCACCGAGGAACGCGTGCTTCTGGCCAATCCGGAATATCGCGCCACGATGGCCAATAAACCGAGGTTCTTGCCGGGGGTCTTCTGATCATACGAATGCCAAGTTCCTGGCGGATTCCCACCCTTGGTCTATTTCTCTTTCTAACGCCCGCCTTCTCCGGCGCGCAATCAGCTACAGATGGCAGCGATTCCGCGTTCACTGACGTACCGGAGCTGAGGGAAGGCTTTCGCATGCTATATGTGCAGAAGTACCCCGAAGCCCGAGAAAAATTTTCCGCGTGGATCGCTGAGCACCCCAACGATCCGTTTGGTTTTGTAGCTGAGGCAGCGAGCTATCTGTTTGAGGAGTTTTACCGTCAAGGTGTCATGACGAGCGAATTTTTTATGGATGACAAGAAATTTTTGCGAGGAATCGAGGGTAAACCTGATCCCGAACGCATGAAGAGCTTTGGCACCGAGTTGGAACAGTCCCGCAAGCTTGCCAAAAGCCGTCTCTCGAAAGACAAGCATGACGCCGCAGCTCTCTTTGCTTTGACATTGGCCGCTGGAATGGAATCGAATGCCGACAGTATCCTTGAAAAAAAACACGTCGAAGGCCTGAAGCGAATGAAGGAAGCCAATGAACACGCCAAACTGTTACTGGCGCAGCGCCCCGATGCCAATGATGCGTGGGTCGCGCCGGGCTCGGCGGATTACATCATCGGTTGCCTCTCAGGCGGAGTTCGAATGGTCCTGTGGTTTGGCGGAATTCATGGCGACAAAAGGCTTGGCATGGAGTTAGTCGAAAAAACGGCTGAGAAGGGCCGCTACCTGGAGCCGTTTGCAAAAGTCCTACTGGCTTTGGCAGCCCGGCGCGAAAAACAGGACGCTTTGGCCCAGAAACTTTTGGGCGAATTGACTGTGGAATTTCCAGAGAGCCCGCTCTTCGCGGCGGAATATGCAAAAGTCATGGGCAGGCCGATTCCGGCAGAGATGAAACCGAAATAACTTCGCTGGTGCCAATATTGCTTGTTCTCCAAAAAAACAACCCGTTCTGGATCTTCCTGAGCAGTACATCCTTCATTCTTCATTTACTTTTAGCGACAAATTCGTTTCGCGAAATTCTCCGCACTAGGGCGTTAATGCACTAGAATCGCTTTTCCGGACTGTCCCGAGCCGGCGAGCATACGCATAAGGCGGTGGGTCTTGTTTCGAGACGACACTCTAAAGGGCCGCGCGATTTTTCTGACGGGCGGAGGAACCGGTTTAGGCCGGTCGATGGCCTTACGTTTTGCAGAGCTTGGTGCCCGCATGTATCTTGTCGGCCGCCGCGGGGAACCACTTAAAGAGGTGTGTTCGGAGATTCATCGCGCGGGAGGCTCGGCGGCGTTTACCACCTGCGATGTGCGTGAGTACGGTGCAGTTGAAGCCGCGGCGGAAAAGGCCGAGCAGCAGTTTGACCGCATCGACGCGGTCGTCAATAACGCGGCTGGCAATTTCATCGCGCGCACGGAAAAACTCTCCCCCAATGCTTTCAACACCGTCGTCAGCATCGTGCTCAACGGCTCGTTTCATTGCACCCAGGCGTTCGCAAAGCGCTGGATATCGCAAAAGCTCGGCGGCGACGTGCTCAATATCGTAACCACGTATGCCGCTGCGAACAGCGGTTCCGGTTTCGTAGTGCCCTCAGCCTGCGCGAAGGCCGGCGTGCTCGCCATGACCAGGTCGCTGGCTGTCGAGTGGGCCAAATATCATATTCGGCTCAATGCCATTGCCCCAGGCCCGTTCCCCACCGAGGGCGCATGGTCCCGACTAATGCCTTCGAAACAATTTGAAGACCACTCCAAGGACAAGCACCCGATGAAGCGCTTCGGGCGCCACGAGGAGCTTGCTAATCTGGCCGCTTTTCTCCTAAGCGACATGGCGGAATACATAAATGGCGAGTGTGTGGTAATAGACGGCGGTCAATGGCTGCGCGGAGCGGGGGAGTTCAACGACCTGCTGATGCTGCCGGAATCGGCCTGGGAAGCTCTCGAAGCCGCGCGCGTCAAAAAAACCTGACTCTGCCTATTCCGGCAAAGCGCGTTTGCGCAGCTCCACGTGGAGACCAACGTCGCCGATAGACTGGCCTTTTGATTCGGCGTGTATGGCAATTTCTTGCAGCTCCGCTTTATGGGACGCCGGTTCGCTCAACGCGGGAAGATTTATTTCTATGCGGGCCGCCCCGTACTGCTTCGCCGCGACTAGAAATTTGCCTGTTCCGCTCTGCAGTTTCCAGGCCGCTGGCAATTTCACGGAAAGCGTAATCTCGCGCTGCGCCGCGGTGCGATTTTCCAGCCACAAGGGGATCACAAGTTCCGTGCCCGCTTGCAGCGCGATTTCCGGAGGTTCAGGATGCGGTAAATGAGTAAGCCCATGTGCTCGGCGAAACTCAGCGTAAAAGCTCCAAGGGCCCGCGAGCTCCACGGAAATTTCCGGCTTCGGTGGCTCCGTTGAGGTGTTCGAACGGGCGAAATTAATCGCGTCAGGGGTAATCCCCTCGAAAATATCTCCCGTGACGCTACCTCCCGCCACGGACTTGCCGAGCACGAAACTTATCCTGTTGCTCCAAAAATCAGACGTGGCCATCTTCTCGATTTGCGCTTCGTTCATCCCGGAGAGCGAATCGAGAAAGCCTTTCGCTTGTGTTTCATGCGCGCGAAAAGACTCCAACGCAGCTCGCCAGTAAGGCAGCTTCGAAGATTTCGAGATCTCCTTTACGGAATAGCTCGGGCCGTTACCGCGAAATATCTCTTCCTTGTCGGCATCAGCAAAGTAATAGATCTTCTTTGGCTGCCATGGTCGCAGATTCTCGAGATAGGGTTCCAAGCGTCGCTTGGGCGCCGCGACTTGCTCGGGAAACACGGCAGCATCGCCCGCGAGGTCGAAAGCCTCCGTCGCAAGCACTCCCGCCGCCTGATGATCCCCGTGATCCTCGCCGATGAATGTACCCGGCAAAAAGGTCAGGATCACTTCGGGCCGGGTCAGGCGCACGAGCCGCACTAAAGTCTCCAGTGTTTCGGCGTGCCCCCAATTCGCGAGGGATTGCAGGACGTCCTGCGAGGCCGTGTCTTTTCCTCCCAGAAACCATACTCTGTCTATTCCAAGCAGCGAGAGGGCGCGGCGCGCTTCAATTTCGCGAATCTCGCCAAGGGCGGCGGCCTGCTCTGCTCCAGCTTGGTTCTCGCCGCTGCTGCCGCGCGTTCCGTAAATAACGGCGACGTGTTTGCCCTCGTCGATGGCCCGAGCGAGATACGGAGTTGCGGCTCCTTCATCATCCGGATGCGCAACGACAAGAAGTATGTCGACTTTATAGCGCTCATCGGCTTTCAGAATCTGCTTGGGCGCTTGCGCCGAGGTGATCGGCGCAAGGAACCCAGCGAGAAAAATGGAAAGCAGGGACAGCTGACTGAGTCTATTCGCTCCGCGCGTGCCATTGGATTGCGGCCGTTGTGTCCGCTTTTGCAAAAGAAAGATGTCAAACACAGAAAGTCGAGTCAGCTCGAATGATGAGTGCATCGAGGAATTCTATCTCGAATTGGTGGGAATCGCCCACCACGCCGGCACGCCAAGACTGAATCACCTTGACGGAATATTGAAAGCTTGCTCTAAATTTCACACCGCGTGATTTAGTCATCCGCCTTGACCCAGATACAACGCGCCGATAAGCTAAGAGCTTCTCCTTCCAGGTGAACGAATCATGGAGCAGCTGCAAGTCACATTGCCGGACGGCAAGGTTCAAGAAGTGCCCAAGGGCACGACTCCGGCCGATATCGCGCGCAAAATATCGCCACGACTGGCCGAAGCTGCATTAGTCGCGCGCGTTATCGCCACCAACGGCACTCCTCTGCCCAATGCTCCCGATGTTGGCGAACTAATCGATTTGCGCCGCCCGCTCGAGGAAAACGTTAAGCTCCAGATCCTCACCGAGAAAGATCCCGACGCGCTTTTCGTTTTCCGCCATTCCGCAGCGCATTTGCTCGCCGCCGCCGTGATGGAACTATATCCCAACGTCAAGCTCGGCATTGGTCCGCCCATCGACACCGGCTTTTTCTACGAATTCCTCCGCGACGAGCCGTTCTCCTCGGAAGACCTCGCCAAAATCGAAAAGAAAATGCACGAGCTCGCAGCACAAGACTTGCCCAACGAGCGTAAGCTCATTCCCAAGCCGGAAGCTCTCGAGCTCTACAAAAAAACCAATCAAATTTTCAAGTGTGAGCTCGTCGAAGAAAAAGCCAACGAGCTCATGGTCACTTTTTACACCACCGGCAAATTCATCGACTTTTGCCGCGGCCCGCACATCCCTTCCACCAAGCGCATCACCGCGTTCAAGCTCATGAACGTAGCCGGCGCCTACTGGAAAGGCCAGGAAGGCAATCCGCAGCTCCAACGCATTTACGCCGCGTGCTTCTTCACGCAAAAAGAGCTCGACGAATATCTCCACCGCCTCGAAGAAGCCAAACGCCGCGATCATCGCAAGCTCGGAGTCGAACTAGAACTTTTCAGCATTCAGGAAGAAGCCGGCCCAGGCCTCATCTTTTGGCATCCCAAGGGGGGCCTCATCCGCAAAATTGTGGAGGACTGGCTTCGCGACGAACTGCTGAGGCGCGGCTACGACCTCGTCTACACTCCGCACATCATGCGCCTCGACCTCTGGAAAACCAGCGGCCACACCAATTTTTACAAAGACAACATGTTCGGCCCCGTGGAGGTCGAAAAAGCCGATTACCAGCTCAAGCCCATGAACTGTCCGGGCCACATCCTCATCTATAAATCCAAGCTGCACAGCTATCGCGATCTTCCTGTACGCCTGGCCGAGCTAGGCACCGTCTATCGCTACGAGCGCAGCGGCGTGCTCCACGGCCTCCTTCGCGTGCGCGGCTTTACTCAGGACGACGCCCACATTTTTTGCATGCCTTCCCAAATCAAAAGTGAAGTCGAAGCCTGCATGGATTTCGCCTTTGCCGTAATGAAAAATTTCGGCTTCGACAAATTTGAAGTGGAATTATCCGACTGGGACGCCGCGCATCCCGAAAATTATGCCGGCAAACCGGAAGACTGGCACCGCGCCACTGCCGCGCTCGCCGAGACGATGAAGCGCCTCAATATCCCATACAAAGAAATGGAAGGCGAAGCCGCATTCTACGGCCCCAAAATCGACGTCAAGCTCATCGACGCCATCGGTCGCCCGTGGCAGCTCACCACCGTGCAATTCGATTTCAATCTCCCTGAGCGATTCGGCCTTGAATATGTCGGCGAAGACGGCGCCAAGCATCAACCCCTAATGGTCCATCGCGCGCTGCTCGGCTCCGTCGAACGCTTCTTCGGCATCTTGATCGAGCACTATGCCGGTGCTTTCCCGCTCTGGCTCGCGCCGGTTCAAGTCCAAATCTGCCCGGTCAGCGAAAAAGTCGCCGACTACGCCAAGCACGTCACCGAAACTCTCAAGCGCCACAACATTCGCGTACATCTCGACGACCGCAACGAAAAGCTCCCTGCAAAAATCCGGGACGCGCAGCTCCAGAAAATCCCGTACATGCTCATCGTCGGCGCAAAAGAGGCTGAAGCAGGCACCGTTTCCGTCCGCCATCGCAGCAGGGGCGACCTCGGTCCCAAACCGCTTGCCGTAGTTGTCGATGCGCTCCAAAAAGAAGTAGAATCCCGGTCAACGTCGTAACTCTTTCGCGGAGGAAAATACCTGTGCCAAAGTTTCTGATTGAACGCGAAATCGCGGGAGCCGGCAAACTCTCTGCTGCGGACCTTCACGGCATCTCGCAAAAATCCTGCAGCGTGATTCGCAGCCTTCCTGGAGTGCAGTGGATCGAGAGTTACGTCACTGACGACAAGATCTACTGTGTTTATATTGCGCCGAATGAGCAGGCCGTCCGCGACCATGCCATGCAAGGCGGTTTCCCTGCCAATCGCATTTCCGCCATCCGCCGTATGATTGATCCCACTACGGCAGAAACATAGTCTCATTCAAGTTATCGACCGGCTTGCCTCGATGAAGTTTTTATGCTCTCTCGTAGATTATTTCTTGCTTTGACTGGAGGCGCTCTCGCCTCGCCATTCTCTTCTTTGGGAGTCGATGAGGTGCCCACTCTGCTCGACCACCTCCTTCTCGGTTGCAGCGATCTCGATCGCGGCATCGACTTTGTCGAAAAACATACCGGCGTTCGCGCCGCATTCGGCGGTGTTCATCCCGGACGCGGGACGCGCAACGCCCTGCTCGCGCTCGGCGAAAAACACTATCTTGAAATCATCGCGCCCGATCCCAAACAACAAACGCCGGATGTAGCACCAATGGTCCTCCGGTCAGCAGCGCACCTGCTCTTGCAACTCGAGTCGCTCACGACTCCACGCCTCGTCGACTGGGCCGCCCATCCTGGCGATCTAAATCAATTCGCGACTCGTCTTCGCAACGCAAATCTCGCTTTCGACGGTCCGAATCCCGGTTCGCGCAAACGCCCCGACGGCCGACTTCTTCAATGGCAAACTCTTAATCTGAAGGACGATTGCGATGGGTTGCTTCCTTTCTTCATCGAGTGGAGCGCCGATACCATCCATCCGTCCGCTGACGCACCTGCAGGTTGCCGCATCATGCGCTTCGAACTTGCGACGCCCGATCCGGAAAAACTAGGAAAAACAGCGGCGCTTCTTGGTCTCGGCGTGGAGATCGTGAATGGAACAAAAGCGCAAATCCGGGCGACACTTGATGGGCCGAAGGGTGAGCTTTCGCTCAGCAGCTAGCAAACCACGCTCGCAAATCGTACGAAGACCGGACAGCAAACCAAATGCACGCCACAGCAATGTCAGTGTCGCTTAGTCGCAACAATGCTCCTGCTTGATGGGGCCCGTCGTCATTCTGCTTGGGCTTGGCTAGTTCTATGCCACTACGGCGCCGCGAACCCAAACATTCGTCAACTGCAACTCTTCATCCAGCAAAACGATATCGGCATCGGCCCCCGTGCGCAGAGAGCCTTTCTTAAATTCGACTCCCAGAAGTGTCGCGGGGTTCAAGGTCAACATGCGCACCCCGTCCGCCAGTGGAATGCCCAACGCGACAATAATTCTCAGAGCCCGGTCTAGAGTCAAAGTGCTGCCCGCCAACTTTCCCTCCGCGTTGCGGCAAATTCCACCGCTAACTGTAACTTCCAGTTTTCCAAGCTTGTAATTTCCGTCCGGCATTCCGGTGGCCGAGATGCCGTCGCTGATAAGGATCATACGCTCTGGTCCCTTGGCCTGAAGGAGCACCTTCATCGCTGTCTCCTCTACGTGAACGCCATCTGCGATCAACTCCGCGGTCACCTCCGGAGAGGTGAGCACTGCGCCAATCACGCCGCTGTCTCGGTGGGAAAAGGGGCGCATGGCGTTATAGACGTGTACAGCGTGATGAACGCCGTGCGCAATTGCTGCGCGCGTCTGCTCATAGGTTGCATCTGTATGGCCCGCGGCAACAACCATTCCTGCATTTCGGGCCGCGTCGATGCACGGCATGGCTCCGAGCAGTTCTGGAGCGAGTGTCAATATCCGTGCGCTCCCTGCCGCTGCCTGCAACAGTCCTTCGAGAAACTCCGCTGAAGGAAGCCTCAGCCACTCTGGCGGGTGCACCCCCCGTCTGGCGGGGCTAAGGAATGGGCCTTCAAAATGTATCCCCAGCACCTCCGCCCGCGTGTCGTCCGTTTCGTGCTGTTGCGAAATGTAGCTCGCGATCCCTTCCACGCTGCGAATCGTGTCCTCGGGACTCGCCGTCACTGTCGTTGCAACGATGGAGGTTGTCCCATGCTGTGCGACAGTCCTTGTCACTCCCGAAAGCGCTTCTGGGCTTCCCTCCATGACGTCGCGTCCGCCCGCGCCATGGATATGGACATCCACAAAGCCAGGAACCGCGATCTTGTCCGTTGCGGCGAATTCGACAGCCCCGGCTGGCAGCCGCATTCCCTCCCGTGGTCCGAGTTCTTCGATCACTCCCTCGCGGATCAGAATGCCGGCGTCGTTAATTTCGGCCGTGGGGGTCAGTGCTCTTCCGGCGTGCAATAAGGTTGTTGCCATAGGGATGTCGTATCGTAGCGGAATTTGTCGTTCTTTCAAAAAGCAAAACCGGCAAAAAAAGCAAAACGGGCAGAGCCGAAGCCCCGCCCGTCGAAAAAAATGCAGATTCAGGACCCCTTAGTTGCTCTTTGCCGGCGCCATCTCGATGCTCTCAAGTTTGAGCGTGTCGCCTGCTACTGTGCCCTTCACGGTGACGTGATGGCCGGCGTGTGGCGCCACTTTGTCCTGGGCGTCAACGACGTAGACTTTCTGGTCCGCGTCATCGACGAACACATATTTTGCGCCTTCCTTGACGCATTTCGTGGTGCACTCGCCCGCTTTATCGTTTGCGCCCTTTGCGCCGCACTTGCTGTCTGAAATATAGCCGGTCCAAGTGCCGTCCGCAGCCATTGTCAGTGCTGCTGCGAAGAGCACTGCTGCCATTACTGCCGCAAATCGTATTTTCATTGCTTTCCCCCTCAGGAAAATCCAGTGCTTAGATGGTTGGCCAGGTTGCCAGTAGCTTGTCACATCCAGAGTCCGCCGTCCAGAGACTTCCCTGACCTCTCACGTAGCCGAAGGGTTGGAAGGACTTCCTTACAAAAAAAAGGAGGGTTCTCTGGAACCCTCCTTCAGGCTGTACTCTCAAGGTTTCGCAACTGGCTTCGAATTGCGAACCGCTTTATTGTCCCGAGCTCGAGCTAGTGCTCGCCGCTGTTGTCTCTGGTGTTTTGGGGATGCTCAGATAGCCAGACGCCGTGGTCTTCGAAACTTTGTTGACAACCAGCTCTAGCGCTGCCCTCGTTCCGCCGGTGTAAAAGAAAATCGGCTCGTTCACGGACCGATTCTTTTTTTCGAAGCTCTTGTCGTCTGCTAGCACGTTAATCGTGAACTGGTTTTTCTTGGTGTTTGTATCTTTAAGTTGGACTTGGATGCTCCCCACCTTTTGGGATCCGCCCTTGCGGCTCACGGTAAACTCGAAATAGTCACGCTGCCCCATCCGTCGGAGCTGATCAATCTCGTCGTGGTTCCGCGCGATGAGCGTGCCCATCTCGCTGCGCGCCATTTGTATGCTGTTTTTCGTGGCGTCCAGGTCGCCCTTAACTCCTGTAACGTCGCCGTTCAATCTATTGACGTCCTCTGCGTTAGCCTTGGTTGCGAGCTCGGCTTTGACAGACGTAGCCAAGCCGTTCACCTTCTGGTCTACCGCTGCCGTCGCTGTCTTATTCTGCTTACGCGCAGCAATTAGCTGACCCTGCGTCAAATTCAGCTTGTCCGTAACCACCTTCAAGTCGCTCTGCAAGGCCTGATTTACATCATCTTCTTTCGCCAGCCTTTGGCTCAACACGTCATTCGCTTGCTTCACTGAAGCTTGGGTTGTTTGCTCGACGCTGTTCGCGTGGTTCAAGGCGCTCCAGCCGACTCCTAAACCCAGCAACGAAACTCCGCCCAAAATTGCAACTGCCAATCCCACCCACCGTGGCGTTCCGCTCGTGGTGTGGTTCAAGCGTTCCTGAAACTCGCTCATAAACTTCCTCTCCTTTGGGGTTTTCCCCCTGCGTGTAGTTAGGGTGCACACTTCGCGCCAAACCTAGGAGCTGGCGTGTTTCTGGTCTCAACCCAAGTGAATACATAAGCTTGCCGACAAGAGGGGAGGCTTGCAAGGCTGGATTTATACGTACTAGTACTAGTAAAGATTACGCGGTCGGGTGTTCTGTTGTAAATTTTGCTTTTGAGAAGTTGGCGCCAGAGAATGAAGGCTCGGAGAAACTGAAAAAATGCAAGATACCGCACACTTGGGAGTGGATGTCGGTAAGTTATTCTAAGATAAAGTGTTATGGCAACTTAATCAGGCGGCTTGGGGAGCGTGCTCCTCATCGGAACCTTTCACTGGGGTAAAATAACGATCCAGCGTACTCATCGCGGCGTCCAAGACCATGTGGCAATCGGAGCAGGACTCGAGGTGCCGCTTAATTTCGTTCGCCACAGTCGGCGACAGTCTTCCCTCTAAATACCAACAAATCAAATGGATAGTATCTCGACAGCTCATGACTGCGGTCCCCCCGTGGCCCCGCGCCGGTGCTCGGCTCATGCACGTACAGTGCACTTGGTTCACCAAACCTGGGAAAACACGTGGAAGCATAACGCTTTTGTTATCAATGGATTGCATGGTCAGCCGGCCAGAGGCGCTCAGAAACAATAAATCCCACAGGGAAAGTTTACTCAGCCATTTCAACATTTGTGCGAAGCCGCAGTTCCTGCTCGCTCAGCGCTTGGGCACCACGGACATCTCTCGCAGGGCCTCGATCCTGGCCTCGAGAGGAGGGTGAGTGCCGAATAGTGAGGAGACTGAGCCCCTGCCAAAGAGTGGTTTTACAATGCATAGCGATGACGTGGACTGAGAGATAGCGGTCGTTGGGATTCGATTATTGTAAGCGCCGAGCTTTTGCAGGGCGCTCATTAGCCCAAATTGGTTGCCGACCATGCGTGCGCCAGAGGCGTCGGCGGCATACTCCCGTTGGCGCGAGAGGGCCAGCTGCAACAGCATCGCAGCTAGGGGTGCCAGGATCATAAGCGCCAAGTCTACGATTACGCCGCCGCCCTCTCGATCTTCGCGGTCGCCTCCTCCGAACCAAAGGCCCCAGTGCGCGATCCAGGTTATGGCACCAGCAAGCGTGGCCGCAACAGAGCTAATCAAAATATCATAGTTGCGCACATGCGATAGCTCGTGAGCGATGACGCCTTCCAACTCCTCGTCATTCATCAAATCCAGCAAACCTTGTGTCACCGCAACAGACGCGTGATGCGGATTCCTTCCGGTAGCAAAGGCATTGGGCGCTTGCTCGGGCACAACATAGAGCTTCGGCACAGGTATGTTTGCTTTGGTTGCCAATCGCTCCATTACTGCGTACAGCCGTGGCAATTGCTCTCGCGTAACTGGCTGGGCGCCGCTCGATTTCAGAGCGATCTTATCGGAAAAGAAATAGGCGAACGCGTTGGTGCAAATTGCAATTCCCAGCGCAATGGTCATACCATTTCGCCCGCCCAAGTAAGCCCCCACCATCATCAAAAAGAGCGTCAGCACTACGAGAAGAAATGTCGTTCGAAGAACTCTCATGTTGTTCCTTCACTACTCTATACGCACAGAGGCCCTGAACTTATCACTACGTGGAAACTGTGTGAGAGGCGTTCTCTCACCAGGACTCCCCACTCACTCGGTTAGATTCCAGCCGCCGCGGCCGGTTGTTTCGCCTTCGAGCGTTCGAACTGCATTACATCTTTTTGTCCATCGCAATCCACTCGAACGTGATCTCCTGGGAGCACCTTGCCTTCCAGAATCTGCATCGCCAGCGGATCCTGAATCAGGCGCTGGATCGTTCGCCGAAGTGGCCGCGCTCCGTACGCTGGGTCATAGCCCTCTCGCAGCAGCAACTCTTCCGCCGCAGGCGTGAGTTCCAGAGTGATTTGCCGTTCCCCGAGTAGTTTCTCGACGCTTTTCAGCAGTAGCCCGACAATCCGACCAAGTTGCTCCTTGCCCAACGGATTGAAAATCACAATTTCGTCGATGCGGTTTATGAACTCAGGACGGAATGCCGCACGCAAAGCTTCCATCGCTTCTTTTCGGGCAAGTTCAGGTTCCTTGTGCGAAAGCTCGAAAATCGCTGTCGAGCCTACGTTGCTGGTCATCACCATCACGGTGTTGCGAAAGACTACTGTCCGGCCCTTGCCGTCCGTCAGCCGCCCGTCCTCAAGAATCTGCAAAAGGATGTTGAACACATCCGGATGCGCCTTTTCAATCTCGTCGAACAAGATCACCGAGTAAGGGTGCCTTCGCACCTGCTCCGTGAGCTGCCCGCCTTCTTCGTAGCCGACATAGCCTGGAGGCGCGCCGATCAGCCGTGACACACTGTGCTTCTCCATGTATTCGCTCATGTCGATGCGAATCATGAGCTTTTCGTCGTCGAACAAAAACTCCGCCAGAGCACGCGCCAGTTCGGTTTTCCCGACGCCCGTAGGCCCAAGGAAAATGAAGGAGCCGATTGGACGCTTCGCATCGGACAATCCCGCGCGGCTCCGGCGGACGGCGTTCGCCACGCGCCCTAGCGCTTCGTCCTGCCCAATCACGTGCTGGCGCAGCCGCTGTTCCATGTGCACCAATTTTTGCGCCTCGCCTTCCAGCAGGCGCCCTGCGGGAATCCCCGTCCATTTGCTCACCAGCTTGGCGATGTCTTCCTCGTCAACCTCTTCCTTCAGCATCGGCGAATCTTTTTGCACGGAAGCAAACCGCTCCTCCGCTTTCTTTAACTCTTGCTCTGTGGCGGCGATTTTGCCGTAGCGTATTTCCGCGACTTTCGCGAGATCGCCTGCACGCTCATATTTCTGCTCTTCCGTCTTCAGGTAGTCGATTTGCTCTTTAAGCTTGCGGATTTTCCCGAGCGCATCCTTTTCCGCTTGCCAACGGGCCTTCCGCGCGATCGAGTCCTCTTTCAATTTCGCGAGTTCTTTTTCAATTTGGCTGCGCCGCACTTTCGAATGCGCATCTTTTTCCTTCAAGAGCGACTGCCGCTCGATCTCCAGTTGGAGGATGCGCCGCTCGATCTCGTCGATCTCCACCGGCAGCGAGTCTATCTGCATGCGCATGCTCGCGGCCGCTTCGTCGATCAAGTCGATGGCTTTGTCCGGCAGAAAACGGTCCGAAATGTAGCGGTGCGACAGTGTCGCGGCTGCCAGAATTGCGGCGTCCTTGATTCGCACTCCGTGATGAACTTCGTAGCGCTCCTTCAAGCCGCGCAGAATCGCAATCGTGTCTTCGACTGTCGGCTCACTTACCAGAACCGGCTGAAATCGGCGCTCCAACGCGGGATCTTTTTCGATGTGCTTCTTGTACTCATTCAGTGTGGTCGCGCCAATCGCGCGCAGTTCGCCCCGCGCTAACGCCGGCTTCAACATGTTGGAAGCGTCCATGGCACCTTCCGCCGCACCCGCGCCAACCAGGGTGTGCAGCTCGTCGATGAACAGAATGATCTGCCCTTCCGCTTCCGTAATTTCCTTCAACACCGCCTTCAAGCGGTCTTCAAATTCCCCGCGGAATTTCGCGCCGGCCACGAGTGCTGCCAAATCAAGCGCAACAATCCGCTTCGTTTTGAGCACGTCTGGGACGTCTCCAGAAACGATGCGCTGCGCCAGACCTTCGACAATGGCCGTTTTGCCCACACCAGGTTCGCCGATCAGTACAGGATTGTTTTTTGTGCGCCGCGCCAGAATCTGCATCACTCTGCGAATCTCTTCATCGCGGCCAATCACCGGATCGAGCTTTCCGCGCCGCGCCAAATCCGTCAGGTCTCGCGCGTATTTTTCAAGCGAAGCATATGTCGCCTCGGGATTCTGCGAGGTCACGCGCTGCGTTCCGCGCAAGCCAGTCAGCGCTTGCAGTATCGCCTCGTGTGAAGCGCCTTGCCGCTTCAGCAACTGTCCTGCCGGGTCGCTCTCCTCGCCGGTAAGGGCGAGAAAAAGGTGCTCTGTCGAAACGTACTCGTCCTTGAATCTCTCCGCTTCGTCAAATGCCCGCCCCAGAACTTTGTTCAGCGGCTTGCCCAAGTGCTGTTGTGCAAAGCCCTTCACTTTCGGCAGCCGAGCGATCTCCCGCTCGAGTTCCTGACTAAGCGCCTCGTTTCGAATGCCCAGTCGCGCCAGCAGAGGAGGCACCACACCGTCCGACTGGGACACCAGCGCCTTCAGCAAATGTACAGGCTCAATCTGTTGATTCTCGTGAAGCGCGGCCACGTCGTTCGCATGTTGCAGCGCTTCCTGTGCTTTCACCGTCATCTTGTCAAACTGCAGCATGTTCTACCTCGCTTCTCGACAGAAGGGGGCTGCTAAATTAGCCAGCCCCCTCCTAGCGCAGCTTTTGTTGCTGGTTTACTTCGCCCCAGCAGCCATCGCCACAGGGGGAGTTCCCACGTTCACTTTGATCTGCTTCGGTTTCGCTTCCTCACGCTTCGGAATTGTCAACGTCAGCACACCGTTCTGATAATCCGCCTTAATCGCTTCCGAGTTCACGGTGTTGGCTAGCGAGAAGCTTCGGCTAAACGAGCCATACGCCCGCTCGACGCGCAAATAGTTTTCCTCATTAACTTTCTTCTCGAACTTGCGCTCACCGCGAATCGTCAAGAGGTTGTTCTCCACCCGAATATCGAGATCCTTCGGATCCACTTCCGGCAGGTCGGCCTTTACAACCAGTTCATGCTCGGTCTCGTAAATGTCGACTGCTGGCGCCCAACTCGTGAGGTTTGATTCCTCAGCCGAGTGTTCCAGCACATTACCAAACAACCGATTCACTTGCTCCTGCAGGGTAGCAGACCCGCGGAATGGTTCCCAACGGTTCAATGTAGTTCTCATTATGCGATCTCCTTCATAAATAACTGCGCTCTTATAATATTATATGAGCGTAGCAATGTCAAGTATTTTTAATTTCTCATGAAGCATAGTAAACCATATGATTTCAACAATATAGATAGGAATCGCGCCTTCCGCCTTGGCCTCTAGGTGCAAATTCTCTCGCTATCGATCAGAACCCCTTCACCCTCTTTCCGCTCATCACTTAATTCAAGTTGCTGCTAGACTTCCACTCGATGCGTCTTGACGACTTCGATTACAACCTATCTCCCGGCCAGATAGCCCAACGACCTCTTGACCGCCGCGACTCTTCTCGTCTCCTCGAGCTCTCTCGTTTCGAGGGCAGCGTTGGTGATCGCCTATTTGTAGATTTCCCGGAGCTTCTGCGGGGAGACGAACTCATTGTTCTCAATAACACCAGGGTTATTCCAGCTCGCCTTTTCGGTCGCCGCGCTGGAGTTCATTCGCAGCCACCTTCGCGGGCTGTCCGCCGCGAGCACCTCATTGGCAAGGTGGAGGTATTTCTCACCCGCCAACTCGATCCTCAAACGTGGGAGGCGCTTGTCCGCCCTGGCCGCAAGATGCAAACGGGAGAGCGCGTCCTGTTCGGGGATGGGGAACTGGAGGCCGAAGTAATTTCCCGCGACGAACTCGGCCGACGGACTCTGCGTTTTGTTTCACGTGACACGCGTGCCGTCGAGGAACATCTCGAACACCTCGGCCATATTCCGCTTCCGCCGTATATCCATCGCGCCGACGAGGCCGCAGACCGTGAGCGCTATCAAACGGTCTTTGCCAAGAATCCTGGCGCCATTGCTGCTCCAACGGCGGGACTACACTTCACATGGGAAATTCTGGAGAGAATACGCGCGCGAGGCGCGAAAATGTGCGAACTGACCCTCAATGTGGGCCTGGGCACGTTTCAACCACTCCACAGCGAACTCTTGGAAGATCACGTGATGCACGCCGAGTCTTACGAAATTCCAGCCGAAACCGCCCAGTGCATCGTCGCTGCGCGAACCGCAGGCCGCCCTATTCTTGCCATTGGCACCACCGTCGTCCGGGCACTCGAGGCTGCAGCACTTCGCGCCGCGGAATCAGGCTCCGCTGAATTATTGCTTTCCGGCAAAGCAGATGCCCAACTTTTCATCTATCCGGGCTTTCAGTTTCGTGTGGTGGACGCTCTGCTCACGAATTTTCATCTGCCGCGCTCGACACTGCTCGCGATGGTCTGCGCGTTCGGTGGGCGCGAAAAAGTGCTTACGGCTTACCGCCATGCGGCTCAATCAGGTTACCGGTTTTATAGCTTTGGAGATTGCATGTTGATTCGCTAAGGTCTGTTAAATGACATTTCGGAAAGAGGGAGGATATTGATGCGACTGTATGCAATACACCTACGAGACGGTAACTGCTCTCAACAACTGATGGCCGCGGATCCTGCTGGTTGAGAATCTGTATCAGGGGAATTACAAGCAGGGAGGCTGCCTTCGTTGGCAGTCTCCCTGCCCGTCCGTCTAGATGGAGTCACGTAAACTCTTCGCTTACTCACTAAAGACGAAAACGCGAGTTTTTCCTGAAAAACGGACTTCCTTCACTTGACCGTTTTCGCCGATCAGGACGGAATCATTCGAAGCTTTCGTGGCGCGGTCCTCCCAACGCCCTTCGGTCTCTGCCAGAACCTGGGTTCCTTTTTGGACTGTGGCCTTGTTTCCGTCGATCAGCAGGCGATATTCACCTGCACGCAGATCAGCTTTGCCGATCTTTGCCGACTGTGTGATGTTGATGGTTTTGCTAACTGGTTTTGCGAGAAGTGGTGCGGTGCAAGCGAGCGCCGCGACCAATGCTGCACGGCGGAGAATTGAGTTGAATTTCATGCGTGTCAACTTCCTTTCCTTCAGAATCGAGTCAGCCGCATTTCTGCCGCAAGCTGAACACAGAGTTGACACGCGTGCTCTAGGCGAGTAGTCTCACCCGCAAGACACCTCGTTCTTCCTGGACTAACGGCCGGAAAGACTGCGTGTCATTGCCCCGCGGCTGCCACCGCGGGGTTTATCTTTTGATTTCTCTGGCTTGCTTGTGCAGCTCTTCCGGCTGCACATGTATAGACGAGCCGGCCATCGCGAATGTTTCGCCGGCCATCGGATTTTTTTGTTTAATTCTCTTCATTAATTGATACTACTTCTTTTCCCACTCTCGCTTTGCCATGCTATTTTCTAAACTACATATAAATAATCAAAATCTCCTTCGAGACGTTGTCATTTCTCGCACCTCGCTTCCCAACTTCCCCTTCGACCCTTTGTGCATGGTGCAACGGCTCCCGGCTTCATCTATACTCAATGGCATTTTGCGGATGGTGTGAATGCGGATTCTAGTTCTAAGCGATCTTCACGCAAACGCGACGGCCCTCGCCGCTGCGCTTGATACGGCCGCGGGGCGATGGGACGTGTCCGTGTGTCTCGGCGACGTTGTCGGCTACGGACCCGACCCACATGAGGTTGTCGCTCGGCTTCGCGAACTTGGGACAGAAACCATTCGCGGCAATCACGACAAGGCCGTCACAGGCCTGATGGACACCACTGATTTCAATCCTGTCGCCAAAGCCGCGGTGGATTGGACTCGCTCGCGCCTGAACGCGGAAGATCTCTCCTGGCTTTCCGGCCTCCCTCAGGGACCGCTCGCCACTGACGGAATTGTTTTGGTGCATGGTGCGTTTCAAGATGAGGACGAATATGTTTTCACTCCCGCGCAAGCTCTCGATGGCTTACTCGATTCCACAGCTGAAGTCACTTTTTTCGGGCATACCCATCATCAAGGCGGATTCTCTTATCAGGACTCCAATCTCGAAGTGCTGCAGATTCGACCGCGACCTTCGGAATCGTTCGCTGCCCTCCGCATCGAACAGCCCCGCCGCTATTTGCTAAATCCCGGCTCCATTGGCCAGCCGCGCGACGGTGACCCCCGCGCGGGCTTCGCCATCGCGGATATCGAGCACCACACCGTCGAGTTTTGGCGTGTACCTTATGACATATCCGAGGTACAGGCACGGATGCGCACCGCACGGCTTCCGGAACCCCTGATTCATCGGCTCGTGGCCGGTCGCTAATTGCACGCCGGCGACCATCGGGTGGTGCGCAGGCTTTCTTTTCTCTCATGCTGCCTTGACGCTCGGCAGCATCCGGGCCAGCATCACTCTCTGAGCATAATACGTGACTGAATCTCTTCAGACCGAAACTTCGCGTCAGCCGCAAGCAACCGGCGGGCGCTCCTGGATCATGTGGATGGGGGCTGCAACGATCGCCATCGCCCTCCTCATTGTGATGTGGCCCGGTGGAGAACGCCGGTCCTCTTCCCTCACGCGCGAATCGCACCTCCCGTTTGGCGCTTCGGAACAAGCGTATGCGCCGACAATTCATATAGAGGACTTGGCGCTCAGCCGCGCTGAAAATTTTCTGAATCAGGAGGTCACCCTGCTCGCGGGCCGCTTGACGAATGAGGGTAACTTGCCACTTTCAAACGTCGAGCTCACCGTCGAATTCTCAGACGAGCTTGGCCAAGTCGTTCTGCGCGAATCCCGCGCCGTGTTCTCGTCAAAGGCGGCTCGATTTGCTCCAGGCGAGCGCCGCGACTTTGAGGTTTCCTTTGAGCACATCCCTACTTCCTGGAACATACAGAAGCCCGTGGTCCGCGTCTCCGGTATTCTCTTTGCTTCCAGCAAAGAATAGTTCAAGAGCTAAGTATTTCATTTATAATTTCCGGCGTGGACCTCTCCGCCGAACTGCTGGCTTGTCTCAAGGAATTCACCGCCGAAGGCGCCGTCGAGATTCGCGAGAATGGCGGGCGGGTTGCACCATTCTCCGAGCTCTCGTGGGAAGTGCGCGGTGCTGCGGAGAAACCTCTGTTGCATCTGTGGTCCGAAAACTACAATCTTACGCGCCGCGTGCTTGCCATCACTGACCACTCCGATCGGCGGCTATCGCTTGCCGTCGAACGGTTCGGCCGCACAAAGCCCGGTCGCCTTGAATTTATTCGCATGGAATTCGAGCGGAGCATCCGCGATCTTTCTCGCGAAGAGTTTTGCATCCGTCTTGGACATTTACTTGCGGAACGCTTTCCTGATGAATCTCTCGAATCTTTGACGTCAGCGCCTGACCTCGAACACTCTATCTCCGGCAACTATGTACGCGGAGTTCTCCGCCGCGGCTCTTCCCTTGTCGCCGTCCTTGCTGTTCCAGACGGAGAGTCCTCTGATAATGCGGAAAGCAGCCTAACCTATGGACTGCTGTGGCTGCATCGCTCGCGTAATTCCTGCCGACGCGGCGCCGTCATTGCGCTTCGGCTTATTCTGCCGAAAGGGGAGGCGCGCCATGTGATACCTCGGGCCGTCGCTCTGAAACCAGGTCTATCCCTGGAACTCTATGAGCGGGATCCGGTTCGCGAGACGCTCGAAAAGATCGATCTCCCCTGCGGGGGTAATCAAGAGACTTGGCTGGTTCCTCATCGCGAATCACAAGCGCTCCTCGATCGCGCTTATTCCGCACTCAATCCGGTCGTTGCCCTGTCGCCTCGCGCCGTCAGCGTACATCCTGTCGCGCAGTCGCGCGAGGTCATATTGCGTTTCCGAGGTTTAGCATTTGCGCGCTGGGACGAGGGACGCATTTTCTTCGGTTATCCCGATTCTCGCGAGGAACTTACTTCATCCTCGCTACCCGCCCTCAAGAGCTTGCTGCATCAACTCGACGTGCATCGTCACCCGCTAGCCAGCAAGTTGCATCAAGCGCTGTATCGGGCTCAGCCGGAGCGCTGGCTCGAAGCTCTGGTCCGCGAAGACGTCACCCGAATCGATGCGGCCCTCGATCCGCGTTTTGTTTATTCGCAAGTTTTTGCCCTCTCGGGCAACGAGCGCGGCATTCTCGATGTGCTTACCGTCACTCGCTCCGGTCGTCTCGCCATTCTCGAACTAAAAGCCAGCGAGCATATTCATCTTCCGCTGCAAGCTGGCGGCTATTGGTTTCGAATTCGCCATCACTTGGAACAATGCGATTTTGCTCGCTACGGATATTTTCCGGGAATTGAACTTCAGGCCGCTCCGCCGCTTGTCTATCTCGTCGCTCCGGCGCTTCGCTTCCACCCGGCCACGGATATCCTTTTGCGTTTTCTCTCGCCCGAGATGGAATGTATGCGTGTCGGCTTGGCGGAAAGCTGGCGCCGTGGCTTACGTGTTGTTATGCGGCAATAGCCAGCAACTAGTGTCCTCGGTCAACTATTCTTCAGCTTCTCGAAGTTATTCGCGATGTCTTCTCTCCGGCGAAATGTTCTGTTCCTGATGCACACGACAAAGTAGAATATTTCGTACCAGCCACCTGGAGCGTATCTTGGATTTTTCCGCGACCATCCGGCATTCGGGCCAGGTTTCTCTAATTGATCTTCGCGGTCGGCTTACGTTTTTCGAAGTCGGCGTTCTCCGCGAAAACGTCTCTCGGCTGCTTCGTGAGGGCCGCAAGCATATTGTCCTAAACTTAAGTGAGCTTCACTATCTCGACAGCTCCGGAATTGGTGAGCTGGCGCGCATCTACGTGATGGTGCTCAAGAGCGGTGGCGAAATGAAAGTTGTAGGATTATCCCGCAGCGTCGAGGAAGTTTTCAAAGTCACCCGGCTGTACCAGGTGTTCCCAGAGTTTCCGGACGAAGAAGCCGCATTGCAAAGTTTCCCCGGTGTCGGCCCCTCTAAATCACCTTGAAACAGGTAATAGAAAAATACTAGCGAAAAAATCGGCTCCAAAAGGAGAGAAGCAGCTAAGGCGCTGAGCCTTAGCTGCTTCCCGGGGTGTGTCCTCGAAGTGGTTAGTTATTAATTTAGATGCACGGCAGCGAAAAAGGTTTCCACAACTTCAAAATATTTTACTGTTCCCGAATTCGCCGAAAACGCTTAGTAAAACAGATACTTACGCCACCTTTCATCGCGGTGCCCGATGAGCCGCATCAACTGCCGTGAGGTATGGAGCGTGAATGGCCGGGGCCGACGCGCCAGTTTAAGTCCGGCCTCTTCCGGTGTGCGATCACCCTTGCTGTTATTGCAGCGGTAGCAGCATGCAACGAGGTTTTCCCACGAAGATCGACCGCCACGCGACCGTGGTACAACATGGTCCAGCGTCAATTCCGAGCTGGGAAAAATTCTTCCGCAGAATTGGCAGGTGTTTCGGTCTCGCAGCAAAATGTTTTTCCGCGAAAGCGCCCGGCTTTGCTGAGGAATGTGCCGGTACGCCAGTAGCCGAATCACGGACGGCACTTTGTGCGCATGCGCCGCCGAGTGCACTTCCGCGCTATGCATCTCCTCGGCCTGAGCTACCCCCTTCAGAAGTAGCACCATCGCGCGGCGCACGGCCGTCACGTTGATAGGCTCATAGGTCGCATTCAATACCAGCACAGGTTCATGCATCAGCGATGCACGCCTCGGCATTATCGGGTTGTGGGATCTACTGTCTGGGGGATCTGCGGACCCGGACGCACCGGCAGCGCCAGCTTCGGGGGCATACCGCCCCCGGAAATCGACGGACTTTGGCCGGTTTGCGCTCATCGCGCTACCTTAAGCTACAGGGTACCATTTTCCGAGGTTGGCAGGGCATTTCTCGCAGCGCGGGCTACCGTAAGTCCTATAACCGACTTGGCTCCCGACTCCAGCAGCGCCCGTGCACAAGCATCAAGCGTCGCCCCGGTGGTCATCACATCATCTACCAGTAAGACGCGCTTATTGTCAACCTGTGTGCCCGGACGTGTGGCAAAAGCGCCACGAACAGACTCCCACCGTTCCTCGAAACTGAGCACCAGCTTGTTCGGACGAGGGCGTGTTCTCATGAGCAGCACAGACTTATGGGGTAGGTCCAGCTTTCGCGCCAGTGGCTTGGAAATCAGCCCGGCTTGGTTATATCCGCGTTCCCGCTCACGGTCCCGGTGTAACGGTACGGGCACTACTACGTCCCCCGCCAGTAGCCCAGCTTCCCGTCCTGCTAACTCCGTCAGTCTTTGCGCGAACCACGACCCCAGTGGCTCGATCCGTTCCCACTTCAACAAGAGAATTGCCCGTACGAGCGGTCCCTCATATTTGCCGAAGCTCCTTGCCCGTTCGAAGGCGTACGTCCTTTGCCGGCACACGCGGCAAACGAGCGGTTCTCCCTCGGCCACTGTCAGCTCCGCGGGCGGCTGTCCGCATAGCTCACATATCTTCTCCCGGGGCGCTTCGAACGACGCCAGACACTCCTCGCAAATTGGCACCCTGGTCGCCCGCGTTAGCAGCTTGTCGCAGATGCGGCATGCCCCAGGAAAAAGCAAGCTCACAATCGCATCGCTGGCTTCTGCTAACCATCCGCGCACACCCCTCGGCACAATATGAGCTGGTCGCATGGAAGATAGTTCTCCCGGTAAGCAGGGAGAAATCTACTCTTCCAGGCCTTATAAGGAAAGAGAGAATGTACGGTAAGGTAATCTAAGGACCCGGCGTGTTTAAACGCATAGGGCCAGCCTTCTCAGGCTGGCCGCTCATCCTCCCGTAACCATCGGAGTTACAACAGTCCTTGTTCCATCTTCTCCTGGCAAGAAAGGCAGTGCTTGGCCCAGGGTACCGCTTCGAGCCTTTTCTGCTGCATCTCTTCCTGACAGTTTGCGCAGACTCCGTACTCATCCGTGTTGATGCGCTTTAGCGCCGCATCGATCATGTTCAGGATCGTGCGATCCGTATTGGTCATGCCAAAGAGGAATTCCTTTGTGTAGGAATTCGCTGCTTTGTCGGCGAGGTCCACGGTCGGATCTTCGTCTGCGGTTCGTCCTTCTTCCTGCGTGCGCGCGATCGTCTTCATCAACTCCTCGCGCCGCGTCACCAGTTTCTTTCTGTAGTAATCGAGCCTTTTCTTGTCCATGGAAGTCCCGCCCCTCTGTCTGCTTTCGGGGCCATCTAAAAACTCCGTAGTGTAGACCTGCCCTTCTGGAGTGTCAAGTTAGAGGGGGTCGCGCTGTTCCTAGGATGCCAAGAGTCCGGATTGGAGCTCAGCTACGGCACCACGGGCAGAATCAGTGCCGAGGGACGCGCTTTGTCGTGGTAAACCACGTTCGTCGCCTTGATCATGTGCGTCCCGCGTGCCTGCACTTCGCCGGTATTCAGGTTCCGGTCGAACCGCGGGAAGTTGCTGCTGGAAACCTCGAGCCGCAATTTGTGCCCTGCCAGGAAAACATTGCTCGTTGCCCACAAGTCCACTGTCACGTGATAGGTCTCTCCCGGATTCGCAAGCTCAGGTTTTTCCTGCGAATTCCGGTAACGCATCCGCAGAATCCCGCTCGTCAAATTCTGCGCAAATCCATTCGGCCAGACGTCCACAAGCATTCCCGTAAAGTCCGTGTCCACCGCCGAGCTGCTCACGTATAAATCCAGGGTGACCGGTCCGGTCACTTCCGTATCCTTAGTGAACGCCGGTGTGCTAAATACCAGCACATCGGCTCGCGCCTCCGCCGGTCTCTGATCTTCCGGCCCGATTCCCGTCGGCAGCGCTCCGCAGCAAAGTGGCCCGCCGATCGTGGGGACTGGATCGTTCGGGTCGTAAACATATTGGTCAGCTTTTTCTTCTCCGGGGTCAGTAGCGCTCAGCGTTCCGTTGCCGATCACCCCATTTGCCCCGCCAGCTGAGTGCAGGTAGTAGCGCGTATTCTTTGCACGCGCCAATGGCCAGTCATCTTCCTCGCGCCACTCATTCTTCCCCATCACAAAAATCCTCACCGGCTTTTCGTGCCCCACGCTGTTTGCCTGCCCCTTTAAGAGCGCGTCGTACCATTGCAGCGTCATCTCGTCCTGATCAATCGGCAACTTCTCTCCGAAATCCACACCGCCCACTTTCCTGTTGTTCGATCCACCCGCATGTCCCCCGACGTAAACAACGAGCATCTGACCGCGTTTCGCAGCTTCGGTCCCCGCTTCCCTCTTCAATCGCATGTAATTTCGCAGTGTCCCGCCCAGAAATATGTCGTACCACGCGCCAAAACTGAGCACGGGCACCTGGATATCCCCGTAGTGATCTTCGATCGACCATCGCTTCCAGTACTCGTCGTAATTCGGATGCGCCAGCCAATCCTTGAAGTACGGCGCTATTCCCGCTGCGGAAGGGGCTTCCAGGACGGCAAAGTCCGTCAGCGGTAAAGTTTTTGTCCCCTCAATGGCGTTGCTCTCCTCCACGCGCCTCCGCATCGTGTTCATCGCCAGTCCCGTGCTCCACGATTCGTTGAACCATTGCTCGAACGCCCCGCCCTGATAGGTCCATCCGTCGTGATAATTCGAAGCCGTCACGGTCGGACAAATTCCAGCCAGATGCGGCGGCTTAGCTATTGCCGCCAGATACTGCGTCGCCCCAACGTACGATCCACCGAACATTCCGACTCTTCCATTTGAATTGGGGAGGGCCGCCGCCCACTCCACCGTGTCATAGCCATCCTGCGACTCATTCTTGAACGTGTACCACTCCCCCTCCGACGTGAACCGCCCACGCACGTCCTGCGCGATCACTAAGTACCCCCGCGCCGCTCCCTTCATTCCAAAACTCGCCTCCCCCGTTTTGTCGTATGGCGTGCGTACCAGAAGCACCGGAAATTTTCCTTCAGCCTTGGGCCTGTAAATGTCCGCCCGCAACGTCACACCGTCGCGCATTTTCGCCGGCACGTTCCGCTCGACCACAATTTCATAGTGCTCCGCCGCCAGCACCATCCCCGGCGCGGTCAACGTAATCACCATGACGATCGCTGCTGCAAGTCTTTGCGCTCTCTTCATGCGCTCTCCCGGTTGCGGCCCATTTTGCAAGTCGCGACAAACAGCGCAGCCTAGGCCCAGTCCCCGCAAGTGTCAAGGCCCCCTTCCATTTGCATGTAAACAACATCGCAGATGGCAGGCTATCCAGGAATCAAGGCACGGCGATGCGTCACTTAAGGGCTGGCGTGCGGAGGTGCCCGCGTTGGATTTAGCCGGGGGATTGTGACGGGACCGCGAAATAGAAATGGTGATGATTGCGGCAGGCGGGGTTGAAAGGGAAATGGCAGCGGGGGCATTGGGAGTTGGATTCGAGGTAGGCGGAGATGGTGAGTTCGGCGCGGCAGGAGCCGCAGAGGATGGCGGGTTCGTGCCACTCGGATTGGGGCCAGAGTTCGATGGAGTGTCCTGCTAGGGCGTCGTGGCAGTCCTTGCAGGCGTAGTAAAGGCCGCAGCATTTCATTTTGATGGCGATGATGTCGAGCGGGGAATGGTAATGAAGGCAGCGGGTTTCCGGATCGAGATTCAGGCCGCGGACATCGGGCGTGGTTGGAGGCATTGGATGAGAGGAGGATCGAGAGAAAAGAATAGCAAAATGGAGCAGGTACCGGGTAGGCCGGAAAACTGGGTCGGCGCGAAGAGACGAGGTTAGGAGAGGAGATGGTGAAAGAAGAGCCGGGGGAGCGAGATCTCGTGCTCCTGCGGGTGAAGGGGCTGGTGCTACCATTGTTATGCGGGGATGTGCTATAAGAGTCGGGCCGTGAAAGGTGCCGCGAAACAGGAACTTGCCCCGGTTGACCGAGAGCGGGCCGAGGTTTCGGTGGAACGCGCCTCGCCAGGGAAAGTCGAAGACACCATGGGCGTGGCGGGGGAAGATGCCTCGCGCTATTGTCCGGTGTGCTCGCAGCGGCTTGAATCGCGGCGTTGCAAATTGATTTGCCCGGTCTGCGGATATTACATGTCGTGTGCGGACTATTATTGATAAGCTTTGTGGTCCCGGCCCGGGTTGCCGCCGGAACTGCTATCCGATGAGGAGGAAAACAAAGTGGCCTTGAAGATGACGAACCGGGAAGTGGATGGCGTAGCCGTGGTGGCGCTGGACGGCCGCATCGTGCTCGGCGAAGAGAGTAACGCGCTGCGTGAAAAAGTGAAAAGCTTGATCGCCGAAGGAAAGAAAAAAGTCGTGCTGAACATGGCGAACATTACGTTTATCGACAGCGCGGGCCTGGGCACGCTTGTGGCGGCACATCACAGCGCCAAGTCCCAGGGCGCAGCATTGAAGCTGGCTCATCTGGGCGCCAAGTTTCAGGAAGTGCTGCAGATCACCAAATTGCTCACCGTCTTTGACGTGTACAACACCGAGGCGGAAGCAGTGTCCAGCTTCGCAAAGTAGACTGGGCTGCGGCAGGAAGTACGGTTTTTGTTGAAGGGCACGCGTCTGCGTGCCCTTCTTCTTTGGAATGTTCGGCTGTCTGCCAGCGTTCTGTCACTTGTCCGTTCAGATTTCCTTCATGCTTCGACGCGGTACATCGTGATCCCGCTCAGCAGTTTGGGATAAAAGTCCGTGGATTTTTGCGGCATAACTTCTCCGGCGGTCGCGATGCGCATCACTTGATCGACATCCACCGGATTGACAAGAAACGCGATTTGCGCGGAGCCGTCATCGACGGCATCGAGGGCAGCGGAAGGTTTCCTCTCGTAAGAGAGATTTCTTTCGGCGGTGACGGCTTGCAGCGTGATGCCGAACGCGGGTTCGAGAATCCCATCGTGGAGAAGGACAACATCCAACTCTCGTTGAAGAGGCGAAACGCCATGCAGGAGCTGCGGGAGGTCGGCGCCGCGCCGCGGTGTTAAGACATAGTATGCGCGTTTGCCGGGTTCCGCGGAGGGGTAGACACCGATGGCTCGTTGTGGGCGCGCTTGCTGAAGATGGGCGAGAAAGTTGTTCTGGACCTCGGCTTTTTGCCTGTCGTCAGCAAAAGGAAATACCTTGGCTTCGAACCAAGGCTCGAGATAGCGGCGCGCCTCACCCCAAGAAAAATCGTGAAGATTTGCGGCCAGCCGGTGTGTTGGGAGGATTGTGAGGCCCTCGCTGCAGGTGTTCACGAAAGTCATCATTGCGAAATCGTAAGAGGCCCGTGCGTACGGCGCCGATGGATGAAGGCCGCCGGCGTGGAGACGGCGCTCATTGCGGTAGGTCAGCGCAGTTTCGTACCGATGATGGCCGTCAGCGATCACGAGTTTTTGTTCCTCCATCGCTTTCTCGATAGGGATGGTGCGACCGGGATCAGCGATTACCCACAGGCGGTGCACAACGCCGTATTCATCGCTCAGTTCCGTCGTGGGAGCTGCCGATTCCGCTTCCTTCAGAATACTGTCGATGCGCTGCTGAGGGTCCGAGTACAGCATGAAAAGCTGACCGGTGTGGGTGCGCGTGTGGCGGAGAAGCTCAAGGCGATCAGCCTTGGGCCCTGAGAGTGTGTGCTCGTGGCGAAAGACGACTCCAACGGAGTAGTCTTCAAGTTTGCCGGCGCCGATGAAGCCGCGACGGACTCGCTTCTCGCCGGTCCCAGGCACGCTGTACTCCTGGGAGTAGGCATAAAACGAAGGGACGGGGTCTTGCACGACGACGTTTTCGCGGATCCAGTTCTCCAGTGCTTTGGCTGCGCGCG
Source organism: Candidatus Acidiferrum sp. (assembly GCA_035576885.1). GTDB lineage: Bacteria > Acidobacteriota > Terriglobia > Acidiferrales > UBA7541 > Acidiferrum. Next base: position 33,124 of record DATLVZ010000020.1, on the reverse strand, counting down.
TGTAGACATTGTTCTGCGGGGAATCGCCCGGATAAGCGCGCCCTTTTTCAACGGCGATGAGATTATGCGGATCGGCGGCGTAGTAGTTGTCCTGCATAGCGGGAGAAATCTTGTCGTAAGGTTGGGTCAAGACGCGTTCGAAAGAAACTCGCTGAGGATTGTAGCGAAACGCTTGGAAGGGCAGAACCTGGGCCATTTGGTCTCGGTCTCCAGTGGTGTTTTGTGCTGGGCGACAAGCTCTCTATTTTACGTGAAGTGAAGGCGATTCTGAAAAAGGATAGAACTCTTTATTTTTCTCTAATGCAGAATTCATAATGGATTAAGAATTGCCCAAGCAACGCTGAAACCAACGACAAACATATTAAGATGGGTGATTCATGGCTAACTCGAAGCTGCGTTCGGTGCGCGCCCTAATTTTTGACCTGGACGGCACGCTGATCGATTCGAAAGAGGATTTGATTCATTCCGTCAACGCGATGCTGCGCGAGTTGGGGCGCAAACAGCTGGCCGCGGCGACGATCTCCGGCTACATCGGACATGGCGCTCCGCAGCTGGTCGCGAGCGCACTCGGGGTTGGGTGCAGTGAGGAAGAAAGGCAACACGCGCTGCAATTTTTCCTAAGCTATTATGAGGAACACAAAATGGACACCACGCATGCATATCCTGGCGTCGCGGAGACACTGGAACATCTGGCGCGTATGCCGATGGCGGTATTAACGAACAAGCCCGTTCGAATCAGCGTGCGGATTTTGGACCAAATCGGGCTTTCGAAATATTTTCGAGCGATCTACGGGGGAAACAGTTTCGAAACCAAGAAACCCGACCCGCTGGGCGCAAGGACGATCCTGAGGGATTTGGGTGCCGAGCCGCGGGAAGCCCTTCTGGTAGGCGATTCCGAAGTAGACGTCCAAACTGCGCGCAACGCGGGAACACTGGCTGCGGCGGTGAACTACGGATTTGGAGTGCACGACCGGGGCGCGTACCCCGCAGATATTTATCTCGACCGCTTTGGTGAACTCGCGACGCTTCTGGGTAGCGGGGCAATTTTCGATTAGGCCTCTTGCGCCTTTGCCGCTCCGCCGAACATGTAAACAAGACCGTTTGGCGGAAACGCCGGACCGAGTTCACAGGAGTTAGGTCCATTCTCGTAGCAGCGCGTTTCTCGGCCAAGAGAAGCTGACTCTTGGATTTCCAACTTTCCAGAACGTCATTTCCGAATCGCTTCGCCATTTCCGGTTTTTCGCCCGGAGCCCCATCTTTCGCGTCCCTCAACCCAATTTGCACGGTGAACGGCACGGGTCCGATGAGCCCGCCATAAGTTCCTTCGACAGCGGAATAGCGATCTTTTGATCTTCACCCATCGCTCCTGGATTGTTGATACCGAATCGGTCTGGGCCTGGAATATCCAAGAGAACTACTCCGGCTTCCTCTCGCTCTCCTATACAGGTCATTACTCTTGGGACATCAAAAAATCTTAATAGACGGACGGACGACTCCTTTTGCACAGTCTTGCGAACTGTCTTAGTGGACCATCGATCAATGGAATTGACAGAGACACGATGGGATAAATATTGCAGCCGAGATTGTTAGCTACACCCGTCGACAAGATAGATGAACCAGAGTAGTGACCAAAGGAGGGTGGAATGAGCAAAGCTGCAGAGTTTGTAACGGGTCCCAGAGGGAATGGGGATGCTGCCTCGATTGAGAGCGTGGCGGACATTCTCGAGCGTGAACTCCAAACTGTAATTGCGGATTGGCTTGCTCGAGTCGAGCAGGAGCCAGATCTAACGTGTATCCTGCTGAGCTATCCAGAGCGGACTGGCCATCTTCCTCGTCTTCTACACGATGTGATTGCGCGGTTGCGTCTGGACGCAGGGACGAAAGCTCCGGTTTCGAAGGCGGCGGCCGAACACGGGGAATTGCGGCGCAAACAAGGCTACACGGTAGCCATGGCGGTCGAGGAGTCTCGTCTACTGCAAGTCACCATTTTTTCGACGCTGCACAAGAACGTGAAGAATTTGGAATTCAGCGCGCTGCTTCCCGACGTAGTGACGATTGCGGACGAGGTGGATGCGCAATTGAAGGAGCAGATGCTGCGCTTCATGGCAGCGGATACCGCAAAGAGGGACAAGGGCAAGTAAAACGTGTTTTGAGCGGATTAATCCCCCATGCCAAGCCCGGAGCTTAGAATTGCGAAACTGGCGAATACCAAGGATAGCGACACGTGCGTTTTGCGCATCGAAGCTGCGCCTAACGATGCGAGGAGAGCATTTGACGAATTGGGTTCAGCAACGAATGAAAGATTCCGCAGGAGGTGGGTTACCGAAGATTTCAGCGGGATCGAACGATTGTGTAGAGGCACACTTAGGGCCGCGGTGCTTGGCCTACCCTTGCCCGGAAGACATGGCGTCGAAGGACTCGACAACTTTTCTGAAGTGGAGCCTCGCGTGCCGATATTGATCCTGAGCGGTACTGACAGAGAAGAGAAGGTCCCGCAAGCGATAGAGCGCGAGACTCGAAATTACCTGATGAACCATCCCGACTACGGCTGCCGGTTTAGGCAGAGGTGCACGCGATGATGGATGGCCGCGCGGCAGAAGCGATGTTGTTGGAAAATGCAGCCGCCAACGTGACACTCGATTCGATCGAAGAGGCGGTCCTGCGCACGGATCTGCATGGCAACGTCTCATACTTAAATCGGATCGCGGAAGAACTTACCGGGTGGCGGCGGAAGGAAGCGCAGGGGCGTCCCGTAGCGGATGTACTTCGATTCATCGATGGCCTTTCCCGCACAGCAATTGACAATGCCTTGGGGCTCGCAACGCAGGAGGCTGAGACCGCCAAGGCAACGGCCAACTGCAAAAACTGCATTCTGGTTCGACGGGACGGGATCGAATTCGGAATTGAAAGTAAAGTGACGCTTATTCGTGACCAGGATGGGAGCATAACCGGGGCAGTAGTGGCTTTCCACGACGTCAGCGAGGCCCGCGCCAAGTCGCTCGAAATGTCGCACTCAGCGCAACACGATGTCCTTACCGATTTGCCAAACCGGGTGCTGTTCAACGACCGGCTGACGCAAGCGATCACCCTGGCGCAGCGCCAAGGCAAGCAACTTGCGGTGATGTTTGTCGATTTGGATCACTTCAAAAAGATCAACGACTCCCTGGGCCACGATGTTGGGGACAAACTGCTGCAGTCGGTGGCGGAGCGATTAACAGCGTGTATCCGGCGGTCGGACACCGTAAGCCGTCTGGGCGGGGACGAATTCGTGATACTCCTCTCGCAAGTCGAGCATGCGGAAGACGCAGCCTTCAGTGCGCGGAAAATCCTCAGAGCGTTAACGGTACCGCACACGATCGATAATAAAAACCTTGATATCAACGTGAGTATTGGGGTCAGTACGTACCCCAGCGACGGGCAAGATGCGGAAAGCTTGATAAATAGAGCGGACAACGCCATGTACGAAGCCAAGCAAAACGGCCGGAATAACTATCAGTTCTTCCGCCGCGAAATGCACCAGCGGCTCGCGGAACGGCAATCGCTCGAGGCGGATTTGCGCTGTGCGCTGGGGCGAAACGAATTCTTGCTCCACTACCAACCCAAAATCAGTCTTCAGACAGGGCAGATCACGGGCGCGGAAGCGCTGCTCCGTTGGCTACACCCGCAGCGCGGAATGGTGTATCCCGCACAGTTCGTGCCCGTCGCGGAAGAGTGCGGGCTGATTTTGCCTATCGGACAGTGGGTGCTCCTGGAAGCATGTAAACAGGCGCGGGCGTGGAGCGATGCGGGAGTGGGAATTGTGCCTATGGCGGTGAATGTATCCGCGGCCGAATTCGGCGCCAAAGATTTTCTTTCAGGAGTCCGGGCAGTGTTGATTGCAACGGGAGTGGCGCCTCAGAATCTAGAGCTGGAACTAACCGAGAGCGTTCTGATGCGTGACGCGGAGGCTGCTGTGGTCACGCTGGTCAAGCTAAAAGCCATGGGCGTTCAGCTTGCCATCGACGACTTTGGCACGGGTTATTCCAGCTTTACCTATCTGCGGCGTTTCCCATCGGACGCGCTGAAACTCCATCAATCATTTGTTCAGGAGATTACAGCCGACCCGGGAGGCGCCAAGATTGTGAGCGCCATGATCAATATCGGCAGGAGCCTTAAGCAGCTCGTAATTGCAGAGGGGGTGGAAACCCGTGCGCAGCTGAAGTTCCTACAACGGCATGGGTGCAGCGAGGGACAAGGCTATTTTTTCAGCCGTCCGGTCGCGGCTGAGCAGGCCGTAGAATTATTTAGGGCTGGCATGCCGGAAGGGGTCGTCCACTAGCGATTGGAGTTGAAATGGCTGGACAAACGTAGTCCCGATAAACTGGATTTCCGATCAAGGCGAATGTGGGCGCTTACTCGTGCAGCACGACGTTCAAGAGAGAAGTGTTGACCTGAAGCCCGCCGTTGTACTTGATGAAGCCCAGTTTCCTGAACTTGTTCATGAAGAAATTGACCCGTGAGCGTGTTGTGCCAACCATCTCCGCCAGCGTTTCTTGCGACATCTTCGGAAATACTCCGTGAGGCTGGTCTTCCGTGCCGTAACGGGCAAGCAACAAGAGAGTTCGGGCCAGCCGCTTCTCGCTCGAATTGAACAGCTGATCGACCAAGTCCTCCTCGATCCGAATGTTCCGTGCCAGCATGAACTTGATGAAGAGGTCGGAGAGGTCATGCTCCTCGTGCAGCACCTTGAACATTTCACGTTTCTCAATGACGAGTACAGTGCAAGGCGTAATCGCGGTAGCTGTACCGATGCGAACGGGCTGACCTGCCAGACAACCCTCGCCAAAGAAGTCGCCCGGTCCCAGAATCGCCACGACCGCCTCTTTGCCGACCTCATTAACGACGGTGAGCTTCACACCGCCGGTTTGCAAGTAAAGTACGCTCTGCGCGGCTTCACCTTGAGCGTAGACGATCTCGGCTCTTTTGAACTCCCTAACTTTTTTCGCCACACCGGCCGAGTCGAGAAAAGCTTGGGCATCGAAAGCAGGGTTCTGCTTCGGCTTTGGAGTGGACTTGCTCTTCTTGGCAGCTGGAAATGTCCGCATAGAGACACCACAAATATACACCTACCGTAGCTTTATCATTCTAGTCAAGAATTTTTTGCGGGATATAGGGCGGCCCATCCGGAAACGATTGGCTAGCCGCTGATGTCGCGAATGGCGTTTCACTACTTCTTTGCAAGCTCACCCTTGAATTGATTTTCAACATCTACCCGGCTAAGCGGGTTCCCCGCCTTGCTCAATACGACCGAATAGACGACCTTGTTCCCTGCAAGCTGCGCGGTAAGAAAAGCCCCATCTTCCGGCAGTTCTTGGTAGACGAATTTCACCTTTCTGCCGTCTTCCAGCTTCTTGATCCACTCTTGGTCGGCCATTTTCGTACCTCTTCAGACGAGAGCAAAGTATGCCGAACGCGGACATTGTGCGACGCGCGAAATGGCGAATCGAGAATTTGCAAGCGGCTTGCGGACTTTTCCTGCGGACGATATGAATGCCGTCTAGCTCGCTTCGTCGTGCCACTTTTTAATTTGCTTGGTCATTATTCCGTAGCATTCGCATGCCGCGTCTTCCAGCCGGCTTCGGCTTCTAATTTTAACCGATCCCCGTGTGTGGGTAATGAGTCCGGCCTTTTGCAGGATACCCGCAGCCACGGTAACGCTGGCCCTGCGTGTGCCTAACATGTGAGCGAGAAATTCCTGCGTAAGCGGTACGACGTCGCCGCCTAAGCGGTCTTGCGACATAAGAAGCCATCTCGCCAACCGTTCGTCAACCTCATGCAGCCGATTGCAAGCAGCCACCTGGGAGGACTGCAAAGCAAGTTCTTGAGCAAACTGCTGCAGAGCCGTCGCTAGTTTCGGACATTCACGCAAAGAGGCGATAAGATCTCTAGCTGCCAGTCTGAAACCACTTCCTGATACTTGCATAATGACGCGGTTGGGGCTGCTATGAAATCCGGCTGTAAGAGGGATACCGACGAAACCTTCACTTCCGGTCAACCCAACTTCCACGCTCTTTCCATCAGCCGCAATACTTAGAATGGATGCCAAGCCCTCATTCAAAAAAAAGGCGAACTTTATGGGCTCTTCTACTTCGTTCAACACCGTAGAGGTTGGCAATGCAACGAACTCTAATTTAGACAAGATCGCAGTGCGCTCCTGGTCCGGGAGAGCGAGCAGGATTTTGTTGTGAATCTGCCGCCCGTTGACCCCACTGGTGGCAGCACTGGCGATGGTCTTCTTGAGACCCGAAGCGGAATTGCGATCCATAAGGGGTTCCTTTGCGAAGGATTTGTCAGATTTCGCAAGGAACTGCCTAAAGGTTTACGGTTGGCAGGTGGATGCTAGTGAGACACCCCATTATACTCCGTATTCCATTCTGCCGTAAGGAAATGCGTTATCGGCGGCACACGCGAATCTATCTTTCACGGCTGTTGTCCAAGGCATAGCACCAGCCTGTGTGCCCAAGTCTTGATCCAACCAGCACACCACTTGGTCACCGCGGACCTCGCATTGCATAGCGGACGGCACAGCAAACGTGAAACTTCCATGATAAGGCTTATGTACGCTAGGGTACCGACTCGAAGCAGCTCATCAAGTTACGATTCGCTGCGTAGCGCGTGCTGTGGCCAAGATTCTAAATCGAAGGGTCTCACGGCTTGATGTTGGGCCATTGCGGACGAATGAAAAAGAAGGAGCTCACGCCCGAAGAAGTATCCTCAGTCCCTTGTCCTACGTGTGGAGTTCCTGCTGGTGAGCCTTGCGTGCTGAATACCGGAGACCGACGGTCAAACCCGCATATAGACCGTAAGTATTCCGCAATGGACGCTAAGGAGAAGGATTGATTCCCCGCAGGCACCGTAGGTAACCCTCATAACTCCACCAACGGGCTATCGCAGTGGCGAGATCCTCCTAGACTAATTCGAAGGCCGGCTCCCTCAGGCCCGGCGGGCTGACTTTCACTCGTATTTGTGCCGACTGGCGTCTTGGGTTCAGCTGAGACGGTAACCTTACGTGAGCATTCTTTTTGAGCCTCACTTCCTCGCCCTGCACGTCAGCTAATGCATTTTCAATTCGTAGCCTTCGATGTCTTTTGTTGGCCCCGTCAAAGGCAATCTCTGCATTTACCGGTTGCCTCGAACGTCGGGACCCAATGATTTTGTCGACGCTTCTTTAAGTGTGGTGTTTGGCTTTTCTGGAATGCGCGAAGTATGTATGTCGCGTTCCGCTATTCTTGCGGACCTGGCCATGCGCGGCTTCGCCATTTCTTTCTTGACCCTCGCGCGAATCGCGTCGCCGGTTACTTCCTCGGCCTTCTTAGGCCTTTTAGATTTCTTATGAAGCATGTATGGATCATCTCGTTAAAGTGAAGGCCGTGCAGTCTCATTTAGCGCAAAAACGATTTTCGGGGCTGATTTCCGCTCGTAGGATTCACCGAGGCGAGCGAGAGCGCGACCGCCTTGCGAAATAGTACACCACCGTTGCGGTTGTCCTAAAATTGCTTTGGCCGCGAAGCCTCAGCGAAGGGTCGAAATACGAAGTTCTCATGTAGTCCAGACCGGAGCGGATGGCTATCGCATCCGTTACCGGATATTCGACTCCCCCGCCAACCGCCCAGGCCCAGTCCGTCGCCCACCCCCCGAGCAGGTATGCACCCCCACCAAGCGGTACTGGGCCACTTATCCTGGCAGCCCCCGCTAGTACGTGAACGTAGGTGTCAAAATTGCGATGGATCATCGGATGGATTACTGGACCTGCAAGGTAACTCAGGATTTCATTGTGGTGGCCTGTGCCGGTTAACGTGGCAGCTCGCGCATAGCCTACGTCAAGTTTTAGACCCAGGCGCGAATAACCGATCGTGAGGCTGGCATCCCCACCGGCTAAGCCCACGGGGCCAGAAACACTCTGTCCAAGGCTCACATACGAGTATCCCACACCTACGTCAATCGTTTTGCCTCTCGCCGCCGGCACTGGCGATTGCGCCGAAGCGTGAGTAACGCACAACACAATACAAAATAGTGTGGTGAAAACGGTCCTCATGGAAGAAAACACCAGCGTTGACTACTGTGTGGAAGGGGTCTACAGAGTTTAGCACAAGCATTAGCCGAAATCTTTAAGAAGAGAAAATGCACGCGGCGGAATCGAGGATCATGATGAAAAAACGGCAGCGAATCGTGAGATGCGGTGGGTTTTTCCTGCCGGGTTCAAAGATACATTCATTTCGCTCAGTTTTGAGCGGACGGACGTCTGCCATGAAGTAGATGAGAAGAACGGCGAGAAGAGGGATATCGCCCAGCCCAGCCCTGGTTCGAGGTCAATGTCGCTCAATCTCGCCGCACAGCCGGGTACTCTAAGGATTCTCAAGGATGAGCGCTGTTCAATTTTGTACAGTCTTGTGGAGAACCGCTTGATAGTTTGCTGGTCCCCTACCGAGCGCCCTCGAAGGGAAGCATGGAGACTAGCGTTTGGTACGGAGCCGCTTCCGGGCGGCGGTGAAAGACCAAAGTGGAACGAGAGGGCGCCTAGCCGTACGGCACGTGACATTCTCGTCAAAGCATCCGAAAGAAAGGAAGCGGAAATGATCAGCGCTAACCAGGTGTTGGTGATCTCTCCCGAGAACGAAGATCAAGAAAAGATTAACGCAGCGATGAACAAATGTGGATGGAGCTCAATCTGCTGCAAGAAATTCGACGAAGCACGAGCCTTCATCAGCACGCACAAGTTTAACGTGGTTTTCTGCCATGACATTCTGCCGGATGGTGATTTTCGGGGCGTGGTTTCGGCGGTGAAACCCACGCCAGTCATCGTGCTATCGCGTTTCGCCGAATGGGATCACTATCTCGCCGCCCTTCGTGCCGGAGCCTTCGATTACATCGCATGTCCGCCTGATTCCGCCGAAACAGAACGCATTGCGTGGTCAGCCATTCGTAACACGCGCGAATTCTCGTCCCCCACAGCGTGTTAGAGAACAGTTCTCCTGTAAGTACGCTGGCCTAGTTCGCATTTGGAATTTGATTGATGGAGCGAGGATGAGGGCGATTCCCTGAGGGAGTTAACGCTTGCCCAAAGGACGGCGAAAGACTTCGCTCCGGCCGTCGATACACGTCCGCAAGGGAAACCTTCACATGCGGCTGAGCAAGAAGTCGGACTCTCCGATCACAGCAGCAGAGATCGCAAAGGGGAATACATCAGGCGACCCCAGGCCGTCAAGATGGCGACCTTCGCAGCCAACTCCAAGAAGTGGCGCTAACGATTTGAGTCTGTCGGAGTAGGTAGGAGCACTTGTTTTACCTGGCCAAGCAGTTCTGGCTGCCCCGCGTGGCTAGCCCAATTGTGAGGTCTGCCTGCGCGTGTAAAATGTCTTTCAGTAAGCTGGTGCCGCGAATCGCGACCCTAGAAGTTAGTGGCAGCAGAAAAATAGGGTCGATTTTACGGCCTGGCCTCACCGGGGCGCCTGACATAGCCCGCGATTGTACAACTGATTCGTCACCCGACTCGGCCAAACCGGGGTGAAGGAATCTCCACGTGCGGGAAGCAGAGCGAACGGCTTTGGACTCCAAGATGGATAATCGTCACGAATCCAACACTGGCTGGGTGGGGCGACAATTGTAGGCACGAATCGCTTAGCGAAACTCCTTGAGCACTTGCCTTACGTTGCGACACAAGGCAGACTCGGCGCGTGCTGATTGGACTGTTTACAGAACTACAGGGGACGGGTGGGGTGCAGCGAGCTAGCCGGCATCTTGCAGCGGTGCTGAATGAATTCGCTGCGAGCCGCCACATGGAGTGTCGTCTGTTGAGCCTGAACGACACGCCGGAACTGCACCGCATGGCCGTGAGCGGCAAGGAATTTGTGTTCACCGGATGCGAGCGGAGCAAATCGCGGTTCACCGCGACAGCGATACGCGCGGCAACACGGGACGGGAAGATGGTTCTGGCAGGGCACCCGAATCTAGGACCGGTGACGCAAACAATGAGAATTGTTGCGCCGCGACTAAGGACAATCATTTGCACGCATGGTATGGAAGTGTGGGAACCGCTTCGGATGTTGCGAAGGCTGGCGCTGCGGCGCGCCAATATAGTCCTTGCACCAAGCAAGGATACGGCGAATCACGTGGCCGAACAGCAAGTGCGTCGTGAGCGAATTCGGGTGTTGCCGTGGGCGCTCGATCCGGAATTTGATCCGATGCCCGCAAACACGCCGCTGGGAAAATTGCCTCACGGATACCCTAAGGGCCGGGTGATCCTGACGGTGGGCAGGTGGCTGGCGAACGAGCGATATAAGGGGATGGATACGCTTATCACTGCGCTGCCGCGGCTTCTGACCGGTTGGCCGGAGCTGCAGTTGCTGGCTGTGGGTGAAGGCGATGACCGGGCATGGCTGGAAGACTTGGCGGAGCAGAATGGCGTAAATCGCCATGTGCATTTTCTTAGTGGGTTGACGAAAGACGAACTCACCGCGTGCTACGAATCCTGCGAAATGTTTGCTTTGCCGAGCCGAGGCGAGGGATTCGGGCTGGTGTACCTGGAAGCGATGGCGCACGGCAAGCCGGTAATCGGCGGGGCGCACGGTGGAGCACCGGAAGTGATTGAGGATGGCGTGACCGGTTACCTCGTGGCGCATGGCGACGCATTGCAGCTCGCCACGTCCATCGAGACTCTACTTTCCGACCCGGCGATGGCGCAAAAAATGGGCGCTCGAGGCCGGCAACGTGTGGAGCGGGAATTCCGATTCAGCGTTTTCGCCAAGTCCCTCAAGAAAATCCTTCGCGAACAATGCGAATCCTAAGCGTCACAGAAACGTATGCACCGTTTTTGGAGTTTGGCGGGCCACCGGTGAAAGTGTGCGCGCTAGCACAAGGCCTTGCGAGGCGCGGGCATGACGTGACGATTCTGACAGCGGACTGGGGTCTCGAGGCACGCATGAGCGAGTCCCTGGCCTCCGGCGTGGAGGGGAGTCCGTGGGGGTGGAAGCGGGTAGAGAACGGCGTGACCGCGATTTACTTGCCGACGATATTGAGATACCGGTCGCTGAGCTGGAATCCCTCGGTGAAGCGTTTTTGCCGGACGCAGCTGCAGGGCTTCGATGTGGTCCACATCTACGGACTCTACGATTTTCTAGGGCCGGTCGTCGCGGCCTCTTGTAAGAGTCACAGGATTCCGTATGTGCTGGAGCCGATAGGGATGTTTGTGCCGATAGTGAGGAGTCTTCGGCTCAAACGGATTTATCACACGCTCTTCGGGCGGCGACTGTTCGACGGCGCGAGCGCGATCATCGCCACATCTGAGCGGGAAGTTCATGAACTCGTGGGCGGAGGCGTGGCTCGAGAAAAGATCGAGTTGCGCCGGAACGGAGTGGAAGCGCCAGCGTCATGGCCGGAGCGGGGGATTTTTCGCAAAGAGCTTGGACTTAACGGGGACATGAAACTTATTCTTTATCTTGGGAGGCTCTCGGAAAAGAAAAGCCCTGATCTGCTTCTGGAGGCATTCGCTTTGCTTTCAAGGGAGACCGATGGGAAGAGCATCCGGCTGGTGTTTGCAGGACCAGACGAAGGCGGCATGGAAGTGCGACTCACGCAGATGGCCGAGCGACTTGGATTAATTTCGCAGGTCCGATTCGCCGGGCCGATCTTCGGCGTGGCAAAATGGGCGGCATTTCGTGATGCCGATGTGTTTGTACTGCCGTCGCAGAATGAAAATTTTGGGAATGCCGCTGCGGAGTCGGCTGCGGCGGGCACGCCCGTGGTCGTGACAGACCAGTGTGGAATTGCGCCGCTGTTGGCGAAGGTGGCAGGGTTGGTTGTGCCGCATGAAGCGGGCGCGTTGGCTGCCGCGATCAAGTCTGTGATCTGCGATACAGAATTACACGCACGCTTGGCTGCGGGATGCAGCGAGGTGACGGCGCGGCTGGGTTGGGAAGAGCCTGTTGGCGAGATGGAAATGCTCTACAACAAGCTTGCAATTGAGAGAGCCAAGAGAGCAAAATCTGGAGCATCAGAATGATTGAAATGCTTGGTAGGACGCATCTCAACTGCCGCAATGCGTGGCGCAGAGAATATCTGTTACGCCTAACGCTTGGGCGGCGCGCGGACGACCAATTGGCTGTCGTCTGCTCCCGCCTTTGCAAGCACTCTTTGCGCGACGGAGTCGTTTTCTTTCCGACACCGGAGATCAAATAATAGCGTGTGCGGTATTTGCGGTGTCGCGTTTGCGTCGAGCAGCAAGGATGCCGGGTTGCGCGTGCGCGCAATGGCCACGGCCTTACGCCATCGCGGGCCTGATGAAGAAGGGTTCCTGATCGGAGACCCGCGGGCTCCGGGGCTGGCCCTTGGCATGCGCCGACTTAGCATCATTGATCTGGCTGGAGGCCATCAACCTGTCTGGAATGAAGCGCGGGACGTCGCGGTCATCTACAACGGTGAACTGTATAATTATCGGGAACTTCGAGAACGCCTGACTCTGCTGGGACACCGCTTCGCAACTCAATCCGATACGGAAATTCTGGTGCACGCCTGGGAAGAATGGGGCGAAGAGTGTCTGACGGAGCTCCGCGGCATGTTTGCGTTTGCGTTGCTGGACGTGCGCGGACGGTTTGCAACGGCTCCCTTGCTCTTCCTGGCGCGAGACCCGCTGGGAATCAAACCGCTATATTACACGCAGACAGCGGAGGGCTTTGCGTTTGCGTCGGAAGTGCGTGCTCTTCTTGCAAGCGGGATTGTGCCAAAACAAATTTCTCAGGATGCGCTGACTTCCTACCTGCTTTTCGGCAGCGCATCGGAGCCGGTGACGCTACTTGAGGGAGTTTTCTCTCTTCCACCTGGTCACAGGATGCTCTTGTATGTACCCGAGCGGCGTCGCGTCCCGCGGGCGCGCCCTTGGTGGGACTTGCGGACAAGTCCATCCGCACGCGATACGCGCAAGCCAAGAGATATGGATTCCGCGGCAAAGCGCTTGCGCCCGCTTCTTGAAGACGCCGTGCGCGCCCATTTGATTTCGGACGTTCCCGTAGGACTCTTCCTATCGAGCGGACTGGATTCTGGAGCTATCGCGGCGCTTGCGGCCCGCGCGCAGACAGGAATCCGCAGCTTCACGCTGGCCTTCCCGGGGACTGCCTATGACGAGGCGCCGCTGGCGCGCAAAGTCGCCGAGCGAGTCGGCACACAACATACGGAAGTGCCTCTCGAAGGTGCGACGATCCTTGCGCGGATCGATGAAGCGGTGGCAGGGTTCGACCAGCCTTCGATGGACGGGATCAATACTTATTGCGTGTCTTGGGCGGCCCACGAAGTGGGGCTGAAAGTGGCGCTCTCCGGACTGGGAGGCGACGAACTCTTCGCGGGCTATGCAAGCTTTGCCAACACGGCGCTTCTTCAGCGGCTCGCGCGGCTCGCATGGTTCGTACCGTGGCCGTTGCGGCGTGCCGCGGAACCACTGATGGCGAGGATCCTGGCGACGCGAATGTCGCCGGACGCCGTGGGCAAAGCCGTTGCAGCGTGGCGAGACCCGGACACCCTTCCCCATCCTTATTTTTATGCGCGCTCTCTCTTTCCACCCGGCCAGATCCAGCGATTGATCGAACCGCGCTTCCGCCCGAGCACGATCGGTGCGGACGGGATTACTTTGGATCCAACTTGGCTTGGCTGGCTGGATCGCGCAGCAATCGAGGCTGGAAAACTGGAGCCCGTCGCTGCGACCGCCTGGCTCGAGATGCGGTGCTATATGGCTAGCACGCTGCTGCGCGATACGGATTCGGTGAGCATGGCGCGTTCTCTGGAAGTCCGCGTGCCCCTGCTCGATACGCCGCTGGTCGAATTCGTAAGCTCCCTTCCAGATGGGGCACGCCATCGCGCTGGCGCGAAGAAGGCGCTTCTGGTGGAAGCGTTAAGCGGACTTCTGCCGGAGGAAATTCTAGGGCAGAAGAAAAAGACATTTACGTTGCCCTGGGAAGAATGGCTGCGCGGCTTGCTGCGACCGCGGCTCGAAGCCAGTTTCGCAGACATCGCGCCTTCCCTTTCTCCTTTACTCCGTGCGGAGGGGGTACGCGGCATTTGGGCTGCGTTCCTCGAGGGCCGGACTTCGTGGTCGCGCCCTTGGGCTTTGTACGTCCTCAACGAGTGGTGCAGGCATCACCTCGCCGCATGACGCGGACTCCTGAGGTAGACTGAATCTTCTTGCGATGAACATTCTTGGGATCAACGCTTACCACGGCAACGCGTCGGCAGCCATTGTCTGCGATGGCCGGCTTGTGGCTGCTGTGGAAGAAGAACGATTCAACCGCGTGAAGTACGCCGCCGGCTTTCCCGCCCACGCGATTCGCTATTGTCTGCGAGAGGCTGGGTTGGGACTCAAGGATATCGACCACGTGGCCGTGCCGCGCAACCCATACGCGCGGCTGGGCACGAAACTTTTCTACGCAATGCGCATGCCCTCTTTCGCGCGCGAGCGCGTGAAGGTCCTGGCGAAGTTTACGGGCATACCACAGGCGCTGGCGCAAGCCTTCGAGGCGGATCCGGCAAGAATTGCAGCCAAGTTTCATCGCGTAGAACACCACCAGGCTCATCTCGCAAGCGCATTCTTCGTATCACCGTTCGAACGTGCGGCGTTACTTTCAGCAGATGGGTTGGGCGATTTCGCGAGCACCATGTGGGGCAGCGGCGACGGAAACCGCATGAAGTTCGACGGCGCGATTGCATTTCCTCATTCTCTGGGGCTTTTTTATAGTGCCGTCACCCAGTATCTGGGATTTCTGAAATTCGGCGATGAATACAAGGTCATGGGCCTGGCAGCGTATGGCGAGACCGCACAACTCGACGCTCTTCGCGACATCGTTCGCACAAATGGGAACGGTTTCCGCCTGGGACTGGAATATTTTACGCATCACCGCACCGGTCCGGAGATGAGCTGGGCGGAGACGGACAAGACGCCGACTCTCGGCAAGCTGTTTTCGGAAGCGATGGAACGGAGGCTTGGCCCCAAGCGCAATCCCGAAGAACCACTCGAACAAAGACACCGCAACCTCGCGTCTGCTTTGCAAACGCGGCTTGAGGAAGTCTATCTCGGCATGCTGAAAAAGCTTGGCGAGCGCACAGGATTGAAGGCCGTGTGCCTCGCGGGCGGAGTGGCGTTCAACTGCGTAGCAAATGGCAAAATTTTCGATACGACTGGATTCGAGCAGGTTTACGTTCAGCCGGCGGCAGGGGATGGGGGGCTGGCCGTCGGGGCTGCGTATTATGTATGGCATCAGATACTCGGACAGCCGCGTTCGTTCGTGATGGATCATGCTTACTGGGGGCCGGGATATACACGCGATGAGATCCGGCACGCGATTGGGGAAAAGGGATTGGGGAGGAACGGTTGCCGCGTGGAAGAACTTGCCGGGGACAATATAATGCAACGCGCGGCCGCAATTGTAGCCGATGGAAAAATTCTCGGATGGTTTCAAGGCCGCGCGGAATGGGGGCCGCGAGCGCTCGGCAACCGGAGTATCGTTGCGGACCCTCGGCGTCGTGAGATGAAAGAGATATTGAACCAGCGCATCAAGCACCGCGAGATCTTTCGTCCGTTCGCTCCATCGATCCTTGCCGAAGCCACTAGCGAGTGGTTCGAGAAGTCGTATCTTTCGCCCTTCATGACGTTGGCGTACTCGGTGAAGCCTGAGAAGCGCGAGAAAATTCCGGCACCAACACATGTGGATGGCACGGGCCGGCTGCAAACCGTGACACGCGAGGCAAATCCCCGTTATTGGAGCCTCATCAAAGCATTTGAAAAACTGAGCGGAGTGCCGGTCGTCCTCAACACCTCCTTCAATGACAACGAACCGATTGTCTGCCGGCCAGAAGAAGCATTGGATTGTTTTCAACGTACGCAAATGGATGCGCTGGTCCTCGGTGACTTCCTAATCACAAGAACGTGAGTCATCCACTTCGAGCACAATTCGAATGAGAATCCTGCTCATGAATCTTTACTATCCGCCAGACACTTCTGCCACGGCGAAAATGGCAGCGACAGTGGCGGAAGCACTCTCCGTGAGGCACGACGTTACTGTGCTTTGCGGGCGGCCCTCCTATGACCCGATCGGGCGGCGGCCCTGGCGGCTTTGGCAAACAGAAGTGGCAGACCGCGTGAGAATCATGCGAGTGGGTTCGACGGCTTATCCCCGTTTCGCGATGAAGCGGCGAGTGCTGAACTATTTGAGCTATGTTGCGCTGGCGATCCCGCGGGCGCTTTTCGCACGAAGTGACGTCGTGTTGGCGATGACCGACCCGCCGTTCGAAGGAATCGTGGGAGCCATCGTCGCGTTTCTGAAAAACAAGCCGTACGTCTACAACATCCGCGACATGTATCCGGACATGGCCATAGGCGGGGCCATTGTCCAGCCTGGCCTTTTGGCGCGCATTTGGGAAAAATTGCACCGCTGGGCTCTGCGCCGCGCTACCCGCGTGATCGTGCTCGGCGAAGATATGCGCGCGCGCGTTATCGCCAAGGGCGTTGATACAGCGGGCATCGAAATTGTCCGGGATGGAACAGATCTTCTCCCGCCCGATGCATCCCATCTGCCATTTGATCATGCGGTTATTCGAACGATCCGCGGCGATTCCAAATTCGTGCTGCTCCACGCCGGGAATCTCGGTTTCTACGGTGCTTGGAAATCGCTAATCACGGCGGTGCGGAGTTTGGAGGAGCATGGCGTGGGGCTTGTCTTTGTTGGCGAAGGGGCACAGCGCAAGCAAGTGGAAACACTTGCGGGCGGAGCAAATAACATCCGCTTTCTTCCATTTTTCCCAGCGAACACAATTCCCTCCGTGCTAGCCGCGCCCGACGCGCATGTCATCACAGTGAGGCGTGGGCTCGAGGGGGTTGTAGTGCCAAGCAAAATGTACGGGATCCTGGCCGCGGGAATGCCAATTGTAGCCGTTGCGCCCGAAGAGACGGATGTGGCTTCGCTGGGCGCAAAATTCGGATTCGCGGTGTCCGCCGATCCAGACAGCCCTGAAAAAGTAGCCACGGCCATTCGTTCACTTGTTTTGGATAAAGCCAAATTGCAAAGCATGGGACGGGCAGCCCTGGCCGCTGCGGCCGACTATGATAGAGTCAAAGAATTACACAAATTTGTGAAGATTATCGAGGAGGCCGCGAACGCGTGACGTCTTCAGAAACTTTTTGGACTGGGAAACTCGTGCTGGTGACAGGAGGGGCCTCCTTCATCGGCTCGACGCTGACTGATCATCTTATCGCGCGCGGCACGAAAATCCGCATCGTCGACGACTTGACCAGCGGACACCTCGACAATATTCGAGAGCATGTGGTCAGCGGAAAGATCGATTTCATTCACGCGGATCTGCGTGAACCAGGCGTTACCCGCTCAGCCATGGAAGGAGTGGACACCGTTTTTCACCTGGCGGCGGATCATGGAGGCCGGGGTTATGTCGATCTTCACCAGGCCGGACCGGCGTCCAACTTTTTCCTGGATGGGCTTGTGTTCGCGGAGGCTCTGCGCGCGAAAGTAAAAAAGGTGGTCTTCGCCTCCTCCGGCTGCGTATATCCGAACTTTCTGCAGTCAGACGTCAAGAAAGAACTCTATCTCAGCGAAGATCTCACAAATGGACCGAATGACGCCGACAACACCTACGGCTGGGCCAAGCTGATGGGCGAGTTTACGCTGCGCGCGTATGCCAAGGAACACGGCATGGGCGCGGCCTCGTGCCGCTACTTCACGGTATACGGACCGCGTGGTGTCGAGAATCACGCGGTCATCGCCATGATTGCGCGCGCATTTCTAGGGCAGAATCCATTCGAAGTGTGGGGCGACGGAACGCAAATCCGCAACTGGACCTACATTGAGGACATAGTCGAGGGGACAATTCTCGCCGGTGAAAGAATCAATGATGGCACAGCCATCAATCTGGGAACGATGGAGCGCATTAAGGTCATCGATGCGGCGAAAATGGTTTGCCAATTCACAGGGCATAAGGCCGAGATAAAGCTGCGGCCCGATATGCCGACTGGCCCACTCAATCGCGTTGCAGACAATACCCTCGCGAAGAAACTGCTGGGATGGGAACCTGAAGTGCTTTTTCGCGACGGGCTCAAGCGCACCATAGACTGGTATTACGCAACCAAGAATCGCGAAGAAGTGAAACGCACATTTGGCCGCATGCTCACCGAACGATAGGGTGGAGCGCAAGAGTCCAAGCGAGGTCACTGTGCGTTTTTGAACACTTCTCTGCCGCGCTGCCCAATATCATGGCCTTCTAATTGCCCGGCAAACATTCGTGATTGAAGCGAAACAGATTTCCAAGTATCGTGTAAAAGCTGCGTGGGGCAGCCATTCTTTTCTTGGGTGTCGGGTCCCCAACCCGGCAGAACACGATTGAGGCACTGGCCGCACCGCCCCGGTCAGGATCTTCAAATAATACGAGGGAACATGCCCGCAGGTCTGCTGGCGTTTCTGATAGCACTATTTGCATCTTTGATGCTGACGGTTCCTGTGCGCGCACTGGCGTTGCGCGTGGGGATGGTCGACCTTCCCGGACCGCGAAAGGTACACTTGCACCCGATCCCGCTCCTGGGGGGGCTGGCGATGTACGGAGCCGTGATGCTCGCCGTGCTCTTTACGTTTGACGGCCCTGCGCGCGCCCAGATCGTCGGAATTTTAACCGGCGCGACTGTCGTCGCTGTTGTGGGGATTCTCGATGACCGAGGCTTGTTGCACCATCAGGTCAAGCTTTTCGTTGGTATGCCGCTTGCCGCATGCGTCCTGCTGGTCACGGGAATTCAAGCACAGGTATTTGAATTTCTGTTTGGCGGACGAACGGGCTACGTTCTGGACGCGATCCTTACGGTTTTTTTCGTCGTAGGCATTACCGCCTCCTTCAGCATCCTAGACCACATGGACGGCCTTTGCGCCGGCGTGGCTGCAACAGCTTCCATCTTCTTCGCTTTGCTTGCCTACTTGAACGGTCAGACTCTTGTCACCACTCTTGCGGCCGCAGTGCTTGGGGCTTCAACGGGTTTTCTGCGCTGGAACTTTAAACCGGCCAAGATTTTTATGGGCGACGGCGGTGCCATGTTCCTCGGATTCCTCATGGCTACACTTGGACTGAAGCTGCGGCTCGAACACGCCAATCATATTTCTGCTTGGCTGGCTCCGCTGCTGATTTTGGGAGTGACAATATTCGACACCACGCTGGTCACGATTTCGAGATCCCGACGGGGCTTGCTGCCTTTTGCCACGCCCGGAAAGGATCATGTTGCTCACCGTTTGGCGAACCTGGGACTTGGACACCGTGGAGCTGTCATCACCTTGTATTTATTGGGATTGCTCAGCGGAGCGGCTGCCCTCCTGGTGAGCTACCTTCCCCCCCTCGCCTCAATTCTGATGGCGCTCCTTGCATTCGCTACCGTTTTCGCTGGAGTGATATTTCTCGAGCGCGCTCCCTATGAACGGCAGACGCCAAAACCTGCTGCTCTCTCTTGACCTGACGCCGATCTGTGAAGGGGTGGTCTGACCGTTTCTGGTGAACCTCGGCAAGTTTGCCCATGCAAGAGGATTCGCTATACTAACCGGGTTGCCGTCTCACCGATGCTTAATGCATATCCCTTCGCGTCGGACGGAAACCAGTCAATATTCTTGAGATGTTTGCGCGACTACCCGGCCGAACAAGGTTCTGGGTGTCTGCGCGACTTGGGATAACGAGATCGTGCCACGCACTGAGCAGAAGTCTCGACCGGGCCGAGAGAGCGGCGAGGTCATCGTTGTAGGCGGCTCCGCAGCGGGGCTGTTCACTGCTGCTACGGTGGCTGCGGGCGGGCGTTGCGTACGGGTCTTGGAATCGAGGCAACGCTTCGAACCGGCCGCCCGTTCTTTGATTGTTACGGATCAGTTTCGAACTCAGCTCGGGGCCGCCGCATCCGAGAGCATCGTCAATGAAATCCGGCGCTTCGAATTGTTTACCGACGGCCGCTCGGCGCAGGTCTCTCTGGTGCGGCCTGATCTCATTATCGAGAGATCGCGCCTCATCCCTGCGTTGGCACGGGCCGCGCAACAGGCGGGAGTCAAACTTTCATTTGACACACGTTTCCTTGGACTAGCGCCGAATGCGCGAGGGCTGCGCATCGAGATCGATTCGGCCGGACAACGCCAGGAATTGCATGCGCATAGCCTCGTCGGCGCAGACGGCGCATCCAGCCGAGTCGCGCGCACCGCCGGCTGGCCTTCGATTGAGACAGTCCCGCTGGTGCAAGCCATTGTTCGTTTGCCGAAAGATCACCCACCCGATACGACGCGCGTTTGGTTCGTCCCGGACGATACGCCATACTTCTATTGGCTGATTCCTGAATCCGCGGAGAGAGGCGCTTTGGGAATCATCGGCGAGCAAGGCAGCGATACGAAGCGGTGCCTTGCCCGCTTCCTCGAAAAAAAGCAGATGGAGCCGCTGGAATGGCAAGGAGCACGCATACCTGTCTACCGAGGGTGGGTGCCCGTGCGACGACGCCTAGGAACGGGCGAGGTTTATCTGGTCGGTGACGCGGCTGCGCAAGTGAAGGTATCGACCGTCGGCGGAATTGTGACGGGTCTGCGTGGAGCGCTTGGAGTCGCCCAATCCATTCTGCAGAAAGGGGGCAGCAAAGAACTCACGGCTCTGCGCCGAGAGCTTGGCACGCACTTGTTGATCCGCCGGGCGCTGCATCATTTTCAGCAAAAAGACTATTCGCAGCTTGTCGACTTGCTCGACGCATCCACTCGCGCGTCTTTGGGGGAGATCAACCGCGACCAATCCACACGCCTGCTTTGGAACCTCATGCGCCGCAAGCCGCGGCTTGCGCTGCTCGGTTTGCGCGGACTGCTTATGGGGAGAGGACTAAAGGGCTAGGAAAATCCGTTACCAGGACCGGAAGTATGGTTTATGCGCCGCGTGGAACTGAAATGCACTGTGCAGGCGGAGCAACACTTGCCGAGGTCGTGCTTTCATCCACCCCGCGGTTCGGCGAAAATAATCTGGTGATGCTGATTTCGATGTGGCGCAGGGTGGTTGCCTAAAGCGCTTCTAAGGAGAGCTCGATTTGCGTCTCTCGGTGATTGGATGTGGCTACGTAGGATTGGTAACAGGAGCATGCCTGGCTGCGGCGGGCCACGAGGTGACCTGCACGGATATCGACGCGGAACGTATCAAACGCCTGCAAGCCGGGGAAGTGCCTATTTATGAGCACCACCTGGAAGAAATACTGGCGTCGTCACGCAAAGCAGGACGCATCTCCTACACCGCGGATGCCGGCGAAGCAATTCGCGCGGGGGACGCCATCTTCATTTGCGTGGGCACCCCGCCCAAAGAAAGCGGCGAGGCCGATCTTTCTGCCATTGATCAGGTGGCGCGACAAATTGCCGAGCAGGCTCGCTCACCCAAACTGGTGATCGAAAAAAGCACCGTGCCGGCAAGAACCGGACTCGAACTGCAGCGCGCGCTTGCTGCCTATAGTAGCGGCGGCAAGTCCAATTTTCGCGTAGCCTCGAATCCCGAATTTCTCCGCGAAGGCACCGCCGTCGAGGATTTTTTCCATCCCGATCGTATCGTGGTTGGCGTAGAAGACGATTCCGCCGCAACCGATTTACGCGAAATTTACCGCCCTATCTTGGAGCGCCGCTTTCACTGCCCGGTGCATAAGGGCTCTTGTCCGTCGAACCACGAAGCTGCATTCCTCGTCACCACCATCAACAGCGCCGAACTCATCAAGCACGCATCGAATTCTTTCCTCGCTCTGAAGATTAGTTACGCCAACGTCATCGCCGATCTGTGTGAAAGAATCGGCGCGGACGTCAAAGAGGTCACTCACGCGATGGGATTGGATCCCCGGATTGGCGGCCAGTTCCTGAGTGCCGGGCTCGGATTTGGCGGGTTTTGTTTCCCAAAAGACGTACAGGCCTTTATTCATCTCGCATCCTCTGTGGGAGTCGATTTCGACCTACTGAAAGCTACGGAACGCGTGAATAAACAGCGAATCGATCGCTTCCTTGAAAAAGTGCACAAGGCGCTCTGGGTCGTTAAGGGCAAGCATGTGGCGGTTCTGGGCCTCGCTTTCAAGGCCAATACGGACGACATTCGATTTGCTCCCGCGCTCGAAGTTGTCAAGCGCCTGCTCGAGGAAGGCGCCCTTGTGCACGCTACGGATCCCGAAGCTATTCCAAGGACAAAAGCACTCTTTCCGAAGGTGACGTACCACGAAGATCCCTACGAAACGCTCCGTGGCGCGGATGCCGCTCTTATCTGCACCGAGTGGGATCTTTTCCGCAACCTGGATTGGAAGCGCGCAAAACCGCTCATGGCGCGCGGGCTCGTCGTGGACGGCAGGAATCTCTACTCTCCCAAGCATATGCGGGAGCTTGGTTTCGAGTATTACTCGTTCGGCCGAGCGTAGACTTACGAGGAGTTGCCCCTCTCTCTGCGGAACGAGTCGCTTCTGCAACTCCTTCGTTTGTCTCCGCGGGCTCGCTAAGCTCCTTTTTTCGAGGCAAACTCCCGCTTGAAATAATCGAGCGTCAGCCGTAAACCCTCTTCCAACCCAACTTTCGGCTCCCATTTCAGAATGCGCTTTGCCTTTGAGATGTCCGGACAGCGGCGCTTCGGATCATCTTGCGGAAGCGGCTCGAGGACGATGCCCGGAGCATTTTCGAAGTGCGTGCGAACACGCCCGGCAAATTCCAGGATGGTGATCTCTTGTGGATTGCCGATGTTTACAGGCATGTGTTCGTCCGAAAGCATCAACCGGTAAATTCCCTCGATAAGGTCGGATACGTAGCAGAAGCTGCGCGTCTGCTTGCCGTCGCCATAGACGGTTATCGGTATTCCGCTCAGCGCCTGATAAACGAAATTGGGCAGCGCTCGGCCGTCGTTCAGTCGCATTCGCGGCCCGTACGTATTGAATATGCGCACAATGTGCGTGTCCACGCCATGATAACGGTGGTAGGCCATCGTCATCGCTTCCGCGAACCGTTTGGCTTCGTCGTAAACGCCTCGCGGCCCGATCGGGTTTACGTGGCCCCAATACTCTTCATGTTGTGGCGAAATTTCCGGATCGCCATAGCACTCGCTGGTGGAAGCCAGAAAAAACTTCGCCTTCTTGGCCAGCGCAAGTCCGAGAGCGTTGTGTGTCCCGAGCGCACCAACCTTAAGAGTTTGAATGGGAAGCTTGAGGTAATCCACGGGACTGGCTGGCGAGGCAAAGTGCAAAACGTAGTCCACCGGCCCGGGGACATCGATGTATTTCGAAACGTCGCAGCGCGCAATGCGAAACTTGGCATGTTTATGCAGGTGCCCGACGTTGGAATCAACCCCGGTAACGAGATTGTCTAAGACCAGCACCTCCCAACCCTCGGCAATCAGGCGATCGCAAAGATGCGACCCTAGAAATCCAGCACCCCCAGTGACTACCGCTTTCATGCGGCCTCCAAGATTTCGCAGCTGGCTAGTGTAACGTGCGCCTGCCGAATTGACCACCTGTCTGGCAGGAGATACCATGCGCCGAGGCTGCCTCACCCAATCGACAATCATGGCGACACACAACCGCTCAGAGACCGCTGTCTTGAAAAAATGGCGGACGGGCCGCGTTGTTCTCGGCCTTGTGGCCGGGATCCTAATTTGCGGCTTGTTCTCTCTCATTTACATTGGCCGATGGCTCGTAGTGCAAAATCCTCTCGAAAAGGCTCATGCCATCGCCGTCCTCAGCGGCCGAATGCCTACGCGAGCCATGGAGGCCGCGAAATTGTATCGGGAAGGTTACGCCCCAAGCGTGTGGCTGACGAATTCTAAGGAGCCCGGCGTATCACTTAATGCCCTGGGAATCCATTTTGATGGCGAAGATTTTTACAATATACTCATCCTCGAGCATGAAGGTGTCCCTGCCGATGCCATTCGCGTGCTCCAGCCCCCGATAGTGAACACCGTGGATGAAATCGCGGCCATCTCTGCCGAGTTGGCCAGGGACGGGGACGGTACCGTGATCATCGTGACGTCCAAGGCGCATACGAGGCGTGTTCGGATCCTTTGGAATCGGATCGCGGCTGGCCGAGAACGGGCAATCGTACGCGCTGCATCGGGCGACCCCTTCGTACCCGGACACTGGTGGCGCACCACAAGCGACGCCCTCGACGTAGTTCGTGAATTCCTGGGAATCCTGAATGCCTGGGCTGGATTGCCGCTGCACCCTGCGCATTAAAAAATTAGAAGAAGAAAAATCGTTTGCGGCGGGGAACGCCTATTTCGTCCGGCAGACCGGGAACATGAGGCAAATCGCGCCCTTCGAATGCCGCCATCGGATTTTCGACGAAAAGTGCGCGAGCCTTTTCTTCGCCAAACTGCTCCCGGACTAGCTCAAATGCAGGTTGAAGCCTAAGCGGCCGGCCGCGCATATTGTGCGCATCACTGGCCACAATGTGAACCAATCCATCGGCCAGCCAGCGCATGGCATCCTTCTGCGCGCCCGAGCCAAAACCCCCGGTCAGGGAGCCTGCCGTCACTTGTAGGAAACAGCCGAGGCGAACCCATTTCGCTAGCCGCGCCGTCTGCAGCCGCAGGATCGCGTTGCGCTCTGGATGAGTGATCACCGGTCTGAGTCCTGAGAGTTGAATTTCATGCAACGTCTGGTCCATGCTCGGCGGAATCGAATACTCGTTGAATTCCACCAGCAAGTAGTCATGTTGGTTGATGCAGAATCGCGGGGCATCAGCATGCAACGCTTCCAGATTTTCAGGATTTAAATGGAAATCACATCCAGTGGCCAAGATTAAACGGCTGCCAATTTTTGCCTGGAGCATATCTCGGAGTTCGCGCACTCGCGAATAGTCGAAATAATAATGATTGCTCGAGTGTGGCGTCGCCACTACGTGGGTAATTCCGTCCGCTATCGCCGACTCCGCCATCGCCAGCGAAACCGCGATGTCTTCCGGGCCGTCGTCGATTCCTGGGAGAATGTGACAGTGAACATCGACCATGGTTTTCCTAAACTCCCTAGTGTCCCCATCCACTAAATGCTTGCCATGCGCCCAGGGCAAACATCAGTCCTGCAAAAACTTGCCGCATACGCCGCGGAGCAAGCCGTTTAGCAAGCCAACTGCCCCAAATTCCTCCCAAGAAAACGCCCGGAATCAGCAACAACCCAGCTTGCCAAGAAACGTAACCTGCCCTGGCATATGCAATAAATGCTAGCAGGCCGGTAGGCGGTATTAGCGCAATCAAACTTGTCCCTTGCGCGCGATGCTGCCCAAACCCAAAAAGTAGTGCCAGGAACGGGACCAGCAGAACTCCGCCTCCGATGCCGAAGAGCCCAGAGGCAATGCCGCACACGCTCGCCGCCGCAAAAATTCCTGCGCTACGCAGTGTACTGTCAGCCACGGGCTGTCTCCTCACCCGGGGAGGCCGTACTTTGGTTCTGAGGTTGTGGTTTTATCCAGAGCAAAACCGCAGCCAGCATCAGAAACCAGCCGAATAGCCCTTTGAGCTGGTGGGAAGCTAGCGGAACCGCGATCCACCCGCCCAGGTAGCCGCCTGCCAGTATGCCGAATGCGCACAGGATCCCCGCGCGCAAGTCCACCTGCCCCTGCTTCCAATATTGGCGTAGTGCGCCGAGACCCAGGGGCGGAAGGAGGATAAAAAGCGAGGTGCCCTGTGCCAAATGCTGGTCCATATGCAGTAAGTAAACCAATGCTGGCACCAGCACCACGCCGCCGCCGATCCCAAGCATGCCCACAAGCACACCCACGCAGAGTCCGAGCAGTAGGACGGTGAAGCTCATCACTGGATGGTGATTGCCCTTGCGGCGTGCTTTCTCGTCGACAAAATCATCGCCCCTATCTTCCCGCGTCTGGACGCAACCCGCAACCACTCTTGAACAAGCGGTAACATTCTGAATGTCCTGTTTTTTTTGCTCGCCCAGAACCTGCTATATTGTTCTGTCTTTGTCCAATTGGCCGAATGGCCTGCTTTATTCCCAAAATGATTAGGAGAGCGACGTAACTCATGCCCATAGATCGCAAACCCGAATTCTTCAAAGGCGCCCAATTGAAAGTCGCTATCATTGGTTGCGGCTACGTTGGCCTGCCGCTGGCACTCCGTTTTGCTGAGGCAGGCCACAAAGTCACCGGATTTGACACCGATCCCAAGAAAGTGTCCATGCTCAACGCCGGCAAGTCCTACATCGAGCACATTCCCCAAACCAAGATCCAGCAATTCGTCAACTCCCGGCACTTTAGCGCGAGTACGGATTTTGCACGCCTTAAAGAAGCGGACGCCATCATCATCTGTGTACCAACACCGTTGGATGAACGCCGCGACCCGGACCTGTCTTACGTCGAGCAGACGGCCATTTCCATTCAGCCTCATCTCCAAAAGGGCCAACTGGTCGTCCTAGAATCTACAACCTATCCAGGCACCACCGAGGAACTCGTCCTTCCCATACTCGAGAAGAGCGGCCTGCATTGCCCCATCGCCGCCGGTCCCGATAACGAAAATATCGCCTGCGATTTCTTTCTTGCGTTCTCTCCCGAGCGTGAGGATCCCGGCAACAAACAGTTTGGTCTGGCGCAGATTCCCAAGGTCGTCGGTGGTGTAAATCCTCCCAGCGGGCGCGCCGCACAGGCGATTTACGCTCAGGTTGTCGCACGGGTCGTCCCGGTCAGCTCCACGCGGGCCGCGGAAATGACTAAGCTCCTTGAAAATATCTTTCGCTGCGTCAACATCGCGCTTGTCAATGAGCTGAAGATGCTCAGCCTTCGTATGGGTGTTGACATCTGGGAAGTGATCGACGCCGCCGCAACTAAACCATTCGGTTTTATGCCCTTTTATCCCGGCCCGGGCTTGGGGGGCCACTGCATTCCGGTCGACCCTTATTATCTTTCCTGGAAGGCGCGCGAGTTCGATTTCTCCACTCGATTCATCGAATTGGCCGGCGAAGTCAATACCGCTATGCCGTATCACGTCGTCGAAGCCATCGGCACCGCCCTCAACGAGCACAAAAAAAGTCTCAAGGGAGCCAAGCTCCTGATTCTAGGCGTGGCTTACAAGAAGGACGTCGATGACCTGCGCGAATCCCCTACCTTGAAAATCATGCAGCTTCTGCAGCAGCGCGGAGCGCATCTCGAATATAACGATCCCTACTTCCCGCAGCTCCACAAGATGCGCCACTACAACTACGAAAACATGAAGTCTGTCCCCATGGATTCGCAAACTCTCGGAAGTTATGACGCGGTCATCATTGCCACGGACCATTCCATCTACGATTACGTGGCGATTGTGGACGCCGCCAAGCTTGTCGTGGACACTCGCAACGCTACGCGCAGAGTCATTCGTCATCGCAGCAAGATTGTTCTCTGTTAGGCTCTGATGGCTTCCTACGCCGATGAAATCCGACGGCAGCTCGAGGAAAGCGCTCGCGTAAAGCAATCCTTTTCCGACGAGCTCATCGGGCGTCTCGGACAATTTGCTGAAAAAAGTGCCGCTGCACTGCGCGCTGGCGGAAAAGTCGTCTTCTTCGGAAATGGCGGGAGCGCGGCCGATGCCTTGCACCTCGCCGCAGAACTTGTCGTGAGGCTGCGATCCGAGCGCCGTGGCCTCGCAGCACTGGCATTAACAGCTAATCCATCCGTGCTCACCGCTGCCGGTAACGACTATGGATTCGACCTTGTTTTTTCCAGGCAAATCGAAGCCATCGTGGCTCCTGGGGATATTCTTGTGGCCCTCTCGACCAGCGGCACTAGTCCGAATATAGTGCGCGGCGTGGAAGCTGGCCGGGCCTGCGGGGCTTATCTCACGGCTTTCACGGGCGAAACGGGCGGCGCCCTTGTCGGCAAAGTTGATCTTCTCCTCAACGTGCCTTCACAAGACCCTCAGAGAATCCAGGAAGCCCATATCACCATCGGCCATATCGTTTGTGCGTTGATAGAACAGCTGGCGATTGGATAGCATCCAACGCTGTCTGCCGAGCGAGCTCTTACTTCGCTCTTATGATTTTGGAAAAATACTGCAGTCCGGCATAGCGAGGGCAACCTTCTACTTCGCTTTTTGCAACTCCACCCTTGCCGTTGCAAACGGCATGATCGCTTCCAGCAGCACCGGCGTGCGTGCGGCATTGTTGGCGAGGTAGATCGTGAAATGGGCGTCCTTCATCTCTTCGCCGTTTTCAAAAACTCTCATTTCGATCTTCGACGCCTTAAACGTCCCGGCGGGAACGGTGACTGCCTCGCCTGCTACCACCAGTTTCGCGCGGACGTCGTAGAGTTTGTGCCCATCGTATACCGGACATCGCACTTCCGCTGTCTTCGTCCAGTCTACATTCCGCAAATATTGCAGCATCCCGAGCGGGTCCCGCGTTCCGGGTAGCACCCTTGTTTCGGTGGCATCCCGCGGAGCTGGCTCTTTGCCTGTGGCCGTCATACGCTGGACGGAGTCTACTTTCTGTCCGCGTTCATTTAAGTGCATCTCGTACTGGAGGCTCGTCATGCTTTCGGCATCGCTGTAGGAATCGAACTGATCGTCCAGCGTGAAGACCATGCGAAGCGGGTTCTCCGTATGCGCAAAGGCTTGTAAATGCCAGGCGTTCTTCCCGAAGAACTCTTTGTGCGCGCCCACCTGCAATCTCAGATTGGCCACGTTGTTCAGGTTCGCCACATTTGCTGTGTACTCGAGCACTTCTCCTCCCCGCAGAGGCAGTCCTGCGTCCGTCACGGGCTCGCTGTTCTTGCTCTTGGCCAAAACGGGCGAATGGCTAGTCGTCGCGGCCGCGGGGAGGTCTGCTCTTGGAACGCTTATCGGCTCGGAGGCGTGCGCTGAATTCGAAACTTCCGCAGGCTCCTCGCTTCGGACTCGCAAGTAGTAGTAGCCGACAACCGCGCCTCCCAGTGCCGCTAATGCAGCGACGCCTATAACTTTCCGGTAGCTCATGCTCTTTGTGTGACCCGCATCGGAAACAGTCTCTCGCCTTTTGGCCTTCCGTCGTACAATACAAATTCGTCCGCGATAGTCCGGGAGAATTCGCCGGATGCTACCCGCGAACTCTGACTTTACCAAAACGCGGGGCCCGCGTCTTTGCTGGCTCCGCGTCTATGACCGGGACGGCACTCCGCCGTTCACGGACCTCGCTCGAGGAGGAATTCCTGAATGCGCTACCTCGTAACAGGCGGCGCCGGTTTTATCGGCTCGAACACCGTAGACGAACTCGTCCGGCGGGGCCACAGTGTCGTCGTGCTCGACGACCTCTCTTCCGGAAAAGAGGATAACCTCGCCGACGTCCGCAATAAAATCACGTTTATCAAGGGCAGCATCACGGACATCGAAGTCGTCCGAAAGGC
Source organism: Candidatus Acidiferrum sp. (assembly GCA_035576885.1). Taxonomy (GTDB): domain Bacteria; phylum Acidobacteriota; class Terriglobia; order Acidiferrales; family UBA7541; genus Acidiferrum. Next base: position 3,755 of record DATLVZ010000020.1, on the reverse strand, counting down.
GATGCATGAGGCCGAGTACGTACTGCACTTGGCGGCCCGCACTTCCGTGCCTCGCTCCGTCAAGGACCCCATCGAAACCAACAAAATCAACATCGATGGAACCCTGAACGTCCTCGTCGCCGCGCGCGACGCTAAAGTGAAGCGCGTCGTCTTCGCGGCCTCTTCTTCCGCGTATGGCGAGACTCCGGCGTTGCCCAAAGTCGAAACCATGTCCCCGGCCCCCATTTCGCCCTATGGCGTCACTAAGTTCGTCGGAGAGCTGTATGCACAGACATTTGGCCGCTGTTACGGCCTTGAAAATGTTTCTCTTCGCTACTTCAACATTTTCGGCCCTCGTCAGGATCCCGGTTCCCCCTATTCAGGCGTCCTGGCAAAATTCTGCCTGTCGTTTCTGGAAGAAACTCAGCCCGTCATCTTTGGCGACGGTGAGCAATCCCGCGATTTCACCTACGTCGAAAACGCCGTGCAGGCCAATCTCCTCGCTTGTGAAGCTCCCAATGTTTCCGGCAAGACCTTCAACGTCGGAACTGGCGGCCGCTTTACCCTGAACCAGACGCTCCACCTCCTCGCAAAAATTTCTGGCAAGAAGCTAGAGGCGAAGTATGAGCCGCCGCGCGACGGCGACATTCGCGATTCGCAAGCCGATATCACGCAGGCACGCGAGTTCCTCGGCTTTGATCCGCCCGTCAGTTTTGAAGAAGGTTTGGACCGCACATTTGCCTGGTACCGCTCGACTCAAACCAAAGCAGATTCCAAACCCAAAGAGTGAACAGTTACCGAAAATTGTGGCAGAAGGGCTTTTGAACAAGAGCTCCTCCGCTTTAGCCACCATCGAGGACGGACTCGTCCTTTACGGATTCGCCGTCTTCCCGTAGCTCAACGGTGCCCCCGCCTTGGGCTTGTCGAAATTCCAGAAGTAGAGCGGCTCAAGTTTTTTCTGTTCCGGCCAGACTTGATCCAAAGTGTCGCCCACAAACAGTTCCCCATTTTTCATCACCCAATGAATCGTATTCGTGTTGTGAATGTCCTCCAGCGGGTTCTTGTCCAAAATGACCAAATCGGCCAGCTTGCCAGCCTCGATGGAACCGAGGTCCTGGGGGCGGCCAATGATCCTCGAACCATTCACTGTCGCGCATCGCAGCACCTCGAGCGGCGTCATTCCGCCGCTCGCGAGCATCCACATTTCCCAGTGATACCCGAGTCCCTGCAGCTGCCCGTGGCTGCCCACTCCGACAAGCCCGCCTGCCTTCGAAAGTTTCGCCATCTGCGCGGCGAGTTTTGGAAACTCGTACTCGTCCTTGCGGAACCAATCCGGTCTCCGGTTGGTTTTTTCATCGATAAGATTGTGCGGCGTGAAATGGTTGAGCTTCGCGTTGTCATGCACATCCGTGTTCTCGAACCAATATTCCTGGCCGAATGGGCCGCCGTAATTCACGATCAGCGTAGGCGTCTCTGAAGTCCCCGATTGCGCAAACATCTGCAGCACGTCCTTGTAGAGAGGAGTGATGGGCAGCGTATGCTCGTTCCCGTGGAACCCGTCGATGACGTGCGTCAAGTTGAGTTTCAGGTCCAGCGCCCCTTCGGTCGTCGGCATCATCTCCAGTTCCTTCGACGCCTCCACCATGAACTGCCTCTGTTTGCGGTTGCCCACAACGTAGCTCTTTATGTTATGCGTGCCGTAGTATTTTCTGTATTTCGTCAGCACGCCTTTCACTTCTTCCATCGACTGGAAATTGTTGTCGGAAAAAATTCCTGGACCCGTCGAAAACGCGCGTAAGCCAAGGATGTCGCCGCTGTCCACCAGATCTTGATAAGCGAACATGTCATTCGTGCTGGTCTGCACGTCTAGGCCGGAGGTCACGCCATAAGCCAGGTTGGCCAGAAAAGCCCAGTTTTGCGTGTCCAGAATGCCGCGGCGAATTTCGAACCAGTGCGCATGCGTGTCAACGAATCCCGGCACAATCGTCTTCCCGGCGACATCAAACACTTTGGCGCCCGCCGGCACGCTGCCTTTCGCTCCAACGCTCTTGATGCGGTTGTCCTCGATCACGATGTCCGCGTTCTTCAGTACCTCATCGCCTTTCATGGTCACCACGGTCGCGCCCCTCAACACAATCGTTCCCTTCGGAGTTTTGCGCGGAACTTCCAGGTCAACCGCAATTTCCTGGACGTTCTTGTCTTCTTCCTTTAGTTTCTTCGCTTCTTTTTTCTCGTCCTTTTTTTCCTCTTTGCTCGCCTCCGCCGATTCACCCCCCGCTTCCTTTTTCTCGGCTTCCTTCTTCTCGGCCTCTTTCTTTTCCTCCTCTTTCGTCGGTTCGAAAGAAATAGCGCTTAGCGGCTCGCGGAAAAGGCTGGCTCCCACGGCCCATGTGATCGTTTTCCCGTCATCCGCCCAATTGAAATAATCGGCTCCGATGTCCGTCAGACGCTTTACGGGCACGGACGGCGACGAAACGTTTACTGTAGGCGCCTCACCCCCCACCACAGGCATGGCAGTCACGTAGAGCTGGTTCATCACATAGGCAAGAACCCACTGCCCGTCGGGGCTTGCCTTTACGTCGTCCGCGGAGATTGGTTCCTCGGCCGAAAAACTGCCCTTCCCCTTCACCAAAATGTGAGTGCGGCGATCCGTGCCGTCAAAACGGAGCGAGACAAGTCCCTGTGGTGTGTAGATGTAAATCCTGTCTTTATCGTGCGTGAAGTGTGGCGAGCCTGCGCCGCGCGCGGGCAAAATCAAATTGGCGTCTCCACCATTGGCGGGAATCCAGATTAGGTCGGCGTTCCGCGTCTGGCCGTTGTCAAACCCGCTCTTTTCGCGGTCGTAGGCATTCCCGCGCAGCGCCACAATTCGCGTTCCATCCGGCGACCAGACCGGATTGCTGTAAACCGCAGCCGACTTCGACAATTGCTGCGGCGTTCCGCCCGAAGCCCCCACCTTCCACAGTTGTCCGCCTTCGCTCGACCAGGTCACGTAGACGATGGAACTCCCGTCCGGCGACCATGAAGGTTGGAACTCATGCGCGGTCCCGCTCGTCAAGCGCTGCGGCTTGCCGCCGGGAATTTCCATGGTGTAAAGGTGCGTCATCGCGGAAAAAGCCATCTTTTTGCCGTCCGGCGATTCCAACGGATCCTGGATCAGACGGACCTTTACCGCGCCTTGCTCCACCCTCTGCGGAAAGTCCAGTCTCGGTCCCAGCTCCTGCGATACCTGCGCCGTGAACGGAATTACGGTCTCCGCCCCTGTCGCGAGGTTCAGCCTCCGGATTTTTCCGTCCTGGTTGTAGACGATTTCCTTGCCGTCGGGAAGAAACGCATATCCCGGGAAAAGATCCCGTGTGAAGCGGGATTCCTGGTCATCGCGCGTGATGGGATATCTCACCCAATGATCTTCGCCTGTTTGCAGATTGCGCAGACGCAGACCGCTCTCCGTTTCGTATCTCGTCACATAAATAAGCTCAGTGCCATCCGGCGAGAGTACGGGCCGGAAGCTGCTCTCGGCCTGTTCCAGCAAAATGTCTTCGTCACCGGTCTTGCGGTCCCGCCGCGCAATTTGCCACAATGGAAACTGCGCGTTGTATTCGAACCCGCCAGTGCGTTTCGCGTAGTAGAGATACTTACTGTCCGGAGAAGCCACCACTCCAATCGCGTTTCCGCGTTCCTTCCGTGGCGTTGTCGGCGTCGGCTTTGCTTTCGTGATTTGTACCCCGGAGCCGCCCTCCACGTGATACATCCAGATTTCAAAGGTCCCGATGCCG
>DATLVZ010000019.1:0-142673 GCA_035576885.1 Candidatus Acidiferrum sp. | reverse complement strand
TCTGGAAATTGCCCTACTGATGATGATTACGACGGCCATTTGCTGGGGCTCCTGGGCGAATACATTCAAGGGAGTGAAGAATTACCGCTTTGAGCTTTTTTACTGGGATTACGCTATCGGAATTTTTCTTATTTCCGTGGTGCTGGCGTTCACGATGGGAAGTACTTCGAATGACTCGACCAGCTTTTTGAACAACGTGCGAGCAGCGGATGGTTCGAACATTGTTTACACGCTTGTCGGCGGAGCGGTTTTCAATCTGGCGAATCTGCTTCTGGTTGCTGCGATTGACATGGCCGGACTGGCGATTGCCTTTCCGGTTTCGATTGGTATCGCGCTGGTCGTTGGAGTCATCACGAGTTATCTCCAGCAGCCGAAGGGAAACGCGGGGTTGCTTGCGACAGGAGTGGCATGCGCGGTGATCGCGGTGATTATGGATGGCAAGGCTTACGGAACTCTTGCGAGGGCGACTGGGTCAGCTTCCAAGAAAAGCATCATCACTTGCATAGTCTCTGGCGTGCTGATGGGGTTGTGGGCGCCGTTTGTGGCGCACGCGATGAGCCAGGGAAAAACTTTGGGGCCATACAGCGTCAGCGTTTTTCTGACGCTAGGTGCGCTACTGTCTTGCTTTATTTGGAATATTTATTTCATGAAGAAGCCGCTGGTTGGCGAGCCAGTGAATTTCGGTGAATTTTTTCGCGGGCCAGCGTCGGGGCATCTTCTCGGGCTGCTGGGCGGAGCGATTTGGGGAACGGGAACGGTGTTCAATTTAGTGGCCGCAAATTTCTCGGGAGTGGCCATCTCCTATGCGATCGGCCAATCAGCCCCCATGGTGGCTGCTTTGTGGGGAGTGTTCGCCTGGAAGGAATTTGAAGGAGCGAGGCCGCAAGCCAAGACATATCTGGCGCTCATGTTCCTCTTCTACCTGTTGGCTATTTTGCTTGTGGCCAAGGCCAACACAGCAACCTGACAAATTTCCCAAAACCTTAGTAGAATGACATAGATAACTCAGTATGTTGATCCCGGCCCAGTGTGAAAATGCGGTGACAATTTCGGAACGAACAGGGCGTCCTCGGCAAGGGAGTGTTGTTCCCGCGGGGTGGAAAACACCCCTCTATGCGGTCCCATTCGCCACAGGGAACCGATTTCCGAGAATCTCAGAATCGGCCAATTTCTCTCCCCAAGTGGCTTTCTATCCTGTTTTCAGTGGTTTGAAGGCCAACGAGGCCCCTCTCTTGAAGCGATTGTCAGACATCGCTAGCAACCGTACGAATGGGAACCAGGTTGTAACGCGGAGTGGGCGGTTTGGCCCTAATTTTGTTACCATCCAGCCGACAGGGGTGTGTGTGTGCAGCTTCTAGGCAAATACGAAATCATCTCGGAGATCGGCCGGGGAGCGATGGGAGCGGTGTACAAGGCTCGTGACCCGCTGATTGACCGATTAGTGGCTCTAAAAACGATCACAGGCGGCCCCAGCGCGCAGTCGAACCTGCTCGATCGCTTCTACCAGGAAGCTCGTTCCGCCGGGGCTCTCCAACATCCCAACATCGTCACGATTTACGAACTGGGGCACGAGAAGAATACGCCGTTCATCGCGATGGAATACCTGGAAGGGGAAAGCCTGGATCGGATCATCGAGCAGCATTCAGTGCTGCCGTTGTCCGTCAAGCTCGGATACATTGTGCGAGTTTGCGACGCGCTGGCGTACGCACACCAGCACAATGTGGTGCATCGCGACGTGAAGCCGGCGAACATCATGGTGACGAAGGAAGGCGTGGTGAAGGTGGTGGACTTCGGCATCGCGCGGCTGACGGACATGTCCATGACACAGCCGAACATGATGATCGGCTCCCGCGCGTACATGTCGCCTCAATTGTACAAAGGCGAGCGAGCCGACGCGCGCTCTGACATTTGGGCAATTGGCGTGACGCTGTATGAGCTGCTGGCCTATCGGCGGCCGTTTACCGGCGATAGCGAAGCGGAGCTGATGTTCCACATCATCTACGAGAAGCCCGAAGACCTGCTGAGCCTTTCGCCGGAGTGCACCGAAGAACTGGCGCCCATTGTCATCAAAATGCTAGAGAAAAAGAGCGAGGACCGCTATCAGTCGATGGACGACGTGCTCCATGCGATCGAGCCAATCTGGAAGGCCGCACAGCAAACCACCGTATCGGGATTGCTCGCAGATTGCCAAGAACTGGTCGTAGCAAAGGACCTGCAGCGCGCGCAAGCGCTGCTCCGGAAGGCACTTCACATCGATGTGGGGAACTCCCAGGCGAAGAGCATGCTGGAAAAGGTGTCGGTGGAACTGCGACGTTCCGAGATTTTGCCGAGGCTCCAGGAGCACCTGAGCCGCGGCGACGGATTCTTGAAAGCCGGAAAACTCCGCGAAGCCAAGGCCGAGGCGGAAGCGGCGCTCGGATTAGATTCCAAGCATGAGCCTGCGCGCAAGCTCGTTGAGGAAGTGGAAGCGGCGGTCGCGAAACAACAACAGCTGGAACAAAAACTGAAGCTGACCAAGCAGCGGTTGGCCGAAGGAGCGCTAACGGAGGCCGCGGCCGCGCTGGGTCAAGCGCTTGAGATCGACGACGCCAACAAGCAGGCGCAGGAGTTAAGGAAGCAAATCGAAGAAGAGAAACTCCGGCGGGAAAAGCGCAAGAGACTGGGCGAAATCCTGCACCGAGCGCGGACTCTTTGGACTGAGCTGAATTATCAAGAATGTCTGACAGTCCTCGCGGAGGCCTTGCAGGAATTTCCGAATGAGCCGGAGCTCAAAAAACTGCAAGAATCGGCGAGGACGGACCAGGCGGAGCAGCAGAAACAAGTCCAGATGGCGGAAGTCCGCAGGCTGTTGGGGCAACAGAATTTCGCCGATGCGCGAAAAGTATTGGACGAGCTGCTGAAGGAACATCCACAGGACACGGCGGTAAAAAATCTGCAGAACCTGGCCACGCAAGAGGAACAGGAGCAAAAACGACAAAAGCGGCTGGAGGCAGAGATCGCCGTATTGCGGGGTTTGCTGGGCGCTGGGAAGGTCAAGCAAGTTGTGACCAAAGGCGAGCCTCTATTGCAGGAGTTTCCGCAAGATTACGAACTGAAGGAATTGGTGAATTACGCGCGGGGAGAGGTGACGCAGCAGGAACAGAAGAGAAAGGAAGAGGAACGCGAGAAGCAGATTCAAGGATTCCTGTTGTGCGAACGATACGGCGAGGCGTTGGATACGGCGCGAAAGGCGATCGAGGAGTTTCCAAGGCAAGATGCCTTCCGCAAACTGGCGACAGAAGCGGAGGCGCTCAAGAAGGAGCAGGACGACCGCGAAAGGGCCCGCAACGAGATGCAGAGGCGAGTCCGCGAGATCAACAGCAAGATCAATCAGGACAAGATAACGGACGCCATCGATTTAGCCCAGCAGACGATGGAAACAATGGGTGCGGACCCCAATGTTACGCAACTGCTGCAGGGCGCCGAGGAAAAGCGGAAAAAGAAGGAAGATGCGGAGCGAAAGGTTTCGGTGGTGCAAAACTTGGTGACCAGAGGCGATCACGCCGGCGCCACGCAGTTGTTCAACGAAGTGATGGCGACGCAAATATTCCAGCCGTCCGATCCGCGAATGCAAGAGCTTCGGGGAAAGATTTCAAATCTCGCCAGCGGGCAGCAACCGGCGGGAACGCAGCTCTATTCGGCGAAGACGACGGTGCAGAAGCCAACGGGGCCGCAGAAAAAGGACAAGCCCGCTGCCAGCAAGCCGGGGATGCCGTCTGGCGATTTGACGCAGGTAAGCGAATCCGCCCAAAACATTCCTGCCGTGGGGTTTTCCGCCACACGCGTCATTGGGGCGGGGCAAACGCCGGGTACTCGAAAAGATGGCGCGACGCCGGGCCGCCCGGACTTCGACGGGAAGGATACGGCTGCAGGGAAGACAGAAACTCCCGGGGCGACGGTAATAGCAAGTTCAAGTGTTCGACAGCCAGCCGCCTCGACCGGGGTTCCAGTTGAACCGCGCCAGCGGAGTAGCACGGCCATGCCTGGAGCGCCTCCGGTTTTCCCTGCCAAGCCGCGGGGCGGAACCGATTTTATAGCGCAAGTGATGCCGATATTGCGCCGGCCGCCGGTGCTGGCAGGGATAGGCGTGTTGGTGGCAGCGATTCTCGCTGTGGCGCTCTGGCCACGCAACCCAAGTGGAAAGGCTCCGACTGCCCTGGAGTTGAAGCAGAAGCAGCAAGCCGAAGAGCTCTGGCAGAACCGACAATTCGATCAATCCGAGCAGCTCTGGCAGGGCCTTGCAAAGGCCAAGGGCCCGCTGCAAAAAGAAGCCATCCGGCAGGTCAACGATATCGAGCAGAAGCGGTCCGATGAGCAACGTCGATTTGACGACGCGGAGGCATTGCTCAAGGACAAGAAAGACTTCGCGGGTGCGCAAGCAGCATTTCAGGACTTGATTCAGATGAATTTATGGCACTCGGCGGACGCCTCTCGGGAACTGGAAGCGACGAAAACAAATGTAAGCGAGAACGACGTTCACAAACAGGAGCAGGGTCATTTCGACGAGGGCGTGAAGTTCTATCAGGCGAAGGACTTCGAGAAGGCGCGGAAGGAATTTCGCGCGATTGTAGATCTGAATATTGCCGGATCGACGCTCAAGCCGCAGGCAGAGAGCTACCTGGGCAAGATGCGCCAGACGGCGAACGACCAGAAGCTCTATGACACTGCCATGCAAGCCGTGAAGGACGAGAGCTGGGCGGAAGCGCGGGACCAGTTCCAAGAGGTGATAAAACGCAAGGGGCCCCAGAGCGGCGATGCAAAAAAACAGATGTCGTCGGTTGAGAAGGCGTTGCAAACGGTGAATTCCGTGGAGGACGCGATCCGCACCGGCTCATTCCGAGCGGCGAAGGCGCAGCTGGATTCCGCGCAGCAATGGAATAAGACCCACGACAGACTGTTGAAGGAAATGCATTCGGCGGAGCAGCAACAGTTCGACCAGATTAGAAACAACGCGCAGACGGTGGAAAGCAAGGGAGACACCGCAGGGATCCAGCGCGTCCAGGACGAACTGCACAGTTTTGAGGGGCGCGTCGAGGAACCTTCGGTACTCGCGTCATGCAAGGACCTCGAGAAACGCTTGAACGTGGCCTACTCAACAGCAGCGGAAAAGGTCGGCGACAAAGCCGCCTTCGACGCAGCGGTCTCACATTTTCAACAGGCGAAGCAGAGGGGAGACACCGAGCTTTTGAGCCATGGAATCAGCCAAGAATTTCAAAAAATAGCCAACGGCGCGGGAATTTACCGCGAACAGGCCGCACTTTACGTCAAGACAACGATTCCCAATGAAATTCAAGCATTGACTAAGAGTTCAGGGAAGCTGGTGTTGCCCGCTCTTTCGTGCGGCCCTGGCAGAGCTGGACCGCAAATTCCGTCCGTCGGAGGAGCCGTATCTTGCTCGCAGTTGGATGGGAACTCGCCGCTGCAATGGTTGGGCGTCCCCATGGTGGACTTTCCGGATGTTGCGAAACAGCCGGGCAAGTTGCCGTACGCGCTTACCGTTATGGTTACTGTGGAGCCGAACGGAAACGTGAAGATCGACAAAGAGGGAAATGCGGATAAAGACTTTTTCAAGAAAGTAAAGGACGCTTCGAAGCGCTGGAAAACGACGGCACCCAAATCGGACGGAAAGCCGGTAACAGTTCGTTTTCCCCTTACGATTACCTTTCAGCGCTGATGTCGTCCGTGCCGTCCAAGATTTGCTACGATAAAAAGCGCAGGGTCACCCCGATTGCAGAAACTGGGTAAATACGAAATTCTTGCGGAGCTTGGACACGGCGCGATGGGCGTGGTGTACAAGGCCCGGGACCCGTTCATTGGGCGGCTTGTAGCTCTCAAGACGATCAACAGCAATCTTGTCGATCGCCCCGATCTGTTAGAGCGGTTCTATCAGGAAGCGCAATCCGCGGGAAAACTCCAGCACCCCAACATCGTAACCATTTTTGAGCTGGGACAGGAAAAAGACACCCCTTTCATAGCCATGGAGTACCTGGACGGCGAGAGCCTGGAAAAAAACATCGTGAGGCAGACCGATCTCCCACTGGCACTAAAGGTGGGCTACATCGTGCGGATCTGTCAGGCGCTGGAGTACGCCCACAAGAACCGAGTGGTTCACCGGGATATCAAACCGGGAAATATCATGGTGAACTCCGAAGGGGTGGTAAAGGTCGTCGATTTCGGCATAGCGCGGCTCGTCGATTTTTCGCGAACGCACACCAACATGATGATTGGGACACCGGCGTACATGGCGCCGGAGCTTTTCCGCAAAAAGAAAGCGGACGAGCGGACAGACATCTGGGCAGTGGGCGTCACATTTTATGAGTTGATCTGCAACCAAAGACCGTTCACGGGAGATGGGTACGACATTATTCGAAGCATTATGGAGGACCAATATCCGCCAATATCTTCCGTGGTTCCGGATTGCACCGCCGAGATTGAATCGATCATTCAGCGAATGCTGCGAAAACAGGCGGCCGAGCGGTATCAAGGAATGGAGGATGTGCTTCTTGATCTGGAACCGGTGTGGAACCGGCTGAGGCTGAGCGCTGCCGCGTTACTTGCGGAGCGGGCGCGCGAATTCTACGAACTGGGCGATCTTCCGACAGCGTACGACACTCTGCGCCGGGCCCGCCAGATTGACAGTTCCAACACGGAAGCCAAGAGCCTGCTTGAGAAGATTTCCTCGGAGATACGGCGGAGCGAGATTCAGCCAAAAGTTCAAGAGCATCTGAGCCGGGGACGCGAGTTCTTGCAGGCCGGCCAGTTTCACGAGGCGCAGGCCGAGGCGGAGGCGGCGCTCGGGCTGGATTCGCGTCACGAACCGGCTCAAAAGTTGGTCGCGGAAGTGGAAGCCGCGACGGCCCGCGCGCAACAGTTGGATCAGAAGCTGAGACTGACGAAGCAGCGGCTGGCGGAAGGAGCCCTGGCGGAGGCCGAGTCGGCCCTCCGGCAGGCGTTCGAGTTGGACGCAAGCCATCCGCAAGGGATTGAGCTGAAGCGCCAGATTGCAGAGGAGCAGACGCGGCGCGAGAGGCGCAAACAGCTAAACGAGCTTCTGCACCGCGCCCGGGGATTGTGGACAGAATTGAAATATGAGGAATGTCTGGCACTCCTTTCGGAAGGATTAAAGACTTTTCCGAACGAACCAGAGCTGAGAACGCTGCAAGCGACGGCACGGGCCGACAAGTCCGAACAGAAAAAGCAGGCACAAGTAGCCGAGGTGCGCAAACTGTTGGGACAACAGAAGCTTTTGGAAGCCCGAACAGCACTGGAATCGTTGGCCAGAGAGCATTCCCAGGACAGCACAGTACGAAATCTTCAGAGCCTATTGGTTCAAGAGGAGCAAGAGGAGAAGCGGAAAAAACGTTTGGAAGCAGAGCTATCGAATTTGCGAACTCTCGTTAGCGCGGGAAAACTCAGAGAGGCAGTGGCAAAGGGCGACGTGTTGCTGCGGGAGTTTCCGAAAGAATATGAAGTCCTCGATTTAGTCGCGTATGCGCGGGGCGAAGTCGCGCAGCAAGAACAAAAGAAAAAGGAACAGGAATGCGAGCACCATGTACGTGAATTGCTAGCGGCTCAACGCTACAGGGAAGCCGGGGAAGTAGCGCGTCGTTCCATTCAGGAGTTTCCCAACCTAGAGGTATTCAGAAGACTTGCGGCCGAGGCAGAGGAGAGAGGAAAGGAACAACAAGAGCGGGAAAAGATCCAGCGGGATGTACAACAACGAATTCAGGAGATTCGCAGCAAGATCAAGCGGCAGGATTTGACGGACGCGATCGACCTTGCGCGGCAAACGCTGGCGACGTTCGGGCCCGATACGGACGTGACGCAACTGCTGCATGCGGCCGAGGTGGAGTCCGTCGAGAGGAACAAGAAACGGGACGAGCGAGAACAGCAGCTCGAGGGGGCGCGAACGCTACTGGAAAAGCAGGACTTTGCCGGAGCGAAGCAGCTTTTGGACAGAGCGATCGCCACCCGCATTCTCCAGCCATCGGACTTGCAAGCAAGGACCTTACTCTCGGAGATAGCGAAGAGAGAAGAAGGTCTTCAGAGGGAAGAGCAAAAGAAAAGGAAAGAGGAGGAGGAAAAGAGGCGGAAGGAAAGCCAAAAACAATCGAAACCCGATATTAGGAGGGCCGAAACTCCTGCTGGTGAGTCGAAGTCCTCCACAGGGAACAGGCCGGCTAGTCCAGCACAGATTCCGCAATCTTCAGGGAGTGCGCCTCCTGTAATACAGCCGACAATGCTTGGGTCGGCGACGACGATTGGCAATCCCGCCGGTCGTCCGAAGCCGTCGGTTCCAGTGTTGACACCGTTGCCAGCTATGCAGCCGGTTCCGGCCATCCGGACGCAGATTCGGCTCGAGGAGCGGCGACCAGAAATTCCAGTTTCGCCCGCGGCCGGAGGACTCTTTCGGAAGCCACTTGTGCTGGCAATTCTCGGTCTGGTGCTGGCGGGCGGCATTTATGCGGTCATCCGTTTCATCCCCAAGGGACCAGAGAAACCGTCAGCGGAGGACGCGGCGCTCGAGGCCGAAGCGAAACAACTTTGGGACAATCACAGGCCGGACGAAGCGCTTGCCGACTGGAAAAAACTGGCGAGCCATCCTGGATTACTGCATGACGAAGCCGTGACGCAAGCGGGCAATCTCGAGCAAAAGCAACTGACAGTAGAACAACTGTACGCGCAGGGGATGAAGCTTTTGTATGAAGAGAAAAAATATCCAGAAGCGGCGCAGAAGTTTAACGATGTGTTGCAGATGAACACGTGGAAGTTGGACGAGGCCCGGCGGGAATACGATATCGCCAGCAAGGGACCGGGACTGACGCCGGCAAAGCCGCTTTGGCAAGCATTCTTCGATGAGGGAAAACAAGCCCTTGACAGGAAAGACTATTCCACGGCGCTGCAAGATATGGAACAAACAACGAGTGCGAACGGCGTTTCGAAGGACATCAACGCCCAGGCGCAGCGGCTCATTCCTGTGATTAGAGATCGCGTGGAGCAGAAGAAGAATCTCGAACAGGCCAAGCAGCTCGAAAGTTCGGGGCAGAAGCAGCAAGCGAAAGACATGTTTACGCGAGTTGTGAAGTCACCGAACGGAGATCCGGAGTTGGTGGCCTCCGCCAGGAACCAAATCGAGAAACTCGGCACTATCGCTGCGCCGCCATCCAATCCAAACCCCACTCCACCCCCTCCGAAAAATTCGCCGGATTACGCGCCTGTGCTGGGAGAAGCGCGCACGCTGATCAATCAGGCTCGCTGGGACGACGCGGATGCGAAATTAAATGGCTTGCCGCCGTCCCAGCCGGAATACAAGGAGCTGAAGCGCCAAGTTGATGCCGGCCGCCAGGAGGATCAGGAATTTAGCGCGCGATTGAACACGGTGAGCAAGGCGGTCCTCGACAAAAATGAGGGTGCATTGAAGGATTCCAGCAAGTACTTCAGTCCGATCGCTAGTAAGGGCGGACGACACGCCGCGGAAGCGAGTGATATTGTCGCGCGCATCGATCGCGCGTTGAAGGAAATAGAGGCTCCGAGGCCCCTCGGCAACGCCACTGGTGGGGGCACTTCCGCCATCGACGCGACAGCCATTCGCGCAGTCGTAGATTCGTTTGCCATAGCAATGAGCGAGAGAAATTTGAACAAAGTAAGAAGTGTAAGGAAGCTGAGCGACGCGGACGAAAAAATCTACAAACAATCCTTGGAAGCACTGAGCCGGACGAAGGGATATCGAATGATCGTGCAATCGTGTTCGGCCCCACAGCTGTCCGGAGAGACCGTGACAGTGTCCTGTACGGTATTAAACGAGGGACAAGGGATTAAACCAACCCCGCTTACTCAGACGTACTCGCTTCAGCGCATCGAGGGACGTTGGATGATAATCGCCTCGAATTGAGACTGTTCCGGAGCTCTCTTCCAATGGATTACGCGAGCGTGCTAGATTAGACGGGAGCCGATGCACTCCCGCGCAGCTTCAATCAAAAAAAAGTTACGGTTCAGCCAAACCTACTTGACAATTTGTGCAGCGCAGTTAGACTCCCATTTGCAAAGAGCCTGAGAGAAATGATGCTTGGGTTCGCGATCCTTCGGGCAGCAAGGGCAGTGTGTTTCACCCTGCGCCTACCATTGAGTGCAAGCGTCAAGGAGAAAGCGTCATGCATCATCGCTTTTACTGGATGGTTCTAGCCCAAATTCTACTTTTTGCGCCGTACGCCGCTGCTCAAAATCTGTGCTCGACCTCGGCAGACAGCGGGAAAGTGGCATGCGCGGTCGCGAATGTGTACGGCATCAACGGCCTTTCCAACGGAGGGGCCCTGGCGACGCACGGTTCCCACGAGGGGCACTTTGCTGACAGCTTTCTATCAAATTTGAATGCCCTTAATTCTTCCATTGGCAGCCAGCTTGGAGTGCTCCCTCTGGTTTCTCCCTCTTCCGGTATCTCCTTTTCCTTCAACAAGTCACTTGGCATTCTTGTGCCTTCGGAATACAACTTCGGTCCTATTCTGAGCGAGCGGGCTGGAACCGTCGGAAGGCACAAACTGCTGTTCGGGTTCAGCTATCAGCAATTTGATTTTGACACTTTGGATGGCATGGATCTGAGTAAACTTCCGGCGGTGTTTACCCACGAAGATTATCAACCGAGCGGGTCAGCAGTCACGTGCTCTGTCAATGGAGGAGTGGCTAGCCCAACACTGAACGAGGGAACCTGCGCATTTGTGCGCGACACGATTGTCACCCAGAATGACATCAATCTGCGAGTCAACCAATATACGGCCTTCTTCAGCTTTGGCTTAACGGACCGTCTCGATATTTCTGTTGCGGTCCCGACCGTCAACGTACGGATGTCCGCAACCTCCGCTGCGACCATCCATAACAACGGCTCTGACAGCAATCACCAGTTCACAGACCCGAACTCCTCGACTGCGGGGCAGCCCTGTCTTCCCAACCCGTGCTTCGGGCGCACGTTTTTCAATACGACAGGCGCTACCGGAATAGGCGATGTGACCGTTCGGGCGAAGTACGAGCTCTGGAAGGGAGAAAATGCGGGCTTTGCAATAGGCGGGGATATTCGTTTTCCCAGCGGTGACTCCTTGAACTATCTGGGGTCAGGTGCATATGGCATAAAGCCGTTCGGCGCGCTTTCATATTCTTTCAAGCGGATCTCGACACACCTGAATGCAGGATACGAATGGAACGGAAGTTCTTTTCTCGCGGGTGACATTGCGCCCTCCCAGACTGCGGGGACCGTCGCTCCTTTTAAAGACAATCTACCGGCTCAGTTTTTTTATTCCGCAGGCGCAGAAGCTGGAGTGCTCAAACGACTCTCCGTTGCGTTCGACTATCTAGGGCAGTACTTCTTTAACGCCACGCGAATCGCCCCGAGCACATACACTGAATTGCCCGCGTGTACGGATCCGGCGCCAACAAGCACGTGCAGTAATTTCAGCGGAACAACAGTTCAAAACCCTGATTTTCGCCAGTTCAAGGGATCTTACTCAACGGCCAATGCAGCGGTGGGGCTGCGCGTGAGGCCGTTTGGAAAGTTGCTCCTTACCGCCAACGTGGTGGTTAAGCTCAACGATGCAGGACTCCGGTCAAAGTTTGTGCCGTTGCTGGGAATTTCCTACTCACATTAGGATCACCCACAGGTTGATTGCGGAATTCCCGCGTGGCTACTGTTTCTCGGCAATCCCTCCAACATTGGAGTCCGAGTTTTGCCTCGTAAAGAATATCTTATTTCCAGAGACGACCACGAAGTGGTCGGGAACTTTGAACGGAGGGGTGGTGGTGAACGTTAACGTCCCTGAACTGTCGTCATCGACGTCGCCATCCAAGTCGTTGTTGAATTTGTAGGTGGCGCTCACGGACCTACCAGTCGTCAAAGTCGCGCCCTGGGCAACATCAAATGTGAAAGTGGCGTTGCCGCTTCCGTCAAATACAACAATTCCGCTCTGTGCGATTGCTTCCGTAGGAGTATGCGATCCCGTAAAGGTGCCGTCCACTCCTTCGAAAGCGAACGCATAAGTTCCTGAGAGTGAGCTGAAAGGGCCACCTTGTTGGGCATCCATCTCTCCCAATGTGTCGTTGATGACCGAGGCCCCAGAGAGTCCGTCCTTAGCCCAGGCAAATATTTTGCTTGGCGACACCATGTACATGATCACGTTGGATCGAGGAACGGTCTGAACACTGCTGATGACCAGGTCGCAGAAGGTTGCTAGCCCCGTCCCGTTGCTCTGAATGGCGTAGTTGCCGAAAGAGTCCTGAAACGTGGTCGCGCTAGGAACAAGTCCGTCGATATTGCCGAAGTATTGGAACTCATCGATGCTGCCCGCGCCTGAAGCGTCTATTGGCCCGAGGGTGCTATTGCCGGCGCCGGGGCCGTTGTTAGACTGCGAAAGCTGGGAAATCAGGCCGTTGAAATCTCCGTTGCCGAAGCTCGCGGAGGTCTGCTTTTCCGCCGCGCCCAGGAAAGTGAATCCGGTGTTGTCGGTTTCCACGAGGAAAAGCTTGCTTGGGGAAACGACGTAGCCCGAGAAAGTCAAATTCAGGTTAGTGCTTGCGCCGATCTGCGCGTTCTGAAATGCAAAATTAATCTGACCCGTGCTGGTGCTCACCGGCCCATAGGTTCCCGAGGAGAGTGTGTAACTCGAGGATGGGCTTATGGTCGGAGTGGGGCAGGTCCCGAAGCTGGAATCGGCAAAGACCCGGCCAACCTCCACATTACTAATCGTACCGGAACCATTCAGGTCAAAACGGCCCACGGCCGAAGCCACGGGCCCACCGCGGAAGGACACTGCAAAGCCGCTGGTCAGGGAGCCAAGAGTGAGGGTGTTAGGATTCTGCTGCAACTCCATTCGACCCGTGCCAACGGCGCTGCCGCCAAAGTCCGTCAGGTAAGCAGTAGGAGCAACCGCGCTGTCCGAGGTCGAAAGGACTACGATTTGAAGCGTCCTTGCAAGTCCGGCGTTAAGTGTAATAGTCCCTCTTCCGTCCGCCTCTTGAATCGAATAGGTCCCAGAGACAGCAACCTGGGAATGCGGAGTAGAGCCGTCGTTGTCGTCCTCGACTCCGGCCACGTTTCGATGGCCATCAAAGACAAGCGATCCTGCCTCCACCGTGGGAGTGCCTGTAACATTTGGGTAGCCGCGATACACAAACGCATAGCGCCCAAACAATCTCGCCTCGGGAACGGCGGTGTTGAGCGCAACAATGGTGATAGTTACGGATGTCTTCTGGCCGTCGAATTGGGCTGTGGCGGTGAGTATAGCTGTAGGGGTGGTTGGCACAAATTGAGGCGCCACATAGGTCACAGAATTTGCCGCCACGTTGGTCAAGGTCCCGCAAGTTGTGGCATTGCAGGCCGTGCCGTTCGGATTGGTTAGATTCCAGGTGACACCGGATTGATTGGCGGGCGGGCCAACGACGGCCGCGGTAAAATCAAAGGTCTGCAGAACGGGGACGGTCGCTCCGTTCGACGGCGTAATGTTCACGCGTGAGACCAGATTAACAGTGATGGAAACGGCCTTAGACGGATCTGCGCTGGGCGTACCCTTGACAGTGACTGTGGCGGGCACTGGTGGCAACACGCTCGGGGCGGTATACGTGGCGGCGGAAGCGGCGCCGGAGCCGACGGTCGAGGGCGTGATTGTTCCGCAGGCGGCGCCCGTGCATGTTGTGCCGGTAACCGTCCACGTCACCGTGGTATTGCTGGTATTGCCGACCGTCGGGATAAATTGAATTTGTTGACTGGCCTGAGCTGATTGCGTTGTTGATGGGCTCACTGAGAACGTGACAGCGGGGCCGAGCGTTACAACTGCAAAGGCCGATTTGGTCTTGTCTGCCTTGGAGGTAGCAACGATTTGGATGGAATTGTTTGCAGGCGGTGTCGCGGGAGCCGTAAAGTTGCCGTTTGAATCGATGGAACCGCAAGCATTGCTGGCGCACCCCGAGCCGGAAATGCTCCATGTGACTCCCGCACCTGCGAGACTTCCCGTGAGAGCGGCTGAAAACGGTTGTATACTCCCCGCTCCTACGAGCGCAGTCTCAGGTATTACGCCAATTTGGCCAGAGGATGACTTCGTAGTGAGGCAGCCAGGAAGGGAAACACTCGCGCCCAGCACGATAACAAACAAAAGCTTCTTCATCACCCCTCCCCGCAGCGTCTTAACGGAGTCGTATAATGCCTCAAAAGACTCTTGTCAAGCCACTGGAATTTAATCGCAAGAGTGAATTGCACGCCTGAATTACGACGCGCAAAGTGCCACGCTACTTGCTCATGGCCGAACAGCCGTAGCCAGACAAGAATCCTTCCTGGAAGAAGGGAACACCCTTCAGATCGACATCGAATCGCACTTCGACAGGCTTGTTGTTACTCATAATCGGCTGACCCGTGGGCCCGTGGAGCGGTCCTTGAATGATGTAGCCGGTTCCGGAAGGTTGCCACCTATAGCCACCGAAGAAATGAGCGACGGCCCAGAGACCCGATGCCCGCTGCAATTCCAGATCGCCGCCGCCGCTGTTCAAACTGAGGGTGGCGCCTTGTACGATTGCGCCGGGCCAAATGAACTTCTTTGTGCCCCCATTGCCTGTGATAGTCCATTCTTGCCCGTCGAAAGAGAGCTTCTCGCTCTTGAAGCCGCCGGCTTCGGGTAGCCGGGCAGTGACCGAGTACTCGAATCGCGGTTCCGAAGCGTTATTCGGATAAGCAGCCAATTGAATGGCATAAAGTTCATTTAAAGTGCGAAGGAAGTTGTGCCCCACGGCCGTTGGAGTTCCGAGCGCGCGGACATAGGCTGTGCCTTGCAGGCTCAGATTATTCTTTTGCGAGACCAGGAACTGGGAAAGCTTGCCCTTGCCTGGCTGGAAGAACTCGTTGAACTCGGCCAGCGTGATTTCCCGACTGCTGCGTGCGTTGAATGGATACGCTGTCTGAAGCGCCTTCAACGGGCCACAGAGGCCTTCGCCGGAGCCTCCCTGGGTGGCCCATAGTTTTTGCAAGGCTTTGATGGGTTCATCCAGTAGTGCTCCGACGATTTGGTCGACGTGTCCCTCAGGGTCGTTAGGAAGGCCCTGAGCGATCTGCGCCGCAGCGAGATGCGCCTGTGTAGCTGTCTGCAGGCAGGAGGTTTTTGCGGCGTCTTTCTGTTCCGCGGGTGCATCCGCGGTCTGCTGGACGCATTGCTGCAAGTTCAGCAAGCCCTTCATGTAGGCGTCATTGGAGGCTTGATCATATTTTTTTTGCACGCCGCAGCCGGGCGACACAACTTGCTGCGGCGCTTGGAACGCCAGTTTAACGGGAGTGGATTGTACGTTGGTATTGTCCGAAACATCGCACATCAGGGCCAGCAACGGCGAGGAGTTGGCTGAGAGCTTCGAGAGTTTTGAGGCCGCGTCAGCGTCCGATCCGTAAGGCAACACCCTGGCGGAATTCAGGAGTCCCCGCCACTGCTTGATGTAATCCTTGTCATAGAGGCCACGCAGATTATTCATCAGGTCCGCCGCGGAGAGATCGATACTCGTGGTGGCGCCGAGCACCCAAGGTTCGCCCTGGAGGAATCGCTTGGAATTTTGAATGTCGGCGTCCATCACTTTCCAGGCATCGGTGGTGAAGGCCGCGGACACGTCCTGCGGAGCACGCATCACTTCGAGGCTATCCGGGTGCTGCGCGGCGAAGCGGTAGTCCTTCGCTTTTTGACGGGCATCGGCCAGCATGCTGAGGTAGATTCGCTGCGGCCCGGCGAGTTTGTTGAGGTACGCGCGGACTTGAACAACCAAGGCGGCTTCGTTCTCTTTAGAGTAAGGATTATCGACGGTCAACTCTGAGCTGTAAAACGCAAACTGTTGCGCTGCAAGATCGTTGCGATCCTGATCTACGTCTCCCAAATCCTTCTTCCATTCTTTCATCAGAAAGTCTTGCAGGAACTCGCCGGAATTTCGTTTGTATTCGGAGGTAGTGAGCAGATAGGTTTTGAGCGCGTCGTAAGCTGAGCCGGAATCGGCGGACGCCTGAGGGTCGCCCTGATAGCCCCGCAAATCGGCAAGAAGATTGTGTTTCGTGTGCTGAAAGAGAACTTGATCAAAAGCGTGAAAATAAATGGCGCGCGAATCGTTGAAAATCGAATCACCGGTGTATAAACCCCAGCGAAGATGCAAAGGCGCGCCGTTCTGGTCGTAGCCGCGAAGCTGGACGAGATCTTGCCGGAGGGTTTCGAGGCGTCGTAAGGAATCGATTGCCGGTGACTGTGAGCCGGAACTCTGCACCAGGGAAAGATCCTGGCCGGCGCTCCGAATGTCGGAGACCAGGCGTGAGTTCCCAGCGAATGAAACTGCCGTGACGATGATCCATGCCATTGCCAGGATGGCGATGGAGGCGAAGAGTATGCGGCGCCCGAGATCACCGCGAGTGCTCTTACCGCTGGCTCCGAGCGCGGCGCGGTCTTGCAAAAGTACGTGGCTGAAAACATGGCTCAGGAAAATGCGTTGGACGGATCTGCGCGCTTCGCCGGCGCCTTCCAGGGATGTGCCGGTAGCCCATGATGTCTTAGCCCCTTGATCCTGCGCACTGATCAAACTTGTCGCATTGGGGTTGAACCCACCGGGAGCACGAGGCGTGGCCGAACGCATACCGAGCATCGTCTGCCCAGCGCCCGCGGAAACGGTTACGACGCGCTGTCCGACAAAGTAAAAGCCGCGAAGAAAGGGACCCGTGCGGAGATGGCCGGGGCGGCAGAGGTCCACAAGAAACTGGACGAGCGGCTTGCTGAGCTTGCCAAATTCACGGGGAAATTCGTAGACGCCAGCCTGCCGGTCGCCATTACGCTCGCGATTCAACAACCCGGGCCGGCACTCTGCCAAAGTGAAAAAAATCGCTTGGAAAGCGGCAGTGAGACGCCGGGATTCCTGTTCGGCATAAACGCCCGAGCTTGTGGACCCGACCAGCGGCAGCGTTGAGCCGAGAACCTGCGAGGTTTCTTCGTTGTTGAAAGTGCCCGCAAACTCTTCGAAGTACGGGATGCGGTCGGAGCGGTTGAAAAGCACGTAAACGGGAAGACTAACGCCCATGTGGTAGGAGAGTTCTTCGAGGCGTGCGCGAAGTTTTCTTGCTTGCGCCACGATTTTGTCCAGCGCGGCCTCGCGGACCAGTTTCTCGCAATCCACGCAAACGACAGCGGCACGCGGGGCCAGGCCTCCTCCGCCGAAAACGGAGCGCAAACTTCCGGGGAGGAAATGCTTGATAAGGCGAACCCAGGAGCCGGCGTCGTCGAGGAGCGGACCGCCGGCCTCGACAAAAACTGTCTTGCGCGCGAACCAGAGATTCGCGATTCGCGTTGGAACGATGCTACTTTCCTGATAAACCTGACCGGCCAGAAGCTCTGCATCCAAGCCGCTCTGGTCCATCACGCTGGTCTTGCCCGCGCCAGTTTCTCCAAGCAGAAAGACGACAGGGAGAGAAGACAACTTCGCGCCCGCGGCAAGACGAGCCGCAGCGACCTTGCCGGCAGCTTCCCGAACAAGGATATCCACGTCCTGGGAGGCCCCGGATGCTCCGCTCGATGAACTCATTTGCGGAATGGAACTTACCTCTGCGGCCGGAAGGGAAGGCCGCGCGGAACGAGCCCACAAAAGCAATCCGATAATCGAGATGACACCCAAAAGCAGGATGCCGCCGCGCAATACGAGGGCGTTGGTGCCGACCACGTGGAAAATCGGTCCGGCAAACCACGTCAGCATCAAGACAACGATGGCGGCCGCTCCGGCCGCAAGATGTTCCCAATAAAATCGCATCTCCACTCCCTACGGGTGGCTTAGAGGTGCTATTGCGTGAATATCCGAAGCCCCTGAAAGTATTCGCAACTTAAAAACTACAAATAAAAGAATTCCGAGCACCACGCATCCCAGCGCCGTGAAGGCCAGGGGAAGGACCCACGAGTCGCGCTTGGCGAGCACTACGCCGCCTTCCGGTACGGCCCACGCCGGCGAAAGTCCGACGAGAGGACCACGGACGCGGCGGATTTTATCCAGAGAGGAGTCGATGATGGGCCTAGTCGCTTCCGGGCCAGACAGGCCATATCGCCCTTTGTAACCCATCAAGAGACAGAGGGCATACACCTCGAGCACGTCCGCCGCATCATGCGAATCCGGCCGGGACATCAGCTTTTCGAGATTATCAAAAAAAGTTTCTCCAGCCACGTGATGCCCGAACATTTCTTCCTGAAGCGGCATGCTGTGCCATGAACTGAAAACGGGGTTGCTCGAATTCAGAACCGACTCGTCGAGGAAAGCAACGACCGCGAGAGTAGCGTTGCGAATATCGTCAGGAGGGTACGCTTTCTTCACTGCATCCTTTTCCGCGGAACGCAATCCCGCCTGGATATTTGCACGGAACGCATTGGCGTCGGAGACGGCTTGCCGGTTCTGTCGCACGCGCACGATGACTGTCAAAATCTGCTGGTAGATGAAGGCGAGATTCTCCGCGCGCCGTTTGGTGGACACTTCCCGGGGCTGCAGGCTCGTGGCCCCAAACATCGTTGCTCCCACCGTTCCCTCCTAGGACTCCAATACGACAAGAAGCTCGATTTCCGCTCCGGGCAAGTCATCGGGGACATACACACCTACTTTTCGAGTTTGCACAACATGTTCCCAACAACTGCCCGTGCGGCTGATGCCGAAATACTGAAATTCTACTTTAGGAGCAATCGCGGACGGCGGAATAGGCAAGTGTACAAGGCCAAGTCCGGGAAGCGCCGTTTTTACGAGCTCCGGAAGCAGGTCTTTCGAGCAAAGCTTTATCAGCCGCGGCGTCTTGGCAATAATTTCCGCCTCCCCGGTCTCGGCGCGAACCGCAAGGATCCATCGCGCGCGATCGAGACAGCGCTGATCCAGAACCTCGCCATTGCGGAAATTTCGCCCGGCCAAAACCAGCGGTATCTGCACGCAGTTCGATGGCACGACCAGTTCGAGATGCGCGCGGATATGCTGATTCAGCGGGCCGAAGCACTTCTCCAAATCATCGTGGTTGTAAGGCGGCAGAGATTCAGGATGCGAATCCAGCCCAAAAGTGCACAACGCGCCCGCGAGCCGCGACATCTCTAGATAGAGCTGCTCCGGATGCCCGCGTTCTGAAACACAAAGGTGCCGAAGCACAGAGAGGCTCTCGTTGACCGTATGGACAAACCAGAAACTTGCAATCTCCTCTGAAGAATAGCCTGCGCGGCCTTGCGCGGTGGCCCGCCGCGCTCTCGAGAGCGACGCGCTTTTTTCATCGAGAATATCAACCAGCGTTTTGGCGATTACTAACAAACGCTCACTTGCGCTTATCTGCAAACAAGGCGGAATGAAACTCGGGTCAAAGATGAAGCGCCCCGACCCATCACGTAGAACACGCGCCACAGGCAGCGTGATGAGACCCTGATTGTCCTGGGTTTCCAGTGCAAATCGAATGTTTTTCCGGCCGATCTGAATCTGCTTTTCGTCGCGCCCTGTATTCTCATCGGGCAGAGTGAGCATTTCCGCCTTGTAGCGCAATTCCATCTGCTCCGGCTCGGAATCGAGCGCGCAATTCGGTCCTTCGGGTCTTCGTTCCGGCACAGCCAAAAGGATTACCAGAGATTCCCGCGTGGACGAGAAAAGTTCGTTGATGTTCAGAACAGGGGGGAGCGCATCGGCATCGGGCATTTGAAACGCCAAGCCGTCGGGGAACAATCCTCGCGCATGCACAAGGGACAGGATTCCATTTGTGAGCGCATCCGCATCCAGTTTGCAGCTAATGACGCCGTACGGGGCGAACCACAGGCTCGACGTTGAGAAATGAACGAGGTCCTCAAAAGATTGAGATTGCACCTGGAAGTGATGGGGGCCCAGGTACATCCCCTCGTGCCACACCACCTTGGAAAGATGCTTCATTGTTCAGTTGATCATGCCGGACTCAGCGCCGGCATGCTGCGTCTCACCCAGCGCGAACCAGCTCTCCTATGACGCAGTGCAACAGCCGCTCCATCGTCGTTTGGTCAGCCCGGTTTTTCAAGGCTCAACGTTAGCGCCGCGGCGACTCCTTATCGAACTTGAACCGGATGAAAGACCCGGGAAAGCCGCTAAAGGCTTGAATCGAGCCTAACTATGGCGTTTGCTTTCATGGAAGTCAAGACATTCACCCCGCCTATGTCGGGATTTGGTATTATGCCCGCGCTGTCCGCGAGAAACTTGCATGTCTCCTCTAAAGATGGTTGCTGCGGAGCAGTTTGCCACGCTTCGCGAGTATTTGTCGCGAGCTGGCTTTACCGAGGGGGCTCTGCGCGAACGGCTTGATGTCCAGCCGAGCAGGGAATTGGACTTAGCGTGGCTTGCTGGCCGTCTGCACGCGAAGCCCAAAGCCGGCGACAGTCTTGATGCGATCATCACAATGTTTGTCCGCGGAGAATCCCTCCCCATTGCAGAGGCTGTGCCTCATTTCCCACGCGACGTTTGGGAGGCCCTCAACCGAACGCAGCTTGTGGGTTTCGACCCCGGTGATCCAGGACGATGCGTCGCCACTGTCGCGCTATATCCGATTCGAGACCTGTTTGTTGCCTCGGACCGTTGGACGAATCCCGATCATTCACCGCGCCAGATGTTCGCCGACATCGTCTATCCCGCGCTGACGAAGTCGGCCAAGCAGTTTATCGACTACACCTCCTATGAACCCTGCGAAGAATTCCTGGAACTTTGTGCCGGGACTGCCCCTGCCGCCTTGCTCGCGTCCCGTTCCGCAAAAAGCGTATGGGCCACTGATATCGCGGAACGCTCGCTGAACTTCGCGAAATTCAACGCCGCGCTCAATGGCATCCACAACATCACCTTTGCTCAAGGCGATCTCTTTCAACCACTCGAAGGGCGCACTTTCGATCGCATCGCCGCACATCCTCCGTATGTGCCCGTCCTGAAGCCCGCGGAAATTTTCTACGGAGGCGGCGAAGTCGGCGAGGAAATCACCAAGCGGATTATTGCCGAACTCCCTTCCAAGTTAAAACCAGGTGGCCGCCTTTATTGCCGAACTCTGGGAACCGAGCAGCCCGGCCACAGTTTTGAAAACCGCGTTAGGGAATGGCTTGGGGCGAAACATCAAGAATTTGACGTGGGCCTTTTCGTCGTACAGAACCTCGAACCGCGCCAATTCGCCATTGAAGAAACCCTAAAAAAGAGTGGCGGCATGGCGGAACTTGCCCAATGGGAACAGCAATTTGCCAAGAACGACGTTTGCGAACTTGTGATTGGCATCGTGATTATTCAGCGGCATACCACTCAACGGCCTGCCTTCACCATCCGGAGGAGAATTGGCAGCGGCGCACCCGCCAAATCGGTCGAGTGGGCCATGCGCTGGGAATCGGAATTGCAGACCGAAGGCGCCGCGAAAAGGCTTCTCCAGATGAAACCGAAGGCGGCTTCAGGGATCTCGATTACCGTTCGCCATATCCTGCGAGAGGGCGAAATATCCCCCGAGAATTTCACTCTATCTATCGAATCTCCATTTGCTACCGACTGCAAAGTGCAGCCCTGGATGGCGCTGCTTCTGCCACGCTGCGACGGCAAGACAAGCATCGCTGACCTATTCGAATTGGGCAAACAGAACGAGTGGATCGTTCCCGATACGCCGTCGGAAGAGTTTTGCCGTCTGCTCGCAACCTTGATCAGTGGAGGATTTCTCCAAACGGAAGAACTTAGATTGCCTGCGGGAGCAGGATAAGTAGCTCGAGTTGCGGCTCCGGAATGTCACTTGGTACAAACGCTGCCAAGCTGCGGCCCTTCGCCACCGTTTCCCATGCAATACCAGACTGGTTCAAACTGAAATATTGATAATTGAGCTTCACCGGGATAGAAGAGGGCGGCCTCACCGCATGCGTGAGCTGCATGCCTGGAAGCGCCTGCCGTACAAGCTGCTCGATCTGCGCGGCCGAGCAAACTTTAATCAACTGCGGCACCTTCTTGATGAGATCGCCCTGGTTCATGGTCGAGCTGAAGGCCAGATAGAATTTTGTTCCCGCCAGATAGCGGTCGTCATCGATGTTTGTTGAATAGATGGAAGGCTTGACCAGTTTCAAGGGCAGTGCGACGAAATTGCTCGGGACCACCGTCTCGAGAAGATCGCGGAGTTTTTCATCCAAATCCGTGAAACAAACTCCCAGATTTTCGTGATCGTAGAGAGGAAGATCTCTCGGCTGGATTTTCAACGAGAAAGTACTCAGCGCTCCCGCCAACGACGTGAGCAACCGGAACAGAACGTCAGGATGGCCGTGACGGACGTCGTGAATGTGCCGCAGAGCAGGGAAGTGCCCGTTGACCGTGTAGAGCAGCCAGAAACTTGCGATATCCGCGGCTGAAAAATCCGCGAGTCCAGCGCTTCGCTGCCTCCGCCCGCCTGCAAGGATGCTGCTCTTGGCCGCAAGGATCTCCACCAGTCGCCGAGCAATTCCCATCAGGTAATCGTTCGCAGCGATATCCAGTAAGGGAGGGATGTACTGCGGATCCAGCCGGAATGTGCCCGCCGAGGTCCGCTGGATGCGCGCGACTTGCAATGAATTGCACCCCTCACGGGACTCACCCTCGACCAGGAATCGCAAATTCTTTCTCGCAATTTGCACTGGTTTTTCCGTCAGGCCGGAATTTTCATCCTTCAGGTTTACGATTTCAGAGAGGTATCTCACGTCTGCGTTTTTCTGAGCAATCGAGACGTTTAGACCGTGAGACCTGTATTCGGGAATCGCAAGAAAGACGTCCAGCGACGCTTGCTCGGCCTCAAAAAAGAGTCCCAAGGGTTTGGGGGCTGGCGCCGCATCAGACTCTGGAATCTCAAATGGAAGGCCTTCCGCAAACAGTCCGGAGGCGCGCGTCAAGGCAAAATTGCCCTCGGTCAGAGCCTCCTGGTTGATTTCCAAGTCGAGAAATCCCCATGGCCGGAAATTCAGCCCTTCCAGGCGAAACTGCAGACAACTCTCCACGTAACGGTCGCGCGTCTGCAAATGTTGCGGCGTCAGGAAAGTGCCCTTGGACCAGATAACAGGTTGAAGCTGGCGCATGGCTCGCGGCTAACGCTAGCAGGAGCTACGTGGGAAAGTCAAAAGAGATTCCAGTGGAGTTCTGGCAGCAACTACCAACTGAGCCAAGTTTGGCCAGTGCGGTCTTGAGAGAACCGGTGGGGCGCCATTTTTTCCATGGCAGGTCGCCCATCCCGGACCTCATGAGGGCTCCGGTTGCGACTAGCCCTCGATAACGCGATTGGCTTCCAATCTGCTCTCGGATGGTTCCCGGCCGTTGCTTGTTCACATCCAGGCTCCTCACAGTTCATCAGCAGTGCATTGCGACCACAAGGCGGCTGCGCCATATTGTGCGGCATGATCAGGCTGTGGACCACCGCGACGGATTGGCAATCCAATGATCCTGGCCTACCCTCACCTCGAACATTCCCCCAAGTCAAGGGCAGCCGCATCGCCCTGCGATCGCAGCGGGAGATCCCGTGCAAACGAACAGCACTGTTTGCCAGCAATAAGCCGGACTTGCGACTGCTTCACCGTCGCATTCTCGATTTGAGATGCTCAGATACGCGATTTCAGGCCAGTTCTAGGACTAGAGAACTATTTGACGGGCAGATGGAATCGTGATAAACCGTGCCAGTGCAATCTGGTGTCCTTCCTTGGCGAAACGCTTTTCGCTCTCAAAACACTACCCGCAACGAGAGGGAGACTTAAGGGGAACACATGGCAAAAGAAAGCGTCCATAAGAAGCTCGAGAGGGTTCGCCCGCCTCGAGTGCATGTTACCTACGATGTCGAGGTCGGCGACGCCATTGAAGTAAAAGAACTTCCTTTTGTTATGGGCGTCCTGGCGGACCTGAGCGGCCAGCCTACGGAAGCTCTACCGAAGCTCAAAGATCGCCGCTTCGTCGAGATTACTCCTGACAACTTTGACGGCGTTCTCGAGAGTTTTAAGCCGCATCTCTCCTTGGAAGTCGACAATAAGCTAAGCGACGAAGCAGATGCCGGTAAGCTCAAAGTGGATCTCGACTTCAAGAGTCTTGATGACTTTGACCCTGCCAGTGTCGCGAAGAATGTCAAGCCGTTGAAGGAACTTCTCGAGCTGCGCCAGAAGCTGGGAGATCTCCGCGGCGCCCTCCAGGGCAACGACAAACTGGACGACCTCTTGATGGAAGCAGTTGGCAATACGCAAAAAGCCGATCAGTTGAAAAAAGAGCTCGGTAAGGAAAAGCCCAAGGGAGGCTCCGATGAGTAAGCCGGAGAAAGCGGCTGCCCATTCGGCGGAAGCCAAGACGACGGAATCGAGCCTGCTTGATCAGATAGTTGATCAAGGGCGTTTTGGCAAAGAACAGGTCGCGCGGGAACGCGGCCGTGACATGGTCAAGGAGTTTGTCGCGCAAGTTCTTGAAGGCGAGATGAAGCTCTCCCGCGACGCTGACGCCACTATCAATTCGCGTGTGGCGCAGATCGACCATCTTATCTCTCTTCAATTGAACGAAATCCTTCACCATCCCGCTTTTCAGAAGCTCGAAGCGAGCTGGCGCGGCATTAAGTACATGATGGATCAGAGCGAAACCAGCTCAATGCTCAAGATCCGCGTCCTGAATGTCAGCAAGAAAGAGCTGCTCCGCGACCTCCAGCGTGCTCCGGAGTTCGATCAGAGCGTGATGTTCAAGAAGGTCTATGAAGATGAGTTCGGTATCTTCGGCGGCGAACCTTTTGGTGCTCTCGTCGGTGACTATGAATTCAGCAAGCATCCAGAGGATATCGAGTTGCTCGAGAAGGTTTCTCAAGTTGCGGCGGGGGCTCATGCTCCGTTCCTAACGGCCGCGGCGCCCGAACTACTCAATCTGGACAGCTTCTCGCAGCTGGGTGACCCCCGCGATATAGGGAAAATCTTCGACAGCACGGAATTTGCCAAATGGAAGTCATTCCGTGCGAGCGAAGACTCGCGCTACGTCGGCTTGACCATGCCGCGCGTTCTCATGCGTCTTCCGTATGGCAAAGACACGAAACCTGTCGACGATTTCAATTACGAGGAAGGCGTCGACGGAACGGATCATTCCAAATATCTATGGGGCAATGCCGCCTATGCGCTCGGCGCTCGCCTTACACAAGCTTTCGCTCAATACGGCTGGTGTGCTTCGATCCGTGGCGTGGAAGGCGGAGGCCTCGTCGAGGGGCTCCCGACGCATACTTTCCGCACGGATGAAGGCGACGTAGCTTTGAAATGTCCCACGGAAGTCGCCATCACCGACCGCCGCGAAAAAGAGCTCGCCGACCAGGGCTTGATTCCGCTAGTGCATTGCAAAGGCACGGACTACGCGGCCTTCTTCAGCGTGCAGTCTTCAAACAAGCCGAAGAAGTTCGATAAGGCCGCGGCCAACGCCAACGCTCGGCTTTCCGCGCAGCTTCCCTACATCCTAGCGGTATCCAGGTTTGCCCATTACATGAAGTCCATTATGCGTGACAAAATCGGGGGCTTCATGAGCCGCGGGCAGTGCCAGACGTTTCTCACGCAGTGGATCATGCAGTACGTTACCGACGACGATCAAGCTAGCGCCGCCACCAAGGCGAAATTTCCTCTTCGCGAGGCCAAAATCGAAGTCAGCGAGATACCGGGTAAGCCCGGGGCTTATCGTGCAATCGCTTTCCTTCGGCCGCACTTCCAGCTGGATGAGCTGACCGTTTCGCTCAGGTTAGTGGCGGAACTGCCTGCTCCGGCAAAGTGATTGCTGCTGGAGGATTGCCGCCGACTCTCGCCGCGGAAGCCATGCAGCTCGCTTCGGAGGTTTCGCCGACCGGTCCGGCGAGAAGTGGAATTTTGTAGATTTAAACTGAATAGGAGGACATGAAAATGCCGACAGCAGTTGAATCAAAACTGGCTCCCATGACCAGTCATTCCGATTTTTTCCTGAAACTCGGTGACATCAAGGGAGAATCCCTGGATGACAAGCACAAAGGTGAAATCGATCTCATCAGCTTCAAGTTCGGAGTGCGGCAGCCTGGCGGAGCCGCCTCCGTTGGCGCTGGTGCCGGAGTCGGCAAGGCGCAGTTTCATGAATTTCAATTTACCAAGCGCATGGACTCCGCCTCTGCCAAGTTGATGCTGGCATGCGCGACCGGCCAACACTTTCCGGAAGTCACGCTGACTTGCCGGAGGGCCGGCGGCTCGCAGGTCGAGTACATGAAGATCAAGCTTGAGCAAGTCCTGGTTTCGGGATACGAGTCCAGTGCCGGAGAAGAGGGTTATAAAGATACTTTGCCGATTGACACGTTCCACCTCAACTTCGCGAAGATTCACTATAACTACACGGCACAAGGCAGCGACGGATCGCCGGGCGCCAACACCATGACGGCTTACGATCTGCAGGCGAATAAGAAGCTGTAGATTCCTGTACGAGCAGTTTCCGGCGTGGTTGTTCGCACACTCGGACAACCCGCCGGATGCAGCGCCGCGCGTGACGTCTCCATTTTCTGGGGACCATATCTCAGCCAGGGGTGTCATGTCAGTTCAACAATTATTTCAGGCGGGGCGCCTCGACGACGCCATTCAAGCTCTAAACGCGGAAGTGCGCGACAATCCCACCGACTCCAAGCGCCGCACTTTTCTATTCGAGTTACTCTGTTTTTCCGGTGATTTCGCGCGCGCGGAAAAGCAGTTGGACATTCTGGGAAGCGACGGACGCAACGCGGAAATGGGCGCTCTCCTTTATCATGCCGCGCTTCATGCCGAGCGGACCCGTCACGATCTTTTCGCCAAGAAGCAATATCCCATCCCGAAAAATACTGCTGGCCTCGGTCAGCTGTCGGTGAGCATCAATGGCAAGCCCTTTCACTCCTTGTCCGATGGCGATCCACGCATCGGTTCCAATCTCGAAGTCTTTGCTGCCGGCAGCTACATGTGGATTCCATTCGCGCTCCTTACCTCCATCGAGATTGCTCCTCCAAAACGCCTTCGCGACCTCTTATGGCTACCCGCAAAAGTTCGCACTTCGGACAAGTATGAGGACCGCGAGTTGGGGGAAGTCCTGCTTCCGGTGCTGACCCCGTTTGCCGGCCAGCACTCGGACCCCTCCGTGCGCCTTGGCCGGGCAACCGTCTGGGAAGAAGCCGAGGGCGAAACCGTCCCCGTTGGACAAAAGATTCTGCTTTCCGATGACGAGGAGTGGCCGATTCTGGAGCTGCGGAACATCCAAATCGCGATCGCCCAGACGGCCTCGTAACGGCCATGCCGCTCCCCGAAGGTCTCCTAAACCCTATTCCAGGTGACAATCCAAGCGGAAAGACCCTGCGCTACGATCCCGTCTACGATAGGATTCGCGAAGCCCGCCGCGAAGAAGATGTGCTTCCTCAGGGCGACTGGTCCCGCGAAGTCAAGAAAGCTGATTTTCCACTGGTCATCAAGCTGACCACCGAAGCACTCTCCGCCAAAAGCAAGGATTTGCAGTTAGCCGCTTGGCTCACCGAAGCGATTCTGTTCCGCGATCACGTCGCGGGTCTTCGCGAGGGCCTTGATCTTCTCCGCGGCCTCATGGAAACGTTCTGGGATACGCTTTACCCCGAGATCGACGACGGCGATTTGGAGTTTCGCGCTGGACCTCTTGGCTGGGTCGGTTCCAAGCTAGATGTTGCCGTCCGCCGGCTGCCTATCACGAAGAGCAAACTCGATTATTTCAAGTATCAGGAATCACGCCGGGTTGGATATGAAGCGGACGCAGTCAGTGAAGAGAAGGCGGCCGCGCGCGCCGCGGCTATTGGTGAAAAAAAATGTACAGCGGAGGAGTTTGATGAGGCTGTCCGCGTCACGGGTGACGCTTACTACGAGAAGCTAGCTGCCAATCTCACCGCTGCGCTCGAATCCTTGCAATCCCTCGAGACCTTGAGCGACGAAAAATTCGGCAGGGATGCCCCCAGCTTTTCCAGCCTTCGGACGGCTCTCGATGAGTTGCAAGACTTCGTGAAGCAATACCACAAGCCTGCCGAAGAAGTGACGGAAGAACCGACTGGGACAGCAGTCGACGACGCTGTCGATGAAGCAGCAGTCTCCCCCGGCTCCGCAGCTCCAGCCGCCAAGAAAAAATCAGTTACCGCCGAGCCCGCCAATCGCGACGACGCCGTGCAGCGCCTGGGGGTCGTCGCTCATTTTTTGCGTCACGAGAGTCCACTGAATCCCGTCCCCTATCTACTTTTGCGAGCGCTGCGCTGGGGAGAACTTCGCGCGGCAGGCGCGACTCTTAACCCCGCGCTCCTGGAAGCCCCGCCGACGGAAAAGCGCACGCTCATCAAAAAAATGTCCATGGAAGCGGATTGGGCCGGAGTTTTAGAAAACTCGGAACAAGCCATGAGCCTGCCTTGTGGCCGCGGCTGGCTCGATTTGCAACGCTACTCTGTGCGTGCTTGCGAAGCTCTCGGCTCGGAATTCGAACCAGCCGCCGCAGGAATCCGCTCAGAGCTGAAAGCACTGCTTGCCGATTATCCCGACCTGCCTAATTCCTCGCTAATGGATGACACTCCAACCGCCAACGTCGAGACGCAAACTTGGCTGAAGGAAAGCATCCTTCCGCCTCCGCCGCCTCCTCCTGCCGAGCCGGAATTTGCGTCCGCGGCCATATCTTCGGGCGCGGAATCCGAAAGCGATAATGGAGAAAAAGTTCCCGACGTCATTGAATTGGCAATGAAAGCGGCGCGCGCAGGTAAAGTGCAGGAAGCCATCGGAATCTTGACTCGCGAAATTGGCAATGAACGCACCGGGCGAGGGCGCTTCCAGAGGCACATTCAACTCGCCAACATTTTTCTCGCAACCAAACACGAAGCCATCGCTTATCCCATCCTGGTCGAACTTGCGGACGAAATCGAGCGCCGTAAGCTCGAGGAATGGGAAGAACCTTCCGTAGTCGCGCAACCTCTCGCATTGCTGTATCGCTGCGCCGAAAAATTGGGCCGCGACGATGCTGAAAAACAAAAGATCTATCAGAAGCTTTGCCGCCTTGATCCCGGGCAAGCTCTGGCTCTAAGGTAACCGATGCCGGACTACGACTCCAACGCGCCATTACGACTGCCGCTCTTGGACCGGCTCTTGGACGACGAGCCCAGGATCAAGACCGAAGCGCCCATGACGCGCAGTACTTCCCTCGCCAGGCTAAAGACGGCCGTCAGGCGCGACCTCGAAAACCTCCTGAACACGCGCCGCACTCCGGATTTCATCCCGGAGGGCTCCGTTGAAATTCTCCGTTCCGTCTACTACTACGGGCTCCCAGATATCACTTCCATGCCTGCCAATTTTCTTTATGAACAAACCAAACTGCTCCAGTCCATCGAGACCGCGGTGAAAACTTTTGAAGGCAGACTCGATGGCGTCAGAGTTTCCCTGGTTCCAGTCGCAGGCCAATCCCGCGTCCTTCGTTTCGTGATCGATGGTATGCTTCGTATCGATCCGCTTCCCGAGCACGTTGTCTACGACGCTTCCATCGAACTAACCAGCCTCGAGGTCCAGATTTCCGGAGACGACCGTGCGTGACGAGCTGCTCGAATACTACGAGCGCGAACTAACCTATCTGCGGCAGATGGGCGCGGAGTTTTCCGAGAAGTATCCGAAGGTTGCTTCTCGTCTCCTGCTTGATCCTAACCGTTGCGAGGATCCTCACGTCGAACGCCTCATCGAATCCTTCGCCTACTTGGCTGCGCGCGTCCATCTCAAGATCGACGACGAGTTCCCGGAAATCACCGAAGCCTTGCTCAGCGTTCTCTACCCGCATTACATCCGCCCCATCCCCTCTTCCACGATCGTGCAATTTCATCTCGATCCCGAACAGGGAAAACTCAGCACTGGCCTTCCCATTCCTCGCGATTCCATGCTCTACTCTCAACCCGTCGACGGCTACCCCTGCAAGTTCAAAACTTGTTCCGATACCACTCTCTGGCCTCTGAAAATCGCCGCTGCGCAATGGGTCACCCCAGACCGTCTGCGTCCTGCGGTCAAGTCTCAGGATGCCGTCGCCGCCCTGCGTCTCGAGCTCGAATGCTTTCCCGATGTCACTTTCGAAAAATTGGAATTGAGCTCGCTTCGTTTTTACCTCAACGGTGAGAGCAGCCTCATTCACACGTTATATGAATTGCTTTGCAACAACTGCACGCAAATTCTGCTGCGTGACCGTGCGCCCAACACGCGGAAGCACCCCATCTCTTTCCCTGGTTCCCACCTCCAGCCCGCTGGCTTTAGCGATTCCGAGGCCCTTCTCCCTTATCCACGCCGTTCCTTTTCCGGGTACCGCCTTCTGCAGGAGTATTTTCACTTTCCGGAGAAATTCTTTTTTGTCGAACTGAAAGGCCTTGAAAATCTCCGCACCTCTGGATTTGGTCCGCGTGTCGAAGTCGTTCTTCTCATTTCGCGCTTCGAGCGAAGTGAACGCCAGCAAACCCTCGAGCTCAACATCTCCGAGGAGACTCTCCGTCTCGGTTGTTCGCCCGCGGTCAATCTCTTCCCGCATACCGCCGAGCCCATTCGCCTGGACCAGACCCACACCGAGTACCTCATCACCCCGGACGTACGTCGTCGTCGGGCCATGGAAATTTTCTCTATTGAAGAAGTAATCTCTCCTGATCCGGAGACTCACGAGGTCCTGAAGTTCGAGCCTTTTTATCGCTTTCGTCATACCACCTCGCGTCACCGCGAACGTCCAAGAGGCTTTTGGCACTCCCGCCGCCAGGCTTCCACTCGCCGCGATGACGAAGGCACGGATGTCTACATCTCGTTCTTGGATCTCAGCGGCCGTCCGCTCCACCCCGAGACCGATACCGCCACCATTCATTGCACCTGTTCGAACCGTGACTTGCCACACCGCCTCCCAATGGGCAACGAACGCGGCGATTTCGAGCTTGAAGGAATCACCTCCATCAAGCGCATTGTCGCCTTGCGCAAGCCCTCTTCTTCGGTGCGTCCTCCCACCGGCAAGGGTATGCTCTGGCGCCTTATTTCCCATCTCTCCTTGAACTATCTATCCATCGTCGAGGAAGGGAAGGAGTCCCTCCAGGAAATTCTCCGCCTCTACACGTTTGGAGAATCCGGCTACAACGAACGCCAGGTCGCAGGACTGATGCATTTGTCCAGTACTCGCCATTTTGCCCGCGTCATCTCGGAAAACGGCATCGGCTTTGTCCGCGGCCACCGGGTTGAAATGGAATTCGACGAGGAGCAATTCGTTGGCGGAGGTGTTTTTCTTTTCGCCAGCGTTCTCGAATACTTCCTGGGTCACTATGCTTCGCTGAACAGTTTTAGCCAGCTCGCCGTGCGCACCCAGCAAAGAAAGGAGGTTCTACGTCAATGGCCACCCCGGGCGGGGGAAGTGATTCTCCTGTAGATCTTTCGCAAGTCGAGGAGCAGCTCCGTGAGGAGCCCTATCGCTTCGAATTCTTCCAGGCGATTCGTCTGCTCGAACGCCTTGCGCCCGATCGCAAGCCCGTCGGCCGGTTTACCATACCCTCCGAGGAGGTCGCCCGCCTCGGCGCTTATCCCTCGCTCTCGTTTCCCGCCAGCGAAATTCAGTCCATCGATTGGCCTGAAGGAAAGCCGCCGTCTCTCGCTGTGAATTTCATGGGTGTTACCGGACCCCAGGGTCCTCTGCCGCATTTCTACACCACGCTCATCCTCGCACGTCTGCGCTCCGGCGATAAAACGCTGCGCGATTTTCTCGACCTGTTTCACCACCGCATGCTTTCCTTTTTCTATCAGGCTTGGGAAAAGTACCGCTTCGCGATTTCCTACGAGCGCGGCGAGAGGGATCGCTTCTCCCATCACCTCCTCGATCTGATTGGCCTTGGCACCGCCGGTTTGCAGGAGCGTCTTGCCGTGCCCGACGATGCGTTTCTTTTTTTCGCCGGCATTCTCGGCCAGCGCCCCCACTCCGCCCACGCTCTAGAGCTGCTTTTGAACGATTACTTTGAAGTCCCCGTTGCAGTGATACAGTTGGTCGGCGGTTGGTTCCGTTTGGACGACACTACGGAATGCTGCATCGGCGAGCGCTCCACTCCCTCCGAACAACTGGGGCTGGGTGCTGTGGTCGGCGACGAAGTCTGGAACCAGCAGGCGCGCGCCCGGATTCGCATCGGCCCGCTTGCCCTAGAGGATTATCTCGATTTTCTGCCCAACGGTTCCGCCTTCGAGCCGCTTCGTGCTCTCCTGCGTTTTTGGACCAACGAAGAGATCGATTTCGAGGTGCAACTGATTCTTGAACGCGAGGAAGTTCCACGCTGCCAGCTCGGCGGAGATGGCGATGCCGCCCCGCAGCTTGGCTGGGTCACTTGGATGAAATCAACGCCCATGGATCGTCATCCAGAAGAAACCATTTTCAATGTCTAGCGAAGCGAGGTCGTCATGACGACAAATTTGAAAGGCCTGATCGGGAAACTCAACGATACTACTCGGAACACTCTCGAAGCTGCGGCCGGCTTTTGCCTGGCCCGTACACACTATGACATCGAACTCGAGCATTTCATTCTCAAGCTCCTCGATGTCACCGATAGCGACCTTCCCCGCATCCTCAAGCAGTTCGGCGTCGATAAATCCCGCCTCACCGGCGATCTCACCCGCAGTCTCGATAAACTGAAGTCCGGAAATGCCCGCACTCCCTCCTTCAGCCCTTCGTTGACGGACATGCTTTCTGGAGCTTGGAACATTGGCTCCCTTGATTTCGGCTCCGCGCAAGTCCGCACCGGATTTTGTGTTCTCGCGATTGTGAGCTCTGGCGATCTCTCCCGGCTCATGCGTGAAGTCACCCGCGAGTTTCAAAAAATCAGCGCCGAGTCGCTCCATAATGACTTCTGGAATATCGTCGCTGGTTCGGCCGAGGACCAGGAAACCGCGCAAGCCGTTCCTCTCGGCGTCGAAGGCTTGCCTCAAGGGGCGGCAGGCATTCCCGCGGCTGGGAAACAGCAAAATCTCAATCAGTTCACGATCGATCTCACCGCGAACGCCAAGGCCGGAAAAATTGACGCCGTACTCGGCCGCGATCACGAAATCCGCCAAATCATCGACATTCTCACGCGCCGCCGCCAGAACAATCCCATCCTGACGGGAGAAGCCGGAGTCGGCAAGACCGCTGTCGTCGAAGGCTTTGCT
The DNA here is from genome assembly GCA_035576885.1 of Candidatus Acidiferrum sp. GTDB lineage: Bacteria > Acidobacteriota > Terriglobia > Acidiferrales > UBA7541 > Acidiferrum. Next base: position 109,518 of record DATLVZ010000019.1, on the reverse strand, counting down.
TTGCGCGTTGCTGCCGGCGATGTTCCTCCTCCGCTTAAGAATGTCACCATCCGCTCGCTCGATCTCGCGCTCTTGCAAGCCGGTGCCGGAGTGAAGGGCGAATTTGAAAATCGTCTCAAAGGCCTGATCGAAGAAGTTAAATCCTCGCCATCTCCCATCATTCTCTTTATAGACGAAGCGCATACCATGATCGGAGCGGGCGGCCCGGCAGGGCAGGGCGATGCCGCAAATCTCCTCAAGCCCGCTTTGGCGCGCGGCGAACTCCGTACCATCGCCGCCACCACTTGGTCCGAGTACAAAAAATTCTTCGAAAAAGACGCGGCCCTCGCCCGTCGCTTCCAGGTCGTGAAGGTCGAAGAGCCCACCGAAGAACAATGCATGGTCATGCTGCGCGGCATTGTCGGCTCCCTTGAGAAACACCATAACGTGCGCATCCTCGATGAAGCCGTGCGCTCCGCCACCAAGTTCTCACATCGCTATCTGGCAGGCCGTCAACTCCCGGACAAAGCTGTCAGCGTGATGGACACGGCCTGTGCCCGCCTCTCTCTTGGACAGAACGCGACTCCTCCGATGATCGAGGACGCATTACGTCAAGTCGATGATCTGGACGTCCAGCAGCGCGTCCTGGAACGCGAATCCGCTGTCGGCGTCGATCATTCCGAAAGGCTCGCCACCATCGCCAAACAGAAAACAGAGGTCGCCGCGCGGCTCAAGACTCTGGAAGAACGTCGCGGCAAGGAACTGTCTCTCGTTTCCCGCATCCGCGATATTCGTACCCAGCTGGAAGCCGCCGCAACTCCGCCTTCCGCCGCTCCTGCCGCCATGTCTGCCGCCGCAGGGACGGCCGCTCAGCCGGCCACCGACGCTGCCGCGCTCCGTGCTGAACTGGAAAAATTGAATGCCGAGCTCGACGCTCTGCAGGGTGATTCGCCGCTCATGCGCGTTTGCGTGGATACGCAAATCGTTGGCGAAGTTATCTCCGCCTGGACTGGCATTCCCGTTGGCAAAATGCAGCAAGATGAGATCAAGACCGTGCTTAATCTGAGAGATCTCATGGCCGTTCGTGTAATCGGCCAGAACCACGCCCTCGAAGCCATTGCCCAGCGCATTTCCACGAACCGCGCCGGCATGGACGATCCTGTCAAACCCGTCGGCGTCTTTATGCTCGTGGGACCCAGCGGGGTTGGCAAAACCGAGACTGCTCTGGCCCTTGCTGATTTTCTTTACGGCGGCGAACGCAATCTCATCACCATCAACATGTCGGAATTTCAGGAAGCGCACACCGTTTCCAGCCTCAAAGGCGCGCCTCCAGGCTATGTCGGCTATGGGGAAGGTGGCGTATTGACCGAAGCCGTCCGCCGCCGCCCCTACTCCGTTGTCTTGCTCGACGAATGCGAGAAGGCCCATCCCGATGTGCTCGAGCTTTTCTACCAGGTCTTCGACAAAGGCATGATGGAAGACGGAGAAGGCCGCGAAATCGATTTCAAGAACACCATTATCATTCTCACTTCCAACGCCTGCACGGATCTCTTAATGAAGCTCACCGCCGATCCGGAAACTACGCCCAGTGCCGATGGCCTCGCCAAGGCGCTGAAGCCGGAGCTCAACAAAATATTCAAACCAGCCTTTATGGGACGCCTTGTGACCGTTCCTTACTTTCCGCTGCGCGATGAAGCCATGAAGCAAATCGTCACGCTGAAACTAGCCAAGATTCAGCGGCGCATTCGCGAAAATCACAAAATCGAACTCACCTATGATCCTGCGGTCATTGCCGAAGTCGCCAAGCGCTGCACGGAAGTCGAATCGGGCGCTCGTAACGTTGACAACATCCTGACTAATACTATGCTCCCGGATGTTTCTCGTTATCTTTTGAGCCGCATGGCGGAACGGCAAAAGCCGGCGTCCATCCATGTCTCGGTCGGAGAAAACGGAGCGTTCGCCTACGCGTGAAAAGATGCCTTCGGTCATCACAATTCCGGCCGTCGCAGATCCTAACGAGGGTTTGACCATGGCGAACCTTCGCGAGCATCTTCATCGCAAGCTGATTCTCCCCCATAATGCATCGTTTGTCGGAGGACGAAATCCAGAAGATCTTGCGGCTAGCGAAGCCTTGTTGGTTCGGAGCGGTTACTTTGATATTCCCGTTCCGGAAACTTTGAAGGGCCCAATCACATTGCTACGCGGCGTTTCAGACCCCAATCCCACCCCGGAAAAGCGGCAAAACAACCCGTTTGGTGGCTGGTGGTTTCCCGAGGAACTCTTGCTGAAGTTTTACGAGCAGTTCGAGAGAATTCCTATTTCCGAACGCCTTGAGCGTGCCGCTGTCCGAGGTCATCTTCGCTCTGCTTTGGCGCTCGCTCCTGTCTGGAACGAATTCGAGGAACTTTGGTGCATGCAACTGGAACCTGGACAGCCTCTGACCGGCCTGGCGGGAATTGCTTGTGAACAGTTTCTCAATCCTGATCACGCAGGTCTCGGCAAATTGTTAGGTGGCGCGAAACAATACTACTTTCCCGTGATTCCGCCCTTTTGCGTGAAACCGTACCCGTATCGTTTGATTTAGCGGAAATGTATTTCGAATGGGAGCCTTAGCGATGCAAAGTCTTCAACGAGAAAGTGCGTAGCCTTTATGCCATACACACAGGATGAACGAGTCATCGCCATCGAAACCCCTCTCGGGAAAGATGTCCTTCTCCTTCTCAGCTTTTCCGCCCACGAGGCCGTCTCCCGCCCCTTCCGCATTTCCGCGGAATTCCTCTCCGAAAGTCCTTCCGTGGACTTTACCAAGATCATCGGACAAAAGGTTTCGATCTCGCTAAAACTCGCCGATGGCAGTAAGCGTTACTTCAGCGGCCACGTGAGCCGCTTCTCTCAAACCGGCATCGATCACCGCTTCACTCACTATCACGCCGAGATCGTTCCTTGGCTTTGGTTCCTTACTCGCCGCGCCGATTGCCGCATCTTCCAGAACATGACAATTCCCGACATCGTCACCAAGGTTTTCAAGGACCGCGGCTTCGGCGATTTTCGCAATGCGCTGCAAGGCGACTTCGAGCAGCGAGAATATTGCGTCCAATACCGCGAGACGGACTTCAACTTCGTTTCCCGTTTGATGGAGCAGTACGGCATCTTCTACTTTTTCGAACACGCAAAAGACAAGCACACTCTCGTGATGGGCAACACCACCAGCGTTCACAAACCGTGCCCCAGCCAGTCCAAGATTCGGCTCGATTTCAACCTCGGCGTCTACAGTAAGGATGAAGACCTCCTCGGCAGTTGGAACACCGAGCAAGACCTTCGCCCCGGCAAGTATGCTCTAACCGACTATAACTTTGAGACCCCCGGCACTAGCCTCATGTCCAACGAAGAAAGTATCTTTAAGGTGGGCGGCAACGACGACTACGAAATCTATGACTATCCCGGCGAATACCCCAAGAAAAGCGAAGGCTCCAATCGAACCAAGATTCGCATGCAGGAAGAAGAAGCCCTTCACTTGATTGGTGCGGGCTCCGGAAACTGCCGAACCTTCATTCCCGGATATCGTTTCGATCTCAGCGGTCACACGCGGTCTGACCAGAATCTGACCTATCTGCTTACGGAAGTCCAGCATACTGCTTCCGTAGGCGCCAGCTACTCTGGCACGGAAGGCCAGTCTGAAGAATTCTATTCGAATCACTTCCGCTGCATCCCTCACTCCGTGCTCTATCGCCCCCAACGCCTTACTCCGCGCCCATTCGTCCAGGGCCCTCAAACCGCCGTCGTCACCGGTAAGTCCGGCGAAGAGATTTGGACCGACAAATACGGCCGGGTAAAGGTCCAATTCTTCTGGGACCGTGAAGGCAAAAAGGACGAAAAAAGCTCTTGCTGGGTGCGCGTTTCGCAGCCGTGGGCCGGCAAGAATTGGGGCTCCATCAACATCCCGCGCATGGGCCAGGAAGTGATTGTGGACTTTCTCGAAGGCGACCCCGACCGCCCTTTAATCACCGGCCGCGTCTACAATGACGATCAGATGCCGCCTTACAAGCTCGCCGACAATCAGACTCGCACCACCTTCATGTCCCGCAGCACGAAAGGCGGCGGCTCCAGCAACTACAACGAGCTGCGCTTCGAAGACAAAAAAGGCGACGAGCAAATCTTCATGAACGCCGAGAAAGACATGGACTGGCGCGTCGAAAAAGAATCACGCGAGTACGTCGGCGCCAATCGCCACATGATTGTCGAATCCAGCCAGCTTGAAAAGGTAGGCGGGGACAAGCAATCCCAAGTTGGCGGAAAATTTCTCGAAAAGATTGCCGGCGACACTTCGATTCAGATCGGCGCCAAGCGCATGGAACAAGTTGGCTCTGACCAGTCCATCACCATCGGAGGGGACCGTAAAGAACAGATCAGCAACAATGAATCGGTCACGATTGGCCAGAGCCGGAAGGAAGCTGTCGGCCAGAACGTTTCCATCACCGTCGGGGGGAATAGAAACTCGATGATTGGCGGCAACGATGCCCTCACTGCCGCTCAATCGGTCTATATTACAGGAGGGATGAACGTCGTCATTCAAGCGGCGGTGGAGGTTTCCCTGGTTAGTCCTGGCGGATTTATAACGATCGGGCCGGCCGGCGTTGCGATCCAAGGAACTATGGTCCTAATTAACAGCGGCGGCGCTCCGGGTAGCGCTCAAACCGCCAACGCGGACTCGCCATCCAGCCCCGATACTCCAGCCGACCCCAAGGATCCTGACACCGCCGACGACGGCACGAAAGGTGGAAAGCTCAACCAGTAGTCACGAGAACCCATCATGCCTCCAGCTGCGCGCATCCTTGACCCAACCACCCACGGCATGCCTCTCATGCCCGGCCCCGGCAGCGTCAACGTCCTCATCGGCGGCCTGCCCGCTTGGCGCGCCATGATCGACCAGCATGCCTGTCCCGCCGTCAGCATCAGCGGCGCCGACGGCGTCGGCATGGTCATGATGGGTAGCCCCACCGTTCTCATTAACAACATGATGGCCTGCCGCCTCGGCGATATCGTCATGGAAATTCCCGGCCTCGCTCTCGGCCCCGTAAATCCCATCATCATGGGCTGTCCCACGGTTATGATCGGCGAAGTCGGCATGGGCAGCCCGACCGTGGTCCCGCCGGTTCCGCCCATGGTCCTCCTAGCGCAAGCCATGAGCGGCAGCGGCACCACCGGCCCATCCTCTTCATCCGGCAGCCCTGGCACTGCTGGCGAAGCCTTGGCACAAGCTGCGCAGACTGGCATGCCCTTCATTCACCCATGCCCCGGTTGAGAGTCCCTGTCCCACGCGGCAGGTCCTGCCACGAAGGAACCAGACCAAACCGTCGTCGTCTCGCCCGCCAAAACGTCTTGGGTCGAGATCGAGCTAATCGATGATGAAGGCCTTCCAGTCGCGTTCGAAGCCTACCGCGTCCAACTACCCGATGGCTCCACTGTCGAGGGGACTCTCGACGGTCGCGGCCAAGCCCGAATCGAAGGCATCGACCCCGGCACTTGCCAGGTCTCTTTCCCGAATCGCGACGCCAAGGATTGGAAGCGCGCCTGAAGCCATGAGGAGATTGTTTCTGTGAGCGAAACGCACACCGTCGAGCAAGGCGAATACCTGGCAAGTATCGCTAAGGACTACGGTTTCTCCGACTGGCACACCATCTACGACCACCCCCAAAACGCTGACCTCAAGAAAAACCGCCCCAACCCGAACATCCTTCTTCCCGGAGACGAAATCTTCATTCCGGACAAACAACTCAAACAGGAATCCTGCCCCACAGAAAAAAAACACTGCTTCAAGGTCAACGTGCCCAAAGCCTGGCTGAGAATCATCTTGAAGGATGCAGAAGGCAAGCCGATCAAGAATCAAACGTACACTCTCAAGGTCGGTTGGCTGACATCCACGGGGACTACCGATGGTACGGGCTTACTCCAACAGAAGATCCCCATCGGGTTAGAGACCGGAAAACTGAGCCTCGATAAACTCGGTCTTACCTGGCCGTTGAAAATCGGACACTTGGATCCCATCCACGATGAAGACGATGACAAAGCAATCATTTCTGGTTTGCAAGCTCGTCTGAGCAATTTGGGCTATGACTGCGGAAATGTTGATGGCCTTCTGGGACCCAGAACTCGTGAAGCTATCAGGATTTTTCAGAGGGAGGCCATGCGTCGCGAGCCCGCGAAGATCACAGGTGAGCCTGACAAAGAAACTCTGGATGCTCTGAAGCAGCAGTACGGCTGCTAGCCACTTTGTCAATCCCAGGAGGCACAACGGAATCGCAAGTTCGATCACCGCGTTTTAGAGCTTGTCCATATTGTTGATGGGCGCCACACATGGTTCGTACAGCAAAGAGAATGAGCACGGGCGGATAAAAGACATGTAAGCGAATAAGAAAAGTCGGAAGGGTGTGAATTCGCTGTAAGTTGGGAGTCGAAATTGCCGTACAAGGTCATTTTCAACTGGTCTGGGCCTGACTACGATAAGAAGACGCTGAAATCTGTCTCTTGCGATGGTCAGGATATACCAGAGGAAGACAACTGGCACAGTCAAGTCGGCGAAGAGTTCATTCAGATCACAGAGACCGAGGCGGCCAATGCTTGTCTCACTGTAAATACTTCTCAAACTCTACAACTCCACAAAGGACGATTCCTTTACTTGGATGTTGGACGATGGTTGGGAGGCCAGCAAACGTTTGGGCTGGTTTGTGGACACGAGGCGGTTCTCTGCAAGTACCAACCCGGAAGTTCTTTCAAACTCTCCGTCCATCCATATCAGGAACCTTTCCTGAACGAATTCCTTCACTACCTAGAAGGAGTCTCCGTAACAAACCGCATGCCGATCCCTCACCCGTATCCAACCAATGGAAACCACCTTTACATCATTCTGCCTGATATGCATCTCCCCGAAGCGCCACCTCTTGCCCTTCAGCCACCTCCATTTCCCCCAGGACCGCCAGCTCCCCCTCCCTACATATTAGAGGAGCTCCATCACAGTTATCGCAACCCCGCCTATGAGGAATATCTTTCAAAGGAGAAGGCACGGAAGGATCAATACTTCGCGGAAAACCCAACCTACACAGACTACTTTGAATGGTCGAGGCGCGACACCGTTTTTGATTCCCGATTAAGCATTCCAGCGATGTGCACTTTCTTGGACAAGATTCGAAAATTTCAGCCGGCCTCTCAGCTTTCCCTGATCCAGGTCGGTGATATGTACGAAATGTGGGCTGCCCGACCCTGCCTCTTCGAAGATACTCCTGCAAAATACCCGTATGTCGATCTCGCCCACGATCTTCAACGCTCGGAAGCTGATTTGGCCAATGAACTGGGCGCTTGGGTCGGGGGCACGCATCTATTATGGCCAGAGTTGTTTCAGATGTTCGACGCGTGCGAAGAAGTGGGCATTCAAGTGTCGTACCTTCATGGCAATCATGATAACTATATGATTTTGCCGGAAGTTGTCGATGCGGCCAACAACTACATTCAATCCAGCATAAATCAAGGACATGCTGAAGGGATTCCTCAATCGTGGATCAAGACCTTAACGTCGACAAAAGTTCATCGGCGGCGGAAACCCCAAATCGAGAGCTGCATTTTTATTGAACATGGCCAGCGTGTCGATTCCTACAACCGGGACGGTAGTCGCAGCGGTCACAAGATGACTCAGAAAGCTGTCGGGACTCCAACCTTGACTGATTTTCAGAAATTTAAGAAATTATTTGACCCCGCACGCCGCAAGACCTTTGTATTCGGCGCGGCCGCCTTGTGGCTCCGGCATTACGGCGAATTCGGCCTCTTCGTGCACGGGCACACTCACACGCCTGCCCTCGAGTGGGTCGATGTTTACCACAGTCGTGAAGACGTTAAGGAGGTGATGACCAGTGGCGGGCCGATAAAGGTGCTGGGGACGACGCCACTGGATATTTCAGGCTAGCTCGCTTCAATCACATTTAAGCGGCAGTATATTGGAAGGTGTTTCGGCCCCATCCAGTTCATTTGCATTGGAAGGAACATTGACATCACTATTAAGGTTCTACAGTTGCTTTTATCAGCTAACTCCAATGTGGCAATTAGGTCGGATGCCTCGGGCGGTGCGGCACAATGCGCAATTCCGGGATAGTTAAATAGTGAAACTTATCCTTCACGTGACGGTTGGACGCCTGATCGGAAAACTGGTCGCTATACCTGCTGGCAAAACTCTCCGCATCGGCCGCACCAACAAAGCCGATCACGTCTTTCCCGACGACAAGCTCATGTCCAGCCTCCACTTCGCTATCGAGTACGGTGAAAAGGGCTGCCGCCTCCTCGACCTCAACAGCAGCAACGGCACATTCCTGAATGGCGCCCGCGTAAAAGAAGCCACTCTCTCCAACGGCGACGAAATCCGCGCAGGCAACACCGTCTTCGTGATCCGCATTCTCCCTGACGAAGCGCTCCCCGCCGCGCCTCACAAGTCAGAATCCATCCCGGAACAGAAGCCAGGACCCCGTCCCGCTCTCAAGCCGGAACAAACTCCCACCTCTCCCGCCCCGGCGCCCCGCTTGTATGGTGGCCTACCCTCTTTTCCCGCCCGCGCTCCCCAATTTGAACTCCCGCCGGCAGCTCCGCAGCAGCAAACTCCCAAGCCCCCGCCTCTTGCTCCACGCCAACCTCGCCTCCAAGATTTGCTAGCCAAAGACTTCCAACCTCTTTACGCCCTGCTCGATGCCTCTCGCGAGCCAAGCGTCTTAAAAGTCATCCTCGAATCCAAGGAGGAATATCAATCGCTCTACGAAGGCGCACAGGGCGCGCAGCTCGCACACTTCGCGCCTTATCTGATTCGCGTCCCGCAAAAATCCGCGCTTCTCGACACGCTCGTTCATCAAGCCTGGTCCAAAAGCTGGGGCGTCTTTCTCACCTCCGACACGCCCCTCAAAGATCTCCGCACCCACTTCCGCCACTTCCTCACCGTCAAACTCCCCGACGGCACCCAAGTCTATTTCCGCTACTATGATCCCCGCGTCCTCCGCCTTTTCCTCCCCACCTGCCTCCCCGAAGAAACCACACAATTCTTCGGCCCTGTAAAACACTTCCTAATGGAAGCCGATGATCCCGCAACAGCGCTCCACTTCACCCGCGGCCCCAAAGGCGCCGCCCAAAAGGAGCTCCACCTTGCTCCCGCCTAGCCACCGGAGCCGTTACAGTTTCACAGAGATGTGATTTTGTGTTTCTGCGAAGGCAATAGTGGCAGCTCACGTCACTCGATAACAAGCCGGGGTGAATCGGCGCGTCCTCGAATGCGGTACACCTTATCCACCATCGGCTGCCCCTGGTAGTTTGCCCACGTAAAATAGGCCAAGTATCGCCCGTGCGCTGGCTTAGTCCAGGGAACAGAGCCTCTCCAGGATCCTTTGCTTGCTAGCACGACTAACTGTTCCTCCTTGGGATTATTGCTCATCCGTTCAAGAGGAATCGCGTTCCAGTTTAGCTCGGGTGGCGGCCCGCCCGGCTCATAGGGAGGGAATTCCGTAATCATCACCGCGGCCTGATGCTCGGGACCAACGGCGGCCAGCCAACGGGGATCCGTGAAGCAGACTGTTTCTATTCCAATGTTGGTGATTGTCACCTCAAATTCACCGGGATGTTGCTCGACACTCAATCGCACCGCGCGTTCTGGATGATCGAAGCTGGTTGCCAGCAAGGAACTGATTTTCGAACGAAGCTGCGTCACTTTTGCATTGGTCTGTTCGTCGCTATTGTTTATGCGTTGAAGGGAAGTGCGTCCCGAGCGTACAAACGTATAAACACGTTCCGTGTACCCAGGGTGCCCGCTCATCGCCGGGTGTAGCCCAAATAGATCCGATCCGATGACCAGCTCTTCAAATTCGCGGAGCTGCTGATCGTCAATCGCGAAGCGAAACAACCCGATCGGTTGACCCGGCGTATCCGCGTCGGAACGAAAAAGCTCTGCGGATACCAAACCGCGGCGTGGATCAACTTCCAGGCTCCAATCGAACTCTTTAATCCCTTCGCCAAGCGGCTGTCCGCCAGAACTGCGAACAGAGAAGACATATTCTTCCACCCCGGGGCGCGGCCACGCCGCTGTCTTGAACTTCGATGAAACAGGAGTCTTGATCATGCCATTCCTAACCGCTCCATTTGGCTTTTGGCTCCGGCTGCCGCCCGCGATGGAGAGCGTGACCGCAGCGTAACACAGCAATCCGCGCAACTTGGCCTTATTGCTTGACCGGTTTGAACGAATGGAAGATCGCATTGAAGAGCGCCTCGGCCTCGGCAAACGATTCACGCAGACCGGTCCCCGTCAGCGTTACTACTCGCAATGGTTCGGTCAGCAAGATGTAATGCTGCTTCTGCCGGACGCGCCGCGTGGCTTCTCCCCAATCGTACACGCTCCCATACGCCGTCAGCCCATCATGTTTTTCTGGACCGGAGCTGACCACCGAGACGTCCTGCAATAGGGACCGGATCCGTTCTAATTGCTGCGCCACGTAAGTGGCCAGTTCCACTGGCTGGGCCAGGCGCTCGGTCTTGACCGCTACTGACGGGCGAAAATTCGAGCGAGCACGAAAGGCGAACGCATACGTGGATTCATCGCTGAATTCGTCAGGCAGTTGAATCTCGAAATCACTTCCTTTGAATGCCGGCATCCGGGTTCTCCGTTCAGAGTAGACTTCCGATGCCGGCCCCGATAAGGGCGCCAGCCACCGCCCCTGCTACAGCTCCTGCAACCGCGCCCGCAGGGTTCCCGCCGCTTGCAATAAAACCGATGACGGCTCCTGCAACTGCACCCACGATGCCCCCGATAATTGCGCCGATGACCCCGCCGGTTAAAACTGAGCTGCTAGCCGCAGCGCTGCCAGAACCCCCACCGGACGTCCCGCCAGCGGGAGTGTCCGCGGCGGCTGGGGTTCCTGGTGGCGAGGCCAGGTTAGCCGCTTTCTCCACCGCTTCGTAGGTATAATTTTTCCCGAACTGGTCCGTTACCAGCAGCGCGAGTACTTCACATATTCCTTTGTAGTGGCGTTTCTTCGTGTTCGTCAGATTTACACCCATGAGGCAGTCGTCGTCGATGCCGTTGTTCAAGCCATCGCTGTCGCTGACTCCCAGTTGCGTGGTTCCAACTCCTCCGTACTCATCCGGCGCTCCAAGAAGATGCCCGAACTCGTGCGGCGCAAGGCCGTATCGGGTATCGCCGAGCGCCCACATGCCAGAGTCGGACCGCACGTCTTCGTAAACAATTATGATTACACCGTCGGCGTAGGCGCTCACTTCCTGGAAATCCACAACACATCGAGTTTTGTAACGGCAGCATTGCTTCTTGCTGGATTTGCACTCCTTGCGCTTGATGTCGAATTTATCCGTCCACACTGCTTGGATGTTCTTCTTCCAGGTGGCGAGCGTCTTGTCCGTCAGATTGCCGGCGCCCTTATATTTGTTGTCTGGCCATTCCGGCAAAGTTTGCGGCCAGCTAAGCGATGAGCCATCCCGGCAGACCCATTTGGATCCGGATTTATAAAATGGAATTCCGAAGTGGTTGCTGTTATCCGGCGTCCATGCTGCCGGAGTATTCTTCCACGCCGTGCCGTCCCAATACTTGAACTTGCCGGTCGCCGCGTCAAGATAGCCCCAGTGGTTTGTGCTTCCGAACAGTGTAAACCCCCCCGTTAGCGTGGCGTCTCCAAGTTGGAGTCGTTCCTTGCCCCAGCCGCGTACATATTTCAAGACGCCATAATAGGTCAGCAGATAGTTGACCGATTCCAGCTCAAACCGGCAGGAAACGCCCACTTGTTTGGCGGTTGTAGCCCCCGGGTCTGTGCGGTTGTATTGGCAGCTATGGGTTTTTGAGGCGCGCTTTACATTTGGGATGAATCGCACATCCATGGGCTTCGGTGTTTTGATGCCCGAGGTTTCGCCATCGAGCGATCGCCTCGGCTTCCACGACGGCCCACCGGTTGGAAGGACGTCGACGACGTTCCACGGATTATTGAACGCATTGCCGGCTACCTGGCCCTGCAGTGTGGTAATAGCAGACTTGTCCGCGTGATCAGTAACCGCTATCGGAAGCGATTCGCCGTCTGAATAATTGACCGTCGTGCCGGAAATGGGCCCGCCCTCCGAGCACCACGTTTCCGCCTTGTCCCATTTAAGCGTGACGACTTTTTTTACTTTTGGACATTCAGCCGTGGTTGTGCCTGGAGCTGTCGAGCTGCTGCAGCTGTTTTTGGCGTCGGCATCTGCGTCAGCGGACACTGCAAATCCTCCTGGCTTCGATTTCGTAGTGTGCGGCGTCGCGCAGTCGATCCATTTTGTCCTGCACCGGCAAGGTCTGGCTAAGCAGGGCGGCGGCCCATGGATACTCGGGCGATTCGTCGAACTGTTTTCCCAGCGCCTGCATCACGTGCAAGTAGCGCGCTACATCCAACTCCGATTCGAATCCGTGGCGTCCTGCGCGTTCCATTCCATGCCAGACGAATTCTTCCAGGCCATCCGCGCCCAGTTTCTCGCTCCATTCCGGAAAGACCTTTCGGTGGTGGTTCACCATGCCAGCCGCGAATTTCTTCATCCTCGCGGAGGAAAGAGCTCTCACCTGTTCTTTTCGTATGGCCAGCATCAGACTCGGCGTCCTGTCTCGATTTTCGGGCATAGTTTAGCTCAACTTTTGACAACCAGCGCGTCGTTTTGTTTCCTATGCAGCCTGCTCTTCGCGCCGGATACTACGTGGGCAATTCGCATTTCATCGCCCGAGCTAGGTCCCTCGCGCCGTTCCCGCAACGCAAAAAGTTGGGAAGCGGGCAAATCTTCCTCAGGTTAGACTCGTGGGGCGGCCCATACGACTTCACAGGGTAGTGTTGTTAGACTATAGAATCTGCTCCTGCCTGTAACGGGATAAGGGAGAAGACACGTTGGGCCTAATACTGGACATTAAAGCGGGGCCGATGGCGGGGAAGGTCATCGGCTTAAAGACGGGCGAGAGTGTCACCATTGGACGGGCGGCGGGGAGGGCGCAGTTTGCTTTGGCGCACGACACCTTTATGTCCGGCGTGCACTTTGCCGTGGAGTGCAAGCCGGACGGCTGCCGCGTTCAGGATCGCAAGAGCAGTAACGGCACGTTTTTGAATGGCGCGCGCATTCAGGATGCGATGCTCGCCAACGGCGACGAAATCAAGGGCGGGCAAACAATTTTCGCGGTTAAAATTGTCGCCGACGCGAAACTCGCGTCCTTGCTGCCGCCCGGAGAAGCCGCGCCGCCGCCCGCTTCACAGCAGCGGCCTCGCGCTGCAGTCTCGGAACGTCGCTCTGCAGACCCGGCGCTTCGCGCGGAGGAACCGCGGCCTCTGCTACCATCTGCCGCCGCGCGGCCCGCAGAGGAGCTGAGAGCGGCGTTAGACAAGAATATTGGCCAGCCTTCTCCGGGCAGGGATGTTAGTGAGCCCGCGTCAGGCAAGCTGGCTCGCGAGCCTGCACCGCCCGAGGCTGCTTACGAGCCGCCGCTGTCCGCGAGTCCCTCCGCGGCTGATGCTGCGCCGCCCGTGATGCGGATCGGCGACCTCGATCCGCAAGCTGCGCAGTCACGTCCCGCTGCTTTAGAGCCGCCCGTGCGGCCTCCTGTCAGCTTACGTCCTGGAGTCGAGGACGCCGGGAACAACGTGCAGCCGCCCGTGGAAGAGCCGCCGAGTTTGCGTGCGATTCCAGGTTCGCCGAGCGTTTCTGCAAAACCGCCGCGCGCCGCTGAAGATCAAGATGGTAGCGCGGCCAAGCCGTTGCGCCGGAGTGAGCCGCCGCCCGGCGTTGCGCCGCATATCGCGGAGAAGTACGGGGACCGTCCTGCTTCGCGCAGCGCGATGAGTCCACGAGGCGCTGCGTTCTCGGTGATGGGCTGGTCGTTTCCTGCCGCGCCTGCCGAATGGCAGGTGCAAGAAGGATTTGGACTTCAGCAATCGGGCCACGAAGATTTTCCAAGCAGCGTGGCGGCTACCGAAGAGCTGCTGGGCGGAATCACGCTGCAGCAGTTTGTGGAATCGCAAATCAGCACGCTGCGCGGTTATCTCCGCGATCCCAAGATCGAGCCGACGATGCCGCCGCACGTGGGCGGCGCCGATGAAAGCCTGGCCGTCGACGTTCGCCATTCGACCAAGGACGGCCGAGAACTGGTGTACCGCCGGATTTATGCGCGAAGCGGCGCGTCGGTAGGCGTGTTGACGGTGACAACGCTGGCGTCGGAGTTTCCCCAAGTCTTGCAAACCTTGCAACCGCTCCTCGAGGGTGCTGCATTCCACGCGACAGTCAATCATTGACGGGCATTCTGTGAGTAGCGAATAGTGAACGGTGAGTAGTGATCGGCGAGCGGGGAGTGCCCAAGTTGTCCGAAGTGGATTGAAGGGTAGAGGCTCCCCTCCCCCACCCCCGGTTTTTCTGTAAGTGCGGATTCTAAAGGACTTTAAGCACCGCATTTTGTAAGTGAGGATTCCAAAGGGGTTGCGGGTGGGTTTTGCGGAAGTGCGGATTACAAAAGGGTTAGTGGCGAATTGCGAGTGGTGAGCGGGGAGCGAAGAGAGAAGAGCAGATCCCTTTCGACAACGTAGGAACCGTTCCGAGAGGGCCGGAACCTTTGGCCGTTCGCTTTGCTCCGGATGACAAAAGAATTGGAGTGGACCCCGCGCAGAGAGGCAGAGTGCGCGGAGAAGAGAGGAATCAGACGAAGGGGAGGGTGATGGAGCGGTCGGCGCCCTTCGACATTGCTCAAGGTAAGGGGGAAACCCTTCGAGGCTCCGGGCAAGCATAGGATATGGTAGCAGGGAAGTGGATTACTGTCAAGATACAGTACCTGGGTACTTATCATTCGAATGAGACGCGAGGAAGTCGAGGAGTTAGAAGGAGTTGGCGGGAATCTTACAGTTTGGTGAGACGGCGGAAATGAGTGGAAAAGTCAAAACAAGCACCCTTGACACCGAAGGGTGCGGCCCCCCAAGGCCAAAAACAACTGCTAAGGCTTTGCGACCCGGCCGTCCCGCCTATCACTTTGCCACCCGCCAATTCTAAGGCTTTGTTATTGTCCGCCGGAGTTGCTCTGTTTGTGCCAGATTGCTCGCGTTCAGTGTCCCTTCCAACGCTGTAGAAGGCTCGCCGTAAGAGATATGGTGGCGAAATCTGACGACAAGTGGGACGTTGGGGCAGGCGTCGCTCCTTGTCGCTTGCGAAGACTGTCAGCTTTGTTACCGTAGGCGTACTCGGATGCTTCCCTCAGAAGGAGATTGAGAATGATTTCGCTTACCTCCCAGGATGCGATTCCACTACGTGGTTTGCCTTCCGCCTACTCTGCTGCGAAAGCAACCATAAGACGCGCGAAATCTGGCATTAGGTGCAGGAATGTTCTTAGAATCATGCTTGGCCTGCTCGCAGTTCCCGCCTTCCTTGGCCCGGACGCAATGGCTCAGAGCTATGTCTTTAATAATGCATCCTTCTCGACAGGTTTTCGACCATCGTGGGTGATGACGGGTGATTTCAACAAGGATGGCATCGCTGACATTGCCACGGTCAACCAGTGCGGCAGCGACCCAACCTGCCTTACGGCCGGATCCGTTTCCATCCTGCTTGGGAATCCCGACGCCACATTCCAAACCGCGGTTGACTATGCAACGGGAAGCGGAAGCTTGCCCCGGTTCGGGATGGTGGGTGATTTTAACGGTGACGGGATTACTGACATCGCCGTAGCGAATTTAGGCGCCAACACAATTTCAATTCTCCTTGGCAAGGGCGACGGAACCTTCCAACCGCATGTGGACTATGCAGTCGGCAGCAGCCCGCTTTCCATTGCGGCCGGCGATTTTAATGGGAACGGCAAGATTGATCTCGCGGTTGCCAACTCGGGCTCCAATTCCATTTCTATTTTGTTGGGCAATGGCGATGGGACGTTTCAGACGCATGTTGATTTCGCCACCAACTTTGCACCGCAGTCCGTGGCGACGGAGGACTTCAATGGTGACGGCCATCTGGATTTGGTTGTTGCCGACTTCAACATATCAGTTTTGCTGGGGAAGGGTGACGGAACGTTTAGTGCTCCCATGGAGTTCCCGGGGAACGGCGCGTCTTTTGTGGCGGTCGGCGACTTCAATGGAGACGGGAAAAAGGACGTGGCTGCGATTGGAAGCTTCGCTGACACCGTTGCAATTCATCTGGGCATTGGAGACGGAACCTTTCAAACGTCGGTTTCCTATGAAGTGGGGGGTGGGCCGGAGTCTCTTATCGCGATCGATCTGAATGGCGACGGTCACTTGGACCTCGCAGTAGCCGCGGGTGTTGGCGGTGGAGGCCCCAATGTGGCTGGAACGGTGTCGATTCTGCTCAACAAAGGTGACGGAACCTTTCAGCCACATAGAGACTTCGGCGGGATGACGGCAGTTTCGGTTGCGGCGGCGGATTTCAATGACGATGGGCACCTGGATGTAGCCATCCCAAATCGAGACTTCAACGTGGTGAATATATTGTTGGGCGACGGCAAAGGCGCGTTCGGCTCAATGCTGGACGTCGGAACACAAGTGGTCCCGCCAACTCAGGTGGTAGCCGGAGACTTCAACGGTGATGGGAAACTGGACTTGGGCTTCGCGATGCAGGCATCGGGAATTGTCGGAGTCGCGCTTGGAAACGCTGACGGCACCTTTCAAGCATCCATCTTTGACAACGCCCCGGGTGGCGGCCTATCGATTGCAACAGGCGATTTTAACGGCGACGGCAAACTGGACGTGGCCGCATTCGTCGGTTCAGAGCTGAACAACATGCAGATCCTCCTGGGAAATGGAGACGGAACTTTCAAGCCGCGGCTGTCCTTTCCGGTTTCTAACAATCCGGGCCAGGTGCTGGCGGCCGATCTGAACGGGGATGGCAAGCTCGACCTGGTCGTCGTGGGTTTCGGTTGTAATGTTCTGCTGGGAAACGGCGACGGAACTTTCAGCCCGGGTGCTTCGTTTGCCTCTCATCAGAGTGCAGGGGCTTTGCTTGGTGATCTCAATGGAGACGGGAAGTTGGACCTGGCCGTGGTTAGCGCCAGCCCTAGCGCAATTACGATCTTTCTTGGGAACGGAGGCGGGACTTTCCAGGCCGGCGTGGACTACGCAACGGGTGGGGCCTCCGTGGGAATTTTGGCCGCGGACTTCAACGGCGATGGCAAGCTTGATCTTGCGGTAGTCAACACGGCCACAAACACGGTTTCTGTATTGGTCGGGAACGGAGACGGAACTTTCCAGCCACATATGGATTTTCCCGTGATTCAAAGCCCCAGGTCGCTGACGGCGGCCGACTTCGATGGAGATGGGAAGACTGACCTGGCCGTCGTGGGAAACGGCTTTTCCTACTTGCTCGGCAAAGGCGACGGCACGTTCCAGCCGCACGTGGATTACCTGACTTCGATCAGTGTCACCTCGGCAATAACGGCAGACTTCAACAAGGATGGACGCACTGACTTGGCGGTTGCAAACTCTTTTGCATCCAGCCTCTCGGTGGTCTCAAACCGCCCGGCCCTCGTCCTACGTCCCGCGCAACTCAGTTTTCCAAGCCAGCTAGTAGGAACGACGGGACAGCCAAAGACGATCACTCTTTACAATCCGGGAATCGAGCCGTTGAGCATTCAGAGCGTGGCTACAAGCAGTGATTTCTCGGAGACGGACAACTGCGTAGGCTCCGTGGGCCCCGGAAAGAATTGTGCCCTGAATGTGACCTTTAAGCCGACAGCGAGCGGAAGCCGGAATGGGACACTGACGATCAGCGATAACGCCCAGGGCAGCCCGCAGGCTATTCCGCTTAGTGGTATGGGGACAGACTTTTCGCTCGTCGCGGCGACTGGCGCCAACTGCCCCCCCGGCGGAAATTGCACGACATCCGCTACTGTGACGGACGGGCAGACTGCGTTCTACAATTTGCAGGTTTCCTCGTTGAACGGCTTCACCGGAACAGTAGCGCTCAGTTGCGCGGGTGCGCCCGCGTTAGCCGTCTGCGCCGTGGCACCGACGTCGGTCGTACTGAACGGATCTTTGTCCGCTGCTTTCACCGTCACGTTAACGACGATTGCTCCCTCGATGATGACGCCGCTCGCGGTGCCCAGAGAGTGGCCTCCGATAAAGCCGCAATATATTGAGCTCGCTTTGCTGCTTGCATTGCTCATGTTTGTATTGCAGGGGCTCCTACGAACAAAAGCATTTGGCCGCAAGCTCGGCCTTACCTATGCCCTGGCCTTTATTTCGATCTTTTTGGTCACCGCGTGGGGCTGTAGCGGTGGCGGCGGCCTGCACAATCCCGGCACGCCAAAGGGAACGTCAACGCTAACAATAACGGGAACTTCCGAAGGCGTCAGCCGGACGCTCGATCTAAAGCTAACGGTGAACTAAGCGGAGGATGTCCTACGGAGGAGGCGCCTCGCCATGAGCTTTTTCTTCTCGATGCCGCGGGTCGTGCTGTTGATCTTTGCTGTCGAGAACGCCTGCGGAATTTCAGCGATGGAGATTATAGCTCCATGACTTTTACTCTGTGGTGAAAACGCCGTCTTTCAAAGCAAGTCCTGATTAACGCATTAGGAAAGGGCGCTCCTTTGGAGTAGGTTTTGATCGTTCGCATCATCACCTACAAGGAGCACCCTCATGAATGACGCTAAGTATATTGGGCTGGATGTTCATCAGGCAACGATCTCTGCGACGGTATTGGATTCCACCGGGAAGTTGTTGATGGAGTCCATTCTGGAGACGAAGGCGGAAACCATTCTGCAGTTTGTCCGTGGTCTGCGTGGCAGTTTGCATGTGATCTTCGAGGAAGGCACCTGCGCGGTTTGGTTGCAGGATTTGCTCAAAGCCCATGTCGCAAAAGTATTGGTCTGCGATCCACGGAAAAATGCGCTGCTCAAGGTCGGAAACAAGCACGATCGCATCGATTCGCGGAAGCTGGCCGAACTGTTGCGCTCGGATCTTCTGCGCTCCGTCTTTCACGAAAACACGGGCCTGCGAACGCTGAAGGAGCTAGCGCGCGGTTTCCAACACAAGGGCTGGACGGCAGGGCGAATTTCCCCACTCCCTCCGGTCGTGGGCGAAGTATTTCTCTTGACATCCCCTTTTATAGAAAGCGCTTACCGGGGAAGTGGAATTGGCCCAAATCTCAATGTCCGGAAACGCGTGCCAGGAGTTGGCGGGGCAGGTGGCCCTGGTTTGCCCCTATTCTGAATTGACGAGCAACTGATTAATTAAATTGGTAACTCGTGAGAATATGCTTGCACACTGTTCTACCAGGTATATCATTCGCTGCCACGGCCCCCATTTTCTGAATTCATGAAGAGGTCAAGGAGACTCGCCATGACACAAACCAGGTTCCTGAAAACCGCGGGAATCATCACGGCATTCGCTGCCGTGATTCTCGCTGGAATGACGAACAGCTCGAAACGGGTGAGAGCGCGTGACGATGAAAGAAATGACGAGAGAGAGGAATCCAGGATTCGACGGGGTTTCGAAATCGCCCCTGTTCCCTTGAACCTGGAGAGGAAAAACCGGGCGTTGGTGGGATTGGGCAGCTATATCGTTAACGCGGTTGGCGACTGCAACGGCTGTCACTCGGCAGGCCCGCCCACAGAATTTGCCGGGGACGGCAACCCCTATCAGCTTTCTCCTCCGTTTAGCGGAAAAAAAGAGATAAATACGGCCACCTATTTGGGCGGAGGGCGGGATTTTGGCCCGTTTGGCGCACCTCCTCAAATTCCGCACCTTTACTCCCGCAATTTGACACCAGACAAAACGGGGCTTCCTGCAGGAGGGCACACGTACGAGGAGTTCGTCGAGATCATGAGGCATGGCACCGATTTCGATGGTGTACATCCAAATTGCACAGCTCCGGGCACTCCTGCCAATTGTCTCGCGCCACCCTTCAACGGCGATGTGCTCCAGGTCATGCGATGGCCGTTTTTTAGGGACATGACCGACCATGAACTCCGGGCAATCTACGAGTACTTGAGTGCCATCCCCTGCAATCCGGGCAAGGTCATTGCTGGTGCGCCTTATCTGCAGAACGTCTGCGAATAATGGAGCGCATTGGCGGCGATCAGTTCGGCCGAGAATAACAGCGGCGCGCTGCGTGCTTACCGGAGTGTGAGCAACGACAGTGCGACGAGCTGAAAAGACAGCAGTGCGGGGCGCTAATAGTCTGCTCAAAGGTAACTGGCCGCGCCTCAAGGCTCGGGCGGCATGTCACTTTTCGGATGGATCTCGCTTAGAAGAGTGAGAGAATATGGGGTTCCGCAACCCCTGGTCTTTCGTATTTCAAGGGTGTGGGTGGTGTGTCTTCTGCGGAGAAGTTTGCCCCTCTAGCTACTTCAAAATTTGTGGTACGTATCGGGCCGCGTGAATCACTCGAATGACGTGAAGCAGCTTCTTATGTGGATCGTAGACAATCCAATAATTCCGGTAGGGTTGCAGCACCCCGCTAAGCACTAGCGACGAACCTCTTTGCCAGGTACTACCTTAAAAGCGAAGGTTGCGACAGCCGGCTCACCACCGCCGTCTCCGTGAGCGCATTCCGAAATAATAGACTACCGTGGCTGTTGTTCTGAGATTGCCTTGGCCCCGAACGGCAAGCGATGGATCGTAGAACGCAGTTCTCAAATAGTCCGCGCCCGTGCGAATGGCCATGGAGTCTGTGGCCCAGTACTCGACTCCGCCGCCAACTGCCCAGGCGTAGCTGGTGGTCCATCCGCCGAGCAGGATTGTCCCGCCATTGGTAAGAACCGGGCCACTGACTTTGGCGCCGCCCACCAGCAGATGAACGTAGGTATCAAAGCTACGGTGCACCGTGTGATGGAAAACGGGACCCGCGAGGTAAGTAAGGACGGAACTGTGCCGCCCCGTACCCAGAACATTGGAGGCTCGCGCATAACCCACATCGGCCGTAATGCCCAGTCGAGAAAAACCGATGGTGAAGCTGGCATCAGGGCCTCGTAGGCCCAATCGATTAGACTGGTTCCCGGGCTGAATTAGGTAGGAGTAGCCCAGCCCCAGTTCAATGGTCTTGCCTCTGGCCGTGGCGATCGGAGCTTCGCTCCTAAGAGGTTTCACGGGCTTTATGGGGACGGGTGCAGCTTCGGCATTTCCGGCCGCGGCAGCTTCGCCACTTGCGCCCGCGATTGACGATTGCGCCGAAGCAGGCACAGTGCACAGCAGGGAATAAAATAATGCGGAGAAGAGAGTCCTCATGCGGAAAAGCACCACCGTTCTGTTCCGTGGGGCGGAGGCACGGGGTTTGTCATGGGCCTAAGCCGGCAACTTTGTGAGGCGACAAAAACGCAGGCACGGAATCGCGCCCTTGCACAATCGCGGGTCACCGAAATAGAAATCCCACTAGGCGCCGGAAGACCATCCAGTGGCGCATCCTAGAGACTCTGGAGGACGCGCGCTGTTCACTTTTGCACAATCAGCAGAGATGTCTTGTCCGGAGGAAGGGGCGGGCGGCGGAGAGAGCGCGCTTCCTTGATGACTTCGTCGGTATCCTCACCGCAAGCCGACGAGGATTCCGAGAGAATGGCTGGGATCCGATGAATCTCACGTTGGGTTAGTACGACAATGTCGTATCTAGCGGAGATGCTGCGGAGCAGGTGTCAAATCACGCGGCTGGTCCGAAAAGAGGCTGGGGAAGGAGTGGGTATCGCGGTTGCACTGGCCGACGGGGCTTGCCCAAGGGTGAAGCGAGAAAAAGTCAAAACCCATACCCTCCACCAGTAACGCGAGGGACGCGGGACTGCGCCAAGCATCAGCGACGAACCTTTTCGCAACCCAGCGAGTGCCGAGTGCGCAGAAGGTGAAAGTGGACGCTGACTAAGACGTCCACTCCACGGAGTTCTACGGAGTTTTTTACTGCGAGCAGCTCTCGCTGACCATTTTCAGATCCGAAACGTCCAGCCGGGTCGTCGCCGATGCGGCAGAGCCGTCTGTCGACGCGGTGGTGACAGGAGTACCGGTTAGGGATACCGTGTGGCCAACATGCTTTGCAATGTCCACAGTTTTACTGCTGACATCCCAGCCTTTACCGTCATTCGCAGTGAGAAGGAACACGTCCGTGGTTGTGCCGTTGTGGAGGCAACCAGCAACCGTGACCGTGGCACTGGACCGCTCCTTTGCCTGGTGAGAAGTTCCCGTCGCAGCCAGAGCAGTGAAGCCGAGTGCAAACGCCAATACAAGAAGACCAGTCGTGAATTTAGTTTTCATATTTATCTCCATCGATTCAAAGTTATTCGCCAGAATTCTCATGTTGGACTCGGGAGCCGTTGAGTTTGCCCAAGAGCGTCCAGTTTGAAATCCCGTTTGAGCAAGGGTAGGAGAAATTTTGTGTCGTGTCTGTTCAAATAGGAGCACTTTGGGGGTTTAGTGTTCCAATTTGCCACAGAATTCGTGGTTGTGCGGGCGCGAAGCATTGACGGAAGCTCCGTGGATTGAAATGGATAGATTAGCCGCGACCGCTGGTTACACTTCTTCACCTCGGCGACGTTGCGATCTCGCTTCCCATAAATCGTCTTTCTCGAATCCAGCACGCGGACTGAAGTTCCTTCTGGCGGGTAGGACTTAGAAAATGGGCGCCGGCGAAGATCGGTCTCACGCCTTTACTACGTGCAACGCAGAGGGATGGGCCGCCGAAGAGTCAAGGCGCGGCCACCGGCCAGAGAGATTTCTCGGCTCACAAAAATCGTGAGCGATGGGGCAGGGGTTCTCCGTTCGCAGGCCGACGGATGAAGAGAGAATTCTCACGCTCGTTCGAAATGAGGGGCAGGGGGCAGGCCCGGGCGCTAGGGGTGGGGGTTGGCGGTCCATTGGAAACAGAGATTATGGTGAAGCCGCCTCAGCGGGCGACGAAGTAGTAGGTGTAGGAGCCGGCCGGCTTGTCTTGAAAGTTCAAGCGGAGCAAATTGACTTTATCCTGGCCGCGCTGGGCAAAGACTTCGATAGTGACAGTGCCATCCGGTTTCTGGGGCACATCGACTTTTAGTTCATTCTTGCCTTGGAGAACAGTGTCGAGAGGAACGTTGGTGCTGGAATCCCATTGGCCAACCCAGCCGCCATTGAGGGTAACGGTGACGCCAACCTTGGCATAGTCGGTCAAGTACAGGGTGTGTTTCTCCGTGGCGAGAGGACCGCCGGCTTTGGCGACGGAGACATCTGCGGAGGATGCAGGCTGCGACGGGGCGGGAGTGGAAGCGGGCTGAGCCGGTTGACTCGCGGGAGGAGCCTGGCTAGCCGCCGGAGCAGAAGGAGTCGGAGATGATGCCTGCGGCGGGACGGCAGGTTGCTGCGAACAGGAAGAAGTAAAAAGCGCAAGCGGCAGAGACAGTATGGCGCCGATGAAGGCAATTCTAACCCGTTTCATAAAAGCCTCCTGAAGCTTAAGGTCCCGGGTTCTAAACGGGAAACTCGTTCTTGGGGGTTGAATATAGCCCTGCAGAGGATAGTAGGCAAGTGTCGTACGAACTGGGGATTGGGAAAGTAGCGGGGATAGGGGATTAATGCGCGCGGTGTGGCAAGGCCGGCACAGGAGAAGTCGTGCTGCGTTGACTAGATATTGGGCGCAACCTAAGATGTGCGCCAGATGTCGGATTCCAGTTCATTGATTGGGCAAACGATTTCGCACTACCGGATCGTCGAGAAGCTCGGCGGCGGTGGGATGGGCGTGGTGTACAAAGCGCAGGACACGCGGCTGGAGCGCTTTGTGGCACTGAAGTTTTTGCCGGACGAAGTTGCCAGGGACGCACAAGCGTTGAGCCGCTTTCGGCGGGAAGCGAAGGCGGCTTCCGCATTGAGTCACCAGAACATCTGCACCATTTACGATGTGGGGGAAGAGGAAGGGAAGGCGTTCATCGCGATGGAGTTCCTCGACGGCGCGACGCTCAGGAGCAGCATCAAAGGCCGGGCGATGGAGCTGGAAACACTTCTATCGTTGAGCATCGAGATCGCGGAAGGGCTGGACGCGGCGCATGCGAAAGGAATTGTTCACCGGGACATCAAGCCCGCGAATATTTTTGTGACAAAGAGCGGGCAAGCCAAGATTCTTGATTTTGGATTGGCGAAGCTGGATAGCGTGGCAGAAGGCGTCACTTCGATGCCCACGGCGACGGCGGAAGAAGTGTTGACCAGCCCGGGCACGGCGGTGGGGACGGTGGCGTACATGTCGCCGGAACAAGTGCGCGGGAAAGAACTGGATGCGCGAACGGATTTATTTTCGTTCGGGGTGGTGATGTATGAGATGGCGACGGGAGCGCTGCCGTTTCGCGGAGATACTTCCGGAGTTATTTTCGACGCGATACTGAATCGTGAGCCGACGGCGCCCGGCCGGCTGAATCCGGAGTTGGATGCGAAGCTGGAAGAGATTATCAAGAGGGCGCTGGAAAAAGACCGGAACTTGCGTTACCAGCATGCGTCCGACGTGCGGGCGGAGTTGCAGAGGCTGAAGCGCGACACAAGTTCGG
This sequence comes from Candidatus Acidiferrum sp., assembly GCA_035576885.1. Taxonomy (GTDB): domain Bacteria; phylum Acidobacteriota; class Terriglobia; order Acidiferrales; family UBA7541; genus Acidiferrum. The sequence continues at coordinate 85,046 of DATLVZ010000019.1, read as the reverse complement.
GGCGGGTGAAACTTTCGGGCACGGGCCTGGAAGTGGAGGAGAGAGGAAAGTCCGCAACGCGAGTGGATCTGAGTGAAGCTCCGCATGGTTCGAGGCGAAATTGGTATTACGCGGGAGGCGCTCTGGTTGCGTTATTCGTTTTGGCCGGGACGTATCTCGTTTTTCGAAATTCGCGGGGTAGCGGCGGCGCGAGGAAGGACTGGCAGCAGCTGACATTCTTTACCGATTCGGCGGTGTACCCGGCGCTCTCTCCGGATGGGCGAATGCTGGCGTTTATCCGTGGCGAAGACCCTTTCATCGGACCAGGTCAGGTTTATGTCAAATTCCTGCCTGACGGGGAGCCGGTGCAATTGACGCACGATGCCACACTCAAATTAAGCCCGACGTTTTCGCCGGATGGATCGCTCATCGCGTACGGAACCATTGAGGATTGGGCGACGTGGGAAGTGCCTGTTCTGGGGGGCGACCCGCGCACCCTGCTGCCAAACGCATCGTCATTAACATGGATAGAAGGCGGGAAGCGGTTGCTTTTTTCCGAGATTAAATCAGGATTGCACATGGGGATTGTCACGACCGACCAAGGCCGAGGAAATAGCCGCGACATCTATGTGCCTGCGGGTGAGCGTAGCATGGCGCATCACTCGTATCTTTCGCCGGACGGGCGGTGGGTGCTGGTGGTTGAGATGGACAGCCGCGGCAGCATGCAGCCATGCCGAGTTGTGCCATTTCAGGGAAGCGGTGAAATGCGTGTGGTTGGCCCTCCGAATGGAGCGTGTATTGCCGGAGGATGGTCCTCCGACGGAAAATGGGTATATCTCTCCGTGGGGACGGACAAGTTTCATATTTGGAGGGAACGTTTTCCGAACGGCGAGCCAGAACAATTGACGTTCGGTCCGACGTCGCAGGCCGGGATTGAGATGGACCCGGACGGAAGATCATTTATCACGTCCGTCGGGACGCAAGACCGAATGGTGTGGCTCCACGACAAGGGTGGCGATCGCCAGCTCGCAACGGAAGGGAATGCAGTAGAACCTTGGTTCTCATCAGATGGAAAGAGCCTTTATTTTCTGATGGACAATGGGCAAACGAACGGCTTCGAGCTATGGGTCGAAGAAGTAAGCAGCGGAAAGATTGACAGAGTGTTGCCGGGATATTCCATGGATGAGTACACAATTTCCCCGGACGGCAAGCTGGTGGCATTCACAAGGAGCGATCAAAGCGGCCATCCAAATCTTTGGGTTGCGCAAATGGGCCGGCGCACTTCACCCGTGCATATCGCATCAAAAGCGAGCGAGGATTCTCCGCATTTCCTGCCGGATGGGGACCTTGCGTTTCGCGCGGTGGAAAGCGGATTGAATTTTCTTTACCGTATGAAAACAGATGGAGGCGGGCGGCGAAAGATCACTCCAGAGCGAATTTTGGACCTTCACTCGGTATCCCCGGATGGTCAATGGCTGATAGCGAGCACACCTGTTTCCAATGCAGAGCAAACTGCAGCGGGCAAGGCTATCAAGATAGATGGCAGCAAATCAGTCATGTTGTATCCTGGATTCTGCCGATTCAGTTGGGATGTTGCAGACAAATTCATCTTCACTTCTATCCCGTCCCTCTCCGAGAACACCTACGCGCTTCCGATCCAGAAAGAGACTGGCTTGCCGAAGGTGCCCGTGGAGGGATTCGCGCGACTCGAAGATCTTGCGAACGCGAAAGGCGCGGTGGTCCTACCGCAGTTCCCTGATTCTGCTCTAAGCATTGCGATTTACACGTATTCCCGCCAGAATACCCGCCGCAATCTTTATCGAATTCAATTGCCCTAGACTTCCTATTCCAAGCTCTCTTGAAGCAAACGAGCGGCGATGCGCAAAGGATCCAGTGGGGTTCGCTGCATGCGCTTTGACGAAGAAACTGCCAGGTCAGCGGACAAAGGGATAGATTTCGTCAGCAATCCAGTAATTTGCGAAGAGGATTGCGAAGAGCGTTCCGAGTACCCAAAGCGTCCACCGACGGCGTTTCCATAACGAACTGAAAGCGGAGAGCTGCATGGGAAGGTCGATGAAATAGGCGGCGCAGTAGAGAGCATTGGCGATCAATGCGAGAACGAAAAGTTGAAACAGGGCGAGGAGAGTGAAGGCCGGACGAAAATAAGGCCAAGTGAGAGTGATCCAAAGTAGGACGACAGCGGCGAGGGCGAGATTGTAGAAAAGACGGCGCCATTCCCAAAAACGGATGGAATCGGCGAGCAGGCTTCGGAATGGGGGAAAGGAAGAATCACCGAGTTGCGGCGTTCGAGTTGGGGCTGAGACATCCATAACGAGGACCTCCCCGAATTCTAAAGGGGACTCACGGAGTTAAGGATACAGGCCTGGTTGTCAATGTCAAGTACTTTTCATCACAAAGCTAACCGCGTGCAAATGAATCCAAAGGAAAACGAGCCGATCGCATGAGGGCCACGGAAGCATGCAAATGCCTGCCACTGTCGAAAGGCGGTGACACCGGTCACAAATGGACATGATTTGACTCACAGCATTGGGCTGGCTAAAGGAGCAAAAAGAGAACAGAGCGAAGAGCGGGGGGCTCGCCGCTGGCAGTCTTGAGGTGAACGTCATGCTAAAGACAGACAAGAGTTTGGAAAGCAAATTGGCTCCGGAAAGCAAACTCGTAAAATTGGAGAAAATCCTGGTGGCAACGGACTTTTCCGGGGCTTCGGAGCGCGCGTTGGAATACGCCTTGTCGCTTGCGCGGCGTTATGAGTCGCAGATTTGTTTGGTGCACGTTATCACCAGCGACGCAGACGTACTGCTGGCACCCGAATTGATGGCGACAAGGCACGAAAAAGCAGTCCGCGATGCGCAAGAACGAATGGGGCAAGTCCTCATTTCCGGGCGTCTCCGGGGAGTGCCGCATGAGATGTTGATTGAACACGGTGCATTGTGGCCGACGATGCAGGCACTGATCGAAAAGGAGCAAATCAATCTCGTAGTTGCGGGCACGAGCGGCATAGGCAGTTTGCAGAAAGTGCTCATCGGTTCTGGTGCCGAGGAGATCTTTCGGCAAGCGAAATGCCCGGTGTTAACGGTAGGTCCGGCCATAGAACGAGAAACGCCGCGCGAAGTGGAGTTCAAGAATATTCTGTTCGCAACGGATTTCGGAGTGGGAGCGGAGCGTCAGTCCGTCTATGCGTTCTCGCTTGCGCAAGAACACCAAGCAAATCTAACGCTGTTGCACGTGATCAAGCATGCGGAGGACTACTCTGAACAGGGATTGGCGCTAAAGAAGAATGCAATCATTCACGAACTGGGAGAGCTCGCACCCGCAGGAGGCGAGTTGTGGTGCAATCCGGTGTTTCGAATGAGGCTCGGCGAGCCTGTGGAAGCGATACTGGAAATGGCTCGAGAGATGAAGGCAGATCTGATTGTGATCGGCGCTAAGCGAGGGAAGGGGCTGGCCCTCGGGCATGCACCGCGCACAGTAGCCTACAGGGTAGTCTGCGGTGCACCCTGCCCCGTTCTGACAGTGAGGTCCTGATATGCGATACAAGTTTTTAGTCGGACTGCTTTTTCTGCTGGCGTGCGTTGCAGCTGCACAAGACCGGCCGGCGGCCAAGAAAGCGAGTACAGATCCACTGGATGCGACATCGGGAAGACAGACCTATCAACAGTATTGCGCTTCCTGTCATGGAGAAAATGCGAAGGGCGGTGGGCCGGCGGCAGAGGCATTGAAAACACCACCTCCGGATCTCACTAAGCTCGCGAAGGGCAATGGCGGGAAATTCCCATACGAATATGTGAGCGGAGTGGTGCGGTTCGGAAAGCCGATCTCCGCTCATGGTTCATCGGACATGCCCATTTGGGGACCGATCTTCAGCATGGTTGATTACCACGAAATGGCAATACGGAAGCGCATCAAGAACCTGTGCGACTATCTCGCGTCGCTGCAAGAAAAATAGTGTGTTGCCTTCGAACCGGATTGTTCTTTCTTGCGCGTAATACACTCAGGAATCCGACCGGGAACTTCCTACCAAGGTGCAAGAAGCTGCCGCACTCGAGCTGCAGGCTTTTCACCAATTCGAGTGCGCATCCCATCATCAAAAGAATTCCAGATAGAAGTTGGATAACTCCGCTTCTGAGAGACATGCGGGTCTGGGAAGCATCCGAGCACCAAGGCCATCGCAAGTCAATCAGCAAACATCACGTCTAGAATTCGGTCCTTCAGAGGGAAAGCAACCAGGATAGACAGAAGTTTTATTCGCTCCGAGTGCGCCCAGCGGCGGATCCGCCGGCTTTTCCAGAAAAATCTATAACATGCCTTGACCTTCTACACGTTGTGAGTTATATATGCAGAAGGCGGAGGCATGGGAATGCAGGCCAAATCGGATTTGCCACAGGGCACGCTAGATTTATTAATACTGAAAGTCGTCGCGCTCGGGCCGGTGCACGGATATGCGATTGCGCAGCGGCTTGAACAGGTGTCGCGGCATGTCGTGCAGGTACCTCAAGGCTCGCTCTATCCGGCGTTGCACCGGCTTGAAAATCGCGGACTACTGGCCGCGGACTGGAAGGAAACAGAGACGGGGCGCGAAGCGAAGTTTTATCGCTTGACGGCGAAAGGTCGCGCGCAACTCGAGACAGAAGCCGCTAGCTGGGAACGGTTGACGGAAGCAGTTGCTCTCATTCTGAAACTTTCCGGAGGAGGTGCGGAATGAACTGGTGGCAGCGGCTGTTGCGTCGCAAAACAATGGAAGACCAACTCGAGAAGGAAGTGCGCTTTCATCTGGAGCAGCACGCGAGCGAGTTGATTGCCGGGGGGATCGATCCGAGGGAAGCGCGACGGCGAGCCCGCCTTACTCTCGGCGGTGCGGAGAAGGTGAAGGAGGAATGCCGGGACGCGCGCGGTACGCGCTGGTTGGAAGATTTTTGGCAGGATTTCCGGTACGCGCTTCGCATGGTTCGTCAGCATCCCAGCTTTTCCGCGGTAGCCATTCTGACGCTTGCGCTAGGAGTCGGAGCCTCGACAGTGATGTTCACTGTCGTCAACGGCGTGCTGCTAAGGCCACTGCCTTATCCGCAGCCCGACACCCTCGTGGCTGTGCACGGCCACACTAGCACTTGGAACGCGAGAGCATTTGGCGAACAGAACCTTGCGTACCCTGACTTTCTCGATTGCCAGCGCGAGAGCCACTCCCTGATTCTGGCGGGTTCGTTCTTCAACGGAGGCACGGTTAGCGGATCGGGCGACCCTGAATATGTCGACCTCCAGGAAATCTCGTACAATCTATTTTCTGTGCTTCGCGTCAACGTAGCGCAAGGGCGCTCTTTCCTGCTCGAAGAGGACCACAGCGGCGCAGCGCCGGTGATGATTCTCAGTTACAGTTTCTGGCAACGTCACTTTGCAGGGAGGCCGGAAGCTCTTGGTGCTACGGTTACTCTCGACGAAAAACTCTACACGGTTGTCGGCATCACGCCTGCTGGCTTCAGGGTGCGTGACAGCGAACCGGATGTGATGACGCCGCTGGGCCAAGAGACTGCTAAGTTTCTGCAGAGCCGCGGACCCCATCCGATTGGGGTTGTGGCGCGCCTCCGGCCCGGTGCAACTCTGGCCGAGGCCCAGTCAGAGCTGGATTTGATTGGGCGCCATCTGGCGGAGCAGTACAAGGACACGAATGCGGACCGCAGCCTTATCGTTCAGCCCCTTCGTCCGAATGTCGGAGACATTGGTTCGACGCTTTGGTTGTTGCTCGGAGCAGTTGGTCTTGTGCTATTGATTGCGTGCACCAACGTGGCTAGCTTGCTTTTAGCGCGCACGGTTTCGCGCGAAAGAGAACTGGCCATGCGCGTGGCACTCGGGGCAGGCCGCGGGCGGCTGGTGCGTCAATGTCTTACCGAGAGTGCGGTGCTGGGGCTTTCGGGCGGCGCCCTCGGCGTCGGTCTCGCAGCCCTGGGGTTCAAGCCGTTTGTGGCGCTCTGGCCGGGGAGTTTGCCGCGCGTGGAAGAGATTCAACTCGATTGGAGGGTTCTGCTGTTTGCGTTGACAGTCGCGCTGTTAAGCGGCTTTCTATTTGGGCTTGCGCCAGCCTTGCGCGCTCCCGTGCGCGAATTGGAACAGGTATTGCGCGGCGGCGGTCGGAGTATTGCTGGGAGCTCACGGCGTCTGCACAGCAGCTTCGTTGTCTCCGAGCTGGCTCTGGCCGTAGTTCTGTTGGTGTCGGCGGGAATGCTGGGGCATACGCTCCTCCATCTTTCAACTTTGGATCCAGGCGTGAATGTACGGAACGTACTGGTTAGCCGCATGGCGCTTTCTCCTTCGACACTCGCCAACACGAATCGTATACGCCCGGCCTGGCAGGATGTTCTGGAACGCGCCCGACGAGTGCCCGGAGTGAAGGCAGTCGCCACCGCCGATACATTTCCGATGCGCGAGGGCTTCAATGAAGTGGGTTACTGGCCGACGCCGGATGTGCCGGAAGCGAATAAGCGGCCAAACGCTCTGGCGACGAGCGTGTCACCGGAATATCTGAAGGTCATGGGAATTCCGTTGCGTCGAGGTCGATTCTTCACTGAGCAGGACCGATTGGGGAGTGAGCTCGTAGTCGTAATAGATGAGGTGTTAGCGCAAAAAGCTTTCGGCGGACAGGATCCTATTGGGAAGCAGCTCTGGATGCCGGACATGGATTACGGTCCGTTTGCGGTTGTCGGCGTTGTTGGGCATGTGCGCCATTGGGGACTTGCCGGTGACGATCAGGCGCAAGTGCGGGCGCAGTTCTACTATCCCTTCGCACAACTGCCAGATAGATTCTTAAAGCGCTGGTCGGAACTTATGTCCATCGCCGTGCGGACTGAGGTCGCTCCATTGAGCGAAGTCGAATCGCTCCGGCGCGAATTGCGAGGGGTTTCAGGCGACCAGGTATTGTACGGGGTTCATACCATGGAGCAACTGGCCGACGACTCTCTTGCACTGCAGCGGTTTCTTTTATTGTTGTTTGGGATATTCGCCGGCTTAGCCCTTGTGCTGGCGTGCATCGGGATTTACGGAGTGCTGGCCTATCTGACAGGGCAACGCGTACCTGAAATCGGAATAAGAATCGCGCTGGGCGCCAGCCCCAACGGTGTCATGTGGATGGTACTCAGGCAGAGCCTCGGAATGATTTTTGCCGGCGTAGTCATTGGCACGGCTGCTGCGCTGATGGCGGCCCGTGTCATGTTCCGGCTCGTCGAGGGCATGCAGCCTACGCAGCCGTCGACGTTCGGGGTGACGATTCCTGTGTTGATCGTCGCCGCGTTACTTGCGAGTTTCCTGCCGGCGCGCCGCGCCAGCCGCGTGGATCCGGTGATCGCACTGCGGCAGGAGTAAGCCCACAAAGCGTGATCAGGAGGCGCACTGCACTGGGTGGGAGCCATTTAGTGGCTCATCATACGATTGAGGCGGCATGGGCAGTTTGCGACGGTGCGATGCAGCCCAAGCTCAGACCATCTTGCAGCAGAGTCCGTAGCCGCGCACGAGCCCTGTGAAGCCGGGACTTCGAGTTTCCGATGGACCAATCCATCATTTTTGCGATTTCGGTGTGCTTGTAACCTTGAATGTCATGGAGGATAACGACCAGTTTTTGGAACGGGCTGAGTTGTGCCATGGCGCGCTCAAGATTAAGACGGTCGAGCGAGCCAGCCAGGAGCAAGTCAGTGACTGCGAATTTGTCGCCGTGAACCGGGCGATCGCGTTCCCACTCTTCGTTATCCTCAAAGGGCGTTTCCAGTGAGGGTTTTCTTCGTAGACGCATGAGGACGATGTTAACCGTGATGCGGTGCATCCAAGTTGAAAAAGCGGACTCGCCGCGGAATGTGCGGATCTTGCGCAAGACCATCAAGAAGGCTTCCTGGGCGAGATCTTCGGCTTCGGCCGTGTTTCCAACCATGCGCAAGCACAGCGCGTAGACACGCGCGCTGTGCAATTGATAGAGGCGCTCGAAAGCGGGGGAGTCCCCCCGTTGCGCCCGGCCGATAGCTTCCTGCTCCGGCATTTCAGGCGAGCAGGGGCGCTGATGTTTTGGGAAATCCGCGCGATCGGCAAATTCCGGATGACCGTACACAAATGAATTTGACATAAGCGTACCCCAATCAGGATTGTTGGTATGCAGTTCCGTCCTCCGCACAGCAGGCTGGGAACCCGCATCTTGCCCGGTTTTTTTCTTTTGCTGCAATGGATGGAATCGGGTGGCCGAAAATCCAATCCAAGTGAAAGCAATTTAAGACCACCCAGAATTGTTCAACGAACTCTCAAAAATTGAGCTCGAAGTGAATGACGTCGATGACGTGGAACTCATCGTCAATCAAACAAACGTGGTCCCCGATAATGACGTAACGGTAGTGCCGAGGGCAGGGTGGCAGTCGCTCGAGAAAATCTCCAGGGACGGGATGGACGCGATGCCGCAGGTCGCGATCGAGAACGACACCAACCTGAAGTCTGGATTCCAGTCCAGGTGGCAGCCTGTCACGGTCGCGAAGGCCTGGCGGGAGATGGCCGTGGTGATCGGTGAACCAGCCTCGGGCGGCTTGACGGTCGTGGTCCTCGAAACGAGGATGATCGTGGTCTCGGTCGCGACCTCTGTCGTGATCCTGGGCAAAGGCGCTGCCGCCGACGCCTGGCAGAGTGAGGGAGAGAACTGTTACCGCGCCGGTGAAAAGAAGGTTTCTTGATTTCATGATTTTCTCCAATAGTTAAAGTGGGCGGGCGGTTGCGAAACGAACGGATAGAGCGAAGATGGAACCTCGCCAAATCAATAGCGCAGGTTGTGCGTTCACTTTCGAAAAAGAGAAGACCGGCATTTGTCCGGTCCCCTTCTCGCGAATAAAGTTAACGCCTTAGTTGCGGGGATGAGTTTTGCAGGGTGGCGATCAGCTCGTGGGCTGAAGAAGGAGCTGACTTTCCAGACTCAGAAACGATCTTGGCTGCGCTCGCCGAACTGCCGTAGAGTTCGCGGTTGGCGTGCTCGTCAGGGCGTAGCGTCGAGCCATCGAGAGAGATACCGGCAAAAACGCCCCGTGCGCGTGAATAGCTTAGTATTTCGGCGCGCATGTAGGCGTCCGTATCCGCCGCGGCAGAGCGTCCCTTCGGGCCGGCGGCGGCGGAGATATCGGCGCCGAGTTTCACTTTGCTATGCAAAAGGCTGCTGGCGCCGCGATCATTCATGATTAGAAACACAAAGTCTGTGGCCTCGCCGCCAATTTGAAGGCCAACGCTGCCGCCTTCGAGCGCGTACATCGCGGGAGCGCCCCACGGACCTGTGAAATCCTTTCCGGTGCGGCAGACCATCGTGCCGCGGCCGTAACTCCCGCCGACGACGAATGCAGCCTTCAAAACCGATGGCATCACGACGACGCAGCGGGCTTTATCGATAAGGTCTTGAGGAATATCGTCAGGAACATTGAGGACTTCCTGCATGACTTTTCCTGAGTTTTGAAGCCGCTCGTGTTCATCCTTTGCGTTGCCAGGATCTTTTGCGAATAGGAGCGTGCCGAAAGCTAGCAGGCCAGCGGTTAGCAATACCCTGCTCTTTGTGTAGTTCATTCTTTGCGCCTCCTTGCGCGAAACGACTTGGCCCCTGGGCGTAATTGGAGCTTCTCAATCGGGCTGATGCTCTGAGATTCTTTCGGTCCCGAAGTCAGAGAGGCAAGTTTGGAGCCAGAAGCGCACCAAATTTCATAAGGCGCTGAAAATTCAAGCGTATACGTCCGGTGACAAGGGGAGGGTGAACGTAACTGCGAAATCAAAAGTGTGTAGATTTTTCCAACTGAGCGGAGTTCTTGCCTAGGGCCAATTATTTTGCGCAGAACCGAGATGTGGAACTTGGCGTATTTCTTGCGCGGATGGGAGGTTGCCAATATACTTCGCGGCGCTGGAATAGCGGATACGAATGCATCATGAGCGAGGAGGTTCTACTGTGATGGAGCTTGCGAGGACGAGATGGATGGGCGGGGTCTTGGTGGCCACTATTTTCTTGACGCCGCACGCGGCTGGCGCCCGGCAAGATTCTTCTACCAAGGACGCTCCCATCGCGCGGAGCAAGGAAGGGAAGAAACTGTTTGGCTCCGCGGAAGCATTGCGCGTGGCGCGCGTGAGCTCACCTCGGATTTCGCCAGATGGATTGCGCGTGGCGTATCTGGTGGCCGAAAACGATACGGAAAAGGAGCAGGCGTGGAAAATTGTGACGCATCTATGGGTCGTTCCGACGGCAGGACCGGCAAGCGCGGCGCGGCAATTCACGCGTGGGGAGAAGAGCGCGTCGAACGTAGAGTGGTCGCGGGACGGAAGAATACTGGCCTTCACGATGGACGCCGGTGAAGAGAAGGAAGCGAAGCCGCAGGTGTGGTTCATGTATGCGGATGGCGGCGAGCCGTGGCAAGTAACGAAGCACAAGTCCGGTGTGCGCGGTTTTCAGATTTCGCCTGATGGGAAGACCCTGTTGCTCACAGCAACGGCGCCTGTGAATGAAGAGGAAGAGAAACGCAGCAAGAACAAGGACGACGCCGTAGTGGTCGATCACGATTACAAGATGGCGCAGCTCTGGACCTGGAACATCGTAACGAGCGAAGAGAAGCAGATCAGCAAGGGAGATTTCACGGTAAGCGACGCACGATGGTCTCCCGACGGCGAACACGTCGCGTTCACAACAAATCCGACGCCGCGCCTGGATGACAGCCCGCTGCGAACAGTATGGATGTTGGACGTGTCCAGCGGCGCACAGCGAAAGCTGGTGCAAACCGCGGACGCGACGCACACAGCGCGCTGGTCGTCCGACGGGAAGTGGATTGCCTATCTGAGCAGCTCCGGACCGTTTATTTACAAGGAAAACCTTTTTGTAGTGGAGGCGAATGGCGGAACGCCAAAGAAATTGAGCGGATCGTTTGAGCTGAACGCGGGCGAGCCGGTGTGGTCGAAAGACGGCAAGCAGATCTATTTCAGTTCGGATGACCGTGAAGCGCTGAGAATTTTTGGAGCCGACGTGGCGACCGGAGCGATCCGGCCGCTCACGAACCCGACGGCGGTGGTCGATCTTGCGGGGATCAGCGAAAATGGGCAGGTGGCGGTGGGAACTTTAGGCGACCCTACCCATCCGGATGAAGTGTTCCGCAGCGACTTGGGTTTTGGTTCGCTGGAACGCATCACGAATCAGAACGCTTGGCTGTCGGAGTATGCATTCGGAGCGAGCGAAGCCGTTCGCTGGAAGAGCAGCAAGGACGGCATGGAAATTGACGGGATTGTAACCAAACCTGTGGGATTCGACGGGACGCACAAGGTTCCGTTTTTGCTAAATCCGCACGGAGGACCGACCGGAGCTTCCCTATTGTCGTTCAATCCGACGGAGCAAATTATGGCCGCGAACGGGTACATGGTCCTGCAGCCGAATTTTCGGGGATCTTCGGGGCGCGGAGAGAAGTTTGCTACCGCGAACCAGAACGATTGGGGCGACGGCGATTATAAGGACGACATGAGCGGTGTGCAGGCCATGGTGGACAAAGGGTGGGCCGATCCGGAGCGGCTGGGCGCTTTTGGATGGTCTTACGGCGGCTACATGACGATGTGGATCGACACGCAAACGGACCGGTTCAAAGCGATTTCACCGGGAGCGGGACTGCCGGACCTTTACTCCATGTATTCGCAGACGGACATTCATCGTTATATGACCATGTTCATGGGCATGAAGGCGCCGTGGGACAATTTTCAGGAATACTGGGATCATTCGCCCATGAAGTTCGTGGCGAACGTGAAGACGCCGACAATGATATTGCACGGTCAATCCGATACGCGCGTGCCGATCCCGCAGTCGGAGGAATTTTATCGAGCGCTGTACGAAAGACATGTGCCTGTGGAGTTTGTGACGTATCCGCGGGAAAATCACGGGTTTGTGGAACCGCGGCACATCCAGGATAGATGGCAAAGGTATTTGGTGTTTTTTGGGAAGTATTTAAATAATCCGCCTGTAACAGAATCGAAAGAAGTGCTGGCGCGGTTCAGCAAGGACTTGCCGCAGTAGAAGGGACGCCGACGGACGACCGACCCAACCAAGAAACTGGAGCCATCAAAAAATCAACCGCCAGGAAGCCCGGTACGAATTTCCATGCGCATAACTGGTCTTTTACCGCGATTCTTAATTGTTCGACGTCTCGGCTCCCAAGTGGCTATATCCAAATGGTAGCCTCATTTGCAATCGGACGCGGACGGCGCGTTCGCTTAACGTGAAAGCAGGAATGTGCTGACTTCCGAATTGAAGTGTTCTCGGTCCTCGATGTTGGAAAGATGCGCGGCATTAAGCTCAGCGTATCTCGCCCCCGCGATGTGCGCTGCCAGGTAGCGGCCGTCCGCGGGAGTCGTCGCGGCGTCGTGCGTTCCTGAAATCACGAGAGTTGGGACATGGATGGCGGCAACGGTTTCACGCGCGTCGAAGTCGCGAACGGCGGCGCAATTCGCGATGTAGCCATCGGGGTTGACGCTTTCGAGCATGCCTTCGGTTGTAGCGACAATGTCGGGGTACTTGGCGCGATACGCTGCGGAAAACCAACGTTCGATGACGGCCTTGGAGATCGATTTCATGCCGTTATTTCGAACGGTCTCGATGCGTGGATTCCACATTTCCGGAGTGCCGATTTTTGCCGCCGTGTTGCTGAGAATCATTTTTTGGACTCGAGTGGAAGCATTAAGCGCAAGCCACATTCCCGTTTGGCCGCCCATGGACAAACCGCAAAAATGAACTCGTGAGCAGTCCAGCTTGTCGAGCAGAGCGAGAACGTCTTTCGCCAGTTGCTCGATGGTGTACGGCCCTGGCGTGACTGAAGATTGGCCGTGACCCCGCGTGTCATAGCGCAAGACGCGAAACGACTTTTGGAAAACCGGCATCTGCGCGTCCCACATGGAGAAATTCTCCCCGAGGGAATTCGAGAACACGAGCACTGGTGCGTCTGTGGGACCGGCGAGATCGTAGTGGATGCGAACATCTTCCAGTTGGGCGAAAGGCATGGGGCTCACTTTTTCCGTTTCGTTTTCTGCTCGACCGGGAGCGAACGCGACGCAAGCACCCGGTCGATTAACTGATCGGCAACCCCCAAATAATTAGCTGGTGTGAATAGACGTTCCAATTCAGCGTCAGAGAGGTTCGCCTTGATGATGGCGTCCTCGGCGAGTACGAAACGGAGTTCGAGGCGCTCAGTCTGAGCGCGTTTGCAGGCCATTTGGACGAGATCGTGTGCGTCGGCGCGCGGCATCTTTTCGGCGAGGGCCATGATGACAGCTTCCGCGAAAATCAGGCCATGGGTCACCTCGAGGTTTCGGCGCATGCGTTCGCTATCGATTTCCAGTTCGGAGACCGTGCTTGTGAGGTGGTGCAAAGCGCCCGCGGCTAAGCGAACGATCTCGGGCAAGGTCTCCCATTCAGCATGCCAGCCGCCCAGACCGCGCTCTTGCTCTTGGACCTGCGCCGCGAGCATCGTGCCGACAAGAGGGGGCACACGGCCGGCTGCGGACAGAACGACTGCACACGTAACTGGATTGTGCTTGTGTGGCAAGGTAGAAGACCCGCCGCGGCCTTCTGTGGAAGGCTCAAACACTTCGCCGACTTCGGTTTGCATGTGAAGAGAGATGTCGCGTGCGATTTTGCCGAGTGTTCCACAGCAAAGTCCCAGAGTCGTCGCGATTTCCGCCATCCGATCGCGATGGCTGTGCCATGGGAGTTCAGGCAAGGGAAGCTGCAAATCCTTAGCAAGGTTCGCGGCGACTTCCAGGCCACGCTTACCGAGTGCCGCCATGGTACCGACCGCTCCGCCAAATTGAAGCGTGAGGCAACGTGCTTGCGTTTCCGCTAAGCGCCCGCGATGACGATCGATCGCGTCAAGCCATCCAGCCAGTATCAAACCAAGAGTCGTAGGAAGTGCTTGCTGCATCCAGGTGCGGGCAGGGATGAGCGTCGTTCGATGTTTGTGCACCAAGTCGCCGAGCACGGCGGCTAAGAGATCGAGTTCAATTGAAATGAGAGCGAGCGCCTGGCGTAACTGAAGCACGCGGCCCGTGTCGATGGCATCCTGACTCGTCGCTCCCCAATGCACATAGCGTGCGGCGTCTTTCTCTTTTTGCGAGACGAGCAGAGTGAGCTGCTTTACCAAGGGAATAGCCAGATTGCCGGCATTCGAGCCCGCGCCAGCGAGCGCAGTCATATCGTAGAGTTCGGCACGGCATTTCGCTTCAATCGCAGGAGCAGCAGAGGCTGGAATAAATCCGGCTCGCGCTTCAGCTCGTGCGAGGGCCGCTTCGAAATCGAGCATTCCTTGCAGAGTGGCGCGATTGGAGAAGACCTTTTCGACGACTTGCGAGCGAAACAGCGGGTCGAGCAAGTTCATGCGCTGAGTGTAATCACTCCTGACGGGGAAAGAAAACGGTTTCCCTGCGGGCTTGCAAGGGCGGCACGCGCTGGCGCTACGTAAAATCTGGCTTCGCTTGCCGGCCGGCCTTGCCAGCTAAACACGTTCAAGGATGATAGCAATTCCCTGCCCAACCCCGATGCACATGGTGCACAGCGCATATTTACCGCCGGCGCGCAGCAGCTGGTACGTAGCCGTGGTAATCAGACGCGCCCCGCTGGCACCTAGAGGATGGCCGAGCGCAATCGCTCCGCCGTTGGGATTTACGTGCGGGGCATCATCAGCCACGCCAAGTTCGCGGAGAACAGCTAGAGCCTGAGAGGCAAAGGCTTCGTTTAGTTCGATGACCTCCATCTGTCCGATCGTCAAATTTGTTCTGGCAAGAACTTTTCGAGATGCAGGAGCGGGCCCCATGCCCATAGTGCGTGGCGCGACCCCAATTGCAGCAGCAGCGACGATGCGCGCTTTGGGAGTCAAACCATGCCGTTTGGCCGCAGCTTCCGAAGCCAGAAGCAACGCGCAAGCGCCATCGTTTACGCCGGAAGCATTTCCCGCGGTCACCGTACCGCCCTGTTTCACGATTCCGGGCAACTTGGCAAGAGCAGCCAACGAGGTGTCGGGACGCGGGTGTTCGTCGGCGCTAAACAAAACGGGGGCTGCTCTTTTTTGAGGAATCGGGACCGGCACAATTTCCTGCGCCAAGAGTCCGCCGCGAATTGCCGCAGCTGCGCGTTGCTGGCTTCGCAGCGCGAATGCATCTTGATCCTCGCGCGAAACATGGAATTCCTCGGCGACAATCTCCCCGGTTTCAGGCATGGAATCGACGCCGTACTTTGCTTTCATCAGGGGATTGATGAAGCGCCAGCCGATTGTGCTGTCTTCCATTTTTGCTGCGCGGGAAAACGGCGCCTCAGACTTGCCCATCACGAACGGGGCGCGCGACATGCTCTCAACTCCGCCTGCGATGATTAGGTCTCCTTCGCCGCATTTAATCGCACGCGAGGCCGTGGCCACAGCATCCATGCTTGAGCCGCAAAGACGATTTACCGTTACTCCGGGAATTTCTTTGGGCAGTCCTGCCAGAAGCAAGGCCATCCGTCCGACGTTGCGGTTGTCTTCGCCCGCCTGATTGGCGCAGCCATACACAACGTCGTCCAGAGCGTTCCAATCGACCTCCGGATTGCGCTCGATGAGGGCTTTGATGGGGATGGCTGCTAGATCGTCAGAGCGAATCGAGGAGAGCATCCCTCCATAACGTCCGATGGGCGTTCGAATCGCGTCGCAGATGTAGGAAGCTTCCATCAAGATCCTGCAAGACTCCTTGAACGCTCTATCCTAACAGGAAGAGTCTGGCATGCAAAAATCATGGTGAATGTGCGATGTTCGACGCCGTACGCTGGAAACGAAAGCTGAAAACGGGATGCGTGTAGGCTCGGGAATTTCGCGATACGAGCGCGGGACAGGGAGCCAGCTTGGAGGATTCTTGCATCCGCGACAAGATAGACGAGACAATGTGGCGCCGCTTCGTGGTGAGCGGGACTCACCACTGATTTGCATCGATTGACGCACAGCAAGTACAGAAGGAGAGTAACGATGAAGTTTGCAAAAGCTTTGATGACAATGGCGATGTTTTGCTCGCTGGCTGCGGCACAGACTCCGGCGCCGACGAAGTCAACCGAGGAGGTCACCGCGCTCTTACGCGAGTTCATGCAGGCTGCCGGCCGCGGCGATCGGGCCGTATTTGACAGGTTTTTTGCTGACGATGTGATTTACACCAGAGCGACGGGTGCCGTGATCACCAAGGCCGATATCATGGAAAGCCTCGATAAAACAGCCCCGGCAAGCGAGGGAAAGACCAACTATTCGGCGGAAGATATTACCGTTCACGAGTATGCGGACACACTGATTGTGGCCTTCCGGCTCGTGGGCAATACAACGCATGTCGACGGAAAAGTGGTTACTGCTAACTACAGAAACACCGGAACGTTTCTACGGCGAAACGGCCGGTGGCAAGCCGTAGCGTGGCAAGCGACAAAAATCAGCGCTGCAGGAAAACCGAACTGATGCGCCGCCGGTTTGAAAATTCCGCTGAGCCCGGCTGATGTGTGCGGTTACCTGGCCCTGACTTCCAGGGGTTGCAGCAGCTTGAACGTGAGGGCAGTTTCAGCAGGTAGTGTGATGTCGCGATTTCCTGTGAGACCCGCGCCACCCGTGCCTGCGGCCGCTCCGATCAATGCGCCGATGGCCGCACCTTTACCGCCCCCTGCAACGGCTCCAATCGCGGCGCCTCCCCCAGCTCCTCCGCCAACCATCACGGCCGTGCGCTTGCCCTTGCCTGTGGACGTCACCGTATGAGCCGAAGTTTGAATCTCGTACTCCCTGTCGCCAAGAGTTACTGAGGTCAGCTCTAATTCGAGAACCGCGCCTCCCTTGAACCGGCCGGCAGGCTTGGCATCTTTCACAATCCCAGTGGCACGCGCACCTTTGGGGATGGCTAACCTTCCGTCGACTTCCACCGGAACTCGCACGGTGGCTCCGAACGACTGCCCCGTCGTGCTGCTCTTCGAGCCCACCGGCTCATCCAGAACGACAGAGATCGCGGTATCCGCGGGAACTACAATGGGCTTTGGCCTCGGTGCCGCTTCTTTCTTGGGAGAGGCTGAGCCCGACGGCGAAGATGATGCCGCATCTGAGCTGGCCGTTTGATCCGCTGATTTCGTGCAACCTGCCAAGGCAAAAGTAAACGATAGGACAAACAGCGGTCCAACAAAGAATCTGCGATTCATGATATTCCTCCGTATAACATGTGCTTTTTCTCAAGATACTACGATTCATGTCGAAGTCAAATACAGTCGGTGCTCGGGTTTCAGCGGCGGCGCTGAAAGCCCCGGATCTCGCCCCACTTAAAGGATGCGTTATGGTATTTCAGGGATGAAATCCGTCTCTTCAACCACTAGCGTGAACGGGGAAACGAGGCGAGGGCGCATTTTGCAACAGGCCTCTTCTAGGGGATATCCTTTGCGTCATCGCGATTCGACACTTCGTTGACATCTCTCGCGCTCACCTTCAATATTCTCTTACCCCTTCCAAATTTATTCTCTGGTGAGTGCCGATGCACATTCTTGTCGCTGAAGAGGACGCACCGCTGTCGGAGTTTCTCCATCAGCGGTTGCAGCAGGAGCAGTTTTCCGTGCAAATGGTCTCGGACGTAGGAGAAACTCAACGGCTCGCTTCTAACCAATCCTACGACCTTGTCATTCTCGATCTCAATCTTCCTGCCGATGGCGATCTGCACGTTCTTCGCAACATTCGAGCGAAGAAGCCGGACCTGCCCGTACTCATGCTTACCGCAGCGAATCTCGTGGAAGACCGCGTCCGCCTGCTCGAAGCCGGGGCCGACGATTCCCTGGCTAAGCCCTTCGAGTTCGCTGAGCTGGCCGCGCGTATCCGTGCCGTGCTGCGCCGGGGAAACCGTCCCACCCGCGCCGTCCTCAAAGTTGGCGACCTTGAAATCGATCGCGTTGCTCATCTTGTCCAGCGTGGCGGCCATCCGATCGAGCTCAGCCCCAAGGAATTCACCCTACTCGAATTCCTAATGCGCCATGAGGGCCAGGCCGTTACGCGCACAGCGATCGTCGAACAGGTGTGGAAGCTCAACTTCGACACCATGACCAATGTCGTCGACGTCTACATAAACTATCTCCGCCGCAAAGTCGACTCGGGGTATGACCGCCCACTTATTCGGACAATTCGGGGAGTTGGCTATCAAATCGGTGGTAGTGGCATCCGCAACTAGCGGCTGGTGCGGGATGGCGCCCCTTCCACGTTTCTATTAGGCTTTGAACTCAGAAGGGAATCCTCATACTCGCTCCACGCACCGCTGGTCCGCGCTCTCAGTCACTTCATAAGTCCTAGATACTAAATAACTTAATATCTGTTCGACCCTCCCAGGGCGCGGTTTTCTGGGCGTGGCTGCCGCCTGCCCGGTCCCTGCAACTTCTTTTCCAACTCGGGGTTCTACTAACCGAGAGTCATATATAGTAGATACGCTCCTGCTGGCCGGAACCTCCGAAGGTCCGGACCTGAGATAAGGTGACCAACCATGTCGAAGACCACTTTTACCGGAAAGTTCAGGCTTGCCCTGCTTCTCTGTCTTACAGGTCTTCTCTCCTTGCTGGCCCCGAATGCGCCGGCTCGTCAAAGCGAACAAACTGACGCAGGGGACCCACCGACCCGAGTTGCTCGCATTAGCTATCTCGACGGTTCGGTTTCAATTCAACCTGGCGGCGAGGGTGACTGGGGCGGTGCGGTGCTTAATCGCCCGATGACCATCGGTGACAAGCTCTGGACCGACAAAGATTCCCGCGCCGAATTGCAAACCGGCGTTGTCTCCATCCATCTCGGCAGCATGACCGCACTTTCCTTCCTCAATCTTGATCAGAACATTACACAGATGCGTCTCGCGGAGGGTTCCGTCAACTTTCGCATAAAGGAAATTCGCGAAGGCGACGTCTACGAAGTAGACACACCCAACCTGGCCTTCACCATACGCGAAGCTGGGGCGTTCCGAATCGATGTAAACGAAAACGGAGATTCCACAGGAATCACCGTCATCCGCGGCGCAGGGCAAGTGACCGCTAGCGGAAAGACGTACGATCTTGAACCAGGCCAACGCGGCGTATTCGACGGCACGGATGATGTTCAGTCCACGATCGCGCAGGCGCCCCCGGCGGACGGTCTCGATCAGTGGGCTAATGATCGTGACTTGCGGGAACAGGATTCCATTTCAGCACAATACGTTCCTCCGGATACGCCCGGTACCGCTGACCTCGATAACAACGGAACTTGGAGCGAGGAGCCGGATTACGGTCATGTTTGGTACCCGTCCGATGTCCCAGACGACTGGGCCCCGTACAGTGACGGTAACTGGAGCTATGTTGGTCCCTGGGGCTGGACTTGGGTGGACTACGAGCCTTGGGGCTTTGCACCCTTCCACTATGGACGCTGGTCTTACATTGGCGGCAGGTGGGGTTGGTGCCCGGGCCCGATCTTTGGGCCTGCCATCTATGGTCCTGCATTCGTTGGTTTTGTGGGCGGCGGCTTCGGATTCGACGTCGGATGGTTCCCGTTGGGCTATGGTGAGCCGTTCAACCCATGGTTCCGTTGCGGCCGCGGCTTCGTCGAACGGATTAACGTTCGCAACACCTTCATCCGCAATCGCGGAATCTTTACTGGTGGCAACTTTCACAATTTCAATTACGCCTATGCTCGCAACGCTCGCGCAGTGACTGCTTCTTCGCGTGGCGATTTCACGGGCGGCCGGCGAATCAATCGCGGTGCCGCTCATCTGACCGACGCTTCTCTGCGTGGCGCTCGCGTAACAAATGACTTGCGTCTCTCTCCGGGCAGGCAAAGCTCATTCGGGGCTGCGTCCGCAAGAGGTAACATTGCCCGGCCGCCAATGTCCGTCCAGAACCGTTCTGTCATGGCGCGCACAGCGCCGGCCAGGGGCGCTTCAGACATGCGTGTCCGCACTATCAATACGAACAGGCTAACTCCCGGGCGAGCAGGGAACTTCTCGCCGACTGCAGGCTTGAACCGCTCTCCAAACAACGGCGGAGCTTTCACAAGACAGAACGACCTATCTAGAAATCGTCCGCCATCCGCAGCCGGCAATGACGTGCGCATGCAGAACAGCAGTCCGAATCGCGTTTCCAGTCAGCGTGTAACCAACGGCACGCACACTTGGGAAGCTCAAGGCAGTTCGACGGACCGCGGCCGCGGCCCGCAGGGCTTCGGCAGCTCCAACAGTTCCAACAATATTTCCAACAACGCTCGCATTACCGAGCGCACGAATCGTCAGGATCGCCCGCCAGGGGCTGGTTCGGGAGCCTCGGCGAACTACGGAGGGTCGCGCTCTAACGGCCCCGCCAATCGTCCCGCTTATTCTGGCGGAAATCGCTCATTCGAGCCGCCTCAACGCACCGCGCCCTCTAACAATCGTGGCTATTCGCCGCAAGAGCGCTCGAATTCCGCGCCCGCACGCTCCTATTCCGCTCCCAATCGGAGCTATCCCGCGCCAAGCCGCTCGTACTCTGCGCCCCAAGGTAGCTACTCAGCGCCGAGCCGTTCGTACTCCGCGCCTAGCCGCTCATATTCTGCACCTCAACGTAACTACTCTGCGCCTAGCCGTTCGTATTCCGCACCTCAACGTAACTACTCTGCGCCTAGCCGTTCATATTCTGCACCTCAACGTAGCTACTCCGCGCCTAGCCGTTCATATTCCGCACCTCAACGTAGCTACTCTGCGCCCAGCCGCTCTTACTCTGCCCCTAGCCACAGTTCTGGTGGCGGCGGTGGAGGCGGTTCCCGCGGAAGCGGTGGCGGCGGGACATCTCACGGTAGTGGCGGCGGTGGCGGCCGACCCCATCGATAAGAATTTCAATTCATTCGTCCACTGGCCCGCCTCCCTCTCGGAAGGCGGGCCTTTTTCTTTGCTGGCTTCTCGCCGCAAATCTCAAGCGCTAGCCCACAACTCTGTTGCCTCTAACGTGTTTAATAAATAGCTGCACTTTAGGACAGTTCTTTTTTCGACAAAGCAACACGGCTCGGTTCCGGTTTTGCGAAGGGAAGATGCTACCGTTTGAATTACACCACGGGTCCCGGACCCATGAGCGCAGCGCTCATTGGCCCGGTCATTACATAAAGATTGCACCACTTCATCAGGGCCACATTCGGCCCTGGCACTTCAGGAGAGAGGTAATCGCAAATGAAACGATATGCGCTCCATTTGATAACTCTGCTCTGCTTTACGCTGGCCGTGGCTGTACTTGCGCCGCAGCCCGCTGCAGCCGATGATGACGATCCGCCGAACCGGGTCGCGCGGCTAGGTTTTATACAGGGAACAGTTTCCTTCGAGCCCGCTGGAACCGATGACTGGGTTTCAGCCGTTGTCAACCGCCCTCTCACCACCGGCGATAAGCTCTGGAACGATAACGATTCTCTGTCTGAGTTAAACACGGGCTCGGCAACGATTCGCCTGGGGAGCAACACCGGTTTTTCTTTCTTGAACCTCACCGACAATATGGCGCAGATACAGTTGACCGAAGGCACCCTGAACATCCGTATCCGTCGCCTCGACGATGACGAAACCTTCGAGGTCGACACTCCCAATCTCGCCTTCACCCTTCTTCGCCCCGGCAATTACAAGATCAACGTCAACGAAGCCGGCGACGCCACTGTTGTCCTTGTCCGTTCCGGCGAGGGTGAAATCACTGGTGCTGGCTCCGCCTACACCATCCATCCTCGCGAGGTCGGCGTTTTCACCGGCATCGATCAAATCGACGCCGACTTCCAAGCTTGGGACGACACCAGCGATGATTTTGATAACTGGTGTTCCGAGCGGGACAGCCGTATCGAGCACTCTGTTTCCGCTCGTTACGTTTCCGATGACGTCATCGGCTATCAAGACCTCGACGAATATGGCGGCTGGCGTCAGACGCAAGACTACGGCCCCGTCTGGTTCCCCCATGTAACGATTGCCGGCTGGGCCCCCTACCATTATGGCCATTGGGCCTACATCGCCCCTTGGGGTTATACCTGGGTCGATGATGCTCCTTGGGGCTTTGCTCCCTTTCACTATGGACGCTGGGTGGCTGTTGGCGGCGTCTGGGGCTGGGTTCCGGCCCCGCCCCGTCCCACTGTCATGGGCGTTGCTTATGTCCGGCCCGTTTACGCACCCGCATTGGTTGCCTGGGTGGGCGGCACGCACTTCGCAGTAGGCGTCGCCGTAGGCGGTGGCGCCAGTGTAGGCTGGTTCCCCCTCGGCCCGCGCGAAGTCTACGTCCCCTCTTATCACGTCAGCCGAACCTACGTGACGAATATCAATGTCTCTAACACGCGCGTGGAAACTACTGTCGTAAACAACTACTACAACAGGACGGTGATCAATCGAAACGTCACAAACGTCACCTATGTCAACCAGCGTGTGCCGGGCGCCGTCACGGCAACCTCTCAAGAAGCGTTTACCTCAGCGCGATCCGTTTCTCGCAACTCAGTAATCATTAACCAGCGCGAAGTGACTAACGCGCGCGTTGGGTTTGCAGCTCCCACAGTCGCTCCTTCGAGACAAGCTGTGCTTGGGGCCGGGGTCGTCGTTCGAGCCAGACCTCCCATCGTCATGGAAAACCGCGTCGTCGTTGTCAAGAACACTCCTCCTCCTCCTCCTCCTTCGTTCGCCCGGCAACAGCGGGCTATTCAGGCCAATGGAGGTAGGCCTCTGGCCGTTTCACAGATTCGCCAGATTCAGCCTGAGCGGTCTGAGGTTCGCAACAATGTCAGAGTCGCTCCGGTGGCCACACCGCGAAGCATTCAAGCCGACCGCGACACTCAGCGCAACCCCAACAGGGGTTTTCGACAGCATGACGACAGAACCGCACAGCCCAATCCCGACAGAGGTGCTCGGCCCAATTCATACCGAGATGGTCAGGCCAACTTAAATCGAGATGCTCGGCCTGATTCATACCGGGATGCTGAGCCCAACCGCAATCGAGATGGTCAGGCCAACTCAAATCGAGATGCTCAGCCTGATTCATATCGGGATGCTGAGCCCAACCGCAATCGAGATGGTCGGGCCAACTCAAATCGAGATGCTCAGCCTAATTCAGACCGAGTTGTTCAGCCCAACCAGAACCGCCCGATGAACCCTGGCAATTCCGTCAACAATTCCGGCAACGCGCCTGCCACAGGGACGCACGAAAGGATCTATACCGATCGTCCCTCAAATGCTGCGCCGATAGCACCTGTAAACGCTCCGAACATCCCTGTCGTCACCACGCAACCTGACACCAATAGAGTTGTTCAGCCCAACCAGCACCGCGCGATAAACCCAGGCAATTCCGTCAATAATTCCGGCAACGCGCCTGTCACGGGGACGCACGAAAGGGGCTACACCGATCGTCCGTCAAACGCTCCGTCTACGACACCTCCAAACACTCCGAACGCTCCTGTCGTGAATCCGCAGCCTGAACCGCGGAATCAACCGGAACCTCAAAATCTCCGTGCAGAGCGGCCGGGAGCGGTTCGGGCAGTTGCTCCTCCGAGCAACGCTACGAACCCTAATAACGTAAATCCGCGGTCCGAACAGAGGAATCAACCGGCGCCCCAGAATCTCCACAGTCAGCAGAATCAGGAGCTCCCAAGATACGACCAGCAGAGGCCCCAACCGAGGCAGCAGGAAGAAAAAAAACAGGAGCAGAAACGTGCAAAGCCTGCAAAGGAAGACAAGCCTTCGAAGAACAACAAATAGTCCTATTTTTCAGATCCGATCTCCAGGCGGGTCGCTTGCCGGATGGCAGGCGGCTCGCCTGCTCTATTTTTGCCGGTTTATTTCCGCTTCGATATGAAATCATCAGTCCATCTCGCGTAAGATTCTTCTTCCGGGCATGACAGCCAAATCCCAGCCTTTGCGCGCCGCCAAACGAGCAGCCCTCGCCGCCACTCCCCTCTCGATAATTGTTATTCCCGGTCTCCCGGAAATTCGCAAGGGGCACAACCTGGCTGGCCTGATTACTCTCTCCGCTCGTCGCGCGAAAATCTCTCTCAATGATGGCGACATTTTCGTCGTCGCTCAAAAAATCATCTCCAAGTCAGAAGGCCGTACCGTCCGTCTCTCTGCGGTCCGTCCGTCTCCTCAGGCGGAGGTGTTGGCGAAAAAACTCTCCCACGATCCGCGCTTCCTCGAGGTAGTACTACGCGAGTCTCGCCGCATCGTTCGATCCGATCGCGTCCTGATTGTCGAAACGCATCACGGTTTCGTGTGCGCTAATGCGGGCGTCGACCATTCGAATGTACCTCGCCACGATTTCGTCACGCTTCTGCCAAAAAATCCCGATCGTTCCGCTCGCCGCCTCGCCGCCGCCCTCAGCAAGCAAACCCGCAAGCGCCTCGCCGTCATCATCAGTGACACCTTCGGCCGCCCGTGGCGCTTGGGCCTTACCAACATCGCTATCGGTGCATACGGAGTCCCCGCTCTGGTCGATCTCCGCGGTACGCGCGACCGCCATCGCAAGCTCCTCCGTGCCACGGTCCTAGCCGTCGCCGACGAACTAGCCTCCGCCGCAGGTCTCCTGATGGGCAAATGCGCAGGCACCCCCGTGGTGCTCATCCGCGGCTTCCGCCATCGTCACGCGCAAGAACCAGCCTCTCGCATCATCCGTCCCGCCGACGAAGATCTCTTCCGCTGAAACAATTGTAGTTGCGGGTCTTTAGACTCGCGTTCTTATCCCTTCTTCACTGTCAGCTCTAGACTGTGGGCTGTGAGCTATTGCGACCCGCAGAGATTTCCCCGAGATCGGTATTTAGCCTTCTGTCTCTCTCCGCAGGTTTCCACTTGCGGCGATCTGCCACTCCCCGGCATGCTTATCTCTCCATGACTCCCGCAAAAAAACTCTCGGTCACTGCTCTCGCCGGTGGTATTGGAGCGTCAAAGCTTCTCCTCGGCCTCTACCATGCGATGGATCCCCACGTGCTCACCATCATCGTCAACACTGGCGACGACATCGTCCTCCACGGCCTCAAAATCTCCCCCGACCTCGACATCGTCACGTACACGCTCGCCGGCGTGGTGAATCCGACCACCGGTTGGGGCATGCGCGGCGAAACATTTCATTTTCTCAAGCGATTCGGCAGCTACGGCCATGAAACGTGGTTCCATCTCGGCGATCGCGATCTCGCCACGCACGTTCATCGCACTATCATGCTCGCTCAAGGGAAAACTCTCACGCAAGCCGCCGATTCCATCCGTCATGCTCTCGGCGTGAAATCCCGCATTCTTCCGATGTCCGATCAGCCCCTCCCCACCATCATCGAGACCCGCGACGGTCGCATGCATTTTCAGGAATATCTCATCAAGCACCGCACCGAGCCCGGTGTCCGCGCGATCCATTTCGAGGGCATCAAGCACGCGCATCCAGCTCCCGGGGTCCTCGAAGCTATCTGCGACGCAGACCGCGTCATCATCTGCCCCAGCAATCCGCTCATCAGCATCGGTCCGATCCTTGCCGTGCCCCGTATCCGTGAACAATTGCGCGCTCGCAGAGAAAGTGTCATCGCCGTCTGCCCCATCGTCGGCGGCAAGTCTCTCAAAGGTCCGTCGGACAAAATGCTTATCCAACTTGGCTGCGGCTCCTCCGCCTCCGCCGTCGCTAAGCTCTACGCCGATTTCACCGGCACGTTCGTCATCGACCGCCGCGATGCCTCCCAAGCTCCCGCGATCCGCGCCCTCGGCATGCACGTGGCTATCCTCCCCACAGTAATGCGCACCCGCTCCGACAAACGCAAGCTCGCCCGCGCCCTCCTCGCCCTTTAGCCAACTACAGGCTTATTCACTGCACTTGCAGCCCCGTCCGTAGCGTGTCGCCCGTTTGTTCCCGATCTATCAGCCACGTCGGGATGTGTGGTGCTCAGAATTCAACCCTTCCGCCCAAGGAATCCAGCAGTTGCACCGCACCAGTGCCCGTACTGGTACCCAGAGCCAATGTTCACGTTCGGAAGAAATATCGCGACTTGCCAGCGACTTTTCGGGGAGCACTGGGTTTGGGTCGAGCAACTGCGGTCATGCCCGCGTGTGTCCAGTTGCGAGCCTTCGGGTATGCCCGCCGGTGGAAGCGGCTAGCTCGCCTAGCCGTTGATTGAAAGCGACAATCAGGAGGATGACCATGAAACGACTCATCGGCATGTTGGTGAGTGCAGTGGCGCTACTGGTGTTGACGGAGGCGGTCCATGCTCAGGATCAACTCGTACCGGCCGGTACGCTTCTGCAATGCACCCTAAACGAGCCGAATTTCTCTTCGGCGACCGCGGCCGTCGGTGATCCGGTGTTGTGTCACTTGAGAACTATGCAGGAGTTTGGCAGGCCCCTGTTCCCCAGAGGCGCCATGCTGGGCGGACATCTCGAAGAGGCGAAGGATCCGGGACATTTCGTCGGGAAAGGCTACATGAAGATCACGTTTGACCGGGTGATCCTGCCGAGCGGGGACCTGCCCGTCCCGGCTAAGGTCATCATGGCCCGCGGCTATAAGGTGGACAAGCAAGGCAGCATCGACGGCAAGGGGCACCCCAGACGCGACGTCGTGGAGTGGATGCTTCCGCCCTTGTGGCCGTGGAAAGTGATTAGCTTGCCGTTCCGTGGGCCTAGGCCTACCTTGAAGGGAGAGGAGCCGCTGCAGTTGCGGCTTATGGACGACATCGTGATCCCTCGAAGTCTGGCGCAATTCGCTCATCCGGACCGCCCGCCGTACGCTTCTTCCGCACGGCCGAGCTCATATAGCGCCGCGCCGAGGGTAAACGCGTTGCAGCCGGCCGTGGAGAAAACCGCGAGTACTGCGAGAGAACCCGCCACCACAATGCGAGTCTGCGGACAGCCACCCGTCAGCGGGCAGGCCACAGAAAGACTTACGATACTGGTGACGAAGTCGAACCAGATATATGAAGTGGCCAGGTACCAAAGGGACGGAGACTTGTTGATGTTCCAGGATGCCCAAGGGAGAAAGGGCGGCGTGGACGTCAACGAAGTGGATTGGCGGAGGACCACGGGGCTGACGACGGAAGCCCGTTCCGCGGATAAGCCGTTAATCTCGCGACAGACGAACTGATTGTTCCTATCTGAGGGAACTTGGCGACGTTTGACTCCCACTGTTGCGATTCGCGACGGGACGATGGGTGTGTGTCGAACAGGTAGGCAATCGGAAGAGCGCTTGAAAGCTGACACCCTAACCGGCCATGCACTAGTGGGTCAGTTTCCGGTAACGCGACTGCACAGGAGTCAGCCTGCCGACCGCCTAATTCGTAGTGGCGAATTGCACGTAGGGCTTAAAGACTTTGACGATAACGTCCCGATTGGGGATGCTCTCGTGTCCAGCGAACTCGATGTCAATTTTGAAATATGGACTGTCCTGACTGACAAAGGTTTCTCGAAATCCTAGGGATGGTACGCCTCCAACCGTGAATCCTGAATTGGGTGCCACGCCTTCTTCCGTCCTGAAGACTTTCAGGACGTCCCATCGGGTCATGCCCGGTTTAATGGTCTCCATTTTCATCATGACCTGTTTCAACCAAGCTCTGTGTTCTTCCGAGCACGGCTGCGGGTTCGCCGACTGCGTCGGTCGAACGAAAGCAGAACCTCCAATAAAAATGATTGAAAGCGATGTGAGGACGAAAAGTCGCCGGATCATTGACTGTTCTCCTCCTTGCAGATAATGCCAGTATCCCGGATGCGTGGTTCCCTCTTTCTCAAGAGATTTTGGGACATTAGTCTTTGAAATGTGGCCCCTGAAAATTATAAGCCCGATTTCAATATCCAATGCCTGATTAACCGGCATAATCGGAAACCGACCCACTATCGCCCGCGCGCGATTTTCCCCTCACGCCTCCCAATATGATATCTTCAAAAACTTCGAACATGACCGCCACTCCACTCACTGCGACTGACTTTCGGCACGCGCTAAGCCAATTCGCCACGGGCGTCACCGTCATCACCGCCCCTCGCGCTCCCAGTCAGGCTTATGGCATGACCGCCAACTCATTCGCTTCTGTCTCTCTCGATCCTTTCCTCATTCTTGTCTGCGTCGACCAGCGCAGCCATCTCCTCCCTCTTCTCAAACAAAATCGCTTCTTCGGCGTGAACATCTTGAAGGAACACCAGCAGGCCCTTTCCATCTACTTCGCGCAAGCTGATCAAACACCGGCGTCCGAAGCACAGCTCAATATTCGCTTTCGTTGGACGCAAGCCGGCATACCGCTCCTCGAAGACACCCTCGCCCAGATCGTCTGTCGCGTCGAAGCCTCCTACATCGCTGGCGACCACACTATCTTTTTAGGTGAAGTCCAATCTGCCGACCTGTTCCCCGGTGAGCCCCTGCTCTTCTTCCGCAGCCAATATCGCCAACTCGCCCCGCCCCGCTAATCTTCAAAACCTCTTCAGTAATTTTCACAGCTTTGTCTCTTGACAAGAAGTCAATCCTAGCGTATAGTATTGAGTGGGTAATATCGTGCTCGTGCCTGGCAACGCCTGCTCTGCTCCACCCTGCGGACTGGGCGGGATGAATTTCCGGATGGGCGTTTCTGCTTTCTAGAGCACGCTTTTCGACTTAACCCGTCTATTCTCAATACTTACGAATCAAGCCGCATTTTTGCACAATTGTAGCGCAAATGTGCTTAAGTAAGTTATTTAGAATCAACACTTACAAAAGTGTATCAAAACAAACTACTTTATCTATCTTTAGAATGAACACTTATGCAAAACCCGGGGGGAGGGGCCTCCGGAGAGGGCTTATTGCTCACCAAGCGTGGCGCACACTTTAGTCATGCCCACCCAGCGAATCCCTCTTCACTCCATACGCTGCGCCCCACCGATCCGTCATCTGCCCGCGAATTTCCCATAACTCTGGAAAAAACTTGTGCCGCATGCCTTCCTCCAGGATCTCCACCGGCCGCCCCTTCAGCGACTTCGATCCAAAACCAATTGTTCGGTAAATCAGCTGCATGTGCTCGAAGCGGAATTTTTGAAACAACTCGTCGAACTCTGCCAACTCTTCCGCCACCATATACGCGTCGCCGTGGTTGTACTGAGAATCGTATATCCTCTCGATGGTCAGCCCATGTTTATCCAAATAATTCTCTTTGAACGAATTCCAGATCGGCTGATACATCTTCAGCAGCACGCGAAATCCCGGCGACTCCTGCCCGCTTCCATTCCCCAATTTCTTCCGAATCTCCTGATACTCCTTGGGCGACATCGTTTCCAGCAACGCCAGTTGTTGAATCATCAGCTTCTGCGCCGTATGTACGCGCCGGAACAGCGTGATCACCCGATTCGTATTTTCCTGCTGCAAATACTCGTCAATATCCAGCAGCGTGTACGCCATCAGCTTCATCCACAATTCTTCGATCTGGTGCACAATCTGGAATTGCATTTCATCCGCATTGCACAGCTTGTCGTAATCCAGTTGGCAGGAAAGCAGCGTCTTGGTGTTCAGGTACAACTCGTAGTCGAGCGTTCCGTCGCCGCTCATAATCGCATAAAACTGTTCTCGATTCACGCAGACCTCCTTGCAACAAGGGTCTCTCGACAAATGCAATTGGCCTTTAGTTTGACGAGGCGTTCGCTACGGGACGATTGCTGTAAACGCTCTTCCTGCCCGTCTGCGCCACAAGATAATACGGCGCGCCCAACTTCTTCAAACTGTCGAGGTTCCCATCATTCGCCACGAACAAAAACACCCGGCCCGGACCAAGCCAAAGACGCGCAAACGAAGCGTCATCTTCAAACACCTTGGGGCAATCCGGATATAATGACCCAAACCATAAATCGTTCGTAACCCCGTTCAGCATGTGCATCTGCACTCCCGTATAGAACAATATGCTGGATGCGAGCGAATACTGCCCGTCCACGACGATCGTATCTCCGGGCTTGTAGTTCCGTTGGATCGCCATGGCCAGTGTCTTTGATCCCAGCACTGGATTAAATGTGCCCAGCGCCAAGTGCACGGCATAGAACAGGGCCACCATCATCGATGCAAGCGTCAGATTTGCTTGCATCGAAGCTCCGCGCTTGCGGAAAATCCAGTGCAGCAAAGTCCCAACCAAAAAACTCACGCCCGTCAGAATCAGCGGCCACCGGAAGAAGCCCATCGCTTGCGGCGTCAGATCGAATAGATGGCCCATCGACAGTTTGTACATGCTCTCCGCCCGGCGTAGCATTTCACCGAAGTCGGCATTCGGCGGAACTGCCGGCGAGAACGCCGCGAACCATGTCGCAACGACAAACGCAAGCACACCCAAAACCAGCATGGCCAGTGCGCCACGAACTCCGCTGCGGCGTAATGCGCTGTCCGGCGCCGATGCAGCTTCCCGTTTCATCAACATCCCGCAAAGCAAGGCGAGCGCCGGCAACGCCGGCAGGACGTAATATTCCTGACGAGTCGAAAAACTGAAAAACACCAGAATGAACGCCGCCCAAACCGCCAGCGACAAGGCCGCCCGCGATGGCCGATCGAGCTTGCTCTTCAAATCGATTACTCGCAGCGGTACTTGTTTCAAACTCTTCACCACATAAAACGTCCAGGGGAACGTCCATACCAGCAGCAATCCCCAGAAAATTAGCAGCGGCACTTTGTCGTAGTCCCGCGGCACTCGCATATTCAGATAGCGATAAATCTGGTCGTTAATAAAATAAAACCAAAAAAAACCCTTGGCCTGCCCGATCGGGGGATTGCGCAGCGTTGCCAAAACGTGCCACGGCGCTGCCACCGCCAAAAAGATGATTGTCGTTGACACCAGTCTCATCTTCAGCAAGTGCCGCCAATTGTGCGTCATCAGCAGGTACCCGACAATGATGCCGACCGGAAAGGCCAACCCGATCAGCCCTTTCGTCAGCACGTCCAGCGCGGTGACCACCCCAATCGACCAGCATACAAGCCGCGAGGGCTGAGTCTCTTCCAGGCTCCGCCAGAAAAGGTAAACAGTCACTGTCAGCCAGAAACAAATCATGATGTCCGGGATGATAAAACGCGTGTAAATGTATGGACCGATGGCCGTCGCCAGCACCACGGCCGAGTAAAAGCCGGCCTCCTCGCCCGCGATTTCACGTCCCAGCAGGAACACGGCAAGAAGCGTCAAGAGCGCAAAAAACGAAAACTCCAATCGCGCGGAAAATTCCGACACGCCAATAACCGAATAAATTCCCGCCATGATCCAGTAGGGCAGCGGCGCTTTCTCCAAGTAGCGCACGCCATTCACGTACATCGTCACGTAATCGTGACGTTGCAACATCTCCACGGCGATTTGTGCGTGCTCTGAATCCGCGTCGTCCATCATCGGTGGCGACGCCAGTCCGGGAATGTAAATCAGCGCCCAAAACGCCACTATAACCAGTACGTAAAGCAGTGTGCGTTTCGGCGATGCAGAGTTTGGCTCGGGTCTGCTCTCGGTGGGCGCTTCGTGTTTCATGCTCTCAAAATTATCGTGGGAGCTTGTGCGCAATTTCTGATGGCTTACCAGCCGCCGGCTCCCGCCGTTCGGGGAGGTTCATCGCGGCCGGCCATGGCTTCCCGCCGGCTTCGGAATTCGCGCACGCTATACACCGGCTTGTTCTGCGATTCGTAATACGTTCGCGCCAGCATTTCGCCGATCAATCCCGTGGCGATGAACTGAATTCCACCCATCACCAGTGCCATTCCCAGCAGCATCAGCGGTCCGTGATTCGCCAGCAGCCCTTCATCCAGCAGTGCTTTGCGGAGGAATACCCAAAGTCCGATTCCGGTGCCTCCGGTCAGGCAGGCCAAGCCTAGCAGCCCGAAGAATTGCAACGGCTTGGTCGAATAATCCAATAAAAATTTCACGCTCATCAGATCCAACAGCACGCGCACGGTCCGCGAAATCCCGTAATTGGATTCCCCGTTTTTGCGTGCAATATTCGAGATCGGAACTTCCGCGATGGACGCGCCCGCCCAGCTTGCCAGCGCCGGAATAAACCGGTGCAGTTCGCCGTACAAATGAATCTCCGACAGCACTTCCCGGCGGTAGGCCTTGAATGTCGTTCCAAAATCGTGCAAATCCACGCCGGAAAGTTTCGCCATCATCTTGTTGGCGATCCGGCTCGGCAGTTGTCTGGTCAACCAGTGATCCGTGCGTGTCACCCGCCACCCGCTCACCAGGTCGTAGCCCTCTTCGATCTTTTCGAGGAACCGCGGAATCTCATCCGGGTCGTGCTGCAAATCTCCGTCCATGGAAATGATGATTTCGCCGCGCGCAAAGTCGAATCCCGCTTTCAGCGCCGGCGCCTGTCCGAAATTCCGCCGCAACTGCACGATATTCACCCGCGGATCGTGTTCATAGATGTCAGAGAGGACTTTGAACGTCTTGTCTTTGCTTCCGTCATCCACAAACACCAGCTCATACCGCTCGCCGAGCGCATCCATCACTTCCGTCAGCTTGACGTAAAGTGGAGAGACATTTTCCTGTTCGTTGTAAAACGGAACGACGATCGAGTATCGGATGGGCGGATCGTTTTTCATGCGTCCGGTTCTGGGCTTCCTCAGGCTTCTTGGGCTACGAAAGCATAGTCTATCAGCCGAATCCCCTGGGACGCGACAAGATTTCGTACCTCTGTGTCCGTCAGGATTTCCACTTCCTTCTGCCGGGAAGCTTGCAGGCGAGTCCCGGATTTTGCCAGCTCCGCGTCCACGTATCCGGGGTGGCACATCAGCTCGGTCGTGCCCTCCGGCAAAATCTCCAACAAACGCAGTACCCCTTCGCGCGTTATTTCTCCGGTCTGCGCAATTCCACAGAAATAGTCCGCCTTTGCGAGGCCCGCGCGTTCTGTTTTTTCGCGCGCGTCCGGCGTCAGCAGTTTCAAGCCCCGCGCCTGCACGCCTTGTTTCATCACCACCGACCCATGTTGCTTTGCTCCCGCTGAAAGCGCCGCGCGGAGGCCCGACTCTTCGTGCGAAATCCGTATCGCCGCGATCCCGTGCATCTTCGCCAGCCGCAGCACAATTTCAAATAGCCCCGGCAGCATTTGCACGTGCTTGTGTCCGTCCAGGTGCGTTGGCTGGATTCCGGAGTCGCGCACTTTTTGAATCTGCGCGTCCCATTCGCGCTCCACTTCTTCGAGCGACACGCTCCGCCTCGCCAGGCGCAACAGCAAGTTCTCCGGTTTTCCTTCCAGCTCGCCGCGCTCATTCAACAGGCTGGTCACCAACTCGCGCTCCGCCACCGGCTCGCCATCGCTCAAATTCAAATGCACGCCGACTCCCAGCGCAGGCGTTGTTCGCGTCAGCTCCACGCCGGACTGAAACGCCGCGCCATTGGCGAGCAGGGAAGCGCTCGTGACGATTCCGTTGCGATGCGCCTCGGCGATACCGCGATTGACGCCCTCCGTCCACCCCAGGTCATCCGCGTTTACGATTAGGTTTCTCAATTCCCGGCCTGTCCCCTAGTGCGGGCCTGTCCTTTCGTACAGCTATCCTTTCGTTCGCCACCACTCGACCGTACCATTGACCGTTTTTCCCCTCAACTCTAGCATGCCTTCTAGAGGCAAAAATGCAGGTTAAGACGCGCGAAGCCAAGCCCATAGGCGGGCGCTACGATGACAAGCGCCGTGGCCGCCGCATGAACTCCCGGGTCCCGGTCCGCTTGGAATGGGATGGCGACTCCGGAAAGCGCATCTCTGTGGAAGCGCACACGCGCGTCGTTAATCCCTACGGCTGCATGGTTGTTTTGCAGCAGGAGCTTCAGCTAGAACACCGCCTCGCGCTTACCAATCTTGCCACGGACACCAGTAATGCCGCCGTAATAGTCTGGCGCGGCATTCCGCGCCCCGATGGCTGGGAGTATGGCGTCGAACTTGTCGCGCCGGAGATGGACTTTTGGGGGCTTGAGCTGTGAAACCTCAACCGAATGCCAAACCGGGCGCCACCCACAGAGTCGTTGCTTCGCGGCCGCCAACGGCGGAGGAGCGCCGCCGCGCCCAGCGCGTCCTGCTCAGGATGCCGGTCCTGGTTCATGTCATCGGCAAGCCGGAGCCGCTTGCGGGCCATACTCATACAGTTAGCGCCAGCGGCGCCATGCTGGTTATTTCGGAGCCTCTCGCCGAAGGAACTAAAGTTATCGTTGAAAATCCCAAGACGCAGCTCAAGGTCGAATCACGGGTAGTGCGTCCGCCACAAGTCGCTCACGAAGGCGCGCTCGTTCCCGTCGAATTCACCTCCCCCTCTCCTAACTTCTGGGGGATTTTCTTTCCTCCCGCCGTCAACTGACGCTCTGCCAAGCACCCCCTGCAAGGGTTCGAATTCGCGGGCTCAGAGCTTTGGGATCGGTCGAATTCAACAGCTGCAAGAATCTGATTCTGATCGTTGCTGCTCCTTATTCTCCAAGCCCCGGACTCATCTCGTCCCGCTCGTTTCCAAAAAAGAGCGGCCCCAAAATTCGGGGCCAGTTCATCTTCTACAGAATCCTTGGCAGTTAGTTGATTGTGACGCTGAGCGCCGGCGCAACGGGTGACGCGACCGGATTTGTGGTAATGGCCACGCTCGTGGTGCCCGTCACCGTCATGTTGATCGTCCCGCTCGCTGATGGCATCGTGTAGGTGTCTCCGAGGTAATGCGCGCTGATCGCATGTGTGCCCACCGCCAGAGCTGGCGCCGTGGGAGTCGCGGCTCCGCCTGACACGGGGGCGGCTGTCCCGATCATCGTGCCGTTATCGAATAGCGCGACCTGACCGGCGGGCGTTCCGCCAGTCACTGCCACGCTGAACGTGAACGCTGTCCCGGAGGCAACTTTGGCGCTCGGCACGGTCAATTTCGTAATTGTCGGCGTCAGGCCGCCACCGCCGCCTCCCCCGTAGCCGCCGCCGCATCCCATCGTAAAGCTGAGCACGCACACGAAGCCGAGGCCAAGCGCCGCGCGATACCGTTTGCGTCCGCCCGGGACGAAGACCAGGAATAGCGCAGCAAAGCCTGTACCGGCGCTCAACGCCCACCATCCATTGCCACCCTGTAGAGAAGGAGCCGCCTTCGCATCCAGCATCTGAACCTGCGGAGCATTTGAGGCCGTCAGAGTGGTCGCTGTCGGCAGCACGGAGCAGCTCAACTGGCTTGTGGCAGGCGAAGCACTGGCGACGCTGATGTTGAGCGGAGACGGTGTGCACGTCACGCCAGGCGTGGTCGTTGCTGGAGTCACGGCCACCGTGCCCGTGAATCCGCCGCTCGGCGTCACGGTAACTGTAGAATTCACGGCTGCGCCCGCGGCCGAGCTGAGCGTCACCGCACTCTCCGACACCGTGAAGCTCCCAACTTGCGCCTGTGTCACCGTCAGAGCAATAGATGATGACAGGGCAGACCCCGCGTAATTTGTGTCGCCGTTGTACTGAGCGGTGATCGTCTTTGTTCCCGTACTCGTGAAAGTGGTCGTCAGAGTGGCCGTTCCGCCCGCTCCGATGTTTCCAGCCGCGACGGGCGTCACAGTTACTGGGGAAGCAATTTGCACGCCGCCATTAAAGAAAGTGACCGTCCCGGTGGTGCCAGTTGCACTGTTGCTGTTGGAAGCGATCGTCGCCGTCAACGCCACGGGGATTGCTGTCGTTACTCCCGTCGAAGGATTAGCTGCGAGAGCAGAAATCTGAGTCGCAGCCTTCGAGACAGTTACCGTGTCAGTCACAGGAGTTACGACAGCGTTATAGCTGATGTCCCCGGAGTATGTCGCCGACAGCGAGTGGGTGCCGCCTGTAAGTTGAATGGGCTGGTCCTCTGAATGCCCGAGGCTATTTATGACAAAGGTGCCAGTGTCGAGCGGGGCAGGCGCGGCTCCGTTGATGGAGTCCGTTATAGTGACCGTGCCTGTTGCATCAACCGCGCAGCCGGAAACGGGAGGATTCGTAACATTAGCCAGGGGTTGACAATTCGTGTTGTTGCCCGCACTGTTCAGGATGTCTATCCGTAAAATGTAGGGGGAACCATATGTAAACGCGGTTGCGTTTGTGCTCGTGATATTTCCCGTTATTGGATCGAATGACACAATTCCATACTGGAGTTTACTGGTTTCCTTGTTCACTACTACCGGAACTCCCGTGGGATCGTCACTCGCAGCGAAATTTCCGTCTCCCGCATAGTGTGCCTTCACGGTGTAACTGCCGCCCGGCAGCATAGTCGTACTGAGGCTTGCGGCTCCGCTACCGTTTAATGTTGCATCGCCCACGCCTCCATTTACTGCGGTCAGAACGGGAAACGAAACGTCACCCGTTGGAGTACCGGAGCCGGACGTAACCGTCACAGTCGCCGACAGAGTGACGGACGCGCCGTGAGAAATCGTCACCGGAATTATCCCGTTGTTGACGTTCGTCGCCGTAGCGGTGGCCTTGAACGTACCAACAGCAGCGCCCCAGGCGAGCTGCAGATTCGTAACGTTAACAGTGCCGAGACCAGTTGCTAAGTCGTATCCGGCGGTTGTGGTGAAGGCAGGTGTTTTTGTCGTTGCGATGGTGGTGAAGAGCACGCCATTCGTTCCGGCCGTGGTACTGCTGCAATTCAGCGAGCCTCCGGCGCAAGGTACGGAGTTGTTGCCTTTTGTGATGTCGTTGAAGACGCATCCTGCGGGAGCCGGTTGCGTTGGGTCGGTGCGCGCGCTTGAATTGCACGACTTGCCTACTGCTGTCTGTGCGATCTTGTAAAGCACGAAGTTGGCGTTGCCCTGTCGCCTGCTCCTGCCTGCATTACTTTCACCCTGCTCAATCAGCGCTAAGATCCCCGCAAAACTCGGCGCTGAGGCCGACGTTCCCCCGACTCCAAGAAAGCTAAAGGAGCCTGTAGGGCTGCAGGAATTGCTCGGCACTGCGTCGGCTTCGCAGACCACATAAAAGCTCTGCGATTGCGGGCCATCGCTCGCAAACAAAGAAACGTCCGGGGTGTTGCGGACATTGGCCGTGGGGACTCCGGTACCAAACTGCCAAGAAGGCTTGGTATACAAGATGCTAGGCCCGCCACCACCAGCTACGATGCTCGTAGCCGTCGCACAAACGGTATTCAGGTTTGCGGTGGTGGCGGTGGCCGCGCAAGAGTCGTTCCAGGTAGTTTCGGGAATGTACCCTTTGACGGATAGCTTCGTGACCGGGTCGTTCGCGCCCGGACTTTGATTCCAGTATGTCGCTTGTGTGCCCACGTCATCAAAATCTGTGCCGCCGACGGCGATGTTGAATGGAGTTGAAGCGAGACCATTGACAGCTAGCCCGTGCGTCGCTGGTGTCGGGCTGTTGAAGTCGTCGCATCCTGCGGAACCGGGATCGCCCGCGGAGACTGTCACCGTGATGCCTTGCGCTGCGGCCTGCTCCCATAAACTATTGAAAAACGAATTCTCCGACGTAAGGTTCGCTTCGCAGAGGCCAAAACTGAGGCTCATGATGTCATCACTGTTGTTGTCGACGACGTAAAGCGCTGATAACTCGAGGCCCCCTGCTGTCTGGGTGTCTTCCGAGACCACAAAATCGACCTGGGCCCTCGGTGCGACCGCCCCTGACCACTGCACATCCAGGTCTGCCTCGCCCTCTTCGCTGATAATTCCTGGAGCCGGTCCGTTGTGAACGATCACTGGATCATTGGAAGGCAGTCCGAATAAGGTGCGAAAATCCCGCACATCTTGAATATTGATGTCGGAAAACCCGACGATCGCGATCTTCGATCCCGTGCCGTCAAGCGTTGAGGGAATATTGTAGATCTTGGCAAAGTCCGCAGGTCCCAACGCAAAGAACTGGTTGGTGCTCCCCGTTAGCTGCGAAATAATGCGGCCGTCAGCGGTGCGCGTGAACGCACCTACTGTATGCCTCATGGATTTTTTCGGGAAATTGTTAAGGGAAACGAAGCTCGCCACGACGGGAGCCAGAGCCGCGGGAATCTGTGGATCGCTGGCGTTTGCCTGCCGTATTTCACCATTCACAAAATAATGATGAATCTCGGTGTGGAAACTCTTGCGCACCTGCCCCACGTCTCCGGAGAACTCGATCGTCAGATGTCCGTTGTCCGCCCTGATGTCATGGAATCCTTGCGAGGTGAGCCAGTCGGTGATGGCCTGAATGTCAGAGTCCGCGGGCCCGAACTGCTGGCCAAACTGTTGCGGTGTGAGCCATTTATGAAAATTGGGCGAGTCCTTGCTCTGTTGTTCGTCCATCAACTGCCGCAACGCCGTTTCCTGCTCCGGGCTGCGCTGCAAGAGAAGCATCATCCGCTTCATCGGAGTTTCGTCGGAGACAAGACCTTGATCAAATTGCGGACGCGCGAGCGGATGCACGTTGCCCTTGAGGCGTACTAACTGCGTTTCATCGATCGCCTTGGTAATGCGCGCGGGCACAAACGGCGCTTGCGAAACTGCCGCCGTGCTTTGCGGAATCGTTTGGGCCGGTGCGGGAGGAACAGAAAACGCGAATGCCGCCGCAAAAAATAAGAGTGCTTTGCCGCTAATTGCGAAGCTATTTTTCATGATCCGCCCACAGAGCATAGATGGTGTGCACCTCATTTCAAGGAATCGCCATCGGTCCAGAAGGTGCAACCGCACAGTTAATGATTACTTCTTCAACGAAATGGTTGCTCTGGCTGGGGGCCAGGAACGAGGGCGCACTCTCCCTGGGAACTACGGGAGAGGTTAACACATACTCCATGCAGCCTTTCCGACGACTTCCTGCCGAGATTGTCGAAATTGCAAGCCCCGGAACTTACTAACCCACACCCACATTCATTATCAAACTTGCCTCGAATACGAGTTCAAAGAGCTTGACTGTAACTGCTTGGCCTTTATTCCCATATTCCGCGAAGCTTCTCGGGAAGTTCCCGCAGGTTCCGTGCATCTGCTTGTCCGCGGGGCCGTAACGGAGTAACAACCCGAAGGCTCCCTATTTGTTTCGCAGAGCAAATAAAAAAGATTCGTCGGCCGAACATGACGCCCCAGTGGGCAACCAACCGCCGCAGCCGGAAACAATCAATATCCGATACCGATTCGAATCAATACCGGCGTAAGCCGCGCCGGCCGTAGTACCCGCGGCCATAGTAACCGGGGCCCCACCATCCAAATCCCGAATAAACCCCAACAAAGCGGGGACCGTAGTAGCAGGGATAGTAGTATCCGCACGGAGCGTATGGGCCATAGCCACCATAGTAGCCAGCTCCAGTGCGCAATCGCGGGCGGTTACCACGACCGCTGCCAAAATCTTCCTGGGATACAGGCAAGAAGGCTTGCTGGCTATGGGTGGTGTTCACCTTGACTGGGTCCACGAGGCGAAAGCTGAGCTGAAATTCCGGCTCGAGAATTGTAGGACGCCCGCGCGTTAGGAGAACGGCTCCAATGCCGGCCGCGGCACCCGCACCTGCCCCGATGGCTGCGCCCCGGCCCCAGTCGGCTGCTGAGCCAATGATCGCACCCAGGGCCGTGCCGCCGCCAATCGTGGCAGCGTCCTCGCCGTGAGAAGTGCCGCCGGAGCCCTTCCACAATTCGGTCAAGATGGGCGCCTGCTCTCCATTGACGAGGGTTAGGTCCGTTAGTTCAACGCCCAACTGCGAGACGCCTTTGATGCGGCCTGCCTTCTGAACCGATTTCACCTGGCCCAGTACGACCTGGCCTCGCCTCGCCACGACCCAGCCGTTTACAACGATGGGCTGTTCCAGAACGCCACTGAACTGGTCGCCAACCTGGTTGTGGTCACTCGAAAGTGGTTCATTGAGGCGCATCATAAGAACGGTTCCTGCCGCAATGGTAAGCAGCTCGGGAGGTGGTGCGAACTGGTCGTTGGGGCCATTGGGGGGAGGAGCATTTTGGGGCGGGTATTGGCCTGGATTCTCTCGCCCATATTGCCGCCCGGACTGCGGAGCGTTCGGCAGACCGTTCGGCGGAGAGTTCCGTGGCACCCGGTCCACGGAGGTTGGCGGGCGATTACCGTCTTGCTGTGGTGGCACTTGTTGATCTTGAGGCTGCGCTTGCTGGCTTTGCGCCGGCCGATCGGCCTGGTCAGGCGGCGGCTCTTGTTGGGCTAGCACTAACCCACTGAGAGATAACGCCAGCGCCGCTGCGCCCGCCCCGCGAGACACCCACTTACAATTCTTCAAGTTTGCTGGGGAAAATTTCATCGTCTTCTCCTAGACCCGGGGCCTTGCTGAAATCATGCTATCGGCCTTTTCAGTTAAACACTTAGATGGCGAAAAATACTCGCTGGATGCTCCACGAGTCGTCACCCATAACGAAACAGATTGATAGGGACGCGAAAACGGCCGGACTCAGTCCTGCAAATGTCGATCGTGGTTTCAAATCTGGAAAAGTCGGCCGTTCTAAGAACGGGGTCAAGAAAGCGGCACGGGTCTACCCCGCAGCCTGACAAGTGACGATCATACGTCCGTATCAGAGCGTGATGGCTCGCAAGAGATTAGAGCTCTTCAAGATCCAAGAGTTCGATGAGGTCCGAAAGGATTTCTTCGAGAAGTTCGAAGTGTACGCGGTTTCTGAGATCGGATGCCATCTCCATCGGCAACACGTCTATGGCGTTCGGATGAATGACCTTCCTCGATTTCCGCAGGTGCTGGAGATCATGGAGGAGCTGGTTGAGGCGGACATCGTGGCCGCGGTGGTCACGGTTTCACCATAATAAAAAGCTCACAGTACTCTGACCTGCCGAGGTAATTGCTACACTGCATTTGGGAAGGCCAGCGTCATGGACAAACCATCACTTGTTTCCCTCACGTTTGACGACGGGCTGCGATGCCAATTTGAAAGAGGCGTCCCCATCCTTGACCGATACGGTTTTCCCGGTAAATTCTTCGTAATCGCCAACCGGCAACCGAAACATGAAGACAAGTGGCGAAAAATTGAATGGCACGAGCAGGACATTTCAATGCTAAGAGAAATGGCCCGCCGAGGGCATGAAATAGCCAGCCACACCGTTAACCACCGCCCTCCCACGATGGAGAACTCAGAAGCTCACGACTCCAAACGATGGATAGAGGAGCGGATGGGGGGCTGGAGATTCCGGCCTTTGCTTACCCGTTTTATGCCACCGACGAACCCATCAGGAATGCCGTAATCGGTGCTGGATATAGGCAAGCACGGTCAGGGGCCCAAGGTACCTATTATGGGTCGCTGGATTCGGTTGACTGGTTCGCAGTGGACTGCCATGAGATTCTCCGAACTGGAGAGATCGTCGGAAAAAGGGCATGGCTAGGTTGTTGGCATCTTCTTACATTCCGCGGAATCGGAGACGACCAAGACGGATGGGAACCTGTCAGCGAGACCGAATTTGCAGCGCAGATGACTGAACTGGCGAAGCTGCGGGATTCCGGTGCTTCAGGAGTCGTCACCTTCAAAGATGGCGCGGATCGGTTGCGGAGGCATGGCGGCACGTAGCGCGCTTGATTCCTATTGTGCGTTTTGTGCGCGCGGGTTAGAGAGTCTTCGAGAAGAGGGGTTTGGCGTTGAGGTGCTGTTTTTCCAGGTAGGGGTCGAAAATCATGGCGAGATTGCGGATGAAGATGCGGCCTAGCCAGGTGGTGCGGATTTCGGAGGGGTCGAGGAAGACTAGGCCGTCTTCGCGGAAAGGCTCGAGGTGGGTGAGTTCATCGGCGAAGTAGCGGTCGAAGTCGATGGCGAATTCGCGCGAGATTTCGTCCTTCAGGACAATCGTGTGGCAGAGGAGGCGGCTGATTACCGCGCGGCGAAGGCGGTCGTCGTCGGAGAGATGATAGCCGCGCATGGTGGCGATGCCGCGTTCGTTGACGGCTTTTTCCCAGCTGGGGATGTCGCGGTGATTTTGGGCGTAGGCGTTCTGGATGCCGCTGATGGCGGTGATGCCCATGCCATAGAGGTCAGCGCCGGCTTTGGTGGTGTAGCCCTGGAAATTGCGGTGGAGCGTGCGATTCTGTTGCGAGACGGCGAGTTCGTCGCCGGGCTTGGCGAAGTGGTCCATGCCGATGTAAAGATAGCCGGCTTCGAGAAATTTCAGGAGGCCTGTGCGGAAGATTTCAAACTTTTGCATGCCTTCGGGAAGGTGGCCCGCGAAAGAACCTTGCTGCTTTTTGAGCCAGGGGACATGGGCGTAGCTGAAGAGGGCAACGCGGTCGGGAGCGAGTTCGAGGATTTGATCAACGGTGTGGGCAAAGGTTTCGGCGGTCTGATAGGGCAGACCGTAAATGAGATCGACGTTGATGCTTTCGAAGCCTAGTTCGCGCGCGGACTGAATCAAGCCGCCGGTTAGTTCGAACGGTTGGACGCGATTGATGGTTTTTTGGACGAGGGGATGGAAGTCCTGGATGCCCATGCTGAGGCGGTTGAAACCCACTTTGCGAAGTGTTTCAAGGTGTTCGCGGGAGGTGACGCGGGGATCGACTTCTATGCCGATCTCAGCGTCGGGAGCGAAAGTGAAGTGTTCGCGGGTGAAGCCGAAGAGGTCTTCGATTTGCGCGGGAGTCAAATAAGTGGGAGTGCCGCCGCCCCAGTGGAATTGGGTAACGGCGCGCTCTTTTGAGACACTGCGGCTGACGCGCTGCATTTCGTGCTTCAAGATTTCGAGGTAAGGAGGGGCGACGCGCTTATCTTTTTGGATGATGACGTTGCAAGCGCAAAAGAGGCACAGGCTTTCGCAAAAGGGGATGTGCATGTAGAGCGAAACGGGGGATTTGGCGGCTTCGGCTTGCTCGTGGACTTTTTCGAGGTCGGCGGGGCCGAAGGAATCGTTCCAGACGGGGGCGGTCGGATAGCTGGTGTAACGCGGACCGGGGCGATTGTAACGCGCGAGAAATTCTTCGCTGACGTGAAGCTCTTCGCGCATGGTTTGCAGGCTTGGGTTCGCGATGGTCACGACAAAAGTCCCCTAACGCAGACTTGCCGCAGGTCTGGCTTCCTGCAGCAAGGATTGCTGGCCAGTTTCGATAAAGAGCTTGGCGTTTTCGACAGGAGTGTGCTGCAAAATTCCGTGGCCGAGATTCAAGATGTGGCCGTTACCGCCGAGCGCGGCCATAGCTTCCTGGGTGGCCCGGCGAATTTCGTCGGGCGGGCCGTAGAGCACGGCGGGGTCGACATTTCCTTGCAGGGCGATGCGCGCACCGAGCTGCTCGCGGAGGGCGCGCATGTCGACGCGCCAATCGACGCTTAGAACATTAGCGCCGGAGCGGGCCACAGAAGGGAGCAAGTGGTGAGAGGCCTTCGTGTAATAAATGACGGGAGCAGCGCCGCCGAGGCCGGAGATAATCTCTTGCGTGGCGGGCAGAGCGAACTCTTGGTAGTCTCGCGGGGACATCTCGCCACACCAGGTGTCAAACAATTGAACGGCAGTTGCACCAGCGGCGATTTGGGCTTTCAAGTAGGGAATGGTAGCTTGCGCGATGCGGTGCAACAGATTGCGAAACGTCGCCGGCTCGTGGAGCAGAAAACTCTTTACGGTGGCGAATCCTTCACGGGTGCGGCCTTCGACCATGTAGCAGGCAAGAGTCCAGGGCGCGGCTGCGAAACCTAAGACTGGAACCGTTGGGCCAACTTCGCGGACGATGCGGCGAATGG
This sequence comes from Candidatus Acidiferrum sp., assembly GCA_035576885.1. Lineage (GTDB taxonomy): Bacteria > Acidobacteriota > Terriglobia > Acidiferrales > UBA7541 > Acidiferrum. Next base: position 41,571 of record DATLVZ010000019.1, on the reverse strand, counting down.
CCTCAGGGAGAAAGCCCGTATCAATTTCAGGATCGAAAAGTTTCAGATTGTCGACGTCACGTTTGGAGCGAACGGGCTCCGGCAAGTTGGGGCCAGTGTCGCCCAATTCCAGTTTGAGGCCCATGGCCTCGGCAGGGATTAGAATGTCGGAGAAAACGATCACCGCATCCACGCCGAGAAGGCGGAAGGGCTGAAGCGAGACCTCGGCGGCTAGGTCGGGAGTCTTGCAGACTTCCAGGAACGCGTGATTTGCGCGAATAGCGCGGTATTCGGGAAGATAGCGACCAGCCTGCCGCATCATCCAGACTGGCAGACGCGGGAGCGTTTCGCCGCGGCAAGCGCTAAGGAATAAGTCTTTTCGATTGAGAGGGACGAAGGTCGTTGTCATCTTGCGCCTGATGAAGAGGATAGCAAATCCGGGAGATGATTGCAGAACAAGGCATGGGCTGTGCGGCGCAGCGCTTGGGTGGGCTATACTCTGAGTATCGCTAATGAGACTGAATTTAGAGTCGGGGCAATCGCTGTCTCGCGGCGCGAGGCCGCGTAAGGGGTAGGTCCGCTGGCCCAATGGAACACTTGTTTCTCATTTTGACGATTGTCGCCTACAGCGGTAGCTGGGCTCTCTATCTTCGATTTCTGAGCACGGGGAAGGAGATTATCGGGCGGCTCGGGACTTTGTTCCTCGGGCTGGGACTTGTCGTGCACTATTTTGCACTGCTGGAACGCTCGCGCGGTCTGCACACCGTTCCTTACCATGATCTTTATGGATCGATGTCGCTATTTGGATGGCTCCTTGCGCTTACCTATCTGGGTCTCGAACTTTTTCACCGCCAACGATCGTTAGGCGCGTTTGTCCTGCCGTTTATTCTAGTGTTTTTTGTCGCGGCACATCTTGCGCCTGCGGATCGCCTGTCTCCCACGACTGCTCAAGGCGTTGCATTTGCGTTTCACGTCACGCTTAGCATTTTGGCGTACGCGGCGTTTGCGCTTTCGTTCGTATTCAGCATGATTTTTCTAGCTGAGGAGCGGCTATTACGAAGCCGCAAACTCGGCAATGTGGTGTGGAGGCTTCCGCCGCTAGAACTTCTCGAGCGCATGAGCAGGTCAAGCGTGCTTGTAGGACTTGTATCCATAGCGATTGGAACAGCGCTCGGATTTGTATGGGTTGACCGGTTGCACGGGCAATTCTGGTATTACGATCCCAAGTATGTCGTCACTTTGCTGGTGCTGCTACTCTACGTGGTCTACTTCCAGCTAGCGCGAACGGCATCGTGGCGAGGGGCGCGGGCGTCAAAGCTTTGCATCTTCAATTTTTTTGTGGTGGTGATGAGCTTTACGGTGGTGAACCTGTATTTCTCGCAGAGTCACCGGTACTTCTAGGAGCGCTTGCGGAGCATGGAGATCGTTCTCGTCGGTCTGAACTACCGCACGGCGCCTGTCGAGGTGCGCGAGCGGATGTCCTTCACGGCGGAACAGTCGCGAAAGGCCGCAGAAGAGCTGCGTGCGCGAGGAATCCTGGAAGAAACGCTGGTGCTTTCGACGTGTAACCGCAGCGAAATATATGGAGTTCCGCCGGAGAGTTCGCGCGAATGCGCACCAGGACTGTCTTCTTTCTTAAGCGAATTTCATTCTGTGGGGCCGGATGTTCTCGGTTTGTCGCTCTATCATCACTATGACCACGAAGCGGTGCGGCACCTCTTCCGCGTTGCGGCGGGGCTCGACTCGATGTTACTTGGTGAAGCGGAAATTCTGGGACAGGTGCGCGAAGCCTATCGTTATGCCCACGGATATGGAGCCACCGGGCCGGTGCTGAACCGGCTGTTTCAAGGAGCGCTTGAAGTCGGAAAGCGTGTGCGTTCGGAAACGGAGCTTGGTACGCGGCCAATGTCTGTGGCGTCGGCGGGCGTGAAGCTCGCGGAGCGAATCTACGGGAAAATGAACGAGCGAAGCGCCCTGGTGCTAGGCGCTGGAACGATCAGCGAGCAGGTAGTTAATCAATTGAGGGACCGCGGGATCGCGCGACTCTTCGTTATGAACCGCTCGCGGGACCGGGCTGACGAGCTGGCGCACCGGTTTGGCGGCAAGGTTGTCGGTTGGGGCGAATGGGAAACGGCGCTGAAGTTGACGGACGTGGTGGTCTCGTCGGTAGCCTCGGAAGAGCCGGTACTTCGGCGGGAGATTCTGCAGGCGGCGATGTCAGCCCGGGGCAATCGCGCACTCTTCCTGATGGATCTGGGAGTACCGCGCAACATCGAAGCCTCTGCGACCGAGCTATATAACGTGTATGTGTATAACATTGATGACCTGACGGAGATCGTCGAGCAGAACCGTCACGCGCGCGAAGGCGAAGTTCCGAGCGCCGAAGCGATCGTGGAAGAGCACGTGGGGAAATTTCTTTCCTGGCAAGCGAGCGTGGAATTGGTCGGGCTGGTGGATGCGCTGCGCGCGCGGTTACACGAAGAAAGGGCAGCTTTTATTCATGCGCGCATGGATACCATGAACCATCTCGGCGCGGCAGAGCGCGAGCGGGTGGAGTCCTTAATGGACGAATTGCTAGAGAAATTGTTATTGGAACCAGCTCAGCGGTTGCGCGGAGAGAAAGAACTTCGCCGCAAGATCCAAAATGTAGAAGCGCTGCGCGACCTCTTCCTGTCCCACAGGGAGAAACCTTGAGACACCTGCGCATCGGCACTCGAGGAAGTTTGCTCGCGAAATGGCAGGCGGAGTTCGTCCGCAAACAGCTTTTCGCCGGGGCGGGAGTGGAAGCGGAAATCGTGATTATTAAAACATCGGGCGACAAGCTGCAACTCTCACCGCTGGCGCAAATCGGCGGAAAGGGAATTTTCATCAAAGAGCTGGAAGAAGCGCTGCTGGAGGAGACGATTGATCTGGCAGTTCACAGCGTCAAGGACGTTCCCACCGACACGCCCTCGCGGTTGATGTTTCCGGCCGTGTGCCGGCGCGAAGATGTTCGAGACTGCCTGGTTGGATCAAACGGGGCGACGCTTGGCACGTTGCGACAGGGAGCGCGAGTCGGCACCAGCAGTCTCCGGCGGCAGGCGCAATTGCGGCATATCCGGCGCGATTTGGACATCCGCGATCTTCGCGGGAACGTGGATACGCGGCTGCGAAAAGTAGAAAGCGGAGAGTATGAGGCGGTGATGCTGGCGAAGGCGGGACTGGACCGCTTGGGTTGGAGCGCTCACATCACAGAGACGCTATCGCCCGAAGTTTTCTTGCCCGCAGTGGGACAGGGAGCTATTGCCGTGGAGTGCCGTCTGAAAGATACGGAAGCGGCGGAGGTGGTAGGGAGCCTTGACGACGCTGAAACGCGCACGGCAATTATTGCCGAACGGGCGCTGCTCGCCGCGTTGCATGGTGGATGCCAAGTGCCGCTTGGCGCTTGGGCGCGGATCGAGCGCGGAGAATTAGTGCTGGAAGCGTGCGTTTGTTCCGTGGACGGGCTTCAATATGTAAAGCAGCGGGCAACGGGGGCGCCTGAGCAGGCTGCGGAGCTTGGCGGACAGATGGCGAACCTGCTGGTGGAAGCCGGTGCACAGAGTATTCTCGAAGAAGTGAGCCGGCAGCGTGCCTGAAACCGTCTCATCGCCGCTGGCTGGAAAGACGGTGGTAGTTACTCGTGCCGCTTCGCAAAGCGGCAAGCTACTCGAAGAACTGAGCGCGCGACAGGCCAAAGTCAAACTTCTGCCGTTGGTGTCGTTTGCACCGCCAGAAGATTTCGCAGCGGTGGATGACGCTTTGACGCGGATGGATTCGTTCGATTGGATTATCTTCACGAGCGCGAACGCGGTTCAGGCTGTCGAGCGGCGCAGACAAGAACTTGCTCGTGATCTCGCATTGCCCCCGGCGCAACCGCGTGCCGCAGCGGTGGGACCGGCCACTGCCGAAGAGGCGGAACATGCCGGATTTTCAGTAGACTATGTGGCGACGAACCACAGCGGGGCAGGTCTCGCAGCGGAACTGAAGGAAGAACTGGCAGGCCAAAACGTATTTCTCCCGCGTAGCGACCGCGCGAATCCCGATTTGCCGGCGGCCCTGCGGCGGAGCGGCGCGGTTGTGACCGAAGTGGTTGCCTACAGAACACTGCCGCCGAGCGAAGCTGACCGGGAGAATGTGAAAGAAAACCTCAGAGAGCGGGCGGACGCCATCCTGTTTTTTAGTCCGAGCGCGGTGCATAACCTCATGGAGATGCTTGGCCGAGAACGATGGGAAGCCATGCAAGGAAGAACGGTGATGGTTGCGATAGGGCCAACAACGGCAAGGGCGCTGAGTGCCGCGGGGGTTCATAGGATCGCGCGGGCCGCGGATACAACCACGGCGGCGGTGGTCGAGGCGTTAGAGGGGCACCTTGCCCGGACGCGCAGCCGGTCCCCTGCCGGAGTGGAGCAAGGATGAGCTTTCCCACCCATCGTCCGAGGCGATTGCGGCGAACGGAAGCGCTTCGCGGATTGGTGCGCGAGACGCGGCTAAGCGCCGCGGGACTAATCAATCCGATGTTTGTGTGCCCCGGAACAAACGTGCGAAAAGAAGTCAGCTCGATGCCTGGCGTCTATCAGCAGTCCGTCGACAAGATTGTGGAGGAATGCCGCGAGGTCGAAGGACTGGGCCTTCCCGGCGTGATTCTTTTCGGCCTGCCGGAGTCGAAAGACGCACGCGGATCGAGTTCGACTTCGGCGCTCGGAGTGGTGCAAAAGGCCATTGAAGCGATCCGAAAGTCGAAGCTGAACTTGCTGGTGATTACGGATGTGTGCTTGTGCGAGTACACGGATCACGGGCATTGCGGCGTGATCGAGAATGGGGACGTCGCGAATGACGCGACACTGCCAATTCTTGCGGCGCAGGCGCTCTCCCATGCGCGAGCAGGCGCGGACATCGTGGCGCCTTCGGACATGATGGACGGACGGGTCGCAGCGATTCGCGAGGCGCTCGACGAGCACAGGTTCCAGGACATCGCTATTCTGGCCTATGCGGCGAAGTATTGTTCGGGCTTCTATGGACCGTTTCGCGAGGCAGCGGACTCCGCGCCGCAGTTCGGCGACCGTCGCAGCTACCAGATGGACCCGCCGAACGCGCGCGAAGCATTGAAAGAAGTGGCGCTGGATATCGAAGAAGGCGCGGACCTGGTTATGGTGAAGCCCGCGCTGCCCTATCTCGACGTGATTCGGCGCGTTCGCGAAAAATGTGACGTGCCTGTTGGAGCGTATAACGTGAGCGGAGAGTACGCGATGGTCAAAGCGGCTGCGCAGAAGGGCTGGCTGGATGAGAAGCGCGTGGCACTGGAGATCTTGACGGGAATCCAGCGCGCCGGCGCAGATTTTATTTTGACGTATCACGCCAAGGATGCCGCCAAGTGGCTGAAGCCGTAATCTTTCCAGCGGGAATGGCATGAGCGCGACACCTACAAAATCAAAAATTGACCGGCGGCGTTCGCGAGAGATTTTTGAGCGCGCGGAAAAGGTTCTCGTCGGTGGCGTGAATAGCCCTGTGCGGGCATTTCGTTCCGTGGGAGGCGAGCCGCTGATCATCGAGCGCGGCAGCGGGCAATTTCTTTACGATGCGGACGGCAATGAATTGCTCGACTATGTCTGTTCGTGGGGCGCCATGCTACTGGGTCATGCCCATCCCGCAGCAACGGAGGCCATTTCGGAACAAGCAAGACGGGGAACAAGTTACGGTGCCACGACGGAGCTTGAAGTTGAGCTGGCCACATTAATTACGCAAGCAATTCCGTCGATCGAGAAGATTCGCTTTGTTTCCAGCGGCACGGAAGCAACGATGAGCGCCGTGCGGCTGACTCGCGGAATAACCAAGCGCGATTTCATCGTGAAGTTTGAAGGCTGCTATCACGGGCATGCGGACAGTTTTCTCTCCCAGGCAGGATCAGGACTTGCCACGCTAGGGATCGCGGAGTGCCCGGGAGTTCCCCAAGCCCTGGCTGAACTGACGTTAAACGCACCTTACAACGATTTGAATTCCGTCGAACGCCTATTTACGCGACACAAGGATAAGATCGCTGCGGTCATCGTTGAGCCGATTGCGGCTAATATGGGTGTCGTCCTTCCCGAACCGGGATTTCTGGCCGGCTTGCGAGAAATTACCAGAAGGAACGGCGCCTTGCTGATCGTCGATGAAGTGATTACCGGGTTCCGGATGCATTTTGGCGCGGCGCAACAACTTGCTGGAGTGCAGGCCGATCTGACTACGCTTGGCAAAATTATTGGCGGAGGATTGCCGGTGGCGGCCTATGGCGGAAGCGCGGAGCTCATGAGCCATGTGGCGCCGCTTGGGCCTGTCTATCAAGCTGGAACGCTTGCGGGGAATCCTCTGGCGATGCGCGTGGGGATTGCCACTCTCAAGCAACTCACGCGTCCGGGACTATACGAGGGCATCAACGACCTCGCTCGCCAATTGGTCGTTGGGCTACGTCATGCGCTCGCTGACTCCACGATTTCCGGGCAAGTAAACGCGACGGGGTCTCTGGCCACGCTCTTTTTCACCGCTGATCCGGTTCGCAATTACGACGATGCAAAAATGTCCGACACAAAACGTTACGCTCGATTTTTCCGCGAGATGCTCGAGCGTGGAGTGTTTCTTGCTCCGTCGCAATTTGAGGCCGCGTTTGTCTCCGCGGCGCACAACCGCGCGGACATCACGCGGACAATAGCCGCCGCGCGGGATTCTTTGAAGGCCATGGCAGCAGTACCACCGGCCTAATTCATAGAGGAGAATCCGATCCATGCCAGAGGGTATCGAGCTGCCGGAGGGGCAGGAGGAGCACAGCTACAACCCGTTTCTAGTTTCTGTCTCCGTTACAATCGCTATTCTTGCCGTCTTTGTGGCGGCGGCCACACTGCTTGGCCACCGCGCTCACACGGAGGAGTTGCTGCTGCAGTCGCAGGCCACGGATCAATGGGCCTACTATCAAGCCAAAAATATACGTTTGCACGAAATGGAGAGCGTCGCGGATCTGCTTGGCGCGCTGGCCCCAAAGGACAATGAGAAAGCTGCGACAATGCACGAGAAATATAGAAAGGAAGTAGAGCGCTACGAAGGGGACAAAGACGACATCGGCGAGAAAGCGAAAGAGCTGGAAAAGGAGCGCGACCTAGTCAGCCGGCGGGCTGATCGCTTTGACGGAGGAGAAGCGCTCATCGAGGTCGGCCTGGTGATTTGTTCGATGACCTTACTGACCAAGCGGCGAGGATATTGGATCACGGGGATGTTCATCGGAGCAGGCGGTGCCGCCTTTGCGCTGACCGCATTTTTCGTTCGCTAGCAAGAGACGCAGCGGGCGCGTGATGGCTAGGCCTGTGCCGGCGGCTGCGAGCCTCTCAGCCGCACAATTTCTTCCATTAGCTTCTCGAGCCGAGCGAGGAGCTCTTGATGGCGGACTTCTTCGGAAGCCGGTTTTTTCCCAGTAAAAGAGAGTGTGCCGCTTGGCTCAAGGATGCATTTGTCGACTTCCGCGAGCGAACCAAAACCCTGTTTTCTTGCCGCTGCCTCCAGTTGCGACGTCGTGATCAACTCTTTCTTCAATCGCGCGCCGCGCATTTTCCCATTTTCGATCAACACGTCGGCATTTCCCTCGACAACCTGTTCGAGTTTATGGTGACCGTATAGAAAACGCACCACGAGATAATTGATGAGCAGCAGGGAACTGGCGCCGATCACGCCGCCGGAGACGCTGTTATCGTCACCGATGATGGCGTTTTGCACCGTGTTCGAAAGGGTTAGCAAAACCACGAGATCGAACGGATTGAGCTGAACCAGTTCGCGCTTTCCGGAGAGCCTAAGGCTCACGACCAGGAACGCGTACACGATGATTGGCCGGAGAATTTTCTCCAGCAGGGGAAGACCCAGGACGAACATATCTTTCCAGATGTCATGCGTTGGCACATATCCTCCTACCAGCAAAAGGTCATTTTCAGCCTTTGGCCCTTCAAGAATTGATAAAAAATCAAGAGTAGCGTGGCACGCCCCCAGTTGGGAAAAACGGGCCAGCTCGAGCCTCCAAATACTGTACTTCAGGACAGTCATGTTCTCGCAACACCCCTAGGGCGAGTTTCTCTCCAAGCCATTCAAATACGCTATGATTGAAACGATTCGATAACCCACAGCCCGTAAGGTCGTTCTAGAACGAGATCGTAAGGCGGAGGAGTTCGCATCCACCGCGGTCCCTTGGGGTACGAAAACGTTTTCGCTAGCCGCGACCCTATGTCACTACGCCCTTCTCTTGAGCCAAGCGTAACAGCCAGTCCAGAACAGCTCTCCACTTTGCTCGATTGTGCCCGCGAGCTATTGGCTGTTATCAGTCCAGACGGAGTTATCCTTCATGCCAGCGCGGGATGCACGCAGGTCCTTGGCTGGCGTCCCGACGAACTTGTTGGGAAGGCGCTCACAGACTTAACGCACCCCGACGATGTAAGCGAACTGCGGAATCGTCTTTGCGGACTCGCTGAACTCCAGAAAGATACTCGAAAAGGCCGCTGCCGTCTCCGGAGCAGGATGGGCGAGTGGCGCTGGTTTGAGGCGGCGATCAGCAACTGTCTGAACAATCCGGCTGTCGAGGGTCTGGTGGTAAGTTTTCTTGATGTTACCAGCTTGCAACGCATGGAGGCGGAGCGGCAGGTCATTTCGGAAGTAGTCCACGCCCTAAATCAAACAGCCAATCTGGATCAACTGCTTGACGGCATCCACCAGGCGCTGAAGAAAGTATTGTACGCTGAGAATTGTTTCGTTGCCCTTCATGACCCGATGCAGGACGCATTCAATTTTCCATTTTTTGTGGATCAACTTGATACCGCTCCTCCGCCTCAGAGAGTCGGACGCAGTTGCACCGCCTTTGTTTTTCGGACGGGCAGCGCGATGCTCATTCCCCAATCCGAGTTCGACCGGCTTGTACAGCATGGAGAGGTCGAACTGGTTGGCTCACCGTCTCCAGCTTGGCTCGGTGTGCCATTGAAAACGCCGACAGCGACTATCGGCGTTCTGGTTGTACAGCACTATCAAAATGAGAGTGCTTATGACATGAGGGATCTCGAGTTTCTCGATTCCGTCGGAGGCCATATCGCTCTAGCAATAGAGAGGCGGCGCTCCGAGGAAGCTCTTCGCAAAAGCGAAGCCGTATTTCGGCTTCTCTTTTCGCATAATCCATTGCCAACCTGGGTGATGGACGACGATACGCTTCAATTTATTCAGGTGAATGACGCAGCTGTTCGGCAATATGGTTTTACGCAGGAAGAATTCCGCCGAATGAGCATGTTCGACCTTCGTCCCGAAGAACAGCAGACTTCCTCCGAAGCGACTGCTGGAAAAGATGCAGCCGCCGCGCGGTACGAAGGACTCTGTAAGCAGCGCAAGAAAGACGGAAAGGTTATTGAAGTCGAGATAATTTCGCACCAGTTCGACTATTCGGGGCGGAAAGTGCGCCTCGTCGTTGCACAAGATATCAGCGAGAGGCATTTACTCGAACAGCAGCTCCGTCAAGCCCAGAAAATGGAAGCGGTAGGGCGCCTGGCGGGCGGAGTGGCGCATGACTTCAACAACCTCTTGATGGTCATCAAGGGCCACACGGAGCTCTTGATGGATGCATTGCCTCCCGCGGATCGCATGTCGAGAAAAATTGCGCAAATAGATCGCGCGGCGGATCGCGCGGCGGCATTGACGAAGCAACTGCTGGCGTTCAGCCGCATGCAGGTGTTGCAGCCACGCGTGTTGAACTTGAACGGTGTGGTCGAAGATATGGGCAAACTCCTGCCTCGGCTAATCGGCGAAGATGTTGAGTTGGGGATTCGCAGTGCGCCGGACCTGGGCTCCATTCGAGCTGATGCCAGTCAAATGGAACAAATCATAATGAATTTGGCGGTCAACGCGCGGGATGCCATGCCGACTGGCGGCCGTCTCATCATCGAAACATCGAACGCCGATCTGGACCGTACGTACAACTCCACGCATCCGATCGTGAAACCGGGACGCTACGTCCTGCTGGCGGTCTCCGATACCGGCACGGGAATGGATGCGGAGACGCAGGCGCACATTTTTGAGCCTTTTTTTACGACTAAAGAGGCGGGCAAGGGCACTGGGCTGGGCCTGGCGACCGTCTACGGCGTCGTGAAGCAAAGCGGAGGTTTCATCTGGGTGTACAGCGAAGTCGGGAAGGGGACGTCCTTCAAGATCTATCTTCCGCGCATCGAGCAACCGGAGGACAAAGGCAGCCTGCTTTTGGCCTTTGCCGAAGCGCCTCGCGGTACGGAAACCATCTTGCTTGCGGAAGATGAACAGGACGTGCGCGAAGTGGCCCGTGAGTTTTTGGAATCCGGAGGCTACACGGTCATAGAAGCAGTCAATGGGGCCGAGGCGTTGCGCTTGGCCACCGAGCACAAGGCAACCATCGACCTGCTTGTGACTGACATGGTCATGCCTGGTATGACTGGCAGAGAGTTAGCGCGGCGATTACGGCAGGAGCATTCAAGAATCCGGGCCATCTACATGTCCGGCTACAGCGAGCAGACGGCCGCCGAAACGGCGCAGGCCGACGCCAGTATGCGACTTCTCACAAAGCCCTTTAGCCGCGGCAGTATATTGCGAGCGGTGCGAGAGGCACTTAATGTGCATCTCAGCGAGTAGCGTCTGCGATCCTCTCCTGGCAGTCCATAGGCTCAAACTATTTTTGGATGTTTGCGATGCCACTCGGTGTGAAGCTGGAATGTGCGTGCTGCCTGAATCACCGTGAAATCGTCTCCAGCTTTTCCCACGAATTGCAGCCCCACGGGAAGATTCTTATCCGTAAAGCCGCAGGGAACGGACAATGCTGGCAGCCCACATAAATTTCCGATTCCTCCCAGTGGATCGGGAAAGGCTAGTTCGGTTTCCAGATTGGCCTCCAGCGGCGATGCGGGAACGGGCTGAGCGGCAGCGACCAAGACATCAAAGGACTCAAAAAGCTCTTCCATCTTTTTCTGTAGAATCTCTCGGACGCTAAGTGCCCGCAAATAGTCGGCGGCCGAGTATTGTTCATTGACGTAGCCCGCGATCTGACCCAGGGGATCCGTCAATTCACTGACACGGCCGGAACGAATCAGCGTGCGAAAGGATGCCGCAGACTCTGCCGCAACGATAATATTCGCAGCATCTTCAAACGGGCCTTCAGGGAGAGCCGTTCCCTTGGTGCTCGCAAAATGTCTCCGTACGACATGCTCCGCCGCAAGAATGGCTTTGGCCACCCCCGAGTCCAAAGTTTTCCACGCGTTCGTAAGCCAGCCGACCTTTAGAGGCCGCGTTCTTAACTCCAATGAAGGTGAATAGGTGAACGCCGCTTTGTCAATCGGTAGAGTGCTGCGATCTTTAGGATCGTGGCCGGCAATCGCGGCGAACACCCGTGCACAATCTTCCGCAGTGCGCGCCAGCGGACCTATCTTGTCCATGGAAGGCGAAAGCGCCATGGCTCCATAACGGCTAACACGGCCGTAAGTAGGACGAAAACCGCTCACACCGCAGAAGGCAGAAGGACAGATGATCGAACCCCATGTTTCTGTTCCAATTGCAAAAGCCGCAAGGCCTGCGGCAACAATAGCTCCGGAGCCGGAAGAAGACCCGCACGTCCAGCATTTTGTATTCCATGGATTCTTGGTTGCGCCTTGCAGAGATGCAGATGCGAATCGATAGCCCATCCCGCCGGCCAGCTCGATCATTGCCGCTTTGCCGATTAAAACCGCTCCCACTCGGTTCAAGTGCTCTATAACGGTAGCATCGTAGTGAAAAACTTGATCGGCATACGGCTTTGCCCCCCATGTCGTCGGCACGTCTTTCACGGACAACAGATCCTTCGCCGCATACGGGATTCCATGCAACGGCCCGCGGTAATGCCCGCGCTGAATTTCTTTCTCTGCTGCCTTAGCCTGTTCCAGTGCGATTTCAGGCGTCAAGCAGGCATAGGCGTTGAAGCGAGGACCGAGCTTCGTGCTACGGTCCAGATAAATCCGCGTTAATTCGACCGGGGAGAGTTTTTTGCTCTCGATCCGTTTGGCAAGCTCACTCAACGGAAGGTAGAAAATGTCTTCGGCAGGCATGGTGGATTTACCTCAAGGCTTCACTGCACTTTGGCGGGGCACACCAGGCGTCGCAGAGGACCCGGGCTTCTTCTCCCGTTCCACCAGCGGTTTCAAATACAACGCCGGGCCATCGCTATTTTCAATAGTGAATTTTCGCAGATTGTTGAGGGACATTTGAGCCAGGACACATAGCCGGCGTAGATCAGCTTTCTGCAGCTCCGAGAAACGCGCGCCGTAGATCCCAAGAATTTCCTGATAGCGCGCTTCCACTTCGGCCCGGCTTTCAGGCGAGAGCGATGAAAGGTCATTTGTTTGTTGTTCGGGAACTCCAGTAAGCGAGGGACGTTCGGATAGAGTACCTGGCGGAGCTATCGCGACCGCGGAAGCGATGGCAGCACGCCGCGCGAACTCGCGCCGCGATAGGGTAGGACCGCCCTTTCCATTCATAAGTCCCCCGGATCAGAGAATGGCCGCTCGGAGAATAATAAACGAGGCTATCGAATTAGACTTCGAGCGTCAACTTTACGGAACAACAGAGAAAATGAAAGAGTAATGCTGCCGCCGGTGTCTAGTCGATGCGCGTGAGCGCTTGTATTTGAAGTTCGAGCGCCTGCGTGTATTGCCGCTCAATCTGCATTTCCGTTTGTAGTTTCTTGACGAGCAGGTCAAGCCGGGCTATTTCGGCGCGCAACTTCTGGAGGTCTGACGCAGTTGGAGCCGGCCGGCCGGTGACTGTTCCGGGCTGCTGCAAATTCTGTTGAACTACAGGAGCGTCGCTTGGGCGTGGTGCGATGAAGGCCTCCGCCAGAGCTCTCGGCCAGATTGACTCTGGGACTCTTTGATCTGTGGCAGGAGCCGGGGTAAAAGGCCTCGGAGCAGGCGGCGGTGGCGCGAACAAACTATTGAGCGCGCTCGTTGTCGCAGGGCGTTCCGCGATGGGAGCGCCTGGCGTGCGTTTAGGCTCCAACAAACTCTTTACGCGTCCAATCAGCTCCTGCGGCTGAAATGGTTTGCGAATCAACTCGTCCGCTTTCACCGCCACAGCCTTGTCTGCAACGCTCTTGTTTACGACGCCGGACATCAGGACAACGGGAATCCCGCCGTACTCGGGGTGCTGTTTGATCTGGCTGCAAACAGAGTAGCCGTCCTGATCCGGCATGATCACGTCCGTGATAACCACGTCGGGCTTGTTCTGTTCAAACTGGGCCAGGGCCGACGCGGCGTCCGCGCAGGTGATCACGTTGATGCTCTCGCGGCGGAACGCGATCTTGATAACCTCACGCATGGTTGCGCTGTCATCGATAAAATACACTGTTGGCGTGCGCTTCTCTTCCGTCTCGTTCAGAGGTGGAACAATCATCGCCTCGCTCATAGCGCTCCTTTATCCGCCATGTCGCGCGCTCCTTCATCGTACTCGCGCATGGCATCGAGCATTAGATCGGTCGCCGACCGCAGCACGGTGCGCTGCGGTGAAGTCATTCCATAAGCAAATTTGTAGACGCCTGTGCCACCCTGCACACAGCTCTTCAGGATGTGAATCACCGCTTCGTCTCCGAAGAGGCTGCCGCATTCCGCGTGCGCAATCTCGCCCGCGTCGAAGAAAAGCACACCGTCGGTTTCGCCGGCATTGATATGCAAAGCGCCGGTTTGGTGGGCATGGCCGAGCATTTGCATAACGCCAGTAAGGTCGTGGTGCGTAAGGCTGCCGCTGAGGCTGGTATCCGACTGCGTAAGCATTTGCGTTGGTTGAAATCCCTCTGCTTTGCTGACGATGATGCTTTTGACGTGCGAAGCGATGGCCGCAGGCGCGCTTTGTCGGTCAATATAGTCGTCGCAGCCCGCCTGAAAAGCATCCATGAGCGCGCGTTGGCTGCCGTCGCCAAGGGCGATGATTTGTAGAGAGGCGTTCTTCGGATCCGCGTGAATGATTTTCGCAATCTCGAGAGCACCCATCTCGCGCATGTTGGTGGAGCACAAAATCGCGGACGGCGTGTCGTATTCAAGAGTCGTTAGCGCATAGGCCGCTTGCGTGCTCGAAACAACTTCGAAGCCTTCACGTTTTAAGGCATCGCCCAGCCGCTTGGCGAAGTAGACATTGCTGTCTATCAACAGAATTTTTGGCCCGCGTCCCGGAGGCATCACGGCCTGGCCTCCAAAAGAACGTCCGGTGTCGCCTTGGTTGACAAGGCCGTTTCACCGGGAGTGAGCGCATCCAAATTCAAAACTTCAATGACTTCACCGTTGTGCGAAATCCACCCGGCAACGTGGGAGGCATCCGCATCTCCAGACGCCGTCATCTCCGCTGCGATTAATTCACAATCGCCGGTTACAGGTAAAGCTATCCACTCGGACTTATTCCCATAGTGCCGAACAGCAATTAAATAAAATCGTCGCGAGGTCAACCCTTTGCCGAGAAGCGTCTCAGCGACATCGCAGACGGGCACTATGCGTCCGCGCCGCAGAATTACACCTTCGAGATTCGCCGTGTGGTGGGGAAACCGGAATATACGGCTGGGGGACACGAGTTCCGAGATTTGGGTGGCAGCCACCGCAAACCGGCGCTCACCCAGACGCAGCAGGACGAACGATTGCGACGCTATTTCGGCAGTCAGAGTCATAGCGGCAACTCCGTGCCGCTGCTCGCCGGTTCTGCAGGCTCTTCAAGTGGAGGCAATGAGGCGTCAAGCAAAGCAAACTCTTCGCTGGTCAAGAAACCTTCAGGATTGACCACCGGTATCACGTTCTGATCCAAGGCCGTCAGTCCTCGGTACCAGCTCCGCTCTTCGTGGCAGTAAGCAAGCGGCAGCGCCTGCAACCTGGTCATGGTCGCCATTTTGTCCATGCCATCGACGAGCAACGCCGTTCGCGTCTTTCTGAGAACAAAAACAAGAGCTGCAGAAGACGCTGGCAATCCAAAATGGGCCGCTGCATTGACGACGTAGAGCGCTTTATCGCCCCGCCTCAGCACATGGCGCACTTTTCTGAGCGTGGGCTGATTAATTTCCGTTGCCGCGCCCGAGAGGCTGTCCACCCCGCGGACTTCTTGCACCGAAGCGGAAGACACCGCGAAAACTTGGCCGGACACTCGGAAGAGAATGATCTGCTCCGTCCGCGCGGTGTGAGATTTTGCTGGTGGAGCGGCCACGCGCATTAGCGAACTCCCACTGGTGTGGAACGGGAGATCCCGATCACGCGCTTTTCAATGGCGGAATAAATATCGTCAATCCCCAGCACCTCATCCACTACTCCGGCTTTTATGGCTTCCGCAGGCATGCCAAATATCACGCACGTAGCTTCATCCTGAGCCAATACTAAGCCGCCCGCTGCCTTGATAGCCTTCGCGCCGTTGGCGCCGTCATTGCCCATGCCCGTGAGAATGGCGCCAATGCTCATCGCACCCGCATACGCGGCGACCGACTCCATCGTCGCGTCGATACTTGGCAAGTATCCGTTGATTCGTCCGCTTGAGCCGTCGAGCTGGATGCGTCCCGTTGAAGTCACACGCAGGTGGTGGCCGCCAGGACAAATATAGAGAGTGCCCGGCTGTAAGGATTCGTTAGGCTCGGCTTCTTTTACGCGCATGCCCGTGAACTCACACAGTTGCGCGGCATACTGTGTAGTAAAAGCCGCCGGCATGTGCTGAACCAAAATAACTGCCGCGGGAAAATCGCGAGTGAAACCTGGCGCCAGGCGCATCACGGTTGCTGGCCCGCCCGTCGATGCGGCCAACACGACCACCGGGAATCGTTGGTCGAGGTTGGATTTCTGCACCGGCCGCGGCGGTACAGGCGCGGGTGCCGCTTGTGGAGCCCCGCTCGCTTTCTGCACGGTTAAAGCCAGTCTTGAAGCCGTGCGCACGACGCGTACTTTTGCTGCCATGCGCACCTTGCGCAGCAAATCTTCCTTCACGCTTTGCATGTCGAGGTCTATGCCGCTTGACGGCTTGGCAACAAACTCGATCGCGCCCAATTCAAGCGCTTTCAGTGTGCTGGCTGCCCCATCTTTTGATTCCGAACTCACGATAACAATCGGCCGGGGATTCTTCGTCATTATTTCTGCCGTGGCCTGTAAGCCGTCCACGTGCGGCATGTTGATATCCATGGTGATGACGTCGGGCTTGAGCGATTCGGCCAGGGCCACGGCCTCGCGTCCATCTTTTGCGTGACCAGCCACCTGCAATTGATCGTCGGCGTTGAAAATCGTCTCTAGCACCTTGCGCATAAAGGCGGAATCGTCGACGATGAGCACCCTGAATTTCTTGTTTATGATGGTGGCCATGGTCGTCTAGGCGACCGGTACGACTGGCCGCGCCTCCGCTCCCATGAGCTGTTCCACTGCCGCGATCAGCTGATCTTCCTGGACAGGTTTCGTCAGGAAGGCGGCCGCGCCTTCTTTCATGGCGCGATCGCGGTGCTTCGCGCCTGCGCGCGAGGTCACCACCATCACAGGAATCCTCCGCGTGGTCGGACTCTGCCTCAGTTGCACCATCAGCTCGTAGCCGGTCATGCGCGGCATCTCAAGATCTGTGATCACCAAGTGGCATCCGTGCTGCGTCACGAGTTCCGCCGCTTCCATGCCGTCGGCAGCAAGCTTCACGCGGTAGCCGTTCTTCTCTAGCATGCGACCGACGAACTTGCGCACGCTTATGGAGTCGTCCGCAACCACGATGAGGCGTTCCTGCTCGACACGATCGATGGCCTCGGCAGGAATAGTGCCCCGCGCCACGGCGGCAGAGCCCGGCGCAAAAATGCGGGCCGCGCTGGCGCTGGCTTGCAGCGGTCTGCGTTCCGAGGGCTCATTCGCAACCATTCGGTTCAAGTCGATCAGCAGGATAAGGCTGCCGTCGGGCGCAATCGTGGTGCCGGGGAAGAGTTTCACGCGCCGCAGATATTCGCCAAGATTCTTGATAACAATCTCGTCCTTGCCGAGGACTTCTTCCACGACCAGGCCGATCTGCCGATTTCCCGCGGTGGCAACCACCATGCGGAAGTACCCGTTTATCGGTTCGAGCGGCGGCAGTCCCAGATATGTGTCGAGCCGCACGACTTCGGTCACCACATCACGCACTTTAGTCAGCAGCTTTCCGCCCACATCCTCGATTTCGTCAGCGCGCAAACGCCGGATTTCTTCCACTACGGCCAGCGGCAACGCGAAGTGTGTCACTCCGCAGCGCACGAAGAGAGCCGGCGAAATAATCAAAGTCAGCGGAACTTTCAAAGTAAATTTCGTGCCTTGCCCATTTACGCTCTGAATGTCAATTTCGCCGTTTAGAGCATTTAAGTTTGCGCGCACCACGTCCAGCCCAACGCCGCGTCCGGCAAGCTCCGTCTTGACAGGAGCCGTGGTGAACCCAGGATGAAACAACATTTCGCGGAGGTCGCGTTCGGTGAGGCGGCCCGCCGTTTCCGGTGAGACAAGCCCGCGTTCGATCGCGCTCTGTTTCACGCGCTCGTAATCGATGCCCCGGCCGTCGTCCTCCACCTCGATGTAGATGTGATTGCCTCGGTGATAGGCGCGCAGCGAGACTTTGCCCAGTTCCGGCTTGCCCGCGGTAATGCGATCTTCGGGGCGTTCGACTCCATGCGCGACCGAATTCCTTACCAGGTGCACCAAGGGATCGGAAATCTGCTGGATAATGTTGTTATCCAACTCCGTCTCGCTGCCCGAAAGATCGACGTCGACCTGCTTGCCCGCGGATTTTGCCGCATCGCGCACCGCACGAGATAGTCTCGAGTAAAGCGTCCCGATGGGCACCATACGGGCCGCGGTGATTTCGTCCTGGAGGTGATGCGCGAGTTTTGTGAACTCGTCGATATCGCCCTCGACACGCCCAATGAATCCCTCGAGCTGGGAGAGCACCTCGTTCACGTCCGCCGAGATTTCCGCCATCGAACGCGAAAGAATATTGAAGTCGTCGTACCGGTCCATCTCGAGTTCGCTGAACTCGGACCAGAACGAGGTATCGCCTGACGCGGCGCTCGTCAGAGTCTGCCGCGCCGTGGACGGGCTCCATGGTCCTGTCTGACGCGACGAGCTGATCCGGTTGAACTCGTACTTCTCCTGGAACTCTCCGACTTTTCCTTGTAGACGTTCCTTCGAAAAGCTCAGGGTATCGACCAGCTTTTCCAGTTCGGCAACGCGACCGACCATCCGGGTACGATTGATGACCAATTCGCCGACCGTGTTCATCATGCGATCTAGCCGCGACAAGGCAATGCGTACGGATTTTGCCGTGGCGGCTGCCGCACCAGCGGGTTTGGCCGATTTTTTTGGGGGAGTGACGATCGCCGCGGCTTCCTCCAACCCTTCGGTGCGAACTGCTCCGCCGCCCGAGGCCACGGAGCCACTTTCCGATTCTTCCAGTTCGACCGGCGCAAATTCCGCTATTCGCCCGAGGAGGGAATCCACGCCAGCCCGCATGCTCGTTTCATCTGCCCACTGCCGGTGCAGCGTTTTCTTCAGGACGTCCACAGATTCCAGACAAATGTCGACGACCGCAGGGGACGGATCGAGTTCACCATCGCGCAATCGCCCGATAAGGTCTTCCACACGATGAGCGATCGCTCCAAGGCGCTTCAGACCCACTTGCGCCGCGGATCCCTTCACCGTATGAATCGCGCGAAACAGTTTGTTAATCTCTTCGGGGTTGTTGTTGCCCTCGAGCGAAATAAGGCAATCGCTGACGACCTGCAAGTGTTCTTCGGCTTCAGGCTGAAAGAATTCCAAAATCTCGTCCGCCACTTCGTCGTCGCCGGGCAGAGCATCGAAATACGAGCCCGTTGCGGCAGCCACAATCGTTTCTTGAACCGATGTCTTATCCGGCTCCGAGAGTGCTTGCGTCTGCGGATAGTTCAATGGCGGTGGTTCAGTCGGAAACGCAAAGCGATATCGTTCCTTAAAGGCCGCGATGTCATCCAGGCTTTCTTTGCCCGTATCGCTGACTTCCAGCAAATCTGTTTCCAGCAGGGAAATGCCATCCGACAGAAATTCCGTCAAGGGGCCGTGCAAATCATCGCCGAGCGGCGCGTTCAACGCATACTGGAAAACGTGCGCGAGCTTTCCAGCAATTTCCGAGAAGCGTGGAAATCCATAGCTGGCAGAAGTCCCGCTGAGCGTGTGCGCCGAAATAAACAACCGTTCAAGGTCCTCCCGGCGGGGCGAAATCTCCTGCAGCACGCTCACGTACTCCCGCAAGTACTGCAGGTGCTCGGAGGCTTCCTGGAGAAACATTTCGACAGCTTCGCGGTCAGGCATACTCACGCGCGACCCTCCGCCACGAGTTCCGGCTTTTGCAGTTCGTCGGGTGTAGGCTTGCGGTACAGGATGCAGTCATTCAGCACGATGGCTTGAAACTTAACGGGCATCTTGGAGATCGATTCCGAATGCCCAAGAAACAAATAGCCTCCTGGCTCGAGCGTGTCGTAAAAGCGTTGAACGAGCGCGCGCCGCCGCTCCTCGGAGAAATAGATCAGCACGTTCATGCAGAAAATCATGTCCATCCTGCCAACGTAAACGGCTGAAGCCAGATTCATCTGCGCGAACGTCACGAGCTTTCGCAGTCTGGGTCTTACTTGATGCCCGCCATTAACCGGCGTAAATTGCGCCGCCAGTCTTTCCGGGCTGACGCTGCCGAGGCTTCGCCCGGTATAAACGCCGCGCTCCGCGTGTTTCAGCGCGTGCCGTCCGACATCGGTGGCAAGAATCTCGACGTTCCAGGATTCGGTAAAGGAAAGGGAATCGGCAATCGTGATGGCAATCGAATACGGTTCTTCGCCGGTCGAGCATCCTGCGCTCCAAATCCGCAGAGTGCGGGGATTCTTCCAAAACTTCTTGACGTGCAACTCAGGCAGCACGCGCTTCTCAAACGCTTCATAAACACTCGGATACCGGAAGAAGCTAGTTTCCTGAGTCAGCAAGCCCTCGAGCAACGCTTCGTATTCGACGTTCGATTTTTGCATTGCCCGCAGCAAATCTCTGCCGTGCTCCAGACCCTTGGCGCGCAAGTGTTCCTTCACGCGCGTCGAGAAAAAACGCGCCCGCGATTCATCGAAGCAAATTCCCGTCCGCTCTTCGATCAACATGCGGATCTCGCTCAATTCGTGCTCACTAAGACCGTGCGCCGGTCCCTGCCGTTCGCTCATTCCCGTCCCGCTTTCGCTCTGGCCTCTTGCCCGAGCGCAAAATCACTGCTTACCGCAGAGCGCCGGCTGGGACAGGCCGCTCGGAATCCTCCAAGGCATTGCCGGACTTCGACGTCGCGCGGAACTGTGCGAGCGCTTCGTTCAATTGATCGGACAGTTTCACCAGTTGGCTGACTGTCGCAGCGGTTCCACGCGTTCCTTGAGAGGTCTGCCGCGTGATGCTCGAAATAATCTGCATCGCGTGCGCCACGCCTTCCGTGCCGCGCACCTGCTGTTTGGAAGCTAACGAAATTTCTTGAACGAGTTCCGCCGACTGGCGAACCACGTTCGAAATGGCGTCCAACGCTCGACCGGCCTGATCGGCCAGTGTGGCGCCGCTCTCTACTTCCTTGGTTCCTTCTTCCATGACCACCACGGCTTCGTTCGTCTCCGCCTGGATGGCCTTGATGAGCGCCGCGATGTCCTTCGTGGCACTTCGGCTGTGTTCCGCCAACTTGCGAACCTCGTCCGCGACAACTGCGAAACCCCGTCCCGCTTCACCAGCGCGAGCCGCCTCGATGGCCGCGTTCAGCGCCAGCAAGTTGGTCTGTTCCGTGATGTCGTTGATGACGTTGATGATTTCCGAAATCTCCAGGGAACGGTCGCCCAGCGACTTGATCTTCTTGGCCGTGGCCTGCACGGATGCGCGGATGCGCTGCATGCCTTCCAGCGTATCCCGCACCGCGCGGTTGCCTTGTTCGGCGGCGTCCAGCGCGCGGCGCGCAGCTTCCGCGCTCGCTTCCGCATTGTTGGATACCTGTTTCATCGATACCGTAAGCTCTTCCACGGCGCTGGATGTGTTCGTGATTTCCTGGTCTTGCTGGGTCGCGCCGGCTTGCATTTCATCCGCAGCCACGAGAATGTTGTTGGAGCACGCAGTGACTTCCATGGCCGCTTTGCGCACACGTTCGAGGACCTTGGTGAAGTTGTCGAGCATGTAGTTGATCGAGTCCGCCACGTTGCCCAGCGCGTCGTTGGTCACCTTTCCTCGCAACGTTAAGTCGCCGCGCGCCACCTGATTGATGACCGTCAGCAATTCCGTGATACTCCGCTGCAAGGCGTCGTTGGCATCCTGATTGCTGGTCGCCTTGGAAACCTTTGCAACCGCGCGATTCAAATTCTCAGCGATGTAGCCAAGCTCGTCGCTTGTGCTGACTTCCGCACGCGCTCGTGGATCACCAGCGGCCATGCGCTCGGAAAACTGGGCGAGGTCCTGCACCGGCGTCAACAGCTTGCTTCCAAGGCGCCACGCCAGGAAAGCGGCCATCCCGATGGCCAGCAATAACGCCAGCATCACGGAACCGCTTGCCCCGCTTGGCAGCGACCCAAAGTCGAAGATCGATACATCTCCGGCCTTCTTGCCGGCGCTGTAGCCTAGTCCGAGAACGACAAAAAGTATTAATCCGTTCATCAGGACCAGCGTCCAGATTGTGGAACTCAGTCGCGATTTCATGCCTTCCTCCAAATCCCTACTGCGGTCCCCCTGTCCGCACGCGGCAGGGTCCGCGAAAAATCACTCGTGCAAACTCAAATGCTGGGCCCCGGAAACACCTCAAGCATCCTTCTGAGGTCGATTACCAGCGCCAACCGGTCGTCGTGCCGGAGCATCCCAATGCAATGCGGCACGTTTTCCGGAGCCTGTTCCAGAAGATCCTCGGTATTCACCGAATATGTCCCGATGACTTCGTCAGCTGCAATCCCGATCCGCAAGTCGTCGTGCGCGCCTTCGCCCCGGAGCGACGCAACCACGACATGCTTTGGCAACAATCCAGGCCTGCGCCCTTCCGTGATGGCGATGTCAATCAGCGGCACGATCGCTCCACGCAAATTGAAAATGCCCGCGAGGTACGCGGGACCGAGCGGCAGTTTCGTCAGCAGCGGCCAGTCCAAGACTTCCTCTACGTCTAGCACTGGGAGGCAAAATCGTTCCCGCCCGCTTCGGAAAACGCAATATTGCGACTCCGGCAGACGCTCTTCCATCGGCCCGAGGGCTTCGAGCAGGTCGTCCGCATCCGCGGGGAGCGGTACCAGGTGAAAGTCTTCATTCATTGCCCAGTCGTCCTCACCATTTCCTCTATGCGAATCTCCGTACGGCCCGCAGCAACTCTTCCCGCGTAAACGGCTTCGTCACATATCCATCCGCACCTTGCTGCTGACCCCAATACTTGTCGCTTTCGGTGTTTTTCGACGTCACCAAAATCACCGGTATGGCGTTGTAGTCCGAGTGATTCTTCAATTCCCTGCAAACTTGAAAGCCATTTCGCTTGGGCATCACCACGTCCAGCAAGATAACGCACGGCCGCTCAACGGCTATCGCTTCCTCTACTCGTTCCGGGTCGTTCAAGCCGACCGGCCTGTACCCTTCGTGCTCAAGAAAGCCTTGCATCAGCTTCACCTGCGAGGGCGAGTCATCGACGATTAGGACTTTTTTGAGCAGCATCGACCTCTCCCCAGAATACTCCGCAGACCAGAGGTGCACGTCAGCAGCCAGGCCGCAGACTCTGTCGGAAGATATGACTAGTTTGTATAAGGGCTTATATCTGAGAGATTTACGAGGCGATCCGGCCCGTTCAACGTCTCGTCGTTGTGGACGCGGGCTCTGCTTCCGTCTCAGCTTGAGAAGCATTCTCAGCCTCGCGCATCTCGCTTGCCATTGATGAGAATCTCTGCATGATTTCGTTTATCCGCAGCGCCATGCTGTGAATTGTCTTGATCTGCGCGAGCGACTGCGAAGTTAGTTGCCCAGGCTCCAAGAGCAGTAACTCTGCGTTCCCTAGCATCGATGTCAGCGCGTTGTTCACGCTATGCTTCATGTCCATCATGTACCGGCCCAGCGTCGCTTGATTCTCGTTTTTTGCGGCGCGACCCTCCGCTTGTTTGGCCAGTCGGACGGCCTCCGCCCGGCGCAAGGATTCTCCCGCAACCAACAACAGCGTTTGCGCCCAGTCTTCCCGCAAGGGAATGTGAACCAGCCTTGGGTACCGCGAACGTAATTGCCCAAGTTCCCGGGAATCCGTCGGCACGCACAGGATTACAGCGGCTGCGGGTTCCAATGATCGCAACACGCCAGGCAGCTTGCCTTCGAGCATCGGGCCAACAACGACAAGATCATGTGGCGCCACATCGTGATTGTTCCAAAGTTCGCTGCCAAGCACGGTAATTCCCGGAGCCTGTCGCTCTGCTTGCCAGCAGGCGGTCAGAAGGCGCGCGAATTCTGGTTCGTCGGATAGGATTAAGACGTTAGCGTTTCGCACAGCGGGCCCGCTCCCAGGGTGATCGCCCGGCATGGCCGGGGAGGAATCTGATCCTTTAAAGTTTTTCAGCCTCGTCCAGAGCCGAAAGTAATCGTTTCGTGCTTATGCCCAAATTCACAGCTGCTTCCGTGTCCTTGGCTTGCTTGGCTATGTCCACTCGTTCCTGGAGCCGCGAGACTTCGATTCTCGCAATCGAGAGCGCCGTGTCCATCGATGTAGCGTTTCCCGTTTCTTTTGCGGACTCGACGGCCGCCGTTACCATGGCTCGGGCAACTACCGCTCGCCGCAAATCCTCTGCCGAAGGCCCATCCTCGCTCACGAACGCGGTCACTTCCCAGGACGACATTAGGATGCGCGCTGCTCCAATCTTGACGGTGGTCATGGAACGCCCGCGCGTTGGCGGCGTTGCGATCAACTGTTCCCAGATTTTCTCCAGACATGCCTCAAAATCCAGCCCTTCCGAAACCGTAGCCTGCCCCGCACCTGCCCTTGGTTTCTCCGCGACTTTTGCACTTACCTCTGGGGTTCCTGTCTGACGTCCAGTGCCGGTTGGTTTCTCCGAGATTCGTTCGCTCGGACTCTTTACCTTGGGAGGCACAGTTTCAGGCGCTTTCGGGGCGATCTTTTCCAGCGCGCGCTCCACGTCTGCGCGCAGACCGAGCAGCTTTTCGAACGTCTGGTTGACCGAACGTTCTGTATAGTCCTTCTGAAATGGCTGCTTCCATTCATCGGCGGCCTCTCGAATCTTGGCGAGTGGCTCCGAAGTGGAGAGGCCGAAGTGTTGGCAGTCGATTGTCTTTGCACCAGCCGTTTCGAGTTGAGCCAGTCCCGAGCGAATCGCAATCAGGTCCGCGTGCATCAGTTCTATAAATGTCCGCCGCAAGAGGAAATTGAATCGAATGAAGGCGAGAAGCGCCGCTGGGTCATAAAACATCCCGCCCGCGGTCTCTTTTACTTTACGACCTTGCTCGATGAAATTAGTTTTCAGGATTTCGCGGAGGCTGCGGAATGCCCGCAACTTCTCGATCATCTGCTCGAGCGGTGCGCACCATGGCAGTGTTGTGTCATCCACCTCGCCTAGCACTGGCTTCATGACTTGCGCGACATCGGCGGGTTCTATCTGCTTGTGATAGATCTTGGCCGGGGCACAAAGAGCGAAGTATTGCACCAGCAGGAAGTCGATCTTGTCGCGATCCACATTCGATTTTGAAGTCTTCTTGAGATGCCGGTGGATCAAGGCGCACAAGCTGCTCTCGTTTGCGTTCAGTGTCGTCGTCTGCAACAGTTTGCGAAGCTCGTGTACGGCGACTCGCTGGTCCATCTCATCCAGCCAGGTTTCCACCTCGTCGAACAGTTCCAGGTCTGGTTTCTCCGGTAAATTGCGCTTTTCGTGAGGAAAGGGAATTTCCAGTTCGAGCTGCTTCGCCAGAGCAAGATAAATTGGGAAGACCGAGCGATCCTCAACCCATTTTGCCTGCCGGGAATTCGCGGGTTTCGACGGAGCTGGGATGTTGAGCGTTGAAGTCGGTTTGTTCACGGCTGTGTCACCCACACGCAGGGCCCTCGTAAGAACCGGACGGCCACCGCCTTACGTCCTTCGTGATATTGCACGGCAATAACAGTCGCGTCCGCCGTGCAGCCTTTCCGATCTCGTTCTATGCGTACCTGGTCGTCGAACTCAAGCGGCAAACTAGAAAGAAAAATGGCGTGCTCCGTTCCGCCATACTCGACCACAGTTGCTTCCCTCAGTCGTGCACTTCCCGCCCGCAATGCGGTGATTTGCACCGGGACACGAACTGAGCTGGTGGTCGGGAAGAAACGAGCCAATCGTTCCGTGCACCCTTGCTCGTTCACAGTAAGGGTCACCTCGTCGGATCGTTTCAAGTCGCCTCTCAACTCGCCGTCGCTCGAGGATCGTGCTTCCACTGCGGTCTGGCACACCTGCCTCCGCAATCGGACACAACGTCCCCGCGATAGAGAAGCACGCTGCACGCCAAAGGAGTGGAAATGCAAGAGGCTCAGATATTAAACAAACGGAAAGACTTAGAATTTCCCCATGAGCCTGTGCCGGCTCACGTGTCTCAGGCTGAAACGCCGTTGTCTCAGCTCCTTGCTGCTTTCGCAACTCGCTTCCGGGCCTGAGACGTTATTCCACGTGGTGGGCGGCTTCTTCCGGCGCGTCTTCTTGTTCGCCAGGACCGGACCTCAATGGGATCTTGTAGCGCTTGAGCTTCCGATAAAGCGTCGCACGGCTGATGCCGAGCATTCGCCCCGCAAGTGCCTTGTCTCCATTGGCCTGCTCAAAGACGCGCAGAATTGTCATCTTCTCCATTTCCGCGAGAGCCGTTGTCGAAAGCGAAGCCGCATCTTGAAGTGCGCCTCCTGAAGAATCAGGTTGCTCGGTGCGGATAGCGGGCGGAAGGTCGATCACGTCGATTACTCGCCGATCTCCCAGTGTGATAGCTCGAGCGACGCAGTTCTCCAGTTCGCGGATGTTCCCTGGCCACTCGTAATTTAGCAAACTCTTCATGGCTGCCGGCGTTACTTGCAGGTGCGAATCTGGCGCGTAGCGGTCCAGGAAATGATGCACAAGCATGGGGATGTCCGAACGGCGATCGCGCAGCGTTGGCAGGTGCACCGTCACAACATTTAGCCGGAAGTACAGATCCTTTCGGAAGGTTCCTTCGCGGTAGGCCGCCTCCAGGTCGCGGTTCGTCGCCGCGATCACACGCACATCCACGTTCACTTTCTCGTTGCTTCCGACGGGCCGGACTTCCTTTTCCTGCAGCACTCTCAAAAGTTTGGCTTGCATCTCCAGAGGCAATTCGCCGATCTCGTCCAGGAAAATGGTTCCCCCGTTGGCCGCCTGGAACAGGCCTGCTTTGGATTTTATGGCTCCCGTGAAGGCGCCTTTTTCGTATCCGAAAAGTTCACTCTCCATCAGTGTGGGCACAAGCGACCCGCAATCCACGGCGACAAACGGGGTCTGCGCCAGCGCTCCTCTAAAATGAATGGCTCTCGCGACAAGCTCCTTGCCGGTGCCGCTTTCGCCGGATATCAATACCGGCGTGCGCGTGTCCTTCAGCCGCGAAACCATTCGCAAAACGTCCTGAATGTTCGCCGAAGTCCCGATGATTCCATCGAGATTCTCTTCTGTGCTCACGCGGTCACGCAAAAACTCGTTTTCTGTGACCAGCCTGACCTTTTCCGCCATGCGCTGCAGCAGCAACCGCATCTTCTCGACTCGGAAAGGCTTTTCGATATAGTCGTACGCACCCAGCTTCATGGCATCGACCGCGGATTCAACCGAACCGTGCCCGGTCATTATCGCGATTTCCGCTCGCGGCAGAATCAATTTTGCCTGCTTCAGGAGCTCCACCCCGGAGAGTGTCGGAAGCTTCAAATCCGTCAGAATGAGGTCCGGAACATCGGCGTCCAGTTTCGCAAGAGCTGCCTCGGCGCTTTCCGCCTCCATGCACGAATATCCCAATGTATTGCCAATGGTCATGCACAGTTTGCGGATGCTCTGTTCATCATCCACGACCAGCAGCCGTATTTTTAAGTCTTCACTCATGGCTTCCCAAACGTCTTCTCCACAGCTGACATCAATTGGTGTACACGGAACGGCTTCTCGATGCAAGGCGTACCGCTGCGCGCCAGTAACGCTTGCGTCTCGCTGTTTGCCGTGTCCCCGCTTATGAGGATTATTTTCGAGCTAAGCTCCGGACGGTTTTTCTGGATCCAGGCATGCACGTCCGCGCCGTTTACCGCCCCCGGCATTCGAATGTCCGAAATGACTCCCGTATACCGGCCGCTGGCCAGAAGTTCTAATCCTTCCGCGCCGGAGGAAGCATCCACCACGGAATATCCCTTCCGCTCCAGCGCGGCCCGAAGGAACGCAATCACAGAGGGCTCGTCTTCAATCAATAAAATCGGCGCAGTTTGACTCACGGTAGCTTGGAAAGTCATCGGCCAGCTTCTTTCGCGGCCATGGCCGGCTGTTCCGCGGCGATTGGAATCCGCACCACAAACGTGCTCCCGCCGCTATCGCTGTTGTTCCAGCACAATATCTCGCCGCCGTGAGCGCGCACGATCCCATAGCAGATGCTTAGTCCAAGCCCCGTGCCCTTTCCCGGCTGTTTCGTCGTGTAAAACGGGTCAAATATATGCTGCGGATCCGCGATGCCCGTGCCGTTGTCGGTCACCACCACTTCCACGCTGTTACCGCTTCGTTCCGTGCGAATCGCAATCCGCCCGCGCCGCCCGGATTCTTGCACCGCATCGTACGCGTTATTGAGAATATTTAAGAAGACCTGCTGAAGTTGCTGCGCATCCCCGAGAGCGGGCGCAAGCGTTTCGTCGAACTCCTCGGTCACTTCGACGCCGTGGCTGGCAAAATCATAACTCCGCAATTTGATGGTTTGCCGTAGCACCGTGTTTACCTGCACAGGCTCGCGTTGTACTGGCCGTTGTCTCGCGAAACTCAGTAAATCCTGCACGATGTCCTTCGTCCTCTGCGTTTCTTGCAAAATAATCTTCAAATCCTCTCGCGCCGCAGCAGGCACCTCAGGGTTTTCCAACAGCAGGTCTGTGAACCCTAGAATCGCCGCGAGGGGGTTGTTCACCTCGTGCGCCACGCCGGAAACGAGTCGCCCGATCGTTGCCATTCGTTCCGAATGCGAAAGCTTCGCTTGCAGAAGAACCGCGTCCGTAATGTCCGTCATTACTACCACGACGTTATTCACCGCGCTGTGCTCGTCGCGCATCGGACTCAGGCTGATCGAAAAGTGCCCCATCGTTCCATCGCTACGCCTCACCTGCAATTCGAGGTTTTCCACTTGCTGTCCGTTCGCTGTAGTCTCTAGTGCTGCCTCAAAATCTCTCCGATGAGCGGGTTCGACCCAGTCGACCAGCCGGTGGCCGATCAATTCATCCTCCCGGTAGCCGGCTTCGTAACACCGCCGGTTGGCATAGCTGATGAGTCCAGCCGTATCCAGCACCAATATCATGCTCTGCGTGGTATTGAGGATTTTCTGGTTGAAGTCGCGTTCCCGTTGCAACTGCGATTGAAACGATTTCTGCTCGGTCACATCCAGCATCAATCCGCGAATCTGCGCGATGCGCCCCTGCGCATCCCGAACTGCTGTAATGTTCTGCAGCGTATGCAGCAGGGCCCCGTCTTTCCGGCGCAGTGTCTCTTCATAGTTCCGCAATACGCCGCGGTCGGCCAATGCCTGCAGAAATCTTTCGCGCGATGCCGGGGCAGGGTAAAGATGCGGGCTGACATCCGAGCGCAACATTTCTTCCCGCGAAGCGTATCCCAGCATGCGCACCATGGCGTCGTTCACATCGAGAAAACGTCCGTCAGGCGTCGCGAAGAACAGCCCTTCCTGAATGCTGTCAAACAGCTCTCTGTATTTCCGTTCCGCTTCCCGCCGATCGGTAATGTCCTTCAGCACATGGATCGTGCGCGTGTCGTCTTCCGCCACACCTGGAGCTCTTGATGTCGATACGAGAAAAATGCGGTCCGCCGACGCCGCCACGTACTCCTCTCGTGGCCGCTGCGTATCACGGCAAAAAGGGCAGGGAAGCGCGCTGCCAGTTTCGGCAATTTGCCTGAGCCCGCTCATCGCTTCGCCCACTAGGGCCACCGGTGGCACACCAAGATGCGATGCCAGCGAGCGGTTCGTGCGTACAATCTTCCATGCTCTGTCGTGAACCACGATATAGTCGCTAATCGCGTCTATGTCTTCGACCCATTGTCGCTTGGACTTTTCTAGCTGCGAGAATCGCCGAAAATTTTCAAGCGATAAGGCCGCGTGACTTGCCAGCGCACGTAGCAGCTTCTTCTCTTTGGCATCCAAACTCTTTCGACGCCGTAATAGGCACATCATGCCCAGACGCTCGCCGTCGCTTGCGTTTATCGGCAAGAAGACTGCGCTTGTCGACTCTTCGCTGCGCCCTTGCGGTGTCGTTTTTCCGCCCGGCACGGCCCTTATGGCAGCGTCCACCCGGTTCTCCCGCGCCGAGAGAATAATCCAGCTCTTGCGCGCCGCGCTTATCTCGTCTTGATTTTCGCTCGCCGAGTACAGGTCCGTCTCCCGTCCACGAAATACGGCAACGCCACCCCACGTGGCATTTAGCATTCGCGCGGCGCGCCCGGCAAACCGTTCCAGAAATTCTGGAAGTTGCCGCGATTGCGCCGCATCAACAGCTAATTCCATCAACTCTTCCGCTTGCATTGAAAAGGGTGGCGCAGGTTCGGGCTTGCTTAACTTCGCTGCTGTTTGCTTCGAGGCGGGTGGGACGGGGGCAGCCTTCTTTGACCGAGTGGTCAAAGGCTGAGTCCGGTCGATTTTCGTATTTCGCATCACGGGTTGGGGGTGGACGCGCGTCTCAGTTTGAGCTATGCCGTTCACTACCACCCTAGCGACTCATCTCATTCTGAGTCAACCAGCGTTCTCATCGGCGTTGCTGAATCGTCCACTCTCCAAACTCAGACCTCTCAGGAATTGTCTCAGCCTGAGACCTGACCACACAGAGATCTGGGTTGCTGAGACACGACTTCCTACGAATCATATTACTCCCTTCAGCAAATCCGCCCTTTAACTTCTGATTCTACGCCACTTGCGGCTCTCCTACCCGCCCGACTCGGTCAGCTTCGACCGGTGCCGGGCGTGGCCCCCCACGTGCCTTTCCTACAGCGGGGTTTTCCCATTCACAGGAGGAGTGCTGTCGATGAGATACGGGTGGAGAGGGCTGGTCCGCGCAATTGCGATAATGACGATCGGGCTTTGCTTCGGGTCCTACGTCTTTGGGCAAACGGGGTCCACGGATGAAGGGAGGCGCAAAGTCAAATCCAAAGTCGCTCCCGCCTATCCCGAACTTGCCAAGCGCATGAACGTGGCCGGCAAAGTGAAGATCGAAGTTGTCATTACACCGGACGGCCGCGTCAAGAGCACACGAGTGATTGGCGGGCATCCGCTGCTCGTTCAGGCTTGCCAGGATGCTGTCAAGGAATGGAGATTTGCGTCTGCGCCGGAGGAGACCACGCAGATCGTGGAATTTGAGTTCACGGCGGGGAGCTAAGGAAATCGCGGTAGTCGGCAGGAGCGGTTTATAACACACCGCAACGCCGGGTGAGTGGAGGCATTTTGCAATGACGATTGGGAAGAGACTTTATCTAGGGTTTGGTGCGATTGTAAGCATCTTGTTGCTGTTGTTCTTCGTCAACGTGCTTGCGGGCTGGAGGGAAAGTTCCGCGCGCAAGGATGCCACCTCCGCGCTCGAAAACGTGCGCACCGTGGAGTCGGTGCGCTACCAAATCATGCTGAATCGCCACAACATGGACAATTTCCTGTTGAGCGGCGACCCTCGTGACGAAGAAAAGGTCATCAAGGGCTTCACGGACATCAACGACTTGATCAAGCGCGGTCAGTCGCAGACCACTAACGACAGCGTCCAGAAGGCCCTCATTCAAGTCGAAAGCACCGAAATAAGCTGGTCCGACAATTTTGCCAAGCCTCTCCTTGCCAAGCGCCACCAGGTGGATTCCGGCGACGCCACCGTCTCTGACCTCCAGATTTTCTATTTGCAGAAAGACCCGGCATCCTGGCTTACAAAATCCTCTGCTGTCCTCGATCAAACCAGCGCGGACATCACCAAGTCTCTGGATGAAACTACAAAGTCGGCTTCTCGGGCCAGTTCCATCAGCCAGGGTGTTACGACCATCGGGACGCTGCTGGCGCTCGCGCTGGGCGTGTTCGCCGCCCTCAAGACTGCGAAGTCCATTTCCGAACCGCTCAATCACCTCATCACGGTTGCCCGCGAAATCGGAGATTCCGGTGACCTCGATCAGAACATCGACATCCATCGTAACGACGAAATCGGCGCGCTGGCCACCACCTTTAACAATATGGTGGCCTACTTAAAAGAGATGGCCAACGTTTCCATGTCCGTCGCGGAAGGCGACTTGACCGTGGAAGTTGTTCCTCGCTCCAAGCGCGACACGCTTGGCAATGCTTTCCTTCGCATGTCCCATGGACTGCAGGAACTGGTCCGGACCACGCGCGATTCCGCGGGCCAAGTCTCCGCTGGTTCGAACCAAGTCGCCGGGGCCGCGGACGAATCGGCCAAGGTCAGCGTCCAGGCTTCTTCTGCGATTGAAGAAGTTACCAGCACGATGCACGAGATGAGCATCAACGTGCAAAACGTGGTGAAGAACACGCAAGTCCAGGCTTCGAGCGTGGCCGAAACCTCCGCGTCCATCGATCAGATGGTTACTTCCATTCAACGCGTCGCGGACACGGCAAAGGTCCTTCTCGATATCGCGAATCGTTCCCGCGAAGAAGTCGTCACCGGCATCCAGACGATGGAAAAGGCCACCGATGGCTTGAATCGCACAAACAAGGCCATTCAATCTTCAGCAGAAATCATCAACATTCTCGGCCATCGCGCGGACGATATCGGCAAAATTATCGAGGTGATCGATGACCTCGCGGAGCAAACCAACCTTCTCGCGTTGAACGCGGCCATTGAAGCGGCGCGCGCGGGCGAGCACGGCTTGGGCTTCGCGGTCGTCGCGGACGAAGTTCGCAAACTCGCGGAAAAGTCGACGCAATCCACCAAGGAAATCGCCGACCTCATCCAAAGTATTCAGCGCGAGGCGCGCCAGGCCGTCGAAAACATGGAGCGCAGCACGAGAATCGTGGAAGAGGGTTTGAGCCTAGGCAATGAACTCGGCACTGCCCTCCACAAAATTTCCAACGTGGTCACCGAAGTTTACAAGTTCTCCCAGGAGATCGGCGCAGCCACCAACGAACAGTCTGTCGGGTCGTCCCAAATCGCCAAAGCCACCAGCCGCCTCACCGAAATCACCCAGGAAATCAACTCGGCCGTTGAAGAGCAGGCTTCCGGTGCCCAAGCAGTTGTTCGGGCCATGGACAAGATGCGCGAGCTCGTGCAGCAGTCGGCCTCCAGTTCGACCGAGTTGTCCGCTGCCGCCGAGCAAATGCTCAAACTCTCCCGCAACTTGCTCGACAGCATGGACCGGTTTGTCCTGGACCGCTCCACGCAGACACGCGGGCGCCACCCGGAGTCCGGCGGTCCGCGCCGGGGACAACAGGGTTCGGGGCGCGATCGCGAGTTCGAATATGCGGAACTCGCGCGTTCCTGAGGTCTCGGAGATTGCTTGATGGAAAAGGAATTACAGATCGTCGGATTCCGAATTGGAAATGAGACGTATGGCGTTCGGATCGGCGCGGTGCGCGAAATAGTCCGCGTTCCGGAAATCACCGCGGTTCCCAGCGCGCCAGACTCTGTCGAGGGCGTGATCAATCTGCGGGGGAAAATAATTCCGGTAATGGATTTGCGGAAGCGTTTTGGCCTCACGGAAATCAAGCCGGACAAGAAGAACCGGATTTTGGTGGTGGAGCTTGAAAACAAATTGCTTGGCCTGATCGTCAACTCTGCTTCCGAAGTCTTGAAGATTCCTCCTTCGGAAATTGAAGCCCCCGGCTCCGTCTTCGCCGATGGAGAGTCGGGATACGTCACCGGTGTAGGCAAGCTCAGTGGCCGTCTCATCATCTTGTTGGATATTTCCAAGCTTTTGCATCGGCCGGAACTCAAACGACTTGAGGAGGCCGCGGACACCGTCCTCGCTGCAAAGTAACGCCGGCCATTAGTTGCCGGGTTAGCAGAACTGACGGATCGCCGCTTATTTCATGGGAACTCTAACCGCTCAGGTCCAACTCACCGAACCCGAACTCAAACTCTTGCAGACGCTCGTCTATCAGGAGTGCGGCATGTTTTTTGACGAGCGTCGCTCCCATTTTCTGAAAGACCGCCTCCAACGCCGACTGAAAGCCTGCCAGCTGGATTCCTTTTACAGCTATTACCGCTTGCTCACCAGCCGCGAGGGACGCGCCGAGCTCGCGCTGCTGCTCGAAAATTTAACCGTCAACGAAACGAGTTTCTTCCGCAACAAGCCACAGCTCGACCTCTTGCAGAAACGTGTCCTGGAAGATTTGCTTCGCAAAAAACAGGAGCGCCGCGACTGGAATCTTCGCGTCTGGAGCGCCGGTTGTTCCAGTGGTCAGGAACCTTACTCCGTGGCCATATTGATTTGCGATGCGCTGGCTTACTACTATCTGCGCAATCCGCTGCCGTTCGACATGCCTTCTCCCAAACCGTTGATTCCTCCGCCATGGAAGCTGGAAATCGTCGCTTCTGATATCAGCTACGCCAGCCTTCGTGTCGGGCAGGAAGGTGTCTACACCGAACAGCAAATGGAGCCGGTGGATTACACCTGCCGCTTGCGCTACTTCGAAAAGTCCGGCGATAAGTACGCCATTAAGCCGCTCCTCAAACAGCTTGTTCAGTTTGACTTCCACAATCTCAAAACTGAATTTCTTCCCCGCCGCAACGACATCATTCTTTGCCGCAACGTCATGATCTATTTCGACGAAGCGGAGCAGAAGCGCCTTATCGAGAAGTTTTGGCATTGCCTGAATCCCGGCGGCTACCTGTTTGTCGGCCATGCGGAGAGCCTTTTCGGCCTCACACAAAAGTTCCGCATGGTCCATGAAAACAATGGAACCGCTTATCAGCGCGTGGAGACAAATTCTTGAGCAAGGTGCCCGAAGATCGCAACCCAGAGCTTCGCGCCATCTTCTTCGAAAGCGCGAATGAGCTCCTGCAGTCCCTGAACGAGGCGGGGCTTGAACTCGAGGCGCACCCGGCCGATGAAGAAGTCATTCGCCGAGTTCGGCGCTCCGTGCATACGCTCAAGGGCGACTCGGCAGCGTGCGGGTTTCAGAAGTTAAGCGAGCTTGCTCACGAGCTCGAAGATGTCCTTACGCCGCAAGTCGCACAGAAATACGGCTCTCGATTTGCTGAGGTCGTGCTCGCGGCTGCAGATTCTTTCGAGGCCATGCTCGCAGCCTACCAGCGCGGGAAGAAGCTTCCATCCCTGGAGACACTGCACGGCTTGATCCGCAGCCTGTTGGTGGACGCAGCCGTTCCGGTATTGCCTCCGCAACCGCCAGAGAGTGTACTTGCGAGCTTTGCGTGGACGGAGTACGAACAGCTCATGATCTCCGAGGCTGTCCACCGCGGCGAAACGGTTTACAACGTCGCGCTGCGCATCGACCCGGACAGCCTGATGCGCGCCGCCGCCTTTCAGCTTATCCGCAACGTGCTTCACGGTTGCGGCACTCTTATCGCACTTCGCCCGGAAGACAATCTGGCCGCCGCCAGCGTCGAAATCGTGGAGGCCGCTGTTGCAAGCCTTCAGCCGCTGGACGTCATCCAGAAGCGCTGCTGTATACCTTCCATCGTTTCTGATCTTCGCGTCGAGCACGCCTCAACCGCCGCGACCCCGGAGCACCAACTGCTCGGCGATCTTCTCGAGGCCCAGGCTACCAAGTCTGTGGCTAGCGTCGCGGATCAAAGCGATCTTGCCGACCCGGCCAAGTCTGGGCAGCCGGGTTCGGCGGTGGCCGCCGTCGCTGAAAGTTCCCTCCGCGTCGACGCGAGCCGGATTGATGCCGTCATGAATCTTGTAGGCGAGCTCATCATCGGCAAGTCCATGCTCCATCGCGCGCTCATGGAGTTTGATCAGCGCCATGCACGGGACCCCGTTCGCGCCAAGCTGGCTGACGCCCTGGGGTTTCAATCACGTGTTCTCGACGAATTGCACAAATGCGTGCTGAAAATTCGCATGGTGCCCGTTGAGCAGCTCTTCCGCCGTTTCCCGCGCGTCGTGCGCGACGTAGCTAAGCAGTGCGGCAAGGACGTGGCGCTGGACATTTCAGGGCAGCACACGGATCTGGACAAAAGCATTCTCGACGCCCTGGGAGAGCCGCTGATGCATCTTGTGCGCAACGCCGTCGGTCATGGCATCGAACCTGCCGATGAACGGCTGGCCGCTGCGAAGCCCGCGCGTGGCACCATCTCTCTCAACGCCTATCATCAGGGAACGCAGGTCGTCATCGAAGTGCGGGATGACGGCCGGGGAATTGATCCGGCCCACGTGCGGCAGCAAGCCGTCAGGCAGGGAATTATCAAGGCGGCGGAAGCCGCACGCCTCACGGATCAAGAAGCCCTCAATCTTATATTTGAATCGGGTTTCAGCACTGCTTCCGAGATTACTGAGGTTTCCGGCCGCGGTGTCGGCATGGACGTAGTCCGCAGCGTGCTCGACAAATTAAAGGGCACCGTACACATCTCCACCCAAAAAGCGCGCGGCACCACCGTTCAATTGCGAGCCCCGCTCACCCTCGCCAGCATCCAGACTTTGCTCTTCCGCGTGGGTGGCCGCCTGTTTGCCGTTCCGCTTTCGTCCGTCGTTGAAATCTCCCGGATCAACGAGCAGGAGATCCATCGCGTGGATCAGCGCGAAGTTTTACGTTTGCGCGATCAAATTCTCACCCTCGTGCGCCTCGAGCATTTGAGCCGCCTTCGCGCCATAGAAAGCGAGCCGAAAAAGAAGAAACACTTTGTGATTGTGATCGGCTCCGCGGAAAAGCGCTTTGGCCTTGTCGTGGACAGCATGGTTGGAGAGGAAGAGTTGGTCATTAAGGCGCTTCCGAGCGATATCGTCGCAAGCGACCTTGTGAGCGGCGCTTCGATTCTTGGCGATGGCACCGTCGTGCTGATTCTCAATGTGCCCGCCGTTCTCTCGCGCCTGGCTCGCGCCGTACCGCTGGGTGCAATTGCATGAGCGCCAGGATCAAAGTCCTCGTCGTCGATGATTCCGCCCTCATGCGGAAACTGATTCCTTCGATCCTTGCTCGCGATCCTTCCATCGAAGTCGTCGGCACGGCCATGGACGGCGCTTTCGCCCTCAAGAAAATCGAAGAGCTGCACCCCGATGTCGTTACTCTCGACCTCGAAATGCCCCGCATGGACGGCATGGAAACTCTCCGTCTCATCATGCGTCGTGCTCCCATGCCCGTCGTACTTTTCAGCACGCATTCGAAGGAGGGCGCTTACGCCACTCTCAAGGCCCTCGCCCTCGGCGCCATAGACTTTGTCCCCAAGCCCGAGAACGCCGCCGCGGGGCATCTCGATTCCATCGCGGAGCTGCTGATCGAGAAAATCAAGGTAGCCAAGCGCGCAGCAGGCCGCAAATTGCCGGCTGCGGTCGTTTCCGATGATCCTCCTCAGCGCAAGAAGAAGCCCTCTCGGGCCGCGCTGCCCCCGAATCGCATAGTTGCCATCGGGATTTCCACTGGCGGCCCCAACGCCCTTCAATACGTGCTTTCTCAGCTTCCTGCGGACTTTCCCGCGAGCATTCTCGTCGTTCAGCACATGCCGGAAGGTTTCACGGAAATGTTCGCGAAGCGGCTCGATGAATGCTGTGCTCTCGAAGTTCAAGAAGCGCGCTCAGGGGATCTGCTCCTTGCGGGCCGCGTGCTCATCTGTCCTGGAAATCGCCACATTATGGTTCGGCGCATGCCGCGCGGAGATATGGCCGTTTTGTCCGATGGCCCTCCCGTCAATGGTCACCGTCCATCCGCCGATGTTCTGTTCCATTCGGTCGCCCAACAATTCGGTATCACGGCTGTCGGCCTCCTGATGACCGGCATGGGTGAAGATGGCGCGGAAGGTCTCGGAGCGCTCAAAGCCGCCGGAGGCATGACCATCGCTCAAAGCGAGGATACTTGCGTGGTCAGCGGCATGCCCCGCGCCGCAATTTCCAAAGGATACGCAAACAAAGTGATTCCGCTGGACGGTCTGCCCGCCTTCCTTGTTCAAAACTACGGTGGAGATCGCTCTAGCTCAGAAAAATTCGAGAAGAACGACAAGAACGAGAAGTCAGAAAGGACACCCGTTTCTTCCCATCGCACATAACACCGTGCCGGGAGAAGGAGAAGGCCATGCAACAATTCGCCGCTCTGTTACGGAAAGACAATCAACCCGTTCGCTACCTCGTGGTGGACGACTCCGTCTTCGCTCGCAAGAACATCATCAAGATGATTGAGATGTTCGGCGGTGAAGTCGCGGGGGAAGCTGGCGACGGCCTCACGGCCATCGCGGAGTTCAACCGCACCAAGCCCGACATCGTGCTCATGGACATCACCATGCCGCAGATGGAAGGCATCGAGGCCGTCGAGCGCATCGTTCGCCAGCATGGCGACGCGCGCATCGTCATGGTCTCATCGGTGGGCTACCAGGAAAACATTCTGGCCGCTCTCCAGAAAGGCGCCAAGCACTTCGTGCAGAAGCCTGTCAAGCCAGAGGTGCTCTACGAAATTCTCCGCTACGTTCTGAGTGACGATCCCAATGCCGCGGGCGCCCCCGTCGCCTTCGCAGGGGAGAACCGCGCATGAGAATGGAACTCATCCAGCCGTTTATCAACGCCGCTGACGCGGTGTTCGCCGAATCTCTTCAGTCGCCGACGAAGATTCTCGACCTCTCCATGGACGAGAATACCTATCGCCGCAAAGGCGTCGCCGCTCTGATCGCCATCAAAGGCGACATTGAAGGCCGCGTCATTCTCGATCTCTCGCCCGAAGTTGCCATGAAGGTCGCCAGCCATCTTGCAGGCTCGGAAGTCCCGGAAAGCGACCAGGTTGTCCGCGAGACCGTTTGCGAGCTAGCGAACATGGTCATCGGCAATTCGGTCACTCTTCTCAATGATCAGGGTTTCCGTTTCAAAGTCTTTCCGCCGGAAATTCACATGAACGAAGAAGGTCTGGCAGGCAGCGCCGATACGGAAGCCATGGTCATCGCCATTGAAACACCATGTGGCCAGGCTTATCTCAACATTTCCATGCACTACCTGCGCCGCCGCCGCAACGAGCGCAACGCTGCCATTGCCAGCGTCGACTAAAACCACCTCAGAATGACTCAGGTGGAACACGTGACAATCAGTCAAAGGCTAGTTGTCTCATCGCTCGTCACTGCTTCTTTTGGTTGTTTTTTTCATACTTATTCTCGCCGGGCCGCTGGGACGTACCCATTCGCATTCGCGTCTGTTTAGCGCTTGTCTGGTTTGTAACTCCGGCTGTGTGTATATTCCGCTTCCGCAAGAAAGGCCTCTGGTTTCTGGTGGGCGCGCCTCTTGCTCTGTACTGGCCTTTCGTTTTGCTTATGATCGCGGTGAGTTGTTCGCTCGACGTCCGCCACTGCCTATGAGCTGGCTGATCTATGTATCAAGCGGTAACCGTATATACGCCGCCCCGTGCCTGTACAATCCCGCTGCCGCGATCGCCTGCGAGAACACAATCCGAATCGGCACAAAGATTGCCCCGCTCCCTGGCGTGAAGGGCACCGCCACTTCCACGCGAGATCCTTCTTCGTACTTGTTCCGGCTTCGAAAACTCAGCCCACCCTTCGACAAATCCTCGCACACCGCCACTTCTTCCTGAAATCCGCGTCGACGAATGCACGCGAGTACCCGTGCCTTCACGCGCGTCCTGTTCCGCCGGGGGATCACCCGATCTTCCACCGGCTGCGGATGTGCCGCGTCCTTTTCTGGAGTCCTCATTTCCGACTGTGCTTCGATCCAAATGGATGGCGTGTCGCAATGTTTGCACAGTCTCGCCACGCATTTCCGCACTTCGAAAGACTTCAGCTCCAGCTCGCTCAAATACACCACTTCGCGCCTCTGGCAGAAGCCGCACTCCATCAGCAGTCTGGCAAGCGCTTCTTCGGCCTTGTGTGGCGCGGGGAAGTCGATGTCCCAGAAGTCCGCTCGCGGCTCCGTGATGTGGATGGCGTACAAAAATCCGTCAGAATCCTGGTCGATTTCCGCAACCACTCGCGCCCGCGCCGTCCTTACTAGGTCCCCTTCTGACCGCCGCAACGTGATCTCTTGTCCTGCGGTCAGTTTCTGGTCCAGCCGCAAAACGCCTCCATTGCGGCTTACCAACAGCGTCTCCGCGACGTGCTTCACAGGCGCTCCGTCGCTTGTGAGCCATGATGCCTCCACGGGCATGCGGAAGCTCACGCGGTCGCTTTGCCGCAGTCCGTCGCTTCTCATCGTTTCGTTTGTCATGAGGGAAAACTTCCATTTCAGACTAGCATCCTCGCCCCCCGCATGCTTCCTTGCATCCTTGCATTTTGTCGTACCAACTAATAGTTCATGCACCTCTCGCCAACGCCCCGAAACTCTTCGCCCTGTTGCCTCTTTCGTCCTCCTGTCCCTCGCAATTCCGCTATTTTTTGCCTTCTCTGGCAGTCTTAAGGGATAGAGGGGAACGCTCTTCCGGCTCGTCCTGACTCGCTATTCCCCGGTCTAATGGACAGTGGGCAACGTTATCACCATGAACGACCGAACCGCCGATGGCGCGTCGCACAAAGTAAGTTTGCGCGACCGCCGTTATGCCATCCGTTATCCTTTTGCCGCTGACGCGGAAGTTCTCGATCTTGAATCCGGCGCACGCTCGCAAGGCGTCACCTCGGATCTGTCCCTCGGCGGCTGCTTCGTCTGCACCAGCAAGCCGCTCGCGGTCAGGTCCCGCGCGCGTGTCACCTTGACGCGTAAAAACGAAACCGTCGAAGCCCTCGCCATGGTCCGCATCGTAAAGCCTAAGATCGGCATGGGTCTCGAATTCATCGACCTCGAGGCCGCCTCCATCTCGATCCTCACTCGCTGGCTCGCACATCTCCGTCGCGTCCGCTAACTACCCCGGTCTTCATTCTCTTCGCCTGCTTCTCGCCCATTTGATGCGTTATCATTCAGCTTATTTCAGCAACGAAGAACGCAAGCTGGTCATCCCGTCGCAAAAACAAAGGGGCTTTTCCATAAAATAAATATGGCGCGTTCAAGAAACAAAATCTGGCCTTTTCTGCTCGCCGCGCTCGCTCTCCTTGCATTATGGAATTGGTTGCACCAGCCTGCCCGTCCGCACGTGACGCCTCAACCTGCGCTCGAGACTTATAACGGCTGCGGCATGGAAGGGGATGCGTCAAACCCCGCCGTCCGTGAATTGAATCTCCTCAAGAATCGCTATACTGCGCCGGACCCCCAGCAGATCGACCCGCGCGTAACGCTCGACGCCATGCTGGATCCCGGCGATGACCGTGGCAGATGGAACGATCGCCACGCCGCGGAAATCACCGGCTATGTCTGGGATGTAAAGGTCGGCGGCGTCGAAACCGTCAATTGCCGCGCCACGGATCCGCCGGACCGCGACACGCACATCGAACTCGTGCTCGACCCTCTAAACAGTTCGGAAACTCGCCGAGTCATCGTGGAAGTGACTCCGCGCTGGCGCTCCATCGCGGAGCAGCACGGCGAAGACTGGTCCACTCGCGCTCTCCGTGACCATTTCCAGGGGCGCTGGGTCCGCGTTCGTGGCTGGCTTCTTTTCGACACCGAGCACGAATCGCAGTCTGTCAACACCGCTCCAAACCGTCCCCGCGACTGGCGCGCCACCGCCTGGGAAATCCACCCGGTAACGTCGCTCGAAGTGGTTGACCGCCCCAAGTAGCCAGCAATCCGCCACGGATCCGCCCCGCGCCTCCGCATCGACGTCGCCCCTCTTCAAGACGGCAAAACCCTCCCGCAAACTGCCCAGTGGGCCTCCGTCACCCTGACGACGAGTGGATTGCCGGGCGAGGTCGCCGCCGTCGCCGCCAGCTACGATAAATCCTTGCGCTATGGCGCCCAGACGCCCTTCTCCGACCAACTTGCCGGCCATTGGGCCGGTAGCCAGTGGCAGTATGATCCCCAGCACGATTCCATCATCACTGTCGGTAACGGCGGTACCCAGCCAACCCAGGCGGCCTTTACCCTCTTCTATAATCATGGCACTCAAAAGTACGAGTTGGACCAGACCCTCCAGCCCGGCGATCAGATGTGGATGGACATCGGCAAACTCATTCGCGAAGGCGCTCCTGACAAGGACGGCAACACTCTGCCCGGCACGCTCACCTCCGGCTCCTACGAAATCCGCGACCTTACCCACAAGGCCATGACCTGCCCCCTAGCTCCGCGCACAGGATCATACGACACCGAGATCACCTGAACTCATGATTTCTGCCTCTTTCCGTTCTTCGCATTGCCGCTCGCAGGGAGCCGTAGGCGACCGGAGAGCGGCAATGCGTCGCGCGAAC
>DATLVZ010000018.1:0-108220 GCA_035576885.1 Candidatus Acidiferrum sp. | reverse complement strand
GGTCATCAGTGCAGAAAGCTGGAAAGCGGCCGCTTACTTCGCGGTGTGGACGACGCTGCCGGAAACGTTTTCCGCCGCCGCCGTCATGGAACTGTACCGTCAGCGCTGGCAGATTGAACTGGCCATCAAACGGCTGAAATCCCTGCTCGGCTTGGGGCACCTCCCGAAAAAGGATCCTCCCAGCGCGCGGGCCTGGCTGCATGGAAAACTTTTTGTCAGCTTGCTCGTCGAGCGACTGGTGGAAGCAGCAAACGCTTTTTCCCCCTGGGGCTATGAACTCGGCGTTACGCCGTAGCCGCTGGAGGGAAACCGGCTTCATGTTGCGAGAACTGCGTCACGCCATTTTGCCGTCTCACCACCTGACCAACATCTTCCACGCTTGGAAAACAATCGTCGCACAGCTCGCGGAGCCTCCGCGCCGCCGTCGACGCTACGCCTATTGTTAAGTTAACGCTTATGGGTGCCTTCCCCGTTTCCCTTATCTGTGTGTTAATCGCTCTATTGCTCGCCCAGGTGGCCTCTCTGTAGTTCTTTTTCAGGGAGTGTACGTGCACTGGGCGAGTTTTGGCCCGGCGGCGAGTACGTCATTCACGTGGGGTTCTGTGTCCTGGTTCACATACAGGCTTCTTGTCGCAGAGAGGATCTGTCGAGGAATTCCGCGAATGCTGTCGAAGCAACGAGAGTCACCTTATCTCGTTGAGGACCCTGATCTGCAGCTCACAGGAACCAGCCGCTTTTTAATCCAGGCGTCAAGGTCACACTGTCTGTACCGGACGCACTTTGGACCAAGACGTATGAACGGAATCTCTTTCCTGAGCCAGCGCCATTGCGCAAGAGTCTCTGGGGAAAGACGGATAATTTCTGCCACTTCATCTGTAGTCAGAAGTCTGTTCACACGGGACGGGCATTCTGCTCCTTTCGCAGTTCCAGTACAAGGCCTACGATTGCATGGGGCTTGCTGATGCGCTTGGCGCATAGACCTAGTTTAGCCTCTTTGAACTCTCTGACAGCCCTGGCATTCCTGATGTGATCGGTTTCAGCATGGAAGGCTTACCGTTGAGGATATTTTCATCCGCAAGCGCGACATCGGTTCCAAGCTGTCTTGCGTTTCCACCTACCAGTTGAGATGAAGATGGCTACGGAGATGATAAGAAGGCACAAATCGAACGCACGAGTAGAATTGCCCCTCTGGTGCCGCTTGCGACTTTGCACGTCGAGATTGAGAAACCCGGTTACCGTCCGTGCCGCTGGCTGAATTAGCACAAGAACCGGGCCAAAATCTCTTATTGCTGCCTTTTGCTGCCCTGCGAATCCACCAAGTCTTTGAAAGAAAATAAGGTTATGGCGGAAGCGTGTGGGAGTCGAACCCAAACATCGTACTCCTAACTCACGGCGAATGATGACGTTGTGGCTTCCGCCAAGTTCCAATTGGAGTCTAATTGGAGTCAGTTCCCTGCCCTATTGACATCCCACTATGAACATGGTAAGGTGTGTGCATGTTGAAGGATAAGCGCCTGGTAGTTCTCATCACGACGAACCAACTAAAAGCCCTCAAAGCCGAGCAAAAGGCGACGGGTGCCGCAGTTGGCGAAATCGTTAGGCGTGCAATCGAGGAGTATCTAAAGAAAAAGTAAGAACGGGACGCGCCGGTGCTCTAACACCCACGCGCCCCTAACCCACACAAGCGGAGGTACCCGCCCATGCAAGCTGCAAGAATTGTAGTCCATCCGTCAAATCCCGTTTTCAAAGACTCCCATCTGGCGTTTGAGGAAGCAATTCAAGCTGGACGGCTCTCCGCTGATCCCGGCTCGCCCCTCTACGCCGGAAACTACATGTATATGGGGACCTGGGACGGCCTCGACGCGTTCAAGCACGTCGATACCCGGCAGTATCTTCCTAAGGTGCAGCCGTGAATCCCTCAGAGCTGCTTCGCCTGGGCCGTCAT
Organism: Candidatus Acidiferrum sp.; assembly: GCA_035576885.1. Lineage (GTDB taxonomy): Bacteria > Acidobacteriota > Terriglobia > Acidiferrales > UBA7541 > Acidiferrum. The sequence goes on along the minus strand of DATLVZ010000018.1, from coordinate 106,275 downwards.
TGGCCCGGCGTTGCCCCTGAGAAGAAAGACTGGAAACAGGCAAGCAAGAGAGTCCGCTTCGCCGTCTGCGAGCATTGCGGCCTAGAACTCAACCATCACGGCATCGGCTTTGCCAGCAAGAAAGCAGCGCTGCGCTATCGTGGTGCCGTTGACCATATCGTGCCTGAGCGTCTCGCCCTGCTCATTGGCAAGAATCCTCACGAACCCCTAAACCTCATGTGCCTGGCTGCATCCCCTTGCCACGGCATCAAGACTTCCGCCGACCGCTACATCTGCGAGGGCAATGTCGCCCGCTACCTCGAAATCCTTCAAGAAAACAACTGGCCGATGGACAGGGTACATGCCGCCCTCGCGTTCTACGGGATTCGGCCATGAGTCTATCCAAGCCTCAGACTCTCACGCTAGAAAGCTGTTATCTCTTCCTCAGAACGCTGCGCCCGTTCCTGCTAAGTCTCGGGAACGAGCTGGACGCCGTTTCCCGCAAGCGCCTCGACGGTCAAATGGACCTCGCGCAGTTGAATGAAGAGAGGCTCATCCAATCATTTCCCGAAGTAGCCAACGCTGCGGAGCGTTGGAACGAAAAAGGAGCTTAAAGCCATGCCCAAATCTCACAGACTCAAAACGCAGAAGCATTCTCTTCCCGTTATGGTCCCACTGAATTTCCTGCTCGGATGTTCGCAGCAATCTCTCGACACCTACGAGCTTGCGCGGTTGGCTGAGAGCGCCGATCTGCGGAAACAATTTCACGCAATCTTCGACCGGCTCATCGAGCAATCGGCTCTGGCGATCTTGGCGCACTGGTTCAAGGAAAGTGACCGCAATTCGATCAATCAGGCTCTTGCCATTGAGGAAGACCCGGTCACCTGGGCAAAACGCCAAATCAAAGAACGCCAGCGAAGCGGGGACGACGAACTTCTCCCGCTGCCTTCGCTCCCGCCCGGTGCGGCCCATCTTGCCGCCGCGCTACGATACGCGGAAAGGAATATCGTAGAGGGTAAATGCTCCGTCTGCCCGCAACCGCTTGACCGTAACAGCATCCGCTACTGCACTAAACACCTTACAGCGGCACGGCACAGCCACGAAAAGAAAGGCAGTGCGGCCCCAGGAAGCCGCGAATATCTCTACAGCGAGGAAAGACAGCCAAGCACACACGGAAGACAGCCGGGAACGCTGGCCGCGCTCGCAATGAACCGCGAGAAGGCTACGAGGAAAGTCCTTGCCGAGCTTGGCATTCCGCCTGAGAGCGCAGCCGTGAGCCTGAACGCGGCCAAAGAATCGCTCCTGGCCCACATGCCCGACTCATGGCGTCGCGCCTTGCCTACAGCCGCGCTTTTCAAAGCCGCCATGATTCCCTCGCGCACTACCGGGCAGAACGCGATACGGGAATTGCTCTCAGAGGGCAAAATTCAGCGCACCGGCGACGGGAGCATGAAGGACGTTTTCAGGTACTTCGCAATCGCGGCAGAGAAGCCGAAACCTGCGATCTCAGGAAAGGAAAAGAATAAGCTCCTGCTCCAAACGTTGCGCGGAGAAGAACCTAGCGGGGAAATATGAACTGCCCGCGATGTGGCGCTCCGTTGCGCCCAGAAGGGCCGGGCCGAAGATGGCTCCAGTACTTTGAGTGCGATGAGTGCTGGCTGGCATTTGAGTTATTAGTAGAAAGACGCTGGGCTGCTTGCGCCAACAATCCGCGAGCTAGATTCATCCGCAACATCGCCACATTGCAGCCAGGTCGAACGCCCCGTGTAAGCCGGTTTGTCCCTGTGCTGCTTATGCTCCTGGCGTCGCTGCTCTGCTCGCCTACTCACGCGCAAGAGCGCACAACCTACGCCGTCTCATTCCATATAGTGCGCGGCGTGATCTTGTTTGACGGACAACTAAACGGCCATCCTGCTACGTTCTTGCTCGACAATTTTCTTCAAGGCTCTGATGACCGTACCTTGAAGCGTCGCTTCGTAAAACGGGCTTACCCAAACACCAAGTACTGAGGCCGTGGAATAATAGAATTTAGCCTGCACTTTAAACGTAACAGGTCCAGTGGGCATATTGGGACCGAATGGCACAATCTCCGCAAACGGGATGGACTCGAATTGGACCGCTTCCACCTTTGACGACTGGAGTATCTTCTCGATCGTGAAACTCATTAGAGGCTTTGCAACTGGTCCATTGAATACAACCTCCAGCCGCTCAACCCAGATGCCGTACTGCGACAGATTCCAGAGCTGCGCTTCCAATGTTGTTAGGTCTTGGCCTATACCGTCTCCCGTAATTCGACAGAAAAGGAGGGGCTGCAATCGACTTTCCTCTATTGAGTTTTGGAGTCTATACAAACGCCTCGCGAAGATGCCTTGCATGAAAGCGGCCACAGTAATTGCGGCAGTGAGAAGTAAGCTTCCCCAATCGCGGAGCCATTGTTTGGCAAATTCAAGCGTCGCGTGGAGGAAAAAGCGGGCGAGGCAGTCCAACATCGTGCGGGGGAGTGTAGCACAGGGTAACGCCCACAGATAACTTGCGCGGTACTTAGTTGTGTTATAGCCTCTAGCCCCAATCGCTCATGCCATTCGTGAACGCCGATGAACGGTCTAAGCACTTTGCAAGACACGGCCATGAATTTGGAGCTTCGGACGAGCTACAATATGAGGGTATGGCCGATGCGTTTATGGTTGCACCGTTGACCATAACCACAAGAGAGTGCGTCAGACCCAATCAAACGCACCGAGTGCGACTGAATATTGCGAATAAGCACTTTGGGGTAGGGATCGTGCAATCAGAGACCATCCTGACATACTACATCGCCCCCCTACACAAGGTTATCCGGCGAGGGGGAATTGTTGCTTTTTTGAGCTATGAGTGCTCGCGAACAGACCTATGAGCTATCGTTGCCCAGTTTGCATGTTTCCATCGTTACTCTATCCACCGACGAATTACCATATTTGTCCGTGCTGCAGCACGGAATTTGGTAACGACGATGCTGACTTTTCTCACCAGCAACTCCGCGAAATGTGGATAGGCAATCGAGCACCGTGGTTCTTTGGCAATCCGCCTGCGCACTGGAATCCCTGGATGCAACTGATGCAAGCAGGACTTGCTTCCTATGTACCGAAAGAATTTCGCGCGGCGAGCTTCCAATCGAGCGCCGTTCTGAGGCAGAGCGTAGCGGGGAATATTAATCTGCCTAATTATTCTAACCAAAACCTGCCTCAGATTCCCGTAGCCGCCTGAGCCATGCTCAAACCATACGTTTGCGTAGCTTGTGAAAAGGTCATCATTGCTCAGGACGGCGTGGCCTCGCTTATCGCACTTTTCAGTAAGATCATTCTAACGATTCCTGCGGGAACTGAGATTCCTCGGGATGCAGTTGCTCCGAAGGAATGGGCAGTCTTCTCCATCTGGGACCCTGAACCGGGAGACGATCTCCGCAAGTTTTTCCTCTGTACGCAGATTTTATACCCCGATGAAACGCAATTCGGACAGATTGCCAAGTCCAAATTCAACATAGAGCCGAACAAGCGATCCCAAATGAACATGCAGATTCAGGGGTTCCCAATAGGCCAAGCTGGGGAATACAAAATTCGCAGTTGGATTGAGGAAAATGACAAGAAAATCTCAGATCCGATTCAATTTGGCATCGAGGTAATCATGAATTTCACAGCCGCCCCCACAGGTGCATCCACCGTCACGCCCCCTTAGCCAGTTTCCCCGTCCGCCCCTCTCAACGGATTCCAGCTAACCTCTGCCCTTCTCACAGAGACGGTTAGTTCACCGCCGCCCGCCCGTTTCCTTGTCACGCGCTATGCAGTAATCCCGATAGGTTTTTTCATCTAGCGGGAGATTCGGTTCGACTTCCTGAGTCCGCATCTCTTCCCGCCGCTTCCGATATTCGGGGTAAGAAGTATGGTCAAGGAAATGTAGTTCTGCCTCTAGGCGAGTCTCTTCCTGCTCCTCGGCCCGGATGATCTCCTGCTCGACGCCGTAAACTGTGCTGCCCGCTGGCTTGCCCTGCCGCAACCCTAGGGCGAATTCCGCTTGCGCCTGAGTGTCCGTAGTAGTCGAGAGCACGATCTCGGAATCTTTCCTCATTGGTCCTCGCTATCCCGCCCGCTCAACATCCCCGCAAGTGAGGATAGTGGAACGCCTCGCCGCCCTATCGCTTTTCCGCTCCGCATCATGCGCTGATTGAATGCCGGCGAGTTTGTCAGCTTGGCTGCACCAGTCTTTAGGATTGCCCCTGCTGGATGCGTCACGTCTTGCATTGCGCCAGTAACCGCCGCCGTACCGCTTGGGTTTGTATTGAGCCCTACGCTTCGAGCGTAGCCGCCCGTTTTGTATAAGTCCGCCAGCTCACCAGGCGAGAAAACACTCTTGAGAAAATCGTCACCGTATCCGGCGAGATTCTTGTTCCACAGCCGGAAGTCTTTAGAGAGCATGTCATCAAGAATGATTCTCTTTAATGGCCCCTTGTCTATGCCGTAGGTGTCGAGCAAGCCCGCATTGTACGGCGAGCCGCCCGTCTGCCCTTTTTGCGTGAGCTTTTGCGGCACCTTTGACGGGTCAGGCTCTTTGAGAATCTGAGACAGCGGAGAGCGCGAGTCGTTAAAGTCCTCTTGGAGCCGCGTCCAGTGATCGTTAGCCGCTCGAAATGCATTCTCTAGTCCTGGTGTGCCTTTGGCTGCTGCCATCATTTGAGAATCAACCCCGCCCGTTAGCTGCTTAATCCATCCTTGCGCCGTGTTTGAAATTGCCAAGTCTGGCGAGCGCGAAGCGTCAAGCAGGGCGGAGCGTAGCTGCTGCGCTTCTGTGAAAGTAGCGCTCTCTGGCGCATCAACGATGTTTTGCAGAATTCCTGTTGCTTTCTTCGGGTCGAGTCCGCCAATGTCTCGCAAAAACTTAGAGCTTCCAAGAATCTTCTGTGCAATGTCCCGCACCGGCCCCAAATCAACCGTTGTGCCTTCGGCGGCCTTATCTACTGCCGAGTAGTTCTCTGTAGCTGCCGTTTGCTGCTTTTCGAGCGCTGCCTCGACGCCTTTCTGGATTGCTGCTCCCGCGCTGGCCGTGTCGGGAGTCTTGGGGGAAAAAGTGTCCATCAAGTCTTCCGCATGCGTCACGATGGCGGCTTGCTGCCCCTTAATCTGCTGCTTGACGGCCTGCCCGCCGAGCGTGGCCCGTTCTCCCGCGCTCTGTAGGTTGCGAAGCCCTACATGCTCCGTAGCCTGAGCCGCCGTCAATGGGGGCAATCCATTCTGTTCCGCGTATGCCTGTAGCTCTTGCGGGGTGAACTGCTCCGGGGGAATTGTTCCGCGTACCGTGGCGGGAGTGTTCCCTAGGGGAGCGCTTAGTTTGGCCCGTGTTGGTGCCGTAGTAGCCTCAAGCGCCGCTGCTCCGCCCGCTACCATTGCGCCACCCTGTAACCTCTTTTGCCATGCTTCGGGAGTGTTCTCCGTTCCAACCTCGATTATGTCCGCCCCACCTTTCGCCGCGAATCCCGCGCCAGCCGTGCCAGTGACCGCCCTTGCAACCGTTCCCATGGCTCCCGGTAGCTTCGTCGCCGCTCCCGCTGCCATCGTGCCGAGAGCCAACGGGGACGTGAATCCAGCCACCGTGTTTGCCGTGTCCGCACCAGCTCCAGCAAGAAATGTCTTGAGCGCTGCTTTGGTGGGGGTGTCGTTTAGCTTCTGCTCGCTGATCGTGTGTTCATCATTGACGCCCGGAATGTACGGCCCCATGCCGAGCGCGTGAAACCCAACCGCCTTGAGTACGTCCGCTGTTTTGATTCCTTCTGGCAATACAAAGTCGCCAACCGGGGTATTGACCGCATTCCATAGCTTGCCAAGAAAACTCTGATCTTTCTTCGGAGCCGCCGTCTTGGGCAAAGCCGCGCTGCTCGTTACCGTCAAGTCTGGTAGCGGTTGACTGCTTATGACTGAGAGCTGCCCGCCCATTACTGATTCCCTGCCGGGGCAATGGTTCCGTCGCGCTGCTTGTCCCATACGGAGCCGTCACTAAGTTTGTGGCGTCCTGGCCCGACGTTGGCGAGCGCCTTAGCGACGTTAGCGGGGATGGATGCTGCTCCTCCGCCGCTATTCTGTAGCAAGCCCTGGCCGACGTTGGTCTTGTATAGGCTGTTTATGTTTCCGATTCCACGGTTTAGATTGTCCTTCGCCGCTTGCGCTTGAGCGCCCGCGAAATTAACCATGTCCTTTTGCATGCTGTCGGTCCACTGATCGCCCGTCAGAAGATTCTTGACCGTCCCGGCGAATCGCTGGCCGATGTTGCCTTGCTGCAAGAGCCGCTGTGCTTCCGCTTCATTGTAGCGCTTCGTTCCGTCAGGGTTAGTCACACCAATGAGTTTGAGAAGAACACCGCGAGCCGCCGTGACGTTTCCTTGCGCCGCTTGCTGTAACGCGCTCTGTAGCTCCGTGATCTGAGACATCTTCTCTTCGTAGGGTTTGAGTACCGTCCCTTCGATCTTGTCTTGCGCGTTCTTTTGCCCCTGGAACGTCTGTGCTACTTGCTGCCGCACCTGCTCTAGCTGCATCTGGTAGGGCTGCTTCGCCTTCGCTTCCGCTCCCGCTACGGCCCCAGCTTGATTCGCCATTCCCGCCTGTATTGCCTGCGTTGCCGGGTTTCCTTGTGCGCTCTGGCCCGCGAGATAGGCGGGAGTCGGAGAGTACATCGGATTATTCGGATTCTGCTTTGCCGCAAACTCCTGCTGTCCTGTGAGAGAAGTACGGTTCCGCGCTTCCGCCTGTAGCTGTTCCGCTTTCTCTTTGGCGAGCGTCGAGCCGATAGCGAAATGGTTCGCAAACGCTTGCGCCGCATCATCTCCGGGGTAAATATGCGTGATACTTCCTGGCGCAACCCCTAACTGTCCCTGGCTCTTGACGTACGCCTGCTCCTCCGCCCCTACTTCCTTAGACCATGCTGCGAGCTTGTTTTCATCCGGCCCGTCAACGATGGACTGAATCCGGCCCCGGTACTGGTCCGCGACGGTCTGCCCGTTCTTTAACTGTTCTTCGGTTAACTTGGCGTGCTCCTGGTCCATCGCAAGCAAACTCTTTTGGAACTCAGCAATCGCCTTTGGCCCGGCCCCTTGCTTCCATGCGTTTTGTGCAAACTTCTGCCTGTCGAAGTTACCGTCCGCGTCAACCGATGCCGTAACCGCCGCGCGTATCTTCTGGTCGTCCTGCATGGCAATCGCGCGTTGCTGATTCTCCTGTTGCATACCCTGTTGCTGGAGTTGCCGGGTCTGCTGCTCCCCCATCAAGCTCTTGATCTGCATGACCCTGGCGTACGAGTCCAGCGGATTCTCCATCGGCTTTATATCGAGCGCTGGTAGTGGGATGCTTCCCATAATTAGTCTCCCTGTGCTGTTCTCAATGGCCTTGTGAACGTCTCCTCGCGCCTGCCCGCAGTGGCAACCTGTAAGCTGTCCTGCTCCTCGATGCGCTCACCAGGCCAGCGCACCCCGAGCAGACCGCATAGCCTCCACGCCAAGAACTCCGCGCTGTCGCCGTTGAACGTCTGGCGATATGGCAGCCCCACATGGAACTCTTCCTTGAGCCGAAAAAACGTCGCATCGTCTCGCCCCTCGACTATTTCCACTGTGAAGCTCTTAATTTCGCTCGCGCCCATGAATCCACCTTCCTCCGCTTGTGCCATCGTATCCGCCGCCGCAACTCGCCCCTGCTTCGCATCTGCTCCGTTCTCATTTGTGATTCGTGCAGCTCTTCGATTGTCGCCATTCCACGCCTGAGTACGATCACCTGGAGCTTGTCCGGCTCCTGCCTGTACTCTCTGCATAGCTTCTGCACCCACGTCTGACTCACCCCTAACCGCCGCGCCAAACCACGCTTGGAGCCATCCGGGGAGCCGTACTTCGCTCGCCTGTGCTCCCACTGCCACGTTAGCCGCCTGATTAGGTCCGACTCCTTAGAACAACGCCAAGGATGCAGCCAAGGAGATATCGCTCTGGCCCGCTGCAAATTCATCACGGACGCTTCGTGGGAGGGCATGTCTTAGCCTAGTTGTCACCTTTTGTGATATCCCCGCTGCTTTGCGTACATTTGCGCTTGCGAGAAACAAAGGATTTAGCACGGAGCGGCTTCCAAGTAATCGTGTTCCCTTTGATTGAAATGCGCCCATTTTTGCCGATTATCACGCTGTTATTCGTCGAATCTGCCACTGTTTCTGCCTTTTTCGCCTCTGTTCTGGCTCGTATTTCCGCAATCTCACTCGCTCCCGGTATCCGCTTCGCCACAAGGATGCCCAATATCTTGCTATGGTGCCGCGTCCATTCTCCTGGTCGTTCTGCCGCAATCTTCTTTAACTCGGCAATGAAGCCTGGAAGTATGCTCCGGAAGATATCGGTTATTGGCGAAAACCTAGCCATGCCATCACCCCGCTACGTTTCATCGTACTTCCCCGGCCTGTTTTCCTTCCGCGCCGCTGGTTCCGGGGTTATCTTACTTCCCCCTACCTTCAAGTCGTTGGCATGGCCGATTTTCCAGTCAATCGCCGCTGGCTCTACTGGCTTGCCGCCGTCCAGTAGCGTTTGCGTCCGTGAGTCTGCTGTCTTGTGAATCACCATCGTCTCTTTCGGTTTGTCCATATCTTGTTTTCCTTTCTAATTTTCGGATGTGCTCCGAATCTCATCGCCTGCCATATCGCGCAACGCGGTCCGCGTCCTCTTGTTTCTGGCGCTCACGCTTATAAGTTTGAAAGTCCACGTCTGGCGCTGATAGGTCTACCGCCTGGCGCACACTATTCCCGCGCAAAGGGGCAATCGGGGCTGGGGCAGAAGAAATTACTGGCCGCGCTCCATTGCCTTCTAGCCTCGCGCTGATCGAGCCGACATAGGCCACCGCCGCCGCCGCTGACTTGAGACCGTGCATTTTCTTCAGCTCTTCCGGGTGTTGCGCCAGATAGACCACCACTTTTTCCCCGCCGTCTATGTCTTGCAAGGCTGGAACAATCGCATTCCAGAGTCCGAGGGACATCGGTTGATCTTGCAGTTTCTTCCGAACCTCGACGGGCAAAGAATCTAAATGCACCTTTACCCGCTGGCTGAATTCCTTGCTTACCTCTGCTCTCCCCTGCTTTCCCGGCTCCCGCTTAGCCTCTTGGCCAGATTCCCCCGCAAGTCCTTCGCTGATCTCTTGAATTGCTTGTTTCCCTTGCTCCGGGGACGCGCTTGCAATCTGCTGCGCTGCCTCAGGGTTTTTGATTAAATAGGCGACTACTTCCGCCGAGTTTTTGCTCGTCCTAATCTCCCGCGCAACATCGGAATGGAATTCCGGGTCAGATTCCCCCTCCAATTCCGCCACCTTCGCTTTTAATTCCGGGTCAGCCTCTATTAGTTTCGTAACGCGCTCATGGTGAGCCGCCATCAACTCTTGATCTTGCGCCGTAAATTCCGGCGCCCCCTGTTCCGTGCTATCGGCTGGTGCCTCTTCCTCCGCTGCCTTGTCGTTTATCGCCAGCCGAACGTAACCATCCTCTGACTCGACATGCCGAGCGCCATCGCTATCAGCCTGAACCCGCGCTAATTGCTGGCGAAGCTGCTCCACTTCGTCGCGTGCCTGCCCGCGCTCCCGCACGGCTCGCTTGACTTCCCTTTCTGTATAGCTGTTGCGCCTGCTCCCATTCCCGTTCTCTTCCCTTTCGCGCTCCATCTGCACTTCTTCGGGGCCGTGGCCGTTCTCTAGCGCACGCTGTTCCTCGACATGCTCAGGTGAGTCGGTCGTACTCGTTATCTGAATCGAATCAGGCATCATTGGCCTCGATACCAATCAGCTCTTCGTGTTCGATCGCTTCCTGTTGCTCCGCTTTCAATGCCGCCGCCGCTATTTCTCTCCGGAGTTTTCGAGCTTCCCGCATGTAGATTCTTGTCTCCGCTCTAATTCTTTCGATTCTCCGTTGCGCGTTCCTGCTTAATCCTTTTTGGGGAGCTTCACCCATCCCTAGCCCCTTAATTCACTTGCTCCAGCCGCCGCATCTCCTCGACTAGTTGCTGTACCACGGCTGGAGATTCCCCCGCCCGCTCCGCATCGAGCAGGCGTTGATAGGCTTGGCTGCGCCGGTCGATTTCTTCACTCTGCGCCGTGATGCCGGGAGAGAACATTTCCAGCCAGTCAAACCCGTCTATGAGTAAGCCGTACTTGCGCCCTAGTTCGCTCATTCGGGTATTAGTCGTCTCCGTCCTTTGGAGTGGTTTCCTTTTTGCGGGCCTCAAGTATCCCCTCAAGCTCTCCAATGCTGCGCTGATACGACCCGGCAATCTCTTCCATGCGCCGATCTGCCCCCGCTCTCTCTTCTGCCAAGCGCCTATCAGCCGCCTCCCGCTCTTGTGTTAATAGTTCTTTCTGGGCTTGCCTGAGAAGAGACAATTCTTTTTGCATTCTCTGGACGTGGCCGAACATCATGTCCCCATAATCCGCCGAATATCCCCACTGTCGGAGCAAATCCGCCTTTGACCCGCTCTTAGTCCGCGATTCATAAATGTCGAAAATTCTCTGGACCGTCTCTTTGCTCAAAACTTTTCGCGCAGACTCCCATCGGCTAAAGTCCGCCTGGTCTATTCCGACCAATTCCGCAATCTGCCGCTGATTCAAGCCCGTTGCTTTCCTGGCCCACTTTCTCGTTACGCTCTTTTCTGCCACTGTCGAGCCATCGCCAACCAAAACAGAGAGTTGAATCATTTCTGGCTGCACTTTGCGCTTGTCGAGAAATTTGTCGAGCCTCTTTAACTCCGCGCTGGTTAGTTCCACTAGGCCGCGCTCGAATAAGGATAGTTTCGACGGGTTAATCTTTGCGTTAAGTGACACTTCCGCTTGAGTCCAGCCGCCCTCTATCCGCTTCGCCTTCCGGTCAAGTCCCGCCGTCTCTTCCATACCTCACCTCCGAGTTCAGGGTACGCCCGAGTGTGCCATATTACAAGATGTTTTTTCTTATTGCGTTCCATATTCTGATATGTTCCAATGGTTTTGGGATCGAGGAGAAGACCCGGCACGTCGGGGGACGTTGACCGGGCCGGGAAAGAAGAACCGAATTTATGGGCAACACTAACACCTATGGGAATCCAATACAAGCGGAAATTTCGCCCCCGACACTGGCGGAAGTAGCTCAAGCTCGCCCCCCGCGTGGCTCTGGAGCGCCGTCGCGCACCCGATCTCACTTTGAGCGCATCCTGGCCCTGCTCATCGAGCGCGGGCCTTCCGGTGTCCTCTCTTCCGAGCTGTACGATCAGCCTCATCTTTTTGGCCGATCTCCGCGCAATCGTATCAGTGAGCTTCGTAAAGACGGCCATCTGATTCAGACGGTCCCCGCTGGTGCATCCGTTGTTCGTTACGTCCTCACGCATGAAAACCCTTCACCTACCCCGCGCCCATCACCACCACGTTCATGGTCTGACGTGGTGCGCGAGCGTGATCGCAAGATTGCCGAATCGGAAACCGCGCCGGTGTTGGTGCTGACGCCATGAATTTTCAAACACGCTACTGTTTCGCTTATGCGTGGCTCCCTGAACGGCAGGGACGCGAAGCCTCTAACAAGCGAGCAAGACGCGAAGTAGCAGGAAGCATACGGGTGATTCAACGGCCTGGTGGTCTGCCGCTAAACCTGTCGTTATCCGTCCCTGGCTTCGCCATGCTGGAACATTCAACCGCATGTAAAACTGCCTGGAGGCTCCCACAGTCGGGGCAAAGCCTTATCTCGCCACAGCACCTACCTACCACCTACAAACCGCAGGATGGTGACGCGAGAACAGGACGGATGGGCCGTTTGTTTGTAACTTTGGGGTGTTTTTTTCCGCCGCCCCTTGGTTACCACTTCCCTGCTACTGCAACCCCCTAGAGGCTACTTCTGGAGCAACACCCAGGAGAAACCCCTAAGAGGCTAAGAGCATGACAGGGAAAGAAGGCGGGGGTTTGCTTCGATGATGATTTCAGGATTAGAACGCCGCCACTGCCAAAACTGCCCGCGCAAGTTTCTGGTTCTAGCTGGGTGCAAGCGGGACGTGTGCTCCACTTGTGAATCAGAGCGCCGACGAATTCGCCGCGAAGGGAGAAGTGCTCAACCTGCCGCGAAATGACCGCCGATCTCCAGCCCGATCTCGTGATACAGTCTGCCGCAGCAACGTCATCACCGCCGAGCATGGAGAGCATCCTCGTGCCACGGCGACGTTTCCAAACTGGACGTGTTTTCCAAAGAGGCAAACGGTGGGCAGGTTCCTATCGTGAATATGAAATCAATCCCCAGACCGGCAAGCGAACACGCCACACGATCACGTTCGATGAAACGATTACATCGAAGCGTGGAGCCGAATCCGCCCTTCAACCATACCTTGACGCTTACAACGCCAAGGCCAAAGAGAACGCCAAGCCAGCGCCGCCAAAAGGCGGAAAGACAGTCTGCGCCCTCATCACAGAATGGTCTGACAAGATACTCCCTAACCGCAAGCCTGGGGGAGCGCGTGCCGCTCTATCGCATATTCGGACATACATCCTTCCGCTGCTTGGAGAGCTTCACTTGCAAGACTTGAACCTTAGCCAGCATCAATCCTTTGTGACCGCAGTCGGCCAGAGGGTTGACCGCCGAAAAACTGCCGAGAATGTATATGGCACGCTTGGCTCAATCTTGAACCTTGGCAGGAAGTGGGGTTATGCGACTCCCTTAGTCCAGAAGCGTGACGTCGTATTCCCCGCTGATAAGAAGTCTCAACCGCAGATTTATTTCTTCGATGCCGACACTGCCGCGCGAGTCATCAATGCCGCGCCCTATCCATTCAAAGTCATGCTGCTGATCGCCGCCGTGTGCGGGCTTCGCATCGGTGAAGTAACCGCGTTGAAAGTCAGCAGCCTCGACTTCAAGCGGAAGCTCATCCATGTGACCGCCGCCCTAGACTATGCCACGCGGAAGGAAGGCACTCCCAAGACCGGCCCGAGCGCCGCGCCGGTATGCATGTCCGATCTGCTCACCAAACATTTGCACGATTGGCTCTCCAAGCACTACAAGACGAACGCGGAAGGCTATCTCTTCACCAATTCCAAAGGCAGGCCGTACCTGTCCGACAACGTTGTGAAGTACGGAGTTCATCGGGCAATGAAAACGTTGGGAATTGAAACCCCGAAAGGCGTGCATATCGGGATTCACTGCTTCCGGCACGGCGTCACTTCGGAGTTGCTCGAATCAGGCACGCCGATTCACGTCGTTACCCGGCTCATGCGTCACGCAGATTCCAACGTGACGTTGGAGCACTATGCGCACATCGTCGGCGATGCCGAGCGCATCGCGTCTGAGAAGTTCTCTCAGCGCATCGGGCAGAACATAGACCAATTGGAGTCAACTCCCCAATTGGAGTCAACTCCGGCAGTTAAGACCGCGTAAAGAAAGGACATGGCGGAAGCGTGTGGGAGTCGAACCCACCATTCGACCCGCGAAGGACCGAATCGCCGGCTTTGAAGGCCGGGAAGATCACCGGACCCCTTTCGCCTCCGCTGCAAGTATAGGGGTTAGACGCGGGCGGTTTCAATTGCCGCAGCCGAGACTTTGGTGCGAATTAGCGCCGCGACCAATTCATAAAGCTTCGGGCTGGTGCACACCTCGTAGTAGGGATGCGAAGAAGCCGCGCCAATCTTGCCGTCCGGCAGAAGTTCGCGGGCAAGGCTCTTGCGCAGCACAAGCAATTCCACGGATTCGCCCATCGGCACTTCGCCGTAATGCAACGTCACGTTTTCTTTGCCCCATGGCATTTCCAGCTTTGCATCCACGACGTCGAGCGAAATCTCCTCCGACAATTTCAAGAAGCCTTCTTCATTCAACTCGATCCCGTTCATATTGAACCGCACGAGGAATTCGTCCAGTTCCTCTGCTGAAGCCCCTTCCATCGCCGTTAGAAATTGATACACGCAAAAGTGAGATTTCTGTCCCGCGAGCTTGCGCTTCGCGAGCTTCGCGCAACCGGAAAGGCGGTCCGAAAGATTCAGTGCTTTGGAGATCATGATCTTCGAGTCCCCGTCCGTCCAATAGGTGGGGGCCGAACCCTGAAACGCAACGCCCACACCGAGCTCAAGCGTGGGTAGATTACTTGTCGCGGCGAGGTCGTTATAGGAATTGCATACGGACAGGATTTGGCGCGAGAGAATGCACGCCTTCGCCACGGACCGGGCGTATGTTCGGGTTGACTCGGTCTCAAAGATTGCCAGGATCACTGCATCGCCTTCGATGAATACTTTCTTAGCTCCAAAGCGATCCAACAGCTTCTTAACCGGCTCGTGCAAATTCAAACTGAAGTGCGAGGCCGGGCTCAACCCTCGTGCCAGCAGGTCTTGGGTCATTCTTGTGGAGCCGCGCACGTCCGCCTTAATGATCACATGCGAGACGACTTGGTCCTGTTGAGACTTGGCTTCTTCCTGCAGGACACACTCATATAGCCGGTTGTTCAAGCGGGAGAGTTCCCGCGCCTGCTCCGTGGTCACCAGGTGAATGCGTTCCATGCAAGTAGTCAGGTGCTCCGCGTCACGGAGATCCCGGCGCAATCTCAAGAAATCTGTCGCAAAACGGAGCACTAATCCATGGATTTCCTCTCTTGAGTAACGATGAATTTTTCGTGAGAGTTCTTCTATAGGCTTCAGCGACAACTGTTTGGCAGGGACATGTTTAAGCACCTGCTCGACTTGCTTCATCTCGTCTTTGGAAACCAGCGCTTTGCGGAGCTGCTGCAGGTGGACGGGTGGACAATAGTCCTTGGCGATCGGGCGGATTTCATAACTCGCCAAAACGTGATAAAGGACATCCTGCTGCTCCAGGCGGTCAACAAGTTGCGCAAGCAGGGCCGCTCTCTCGCCGGCTTCCGTGCTTGAGGCCGACGCATCGAAGAGCCGCTTGGCGTTTTCCGGATCATTCAGGTAGTCGCCGAGCCGGCCTTTGTAGTCCTTGTTGAAAAAGTCGAGCTTCTGTTTCGCTGCATCGATCTGTGGCCCCATCTCCTCGAGCTTTACTTCCTGATGCTTTAAACGCATCTCCACATCGCTCAACGACGCCTTCAAATTCGACGGATCGGTGGAATTCAGGAATTTGTTTAGGAAGCTTTCTCCACGTTCCAGGCGCTTGCGTGTACTCTCCCGCTGCTCTTCAAGGCTTACAATTTCAGAACGCATCGCTGCCGCTTGCTCGAGCAGCGTGTTATGCGCCTGGTTAGCTTCGGTGAATGCGGGGTCCTGGCCGACAGTGAGTCCCGCCTCACAGAGAAACTCTTGGAAGAGCGTATCCATGGCCTCGAAACGGTCAGGGTCTCGGGCGTAATTTCCCAGCAATATGTAATGCTCCAAGAAATAAACATCGTCTTTTCCACCGTCGAGAAAAATAAGACGATTCTTGAGGAGCTCGTAGAGCGGCGCAAAATCCTCGCCGAAAAGTGCCCGGCGCGTCTTGGCAATTACGTTCTCCTCGATGTCAACCACCATCTGCGCAACTTGCTGTCCGACGCCGCGAATTATTTTCCGCCGGGCCGCTTGCAATTCGGACAGCCGTGCTTTGATCACATGCGCCTGTTGGCTACGCTCAAAATACTCGCCCCGCTGTCGAACCCATTCCTTCCCTTCCAGGATCAGGTTGGTGAATTGATTGGTGAGCTCCTGAGAGAGGAATTTCAGGAGGGCGAGACGGAAAACGAGGTCAATCTCGATATTTTTGTGATATTTGGCTTGCGTGAGCGCACTTTGCAGAAGGTCCGTCAGCAGCTTGCGAAACGCTGAATTGTCCAAACTCTTGACGGTTCGTAGTTCGATGCCGGAAAAATACGTGGCGCTGGTGGTCTGTCGAATCAAATCAAACAAATAGTCGCGTGCCGCCTGGACAAACTTCGGGCTAAGGAATACATCGTGGTGGATATTGTCCACACCGATGGACAGCGATCCCATAGGGATCGTGACGTTATAGCTCTTAAGTTCGATCCGGGCCGCTTCTGCAACGCCAAGTGTGAGAATTTCGTCCGCCATGCACACTCCACCAGAAGGGGCTCTAACCAACCTAGCAGCGCCCGGGTGGTGCCGCAACAGAACTGAGCAAAGTGGTAACGAGATGGTAAGGAGCGGGCCGCAAGATTAGACAAACAGGGGGGTTACCGGCAGGAGTTGCCTAACAGAATTACGTGACATTACGCGACGCTGATGCGCCGGGCGTTCCCGCCTTGGTGTTCGAGTCGAATGCGGATTTGAGGCCACGGCGACTGCAACGGAAAACGCTCCGACCATTCCAGAATCACGACAGCTGGCTGGGCAAAGATGTCTTCCAAACCCAGCGTTTCGAAATCGTGGAAGCTTTCTATCCGATACAAATCGGCGTGGTAAACCTTGGCAGGCTTTCCGTAAACATGAACGAGTGTGAACGTGGGACTCGTGACTTCCTCCTCGCGAGCAGCTCCTAAGCCCGCGACGATGCCCTTCGTCAGCGTGGTTTTCCCACTTCCGAGTTCGCCGCTCAACAAAACAAGGACCGGTGCGGTAAGCCGCTTCGCAAATTCGCGGCCCCATATCGTCGTCTCTTCCGAGGACTGCGTGATGAACTCCTCAGGCACCGAACTGAATCTCCCGAAGGAGGCATTCCCTGGCTTCCGGAATAAATTGAGCAACCTCGTGCGCGAGAACTCCGGAAGGCTCTTTTTGCAGAGCCAGTAGGTCCGCTGCGGTTCCATGCAAAAAAACGCCTAACGCCAGAACGCGCAGCCAATCTTCTGTGCCAAATTGCGCGGTCAGCGCCGCAAGAACGCCTGTAAGCACATCACCGGTGCCGCCCTTGGCAAGGCTCGGTCCACCTGTTGTGTTGACCAAGGTACGACCATCAGGGGCAGCGAGGAGCGTGTGAAAGCCTTTCAAAACGACATAAGCATTACAGCGGCGTGCGGCCTCCGAAGCGAATCTTAGTCGATCGGATTGAACTGCGGAAATCCTTATTCCCAGGAGCCGAGCCATTTCACCGGGATGGGGAGTTATGGCAAGAAAAAGTGATTTGTGTTCCCGGAGGACTTCGGGTTCTCCCGCAAAACAGTTTAGGCCGTCGGCATCGAGTACGATGGGCAACACCGATTCATGTACGAGGTGTCGAATGGTTTGTTGTGCCTCGGGATGTCTGCCGACTCCCGGGCCGATGGCAAGGACGGTCTTACTCTCAAGAATTTTCCCGAATCGTCCGGAACTAAGATTGGAAGCAGCGATCGATCCGTTACCCGTAGATGCCAGGGGTTCCGTCATGTACTCCGGATGAGCTGAGGCAACCACTGGCAACGCAACATCCGGACAAGCAATCGTGGTCAAGCCAGCCCCAGCACGCATGCAAGCATAACCAGCCATAACTGCGGCGCCGGATTTTCCGAGTGAACCCGCCACCAATAAGACGTGTCCGAAGGTCCCTTTGTTCGAATCGGCAGCTCGAACCAGGGGCATCGAAGCAAATTCATCGGGTCCGGCCCAGCGCAAAGTTCCTTTTCCCGTTTGCTCGATCAACTCCGAGGGAGACCCAATGCTCACGACTTCCAGCGCACCGCACGTCGCAGCCGCCACAGAAACCAGTTGCCCAATCTTAGGGGCAGTGAACGTTACAGTCCGGTGTGCAAAGAGCGGCGTTCCGTCCGGCGATTCATCATCGGCCGGTAATCCTGACGGCGTATCCACAGCCAAAATCAATCCCGGCCAAGCAGCGGTCGCTCCGCGCGATCGTGCGTTTACGGCGCCAATCGCTCGTTTAATCATCCCGCCGGCCCCACCTCTCAGACCAGTGCCAAGCATCGCATCCACAATTACGTTCGACGCGCAAATGCCTGTCCAGACGCGCAGCCAATCCGCCTCTTCTTCGACAATTTCTACCTCTCCTCCGTCCTTGAGCCACCTTGCCAAGTTCTTCCCCGCATCTCCGTGCACATCCTCGTGCTTCCCAAACAAAATGACTCGCGTTGTTAGTTTTCTTTCCTTCAACAATCGTGCTGCAACAAACCCATCCCCTCCATTGTTTCCTTTTCCGCACAAGACACACACGCGCACGCTGCCGCGTCCCTCAACAAACCGCAACACGACATCCGCAGCCTTCTGGCCGGCATTTTCCATCAATTGGGTGCTGGGAATGCCAAAACGCTCGGTCGTTAGTCGGTCGACCTCGCGCATCTCGGCTGCAGTCAGGGCTTTCATTTGAAAGAATTCACACGGCGCTCAGAGCATCCAACCGCCGCTTACGTTTAAGATCTGCCCGGTCACGTACTCGGCATCGTCAGACACAAAATACGCGACGGCAGCCGCCACATCCTCGACCGTGGGAGGACGCCCAATCGGGAATCGCGCATCGCGGATTCGGCGCGCTTCGCTCAGGGATAGCTCTTTCTCATCGATACTCGACGGATTCACAACGTTTACTGTGATTCCGTTCTTTGCCTCTTCGAGCGCCAGCGAACGCGAAAGTGCCACGACAGCTGCTTTGGCCGCCGCATACGCGGAAATCTTCGCCTGCCCGAACGCCCGCTCCGCTCCCACCGCCCCGAGGTTGACGATTCGGCCCCAGCGTCCACGCCGCATGTGCGGTAACGCAGCACGGCTTACGAACACCACACTTGATAGATTCGAAGTGAAAATGCTTTGCCATTCCTCCAGAGAAGATTCCGCTAGAGTGCCCCACCGAAATCCGCCTACGTTGTTGACCAGAATATCTATTCGGCCGTAGCGGTCTGCAACGGTTTCGACGAACTGCTCCGCGCGCGCCGCGTCCGTCACGTCCGTTTCCACGGCAACGCAATCCGCGCCGCTGGCCTGCAATTGGCGGAGTGCTTGTTGCGCAGCCATTTTGTTCGAACGGTAGGAAATCGCGATCCGTGCCCCCTCTTGCGCCAGCCGAACGGCAATGCCTTTTCCGATCCCCCTGCTTCCTCCGGTTATCAGCGCGACCCGATTAACAAGCGTCATTCTTCTCCTTGAAAACTTCTCCTGGGAAACCTGCCAGTATAGCCCAGCCCCGAAACACGCACTACCTGAGACGCGCGACGACCACGGTCATGTCGTCCGCCTGCTCGGGCGTGCCGGCCCACTCTTCCGCGGCCATCATCAGTGCTTGCCCAACCACTTGCGGAGCGGAGCCTTGGACGCGAATCGCCGCTTCCCTCAATCGGCGAACGCCGAATTCCTCTCCATAAACATTCTCGGGCTCGACCAGCCCGTCACTATATTCCACAAGCAGGGAGTTCGGTGGAACCTCGACTGTGCCTTCCTCATAGACGTAGTCTTCCATTACCCCGAGAACCATTCCCCCTTTGTCGAGGTGCTTTGAAGCGCCGTTCGAAATCAAAAATCCGGGCAGATGCCCGGCGTTGGTATAGCGCAGTATCCTTGTCGCGCTATCGTATACGGCGATGAAAAACGTCGCGAACCGGTCGTCCGCCGTGTTTCGTACCAGGTGCATGTTCAATCGCGCTACAAGTTCGGCTGTACTCATCAACTCGCTGCCTGGAGACAGAAGCTGGCTTCGCAGCGCAGCCTGCAGGCTGGCCATCAAGAGCGCCGCGGAAATTCCCTTCCCCGAAATATCCGCCAGGGCAATCGCGAGGTGGGTGGGGCTGAGTTGAATGAAATCGTAATAGTCGCCGCTTACTGTTCGGGCAGCTTTGCAAATCGCTTCGAGCTCGACGCCTCCAACCGAGGGCAGCTTCTGCGGAAAAAGCTGGTTCTGCACCTCACTGGCGATCGAGATTTCATTTTCAAGTCGCTGCCGCTTTTTTGATTCTTCCAATAAACCGCTGATCGAGCCCGTCATGTCATTAAAGGATTCACCCAAAACGCCCAGCTGATCTCTGCGCTCGATACGCACGCGATGCGTCCAATCACCGGTTTTCACATACTGAGTCGCGTGATACAAATCGCTCACTGCCTTGGTGATCCGGCGAGTCATGACGATTCCGGTGATTAGGGCTGCGATTTCAATCAGTAGAAAAATGACGCTGATAGCTATAAATAGAACTTTGTAGAAATCGCTTAATTCACCCAGAGAGGAGAAAATACGGGCATTCAGTCGCGAAGGACGCGCATTAAAGGTGACCAGCACAGGCCGGCGCGGATCAAACATGCCGCCGGTGCCTACATATGCCGCATCAAGCCGGGACAGTCCGGTGATAATCGGATCGATCCAATAGGATGCTGGGTAGAGTGTCCTGTTTCGCGCCAGAATTCGCCCCGTCGTTTCATACTCGAAGCTGCCTGAGTTATAAAGGATTCCTTGCCGCGGGCCGCCCTCAAATCGCCTGGTGAGATTTACCTGGATGGCTCCAAGATCCGGGGCAATGGTCGCCAGGAATTCCGGCGTGACCCGCACGCGCAGGGTGACTACGCGAACGCGCTTCGGCTCTTGCATGGCTCTGATGCTCATCAAGTAGAGGGTGTCAGTTTCTTCTACCAAACCCGCGTACGAGTCCTTCCCGTCACCCGCCACTTTTCGCAGCAAAGCCGCATTGTCCGAGAAATCGATGCTTAGACCAGAGAGCTCCTGGTCGTGAACCATATGTGATTGTGCCGCAAGGACATCCTCCGAATCGTGCTCTGAAACTCCGCTTGGCAATGTTCGGTGTGCGGCGGCAATGTGCTCCGTAATATCAGCCAGAGTAGCGACCCGCCGCTGAATGTCGTCGTAGAGCAAATAGGCGCCTAATTGCGAATAGAGAATTTGGCCCGTTAGCACCACGAGCGTCACGATAAGAAGGATGGGTACAACTGCGATGAATAGATAGGCAACGATTAAGCGGTTGCGCAAGCTCCATAGAAGCCGCGTTCGCCACCATCCGGCAAGGCGAATTAGAACGTAGACCGCCGAGAGAATGGCAAAAAATCGGAGAAAGTTTGCGAACCCGCTTCTGAGATCGAGAATGCCACAAATCGCCCCCCCGAGAATCAGCGCAACCGCAATAAGGTCGATCCGCGAGAGGCGGCGCCACGCGTTTCGGAGGTTCGCAGACAGAGCAGTCATCGGGCGGTCGAGAGAAATACTACTTTACCTGAAGAACTCTGGCGCGCGCAGCGCAAACGCATCACGAGAATAAGGGCATTCCCGCATGCACGCCCCTCACGGAAGCTTACTTCACGGCATTGCGCACTCGGCTGTGTCTTACGCCGTACGTGAAATAGATAACCAGGCCAATGATCAGCCAGACCACTAACCGAATCTGCGTCAAGTAGGAAAGAGAAACGATGAGCAGCCCGGAAAACGCGATCGCGAGGATTGGAACCAGCGGCACCATTGGGGTCTTAAAGGGCCGGTTCAGATGGGGATGTGACTTTCGCATCACCCAGACTCCAGCGCTCACAAGCATGAAGGCGAGCAATGTCCCAACACTGGTCATTTCATCAAGGACATTGAGCGGAATCAGCGTGGCAAGTATGGCCACAAACACGCCGACCACGATCGAGCTAAGGTACGGTGTCCTGAATCGAGGATGAATCTTGCTGGCCCATGGCCATAGCAGCCCGTCGCGCGACATCGAGTAGAATACGCGCGATTGTCCAAGGAGCATAACCAGCATCACCGTCGCAAGTCCGCCCAGCGCACCCAACTCCACCATGTAGGTTGCCCATGGATGTCCGGTGGCCCTCATGCCGACAACGACCGGGTCCGGCACGTTCAGCTGACTATAGGGAACGAGATGCGTTAACAGACCGGAAACCAGAATGTACAAAATTGTGCAGATTACCAGCGACCCCAGTATGCCGAGCGGCATATCCTTTTTCGGATTCTTGGCCTCCTGCGCTGCGGTCGAAACTGCGTCGAAACCTATGTAGGCGAAAAATACGACGCCCGCTCCACGAAGGATCCCCGACCATCCAAACTCCCCGCGAACCCCAGTGTTCTTGGGAATAAACGGATGCCAGTAGTTCGGTTTCCACCCGTGCGTGGCCAGAAACCAGGTCGCCAAACCAATAAACATGCACACGACCGCGACCTTTAGAATCACAATGGCTGTAGTGAAGTTAGCCGATTCTTTGATGCCGATCACCAAGATCGTAGTGATGACCATGATGATCAGAAATCCGATGTAGTCATACTTTAGATGCATAGCTACGCCAAGGAGAGTGAAACTCGACTCCGGCGGAGCCGGCAGATTCCATCCGAGGTCGTGCATAAACGCGCGAAGGTGCCCGCTCCAGCCAACCGCCACCGTTGCGGCCCCAAACGCGTACTCAAGGATGAGGTCCCAACCGATGATCCACGCGACCAATTCCCCGAGTGTCGCGTACGAGTAGGTGTACGCACTTCCCGCAATTGGAATCATCGAGGCGAATTCCGCGTAGCAAAGGCCCGCGAACGTGCATGCGATACCAGCGAGCACAAACGAGATGATAATCGCCGGCCCCGCGAACTGGGCCGCTGCCTGGCCTGTGATTACAAAAATGCCGGCCCCGATGATGGCTCCGATTCCGAGCGTTACCAAATTCAAGGGGCCAAGGGCGCGCCTGAGGCTGTGCTCTCCAGTCTCTTCCGACTCCTTCATCAGCACTTCGATCGACTTCGTCGCGAACAAGGGGTTGCCCATGCAACTCCTCCTTTTCGGCGTTCTGCGCCCGGCTTCCGATGCCTGTTTATCCTGCCAAATTGGCTTTGCACATTGTAGGGGCGCAGCCTGCCGCGCCCTACAGAAAAATAACAGGACTTAGCCCTTTGCCTGCGCTGTCCGGCCCGCGCGTCGCGACCACAGCCAGTATACTGGCAGCCCTAACAGCACAATAATCAACCCTCCGCCAGCTGTTTGTGTCTGATACAGAAGGAGCACGATCATGATGACCGTCGCTGCGACAATGTAGAGAAGGGGCACGAAGGGATACCCAAATGCGCGATAAGGTCTCTCCGCATCGGGGCGTTTCCGTCTCAGAACAAAAATTCCTATGATCGTCAGCACGTAAAACAGCAGAACGGCAAACACAACATAATTCAGCAAATCGCTGTACAAATTGCCATAAGTGACCACTCCGGAGGCATCTACGCGCCGCGTGCGCAGTAATATTAGTACGGTTATCCAAATGCCCTGATAAATCAGCGCGCTATGCGGTACGCCCCTCTTGCTGAGCTTGCCAGTCGATTTGAAAAACAGACCATCGCGCGCCATCGCGTAAGAAACGCGCGCCCCGGCAAGGATCAGCCCGTTATTGCAGCCAAATGTCGAAATGATGATGGCCACGGCCATAATCGCCGCACCTGGAGCTCCAAAAATAGTGTTCAGGGCGGCTGTGGCCACTCGATCATCAGGAGCGGTCTGAATCTGAACAAGTGGCATGACGAACAGATAGGCAAGATTTGCCAGGCAATAGAGCACAATGACGATACAAGTGCCGAACGCCATCGAAAGCGCTACGTCGCGCTTCGGATTTTTCACTTCGGCTGCCGTAAACCCGATGTTGTTCCACGCGTCAGCGGAAAACAGCGACCCGACCTGGGACACCCCGTATGCAACAATCAATCCAAACACTCCGCTGGCAGCCGTGACTGTCGGTACCAGCCCGCGCAGGAAACTGGCGCCTGGTTCGATTGGTTGCGCTCCGCGGATGGCCCAAAGATGCGAAAAATTCTCAGCAATCGCCCCTGCATTTCGCCCCACAAAAATACCTAGCAATATCAATCCGACCAGCGACAACGTTTTCGCGCTGGTGAAAATGTTTTGGATCAGCTTCCCGAGTCGCACCCCAAAAGTGTTCAGAAAGGTGATCAGCACAATCATCAGAATGCCAACGAGTTGTTGGATGGACAGGCTTACAGCGAATTTCGAGCCCACTTCGATCGGAGGGACAATCCAGGTCGTCGGCGAAATGGCGGGAATCAGAACTCCCAGGTATCGTGCGAAACCCACCGCTACTGCGGCAATCGTCCCGGTCTGGATCACGAGAAACAGGGTCCACCCGTACAGAAACCCCCATAGAGGCGAATAGGCCTCGCGCAAATAGACGTACTGGCCGCCGGCGTGAGGAAACATCGCGGCAAGCTCGCCATAAGAGAGCGCCGCGGATACGGTAAGCAGTCCCGTCAGCACCCAGGTCAGCATCAACCCGCCCGGCGAACCGGTCTGCCGCGAAATATCCGCCGCGACGATGAATATGCCGGAGCCAATCATCGACCCGACCACAATCATCGTGCCATCGAACAGACCGATGGCGCGCACAAATCCGGCCTCATTTTTTGCTGTGTTCTGTGGAAGTGGATGTGCCGTATCGGCCATTCGCGGTATCCTTCAGACTGTCGCCGCGAACTTCGCGGATTCGAGCGCCCCGATGTACTGCCTTGCGCGCTGGGCCGGATCGCGGGCGCTCAATATTCCACTAATTACCGCGACGGAGTCAGCGCCTGCCTCAATAAGTGCCGAAGCTCGTTCCAAAGTGATTCCGCCAATGGCGACAATCGGCTTGTCCGTCAGCGGCCGAACGCGACGCAGTAAATCTGCACCTACCACCGGGTCCGGATTTGCCTTTGTGGTAGTAGTATAAATAGGACCCACCGCAATATAGTCTGCCGAACTGGCCGCCGCACGTTCGAACTGTTCCATGTTGTGTGTCGAGACGCCAACCAGCTTGTCAGGCCCAGTCACTCGCCGCGCCTGTTCGACATCCAAATCTTCTTGTCCGACATGCACGCCGCTCGCGCCAGCCAGATACGCCACATCGGGACGGTCGTTCACAAAAAACAAAACGCTCCGGGGACGCAGCATTTCTGATAATCGACGAGCGGAATCGAGATTCACCCGTGCGGGTACAGCCTTGTTCCGATACTGGAGCAATCGAACTCCAGAATCGGCCAGGCTCAGGGCGTAATCTCTCTCGGGAGAAGTAATCAACGCTGCGTCTAGTATCACATACAGCCTGGGGAGGACAAGGCGCATAGACAATTACTTTCCGGTTGAACCAAGCAGCCGTTCAATGAAGTGCGTATCAAAGCGGCCCTCGGCGAATTCAGGGTCCGCTAGTATTCGTCGGTGCAGAGGGATGGATGTCTTGATCCCTTCGATGACGAACATCTCCAACGCCCGCTTCATTCGTCCAATGGCTTCGGCACGATCCCGGCCCTTGACGATCAATTTCGCGATCATCGAATCATAGTACGGCGGTATTACTGCGTCTGCGTAGGCAGCGGAATCCACGCGCACCCCCGTCCCCCCTGGCGCCTGAAATGTCGTGATGCGTCCGGCGGAGGGTACAAAAGTGTCCGGATCCTCGGCATTTATGCGGCACTCTATGGCATGCCCGGAGAAATTCATCTCGCCGACGGCGTCATCCAGTCCTTCTCCAGCCGCGATTCGAATCTGCGCCTTGATCAGGTCCACTCCAGTTACTAGTTCCGTCACCGGATGCTCTACCTGAATTCGCGCGTTCATCTCGATGAAGTAGATCGAGCCATCCTCATCCATCAGGAATTCGACCGTACCGGCATTCGTATACCCAACCTTCTCAAGAGCACGCACTAACTTTGTGCCCAGGTCTTTCCTTCGCTTGGCATCCATGACGGGCGAGGGTGATTCCTCTACCAGCTTCTGGTGTCGCCGCTGAATGCTGCACTCCCGCTCACCCAGGTGAATGACTTTGCCGTGCTGGTCTCCCAGGACTTGAAATTCGATATGCCGCGGATGCTCAAGGAATTTCTCGGCGTAGACGTCCGGGGTACCAAAAGCCTGCTGGGCCTCGCTGCGTGCGGTCTCGTAGGCGTTCAGCAGCTCTTCCTGCTTATGCACGACTCGCATCCCCCGACCGCCGCCGCCTGCGGAGGCTTTGATGATCAGCGGAAAGCCAATCTTCTTGGCCTCTTTGGCTAGCTGCTCTTCCCCTTCCACGACGCCGTCACTTCCCGGAACAGTGGGCACTCCCAACGCCTTCATTTCCCGCCGAGCCCGGTCCTTTTCTCCCATCATTTCAATGACTTCGGGAGTTGGCCCGATAAAAGTGATTTCTGACGCTTCACATACCTTTGCAAAATTGGCATTTTCGGACAGGAATCCGTATCCCGGATGGATTGCGTCCACATTGGTGATCTCAGCCGCGCTGATCACTTGAGGAATGTTCAGGTAGCTTTCGCTGCTTCGGGGCGGCCCTATGCACACCGCCTCGTCCGCAAACCGGACATGCAACGAATTCCGGTCCGCCTCCGAATAGACTGCGACCGTGGAAATTCCTAGTTCCTTGCAGGCACAGATGACCCGCAGCGCGATTTCCCCGCGATTGGCCACTAGGATTTTCTGGAACATGGTCGAAGGCGCCAGCTACCGCTTCCGGCTGGGACGGATGCCGAAAAGCGGCTGGCCGTATTCCACCGGCTGCCCGTTCTCGACAAATATGCGAATCAGTTCACCGCTTTCGTCCGACTCAATCTCATTCATCAGTTTCATGGCTTCGACAATGCACAGGGTTTGCCCAGACTCCACATGCACACCGACCTTCACGAATGCCTCGGCGCCAGGGCTCGGAGCTTCGTAGTACGTCCCCACAATCGGTGACTTGACTAGGTGTAGGTCCTCGGTTGCCCGTGGCTCAGGTGCTGACGCAGCGTTTTGGGAGGCGGGCGTCTGCCTCTCCATCGCTCCCGGGACAATAATCTCGGGTACTCCCATGGACCGCGTGTAAATGGGCGCTCCAGCCGACGGTTTCTTCAGCCTGATTCGCAGGTCACCTCTCGAGTATTCAAACTCCTCTAGATTGTGCTCGCTCATGAATCGGAGGAGTTGCTCGATTTGCTGAACTTCGGGACTGGCTATGGAAGAGCTTTCACTTGCTTTCGAGGGCTGTTTGCGTTTCATGCCTTTGTTAGAGCTCGATGAGATCCCGCGGTATGCGGGTCAGTACTTCCGTCTTACCGGGATGCACTGCGACGTCGTCTTCGATGCGAATTCCCCCGACTCCCTCCATGTAAACCCCAGGTTCAATGGTAACCACGGACCCCGATTCTAGCCGTGTTTTTTGACCCCGCGCCAGCCGGGGATCTTCGTGCACTTCCAAGCCGAGCCCGTGGCCCGTGCTATGTGTGAAATGCCTATCCAGTTGATAGCCGGCCAGAACCTGCCGCGCAGCTGCATCTACATCACCGCAGCTGACCCCGGCCCTTACCGCCGCTATCGCCGCGGTCTGCGCTTCAAGGACCGCCATATACCATCTTTTTACTCGCGCGGGAGCCCGTCCGACGAACATCGTCCGCGTGATGTCGCTGCAATAGTGCGCGAGTATAACACCCAGGTCTAGTACCGCCAACTCATTTTTCCTCAAGCGCTTGGCGGTTGGCCGCGCGTGCGGTAACGCGGACCGCTCACCGAAAGCCACGATAGTCTCAAACGCCGCGCCGGACGCTCCACCCATCCTCATCTGGTATTCGATCTCTGCGGCGATTTCATTCTCCATTACGCCGGGTCTCAGCAACTTTAAAGCTCCCGTGAGGACATCCCCGGCTAAGATAGCAGCCTGGCGCATCCAGGCTAGTTCAGAAGGCTCTTTTCGGCCTCTGAGACATTCCACCAATCCAGCCGCCGGTATCCATTCAGTACGCGCCCCTGTGGCTTTTCGAAGCAAACGCAGCTGCGCCACAGATACACGGAAAGGGTCGAACCCCACTCGTCTAGGGGCGCGACTTCGAAGAAGCTTTCCCGTGGACTCGGCTAAGGACCCTTTCTGCTCCAAGAATCTAACTGAATTAGCCTCCTCCCGGGCTTGCGTAGTGAACCTCCCGTCGGAAATCAGGGTTGTTCCGCGAGGAGTCACAATGAGCAGTCCTGCCTCTCCGGTGAATCCGGTCAAGTAATACCAGTTCGCCGGAGAAGTGACCACTAAAGCATCCAACTTTGCCTTCGAGATCGCTTCGGCGATAGCATTTCGCCGCTTTTGAAAGGGCAAGCTCATAAATGAAACGAGGAGACCACAGTCTCCTCGTTTCCGTCCTCAGTCTAATGTGTTTTCGTGCGAATTACCCCGGAATAATCCGCGGGGTCAGGAAGAACAGCAGCTCTTGCGACTGGATCGAAACCGTTGTCCGTTTGAAGAGGTTCCCGATTAGCGGCAGGCTGCCGACAATGGGAACTTCCTGGACGTTTCGATTCTGCGTAGAAACGATGATTCCGCCGATGACAACAGTTCCGCCGTCAGCAACCAGTACCTTGGTCTGGGCCGACTGCGTATCCAAGGCCGGAATACCCTGTACCCGTGGAATGCCTTGATCGATCTGGGTGTTCTCCACTAGCACATCCATGAAGATCGTGCCGTCGGCTGTAATCTGTGGGGTCACTTCCAGCTTCAACACGGCATCGATGAATTGCACCGAAATTGTGTTGTTGATGGTCGTCTGAATCGGCAACTTGACGCCCTGTTGCACTATGGCCTTTTCGTTGTTTTGCGTGACGATGCGCGGCTTGGATAGAAGTTTGCCCACGCCCTTGGCTTCCGCGGCAGTGATGAAAAAGTCGACCGCGAAATTCGGCGAACGGTGCGAGAAGCCGAAGCCGCTCGTAGGTACGCCCGCAGCAAAGCTCGTATTCAGCGGAGTACCTGAAGTGATGCCATTGCCGCTCTGTGTTCCTTGGGCGCAAGTGAAGGGGGAAGGAGGAATTCCGCCTGTGACGCCGCTGCAGCCCACCGCCGGGTCGCCCCCGAAAGTGCTGCGGCCGCCGGTAGTGGTTCCCGCAAATCCAAGTTCCGTGCCGAGATCCTGCGCAAAGGAGCGCGAAGCCGATATCACGCGGGCTTCGATTTCCACCTGCTGTGATTTGCGATCGAGTTGATGGATCAGATTGTCGATGGTCGGGATCACCGACGGGATATCACGGATAATGAGCTGGTTCGAGCGGTCATCTGAAAGAATATCTCCGCGCGAACTCAGGAATTTCTTGAGCGTATCCTTCATGGTCGACGCTTTTGCATAACTGAGAACGCGCGTCCACGTCACGGGAGCAACCGCTTCCGACTGCGCCTTCTCGAGGTCTCGTTGGGTCTCCGCTTCCCTCTTCAAAGTGTCGCGTGTAGCTATCCGCAACACGTTTCCGTTGAGCTGCTTGTCCAGGCTGTTGTTCTGAAGAACGATGTCCAGAGCCTGATCCCAGGGGACTTCATCCAGCACGATCGTCAGCGACCCTTTGACGGCCGGATCTAGGACCACGTTCAATCCGCTGATCTCATGAATCAGCCTGAAAAAATCCCGTAAATCAACTTCTTTCAAATTTACTGAGATTGGTTCTCCCGTGTACTTTCCGGTTGGAGGTACTGCTGCTGTTGCCGGCGCCTGCTGCTCCTGGCCCGATGATGCTGCAAGCGTACTCGCAGCCGCACTCGACTGTTGTACCGCTTGCTGGGCTGCCGCTTGAGCATTCACCGGTCTCGCTGGCTCATTCTTCTCGCCGAACGATGCCAGGAAGACTGAGGGCTGGGTCAGTTCGCCAGGCAACGCAAAGCGAGGAGCGGAAATCCGTAGGGCGTTTGACGGTCGCGTATTTGCCCGCGGAACAGCTGCAGAATAGTTGAATCCCGCGCGCATCTTCGTCTCGCTCGTCGAAGATAACGTCTGAGGATTCGACGGCGTCGCGCTTGGCGCTTCCAGCTGAGCGTCAAAGAAGATCACCACCGCCGTCCCATCATGGGAAATCTGATACGGCGACACGCTCGTCAGGTCCACCACCACCCGTGCGACGTTTGCGCGGTACTGGCCCAGCCGCACGTCGCGGACAGGTTCCGACACGCCCGGAATAACAGTCTTATTCACCGCCATTCGTGCGCCCGAGAAATCCAGCACTAACCGCTCCGGATTCTGCATACGCGTGGCATGGACGTCGAGTCGCCCTTCGCCCTCCACTCGCACACTGGCGCGTTGTGGCGCTTGCGTTATAGCCACGCTCGAGATCACCGCGGATGTCGCGGTCGCGCCGGCTGGCTCCTGCGTCTGAGCGAGCATCGGGCTTGCGCCCACAACTGCGCTCGAGAGGATTAAGCAGCCACACCGAAAGGCGGGCCAATTCGTCTTCATTGCTGTTCTCCTGCACTGGAGTAAATTCTCTTGTTCACTTGGCGTTCCACGGGTTTGCCAAACGCATCTTTCCCCATTTCGTGGAACGAAACGCCGTCCATCGCAATCTTCTCCACTCGTCCGTCATACAGTTGGTCGCCTTCGCGGAGAAAATAGGTCCGTGCTTGCGGGTTCGTTACCACCGCTATCATGCCGTTCGGCGCCTTCACGATTCCGTCCAGCCTTAGCGTGCTCACTTGCAGTCCCGCTTTGCCTGGCGGGAGATTTTTCCCGGCATTCGTTTGCGCCTGCTGGCGAGCCACCAGCGACTCAAACGGATCTCGTCGCCCGGACCTCTCTTCGCCTTCCTTCGGCGCGTCGGGGTTCAACGCTGTCTCGACAGGCTTGGCTGGCTTGGGAGCCTTCGCCACTTTATTTCTTGTGGGTTTTGCCGCGCGTTTCGCCGCCGCTGGTGCTGCAGGTTTTGCTGTCTGCGGCGCAGCCTTGCTAGCGGCTGGTGGCGCGGGCTTCGCGCCAGCCGGAGCCGCCGGTTTGGCCTGCGCGCGCAGCCCAGTGGCCGCTGCTGCGAGCAAAATCCCTAGTACGAGAGTTATTGCTGAACGCATAGATCGCTCATTCCCGCTCAGGGTTTCCCAGCCGGCTTTATGGCGGACTTCACTCCTGTTGCAGAGGTCGGTCCTACGTCAGCTGGCTTGGTAAAGAAAGTCGTTGCTGTAAATATTCCGGAAACCGTTGTCCCAGGCCTTATCGGATACTTCGTTCCTTTGGTTTTGTCCGGATCGGCGAACTCCAGGTCACCTACGTTGATGATTCTCGACAGCCGGCCCAACCGTCCGAAAAAATCCATCAAATTGAAGTACGGCCCGTCCGCTTGCACCTCAAACGGCATCTCATAGTGGAATTCTCGAGGGACGATTGCCTGTGCCGTCAACCGCCGGATCTGCACGTTCGACGAACTCGCCGCCCCTTGCAGCAGGCGGATGAACTCATCCGTCTCTTTTTCTTCAGGGACGATCGTTTTCAGCGTATCCAGCTGCTTCGAAAGAGCATCCATTTGCTGTTTCAGTTCGCCATACCGCTGCCTGTACACCTGCAGTTGGGTTACTTCCTGGGTCAGCCTGGTTCGCTCCTGGACTGCTTTGTCGACCGCATCCCGCTCTTGTGCCACCGGAGAAAGGGGGATGTAAACCCCCAAGAGAAGGACAATGACCGCGATGGCCACTGCCACCAGGCCTTGCATGAACACCGACATGTCTCGAAACGGATTGGCCATGGTGGTCCCTTACCCTTTCTTGGCCGGTGCCGTGGAAGGCGCGGCTTTCGTCGGAGTGTTCGCCGGCCTCGCTTGCCCCGGCGCTGTTACGCCTGTCTGTGGCGGAGTAATTTCTGCCGACAACTGAAAATTAAAAGTCTGAACACCCGTATTCTTATCGTCCTGCTTGGTTTCCTTGATTTCCACTTTCTGGAAATACCCCGACCGCTTTAAAGCCGTGATGAAATTGGCTACCGCATTGATGGAAGCGGACGATCCTTCGATGGAAAGGTTGCTGCCCTTCCGGGTCATCGTGGTCAGCCACAGATTCTCCGTCCTCGAAACGGTATTCGCCACCATGTCCAGCAAATCCTGCCCGCCCGTCCGGTCTCGCTGCAATTGCTCGATGGTTGCAACTCTCTGCTGGAGAACCTGTTTCTGCTTGTCAAAAGCTTCAACTTGCATCTTGATGTTCTCGAGGTCTGTCTTCTGTGCCTGCAAGACTTTGATCCGGCTGTTCTCCGCGTTAAGCTGCCTCTGCCACGAATAGTAGAGAAAACCTAGCACCAGTATGCCGAGAACGACGCCTGCTCCGACGAAAAGCGCGGGAAGCGCTGCGCCAGTATCTACCGGCCGGCGAGACGCCTTTGGCCGTATTTGTCCGAGAAGGTTTATGCGGATCATGGTTAGTCGAAGCTCCTCAGTGCCAGACCCACGGCAATGGCCAGCCGCGGAGACATCTCACGGATCTGGTCATCACTGTGCCGGCTGGGATTGATGAGCACTTTCCGGAACGGATTCAATTCTTCCACAGGCATTGCGAACTCTTCCCGCAACAAATCCACCAACCCGGGAACGCGCGCTGTTCCGCCCGCAACGACTATGCGCTGGATATTCTCTCCGCTGGCTGTCGCCCGGAAAAAGTCGAATGTCTTTTGTATTTCGAGAGTCAGAATGTCCGATACGCTCCGTAGAATTTGCTGCTTTTGCTCGTCCGTCACGCTCGGAAGGGAATCCCCTTTTTTCAGCCGTTCTGCGTCCTCGAAGCTCAAGTCCAATTCTTTCTGCAGTGCGTCCGTGTATTGGTTCCCACCCACGCTGACATCTCGGGTAAACAGTGGAATTCCGCCGCGCACAATATTGATGTTCATCACACTCGCGCCGATGTTCAGCAGCGCCACCGTCTGGCCCGCATCCGGTTCATAATTGATCTCGAAACAGTTTTGCAAGCCGAAGGCGTCGATATCCACTACCACCGGCGTCTTCCCCGCCTGCGCCAGTACGTTCGTGTGGTTCAAAATCTTGTCTTTCTTTACGGCCACCAGCAGTACGTCCATCTGCGCGTCCATCGATTCCAGTAACTGGTAGCTTAGGTTGACGTCGGCGATATCGAACGGAATGTGCTGGCTGGCCTCCGAAGGAATCCGGTCGTATAGTTCCTCTTCCGTCATCAAAGGTAGCGGCACTCTCTTCACGATTACCGAATGTCCCGATACTGAAGTCGCTACGTTCTTGGTCTTGATTCGCTGCGTATCGAAAATCTTGCTGATCGCGTTCGCCACCTGCGGCGCGTCCATAATCGCGCCGTCCACCACGGTGTCCTGCGCCAGCGATTCCATCCCAAAACTGACGAGTTCGTAGCCAGCCTTTGTCGACTTCAGCTCCACTGCCTTGATCGAGCTTGAGCCGATATCCAGCCCTACCAGTTGCCTTGATTTCTTGCCCATTCCCAACATATCGCGGCCTCTTTCGCCTTTGCGCTCGGCAAACTATCGGCGCCTCGCATGCGCCTGGCTCATCTTCCGTTCCATCCAGCGGTCCAGTATCGTCTTACGCAGTTTCCAACGATTACCGAGTTTGAACGCGGGAATTTCGCCCTCGGTGATGTAACGGTACAGGGTATCCGGGGAGATCCCCAGATACTGCGACGCCTGTCTCACATTCATCACTTCACGCGATTCAATCACGAGGAACGTCACCCTGGCGCCCGAACTTACGCCAAACCCCACCACCGTCCACTGCACCCCTCGCTGCGCTGCGGATTTTCTCGAGGTGCAGTCCGTGCAAGGTTTATCCCATTGAAAAGCTCAGAGCGTCAAGGGTTTCTCTACCGGAGTTGCCTTAAAACTACCCCTATTCTTAGGCAGTCTTAGGGTATTCGGGGCAGTACTCACCAGATAATGGGATGGATATCCGGAAGGACCACAATTAGTTGTGTTTTTCCACGTATCCTGCCTGGACGCGCGGACGGTTACACCTTGTAATCACTCGGTCACTTCTTCTTTCTTTTCTTGCAATTTCATAATTGTAGCGTCTTCCAAATTGCCGCAACTCGCGTCTTGGTTTCTTCATCCATCATTATTTCGTCGGGCCACGGCCGCTCGAACCCTTCGCTCTTCCATTTCCGCGTTGCATCAATTCCCATCTTCGAACCGTAATCTTGCATCCTGGCTGCGTGATCCAGAGTATCCATGGGTCCAAATGAAAACTGAACATCGCGCTCGGGGTCCAGGGCGCATAGAGATTTCCACACAACTTCCCTGTAGTTGTGTACCTCCACATCGTGATCCACTACCACAATCACCTTCGTGAACATCGCCTGCCCCAGCGACCATATCGCATTCATGATTTTCCGCGCATGCCCCGGATACGATTTCCGGATCGCCACGATCATCAAATTGTGAAAAATTCCCTCCGCCGGCATCGCCACGTCCACGATCTCCGGATACTGCATCTTCATCACCGGTAAAAACACGCGCTCCACCGCGTATCCCATGTAATAGTCTTCCTGCGGCGGCGGCCCCACCACCGTCGTCAAATAAATCGGCTCCTTGCGATGTGTCACGCATTCCACATGAAACACCGGATACTCCCCTTCCAGCGAATAAAATCCCGTGTGATCCCCAAACGGACCTTCCGTCCGCATCTCGTTCAAACTCACATATCCTTCCAGCACAATCTCCGCATTCGCCGGCACTTCCAGCTCATTCGTTTCGCACGGCACCATCTCCACCGGCTCCCGGCGCAAGAATCCCGCGAACATCATTTCATCCAAATCCGGCGGAATCGGCAGCATCCCACAAAGCGCCGTAGACGGGTCCGCTCCAATCGCTACGCTCACCGGAATTCTTCCCTCCGGGCTCTTCGCACGCGCCCGCCGGAAATGTTCCGCGCCGTGCTTCTGCGTCTGCCAATGCATCCCCGTCGTCCTCTCGTCGTAAATCTGCATCCGGTACATTCCCACATTTCGCTTCCCCGTCTCGGGATTCTTCGTAAACACCAACGGAAACGTGATGAACCGCCCGCCATCCTGCGGCCAGCATTTCAATATCGGAAAATCCAGCAGGTTCACGTCTTTCCCGTGTTGCATCACTTCCTTGCAAGCCCCCGTCTTCACGCTCTTCGGGAAAAATGACCCCAGCTCCGCCAGTTTCGGCAGCATCTTGATTTTGTCGAAAAGTCCTTGGGGCGTTTCCATCTTCAGGAAACCCTGGATCCGTTCTGCAACCTCATCGAGCGCGCTCACTTCGAACGCCAGTGCCATCCGGCGCACGCTTCCAAACGTGTTCACCAGCAGCGGCACGCGCGAGCCCTTCGGCCTTTCAAACAGCAGCGCCGGCCCTACGCTATCCGGCAAGCGGTTCTTGTCCCTCGCCACGCGCTGCGTCACTTCCGTAATATCCAGAATCGGGTCCACTTCCGCGCGTATCCGCCGCAGTTCCCCTTCCTTTTCCAATTTCTGGACAAACTCCCGCAAATCCCGATACCCCACCTATCCCTCCCCAGCTTTTCTTACTAAAGACACTTCGCAGAACCGCACTCTAACATGTCCGTGAGCTTTTCTCGCTTACAGCTCGGCCGGCAAATATAATGCCCCGGTACACGAACCTCGCCTCGTGCATCCCGGTCTCTTCACTGAAGGTGGGCGTCAAATGCGCCCGTCTCCACATGCCCCGCTCGTTTGATCTGTACAAAAATCCTGTAATTGCCTGCTTTGGGAAAACCGTACGGAAAGCTCACTTCCGGTTCCATCTCCCCTGCGGCCATTGGCATCGCCATTGCGCTCGGCAGGCTTGCATCCAATGCAATGGCGCCGACAGTGCCACCTGCACTCGCCATTTCCAGCGCAGCCATCGAAACGGATCCTGCCGGATGGATGTGGGCAAACACGCTCCAATCGGAACTCACGATTTCCGCGTGACCTGCCATGCCCATGTACGGCTCTAGATCCTTCGCGGGTTCCCCGTCCTTATCCTCAATCTTGAACTTGAGATTCATCGCAGCATTAGCAGTCAGTTGCCCGCCTCCACGCTCCCAGATCATTCGTCCCCCGTCCGCCAGTGGCGCGACGCTCGCATCAGCCCGGCCCGCTGGAAGCGGCATTCCCGTCCACGTCGAGTCGTCTCCCCCAAGTGGTTTCCCGCTAATCAACGGCAGTTCCACATGTCCCACCAGCGTCCACGGAAACCCGCGCTTATCCACGATATCCGCAAAAATCTCGTAGTGTCCCGCAGGCATGTTCGGCAAATCCTCGACGAATGCCTCGCCCGCCCGACTCGGATGTAGGTGCCACATGCGCTCCATTCCTGGATTGCTTATCACGAACAGATGCATCAAATGATTGTGGTCCGGAATGACCTCTTCCATCTTCACGTCTTCCGCCCATTCGGGATCTTGCCCCTTCGCATGAATCACCAACCGGTTTCCGTTTTCGAGAGTTGTCTCTGCGGCCGGTGGCTTAAAAAAATTCACGTCTCTTCTGTAATTCGCCGCTTCCGCTCCCCACCATTCTTTCCCGAGATACAGGATCCCCAGCACCAACACCGCCGTAACCGCCATCACAATCCTGGCCCGGCGTCTTCTCGCCGTCGAAGGCGTTGCTCCCGCCTCCAGATTTCCCTCGCGCGTCGCCGCGCCCGCAATAAACACCAGCCCAACCGCAAGCAACACCATCAGAAATCCCAGCAGTCCTCCCAACGATCTCTGCATTGGAAGCGTCCGCTGTGCAAACGCAGGCACTGGCACCCCAAGCTCTCCCTTCCCTTTGCTCCCCTCAGCCGTTACGCGCACCTTTAGCGCGCCAAACTCCATCAGCCACAAACTCCCTCTAAAAAACTGTGGATCTACCTTCGACCGCTCTGCCGCGTCCGGCGTAGGCGGTAAGTTTGATCCCGGCCCGCTTAGCCGCATCGGCACTATCTCGATCCGCTCCACATCGTTCGATGCGCTTCGCACCTGAATCTCGGCGATTCCTGGGATCACTTGCGGAACTCGCACCGTCACATAAAGATGGTACGGTCCCGCGTCTCCTTCGAAGTACACATCCGGGCTTCCCACGTGTGCGTTGACGGAAAGCGTCGTTAGCAACACAACTCCAACAACTCTCTTCGGCCGTAATCGCATGAATCTCCACAAGAGGCTTGCCATCTGCCTGCAGCTTCCATGTAGCGTCTAATGATCGTTCGACATCCACTCGCCTTTTTTTGGTCGCCGCGCGGCGAGTCTACACTTTATTCTCTTTCTGGCAAACTACCCGGGACCCGCCCGTCTCGGCAGCCACGCCTGGAACCCTTTCGTCCAATCATCTACTTCTTCCCTCGCCTAACTTATTGGAACATTCACCCCAGTTCTGCGTACTAAATGCTTAAGGCTGTGCCGCATTCCGCCTGGCAGAGGCACAGTCGGGGGAAAGTCCGTGAAAACATTGATGATCCACCTGAGGCAAGTGTTTCGCCGCCTCGCGCGTGCCCCGCTCTTCACCGCCGTCACGCTCATCACCCTCGCGGCGGGCGTTGGCGGCAACACCCTTGTATTCAGTGTCCTCGAAGGTATCCTTCTCAAGCCCCTTCCCTATCCGAAGCCCAACGAATTGATCGGCGTCTGGCACTCCGCGCCGGGCGTCAACATCGCCGAGCTAAACATGGCGCCCTCTAATTACTTTATCTATCGTGAACAAAATCAAACCTTCCAGGATATCGGCGTCTACCAGCGCGATGCAGTCAGCATTACCGGCTTGGCCGAACCCGAGCGCCTTGACGCTCTTGACGTCACCGACGGCATCCTTCCCTTGCTCGCCATTCCCCCCATGTTGGGCCGCTCCTTCACCCGCCAGGACGACTCGCCTGGTGCGCCCGACACCGTCATGCTCACCTACGGCTTTTGGAAAAAGAAATTTGCTGGCTCAACCTCCGTCATCGGCCAGTCCGTCACACTGGATGGCAAGTCGCGCGAGATCATCGGCGTGCTTCCGCAGCGCTTTCATTTTCTCGATTGGACCGATCCCGCCGTCGTCCTTCCCTTCAAATGGGATCGCAACAAGGTCAATCTCGGCAATTTCAGCTATGAAGGTATCGCCCGCCTCAAGCCCGGTGTCACCATGGAACAGGCCAGCGCCGACGTGGCCCGCATGCTTCCCATCGTTTCCCATTCGTTTCCAGCTCCTCCCGGATTCAGCGCCAAGCTGTTTGAAGACGCCCACATCGGTCCCAACCTCCGCCCGCTGAAAATCGATGTCATCGGCGACGTTGGCAGCACGCTCTGGGTACTCATGGGCTCCATCGGCCTTGTACTACTCATCGCTTGCGCCAACGTCGCGAACCTCCTCCTTGTGCGTGTCGAAGGCCGCCGTCAGGAACTAGCTGTTCGTTCCGCCCTCGGCGCGAGCCCCTACCGTATCGCTGGTGAACTTCTCCTGGAAAGCGTTACTCTCGGTTTCCTCGGCAGCGCGATCGGTTTGGGACTGGCTTACACGGCCTTGCGTATCCTCGTCGCCATTGCCCCTGACGGCCTGCCCCGCATCAACGAAATCGGCATAGACGGCCCCGTCCTGCTCTTCACCTTTGCTGTCTCCATTCTCGCCAGCGCGCTCTTCGGCTCCATTCCCATCTTCAAATACGCAGGCGTTCGTCTCAGCACTGGCATTCGCCAAGGCGGCCGTGCCACAGCGGAAGCCGTGAACAACATCGCGCTCGCAGCATTCTCGTCGTCGTGCAAGTCGCCCTCGCTCTCGTTCTCCTCATCTGCTCGGGACTCATGATCCGGACATTCCGTGCGCTCACACATGTCAATCCCGGCTTCTCTCAGCCCGCGCAACTGCAAACCTTCCGCATCGGCATTCCTGACAATCAAGTCATGGACGACGAGAGCGTCGTCCGAACGTTCGAAGAAATGCGCGCTAAGATCGCCGCGATTCCTGGCGTTTCGGCGGTCACTATCTCCACCTCTTTTCCTATGGATGGCAACTCCAACAACGACCTGGTCTTCGCCGAGGATCACCCGTACATGGAGGGGAAAATTCCTCCGGTCCGCAGGTTCGCGTTCGTCATTCCGGGTTTCTTCGCAACTGAGGGCACTCCCCTCGTTGCAGGACGTGACTTCACCTGGACGGACATTTACCAGAAGCTACCCGTCGCCATCATCTCTGAAAATTTCGCTCGCGAGTATTGGGACTCTCCCGCCAACGCCATCGGCAAACGCATTCGTGTCGCTTCCACCGATGACTGGCGCGAAATCGTTGGCGTCGCCGCCAACGTTTACCGCGACGGCGTCAGCAAGAATCCACCCCCCATGGTTTATTGGCCCATTATGCGGGCTAAGTTCGAAGGCCAGGCGCACGACGTCGCCAGATACACCGCTTTCGGCATTCGCAGCCCGCGCGCCGGTTCCGAGGCCTTTCTAAACGAAGTTCGCGCAGCTGTCTGGTCCGTGAATCCCAATCTTCCTCTCTCGAGAGTGCATACCCTCGACTATTACTACACCCGTTCCATGGCCCGCACTTCTTTCACCCTCATCATGCTCGCCGTCGCAGGCGGCATGGCCCTTCTACTCGGCGTCGTCGGCATCTATGGCGTCATCGCTTGCTCCGTCTCCCAGCGCGTCCGCGAAATCGGCATTCGCATGGCTCTCGGTGCGCAGACGAATTCGCTAACCGGGATGTTCGTCCGCCACGGCCTGATCCTCACCGGTATCGGCGCAGCCTTCGGCCTCGTCGCCGCCGCAATCGTCATGCGCCTCATGTCCTCCCTCCTCTTCCATGTCAACCCCGTCGACCCCATCACTTACGGCTCCGTCACGCTAGGCCTGCTCCTAACAGCTTTCATAGCCAGCTATCTGCCGTCACGCCGCGCCGCCACCGTCGACCCCGTCGAGGCCCTCCGCGCCGAATAATACGCGCCCGCATATTCAGCCGCGATTCACTAGCCCGACCTCATCGACTCCAAGAATGCTGCGGGCCCTCGACGATCGCTTCGTCGAGGCCCCGCATCGTGAGCGCAATCGTGATTTGTCGCCAAGCGTTGCCCGCCCGGCTAGAATATCCTCCGTGACTAGAGAACGCTGGGCTCAGATCGGAATCACGACTCAATTCCTCATCGTGGTGAGGACACTTGGAGAGTTCTTCCGGCTCAGGCACGTCCTTGGCGCGAGCTTCTCGGTCGCAGTCGCTGCGCCATATATTGGTGGCGCCTTAATAGCGACATGCTTCTGCTGGGCAGGCGTGACCTCGTACTTCTTCCGACGCTACACGCTGTCAGTCTGGATCGCGCTGGCGGCCGTGGTCATTCTGCTCGTGTACAAAATTGCTTTAATTGGTTGGTGATGGCGGCTCGCTTTGACGCTTGTGTCGAACGGCGGGCAAACGGAGGCTATGTGGAACTAGCCATCCGGGACGAACCGGCGAGCGCCGTACTAGGACTTCACTTTTCCGATTACCGCGTTTATCAGGCATCAGTGCCAACATCAAGTTGTGTTCACAAGCAATCCGTGTACATGCTAACTACCTCGGGCTTTCCAATTACGGTACCGTCCGCGCCAACTCTCACGCGCACGCCGATCAATGTACGGTCGGACCCGCAACCAAACGGAGGACACCCCCCATTGGTGTAAAGAGTTCCAATCGCCTCCGTTCCAGTCACCTCGGACTCGCCGTCTTTGAACGGCCACGAGACAACCTCAAAAGGGATTTTGTGTTGAGCGTAGAACCGAGCCAAGTCAGCTTTCTTTGTACCGATTTTGAGTTGGTCTTGGGCATCTTGTTTGATGCTCTCAATCCTTTGGGCAATGTCTGCATTGCGCTGTCGGCAGTGCAGCTTCATACCTGCGCACCCAGAGCCAGCAAACACAAGTCCAGCAGCGGCGATGGAGATACTCCAACTCAAAGGTTTCACAGCTCCAGTGTCCTGCCCGGATAGGCGCGTACGCAAGCAATTGTGGATGACAGGGGTTTGCAGTTAGGAACGAAGAGATGGGACTATTTTCTTCAAGTCCCGGTTAGTCGCATTACCGGAAACTGGGTTTTAAGGCTAGCCTTTCGGCTTTTCCACACTTTTCCACAGCCGTAACGCCCCAATTACCCCTCCGCTAACTTCTTCCTCCCCTTCTACTTCCGCGAGTCGCGTTCGAACCCACTCCTGCCGTTCGAATACTCATTCGATACTCTAAATAACTAGTAGACAGCCGCCCTCTCTTCTGCTACCATGCCTTATGTTTGCCCCTCGACATCCTCTCGCTCACGCGGCAACCTCGCCCCGCAACTTCCCCCCCGCCCAGCCGACAACCCCCGATCTCTGTCATCAGCTCACAACAACTTCGCTTAAACACGACAGCCTCCTTTCGCAAACGGGCTCTTTTCCCAGGTTCGCTAATTCCATAAATTCGTACGCTCCCGGCCCTAACACCTTTAGAATCCGCACTTCCGAAAAACATGCCCATAACCCCTTTAGAATCTGCACTTCCAAAACGCAGGACTTAAAACCCTTTAGAATGAACACTTCCAAAAAAACCGGGGGTGGGGGCCCCCCTCTCTACCAATCCTCTGCCGTTCGCCTTCGAGCCTCTAGTAGTATCCTGAGGACAGTCCCATGAACCGCGTCTACCTCGATTACAACGCCACGACCCCCGTCGACCCTCAAGTTCTCGACGCCATGCTCCCCTATTTCTCCGCCGACTTTGGCAACGCCTCCTCGATCCACACTCCCGGCCAGCGCGCTCGCGCCGCCGTTGAAACCGCCCGTGAACAGGTCGCCGCTCTCATCGGCGCACATCCCCAGGAAATCGTCTTCACCAGCGGCGGCACCGAATCCGACAACCACGCCATCTTCGGCGTCCTCAATTCGTTGGTGGCACAGCCAATCCTGGCTGTGCACTCTTCGCACCAGCAGATATCCACTCCTCACATCATCGTCACCACCATCGAACACGAAGCCGTCCTAAACGCCTGCCAAGCCGCGGAAAAGCAAAGCGCAACTGTCACGTATCTGCGAGTCGATCGCCAAGGCCGAGTCGATCCCGAGGCCGTCCGCCGCGCCATTCGACCAGAAACGATCCTCATTACCGTCATGCACGCCAACAACGAACTCGGCACCATCCAGCCGCTCGATGAAATTGGCCGCATCGCCAAGGAACACAAACTCTATTTCCACACGGATGCCGTGCAATCCGCGGGAAAGATTCCCATCGACGTCAATGCGTTAAACGTCGACCTGCTTTCTCTCTCTGGCCACAAGCTCTACGCACCCAAGGGCATCGGCGCTCTTTACGTCCGTAGCGGCACTCGCCTACGCCAGCTTCTCTATGGCGGACATCATCAGCGCGGCGCGCGCCCCGGCACGGAAAACGTCGCCGGCATCGTCGGCCTCGGCAAAGCCGCGGAAATGGCGCGCGCTTCCCTGGCGAGCGATGCAAAGCACGTCTCCACACTTCGCGACAAACTCCAAAGCGGCCTGCTCGAACGCGTCCCGCAGGTCCGGGTGAACGGCAGCCTCGCCCCGCGCACTCCCAACACGACCAACATCATGTTTGCAGGTATTGAAGGCGAAGCCCTGCTCATCGCCCTCGACTTGAAAGGTCTTGCCTGTTCCGTCGGCGCGGCCTGTTCCTCCGGCGCCGTCGAGCCGTCGCATGTCCTCACCGCCATCGGCCTCTCCCAGGAAGATGCAAAGTCCAGCCTCCGCTTCAGCCTCGGCCGCCACACCACCGAGTCCGAAATTAATTTTGCGCTGGAAGTGATCCCCGCTGCCGTCGCCCAACTCCGCGCCATCTCGCCCACTTACCGCAAGGAGGCCGCCGCCCGCCCATGATTTTCGCGCCCCAATTTGGTTTTCTAAGCCGTCCAGGCTGGGCATCGGCAGGGGCGCAGCATCCTGCGTTCCTAGCATTGGTTCGTAAGCAATCAGAAGCGTTGCCCGTTACAATAGAAACAGCATGAATGCGACAGCACAATTCGACTCGCTTCCGGCTCGCGAGGAAACTCAACGCGGCCTCATCGCTATTGCCATGTCGGGCGGCGTCGACTCTTCCACCGTCGCTGCTGTTCTCCAGGAGCAAGGCCATCCCATCGTCGGCCTCACGATGCAACTCTGGAATCAGCGCCGTCTCCCCGAACTGCAAGGTGACGGACCCAAGCAGCATCGCTGCTGCTCCCTCGATGATGTCTACGATGCCAAGCGCGTCGCGCAGCACTTGAATTTTCCCCATTACGTCGTAAATTTCGAGCAGCAGTTCGAGCAGCGCGTCGTGCGCCCCTTTGTCGATCAATACATCGCCGGACGCACCCCCATCGCCTGCACCAACTGCAACACCGACGTAAAGTTCGAGCCACTGCTCCGCATGGCGCGCCAAATCGGCGCGGAACGTCTGGCCACCGGCCACTACGCACGCATCCGCAAGAACGAGCAAACCGGCCGCTGGGAACTTTTGCGCGCGCGCGACGACACCAAAGACCAATCCTATTTTCTCTGGGGGCTCTCGCAGGAACAGCTTTCGCGAAGCGATTTCCCTCTTGGCGAACTGACCAAGGAAGAAGTTCGAGCACTCGCACGTCGCACAAATCTTCCCGTCGCGGAGAAGCCGGAAAGCATGGAACTCTGTTTTGTTCCGACCGGCAACTACGTGCAGTTCATCCAAGCCTATTCTAAGGACGCAGGAATTTCCTTGTCGCAAAGCGAAGGCGAAATTATCACCGAAGATGGCGCAGTCGTCGGCCATCACAACGGCGTTCACAACTTCACCATCGGTCAGCGTAAGGGCCTCGGCTTCGCCGCCGGTAAGCCCCTCTACGTACTCTCCATCGACCCGGAGAAAAATCGCGTCGTCGTCGGCGATGACGATTCCCTGCGCACCACCACGTTTGAGGTCAACGACGTAAATTGGGTTTCGGTGGAAAGACCATCGGTGGCGATTCGCGCTTCCGTAAAGATCCGCCACAAGCACGAGCCCGCGCCCGCAACGGTCGAGGCTCTCGGTGATTCGCGCGCTCGCATCACCTTCGATACTCCGCAGCGCGCCATCACTCCTGGCCAGGGCGCCGTCTTCTACGACGGCGATCGCGTCCTCGGCGGCGCCTGGATCCGTTGATACAAATTATTAGCGGAAATAGTGAGACCAAAAGGTAGAAGGTAAATGGAAAGCTTCGGAAAAGCGGCGAACGAAAAGGCTCAGATAAAAAGTTCTTCTTCTTGTTGTTCGAGCGGCTCGTCAGGACGCCGGCGCTCGCGCCGCGAACGCAAAAGATCTAGGCCCACTTTAATTCCCTGAACAAGCGCGGATGCCTTTTGCATCGGCCGCCAAACCGTGCTTCGGAATTGCGACCCGGCATCTTCCACCGCTTCGAGCGCGCCCGTCAAAATGCGGTCCGCATGATTCAACTGCCCGCGCAAACGGTCCGTCGCATCGGTGAGCACGCGGTCCATTTTCTGCGCTTGGCCGCGGGTCAGATAAACGATGTGCGCGGCATCTGCGACCATATTGGAAATTCTCGGCTGAGTATCGTCGAGCAGAATTTGTGCGCGCGTCAAAATCGGGCCTATGCGCGTGTGCAAATCGGTGACAAGCCCGTTGACCTTCTTATTCGTCTGGCGAATCTCAATAAACAGCGCAATCAGCATCGCGCCTTGAACGACGAGAGCAATCGCCGCGACGATGCTGAAAATCATCAGCCAGGTTTCCATACGCGCCCCACACGTCCTCCTCAGAGGACGGAATCAAGCTACGCTTGACTTCACTACGCCAGGACTACAAACCTTCAAGTCCTTACCGTCTCAGGATTTCGAAGCCTCGCGACGATATGCCTCGCGCGCGCCTTCGACAGCCGCGGAGATCGAATCCTTGCCCCGCGTCGCCGCATCCTTGCTGCGCTCGATCAGATCGTCGGCGCGCTCGCGGAGTTCCTTTGCTTTGCGCTGCGCAAAATCGCGGCCCTCATCGGCCTTTTTGGAAAGATACTCGCGCGTGTCTTCTCCGGACTTCGGCGCAAAAAGAATCCCGACCAACGCGCCTACACCCAG
This sequence comes from Candidatus Acidiferrum sp., assembly GCA_035576885.1. Taxonomy (GTDB): domain Bacteria; phylum Acidobacteriota; class Terriglobia; order Acidiferrales; family UBA7541; genus Acidiferrum. The sequence continues at coordinate 61,758 of DATLVZ010000018.1, read as the reverse complement.
ACCCACCAGGAAATATGTGACCTTGGAACCTACATTGTCCGCCATAACGGCCTCCACAAAAACCGTAACATAGCGGCCTGTTGCGCGCAATACGGGCTAACCACTATGTGTTAGCTACTCTGGTTATCACCGGATGGCGAGATCCCGAATAGCTTGACAATCTTCTCGGCAGTTTTTCGCGGTATTATCTGACTCAATTTTTCGAGGCTGGCACGGCGGACATTCGAAACGCTGCCAAATTCGCGCAGCAGTTTTTGCGCGGTGCGCGGACCGATGCCGGGAATACCATCGAGGGCAGATTTTGTCTGGCGCACGGCGCGCCGCTGGCGGTGAAACGTGACCGCGAAGCGGTGGGTTTCGTCGCGAATCTGTTGAATGAGATGAAGGACCGGCGAGTGATGTTCGAGAACGACTGGCTCGTCCTCCTGGCCGAAGACGAAGAGAATTTCTTCTTTTTTTGCGATGCTGGCGAGCGGCTGATTGATAATTTGCAGCGAATCGAGGGCCTGCGCGGCGGCATGGAGTTGGCCGATGCCTCCGTCGATTAAGATTAAGCCAGGGAGCGGTTTTTTTTCTTCTAGCAAACGTCGATAGCGGCGCGTGACGGCTTCCCGCATGCTTGCGAAATCGTCGTTCTTAAATATTGATAAAGAGGCGTTTGGCGCTGAGGCGATCGGAAATGTAGTGTTCAAATCCTCGCTGCGCCTATCTTCTCGGAGCCCATCTTCCCCACGCCATTCTTCTCCACGAATGATGAATTTGCGATAGTCCGATTTTTTCATGCGGCCGTTTTCCCAGACGACCATGGATGCGACAGTGTCCGTTCCCTGAATATGGGAAATGTCGAAGCTTTCGATGCGCTTCGGTTCTTCAGCGAGATTCAGCGCGTTCTGCAGGGCTTCGCCGATGGCTTTCGAAGTGGGTTTCAGGACGCGGAAGCGCTGTTCGAAGGAATGCTTGGCGTTGCTTTCGACGAGATCGAGGAAAGAGCGTTTGCTACCGCGCTGCGGAGTGAAGATCTCGACTTTGTGATCGGCGCGCTCGGCGAGCGTTTCCTGGAGGAGTTCGCGGTCTTCGAAATCGATGGGAACATGAATGGCTTTGGGCAAATATTCGGCTTCCAGGTAAAGCTGCTTGAGTAGCGACGGAACAAATTCGTGAGCATCGAATTCGTCGAGGTCTTCCCAATAAAATTCGCGGCGATCGACAACGCGGCCGCCCCGCAAGTGAAATAGATTTGCCGCGACAAGCGGCGGTTCGGCGTAATAGGCGAGGACGTCGGTGTCGTCGCCCTGGGCCGCCGCGATGCGCTGGCGCTCTTCGATGTCTTCTAGGGTGCGGAGAAGATCGCGATATGCGGCGGCTTGTTCGAATTGCTCTTTTTCGGAGGCGGCTATCATGCGGGCTTCGAGGCTTTTTATGAGGTCGTGACGGCGGCCTTCGAGAAAGAGGCGGACGTCACGCGCAGCTTCGGCGTACCGCTCGTCGGTGGTGAGGCCGGTGACGCAAGGGCCGAGACAACGATGGATGTAATATTGCAGACAAGGCCGCGGATGGGTGCGCGTTAGATCGACGGTGCAGCTCGGGATGAGAAAACGTTTGTGGACAAAATGGAGAATACGCCGGGCTAGCCCGGCAGGGAAATAGGGGCCAAAATAGAGCGAACCGTCTTTTTTGATGCGCCGGGTGAAATAGACGCGGGGATATTTTTCAGCGGCCGTGAATTTGATGTAGGGATAGGTTTTATCGTCGCGAAGCATGACATTGAACTTCGGGCGATACTTTTTGATGAGGTTGTGCTCGAGGGCGAGGGCTTCGCGCTCGTTGCCGACGAGAATTGTTTCAAGATCGGCAATCTCGCGGGCGAGGGTGCCAGTTTTGGCGTTCACCCAGCTTGATTCGAGAAAATAGGAGCGCACGCGGCTGCGGAGGGAAGCGGCTTTGCCGACATAGAGAATGTTTCCACCCGCGTCTTTGAACAGGTAGACGCCAGGACTCTCGGGCAGCAGTGCGGCTATTTCTCTGGGTTCCATGGGAGGCTGCGCAGAATTTAGACTTAACCGGCAAGTTCCATGATACTAGAATTGAGACGCGCTGTTTGGGGACGTGACTCGTAACTGGTGGAAGAGGAGAGTTTGCAACATGCTGGGCGAATGGCAGCATCCAACAGGCACCGTGAAAAGAGCCTTCCGAAACACGTTTCCTATGGCGATGTTCGCTTTCTTGTTGATGGCTGCTCCTGCGCGTAATTCCACGCAGAATCCTTCTTCCAATCCGGCGGACCCGCCCCCCGCGCCGAAGAAGAAGCCGGATGCGAAACCCGCGAAACCGAACACCGACAGTGCGACACAGAATGCGCCGGACCAGCCGACATGGGATCCGCTGCGAGCGGAAAGAGACATGCAAGTGGGCACGTACTACATGCACAAAGGAGACCTCGACGCGGCCATCGACCGATTCCAGGATGCCGCGACAGCAAAACCGGGGTACGCACTTCCCTTTCTGCGTTTGGGCGAGGCGCAGGAGAAAAAGGGGTTGAAGAAGCAGGCCATCAAATCCTATAGACGCTATTTAGATTTGTATCCGCACGCGGAAGACAAAGAGAAGATTCAGAAGAAGATCGACAAGCTTTACAAGGACGTGCAGAAAGAAAAAGGTCAGCGGGCGAGGTGATCGAGGATGCGACGGGCGCGGGCGAAATCGGCGAAGAGTTTTTCTTCGGCGCGGAATTCGGGAGAATGGGAAACGAGGCTGCAGCCGGAGCGGCGCGTGGGATGCTTGACGTGGAGCATTTCGTGGTAGAGGACGTATTCGACGGCGACTTGCGGGACGGCGGGATGATCCATTCTGCGATTCAACAGGATTTGATTGGGGCCGGGGTCGTAGCAGCCGAATTGGCGGCGCCAGCTTCGCATACTCCAGCCGATGTGGGGGCGCCGCAAACTTCCAGAAAAATACCTTTCATTCAGCAGTTCGAACATTTTCTCCAGATCGAAATGGCGGCCCTGCGGACCCGTTGAGGCGAGACGCACACGGCCTCGACGCATATGGCTGATCCGGCTGCGGGTCCGATCGGAGCGCGCATAGTTCAAATAGGGCTCGACCAGCGCGCGCGGAGCTTTGCGGCGATAGACACGCGAAAGGAGCAAAGCCGCCGCACCTTCGAGAACCGGGAGCGGTGCGCGACGCAATAAATCCGAAAAGCGCACGTAAACCAGGTCTTCGCGGCGGCGAATTGTGAGAACCAAGCTCGCGTAGGGATAGTACTCGACGCGGAAACGAGGGGGACGGCCATCACAGTTCAGTCGCGTAAACACGCGTTGAAAAAGAGGAGCGCCTCCGGGAACTAGCGAACTCTCGCGGCGCAACCTGCTAAGTTGCTTGCCAGGGATCATTTTTTTCGCCGAACCGGAGGCGGCGCGACTTTCTTCTTGGCGGCTTCAGCTTCTTTGGAAGCATCCTGCGTGCCTTCCTTGGCGTCCTCCAGGTTCTCCTTGTACATTTCGGCGTCGGGAGTATCGGTCGGGATCTTTTGCAAGATGACGAGATATTCCTTGGTCTTCTCAGCCATCAAGTCGATCCCTTTGCGAATGTTCTGCTGTTTCTCGATGCCGAGCTGGATGAGGTCCGCAGCGTCATCGACACAACCGACATAGGCGTTCAACAAAGAATTGAGCATCTCGACGTGCCGATTCTGTGAAGGGTGCTCCAATTCATACTGAAGCTTTTTCAGGCGGTCATCGGCGAAAGACAGGAAAAGCTTGATACGCTCGTCGGGTGACTCCGCCTCTCGGATCTTATCGGCTTCGATTGAAGAGAGATAGTCCTTCTGTCCTGGGAGTGCGGCTCTCGTGATTTCGGCGCCCAGAAAAAGCGACATGGCGAGAATCGCAACGAAAGCATAAACCTTCATGGCTGCGCTCCATTTCCGGACGGACCCGCTGCAGGCGGCGCCGTAGATTCCTTCTTCGTGTTGTGATGCGCCGGAAATAGACGTCGCAGAAGGATATCGTCGGCGTTGAGCAGATCCTTGCGAACCAGCTGAAGTGGAGGCTTGAATGGTTCCGGGGCCTCGAGCAGAAACTCATCCAGTTCGCGTAAGCCTTTTTGCACATGCATTTCTAGCTGTTTGTACCCGTTGGGATGCCGCTCGGCATCCGGGTTTTCTTTTTCGAGGGCTTGGGCGGCAGCTCGGACATTGTCCCGGTATTTCTCCATCATCAGGTCCATGGTGGTGTAGTCGCCGGCTTGCTCCGCGCGGCCCGCTTCCTCGAATTCGGCGTCGCCAAGTCTCTGCAGTAACTTTGCCTTGTGCACCGCGTTCGTTTCGCTGTCGAAACGCGATTGCAGCTCACTGAGCTTGTCCGCACCCGCAACAACGCCGCATAACGCAGCCGCGAGGACCGTCATCGTCATGCGCTGCGCCACGCGCGGGCCCATGCATCTACCTTTTCTGATCCAGCATGCGACGTAAGACCTTGCTGCGCTGTTGCGCTTGCCAGACCTGGTCGGCGTTCTTGCCCTGGTCGAGCTCGAGAAATTTCTGGTACGCCTCCAGCGCAGGTTTGGGCTGGTTCAGATTATCGTAGCAGAGAGCGCGAATAAACCATTCACCGGCGCCTGGAGTTTCCGATTTGGCAATCACGTCAAGCGCAGCGAGCGTCGCCGGATAATTGCGAGCTAAGTAGTAGGTGGAGCTGAGATCCTTCCAGTAGGCAATGTTCTTGCCGTCGATCTGCAGGGCGGCCTTAATTTCTTTTTCGGCGGAAGCGAAGTCGCGCTTTTGCATGTACACGCGGCCCAATCCGGCGTGCAACTGCGCATCGCCTGGAGCAAGCAGCAGCGCTTTGCGTATGGTGACGATGGAATCATCCCATTTTTTCTGGGCGATCTGAATGTCAGCCCGCGAACGGAGCGAATCGAGGGTTGGAACTTTGCCGGCATCAGCGCGATCCAACTCCCCAAGGGCCGCGTCATACTGCTTTTGCTCGAGAAGCAGGTGGACCACGCGAGATTGCGCGGCGGGCGCGTCCGGCTGAACAGCGAGATAGTCACGATAGGCCGCTGCGGCCTCGGGTTTCTTCTGCGCGTCGAGCGACTGCGCGAGACCGAGCAAGGCCTGCGGAGATTTTGGCTGGGATTCGAGAGTCACACGAAACTTAGTCTCGGCGTCGGCATAGCGCTTCAATCCGAGATAGAGACTTCCGAGATGCAGTACCGTTTCGACGTCGCGGGGATCGAGTCGAAGCGCGGCTTCGTAGGATACGACCGCCGCTGGTATGTCGCCGGAACGCTCGAGCGCGTAACCCAGCAGGAAACGCGGTCTGCTCTGCGAAGGGAGGAGCTCGACAGCTCGGCGCAGAGGCGGGACGGCCGAAGCGGGATTTTTATCCGTCAGCAAGATGCCCAGATTGAGGAATGCCTCGGACATTTTGGGGTCAATCGCGGCGGCGCGTTCGTACTCGACGCGGGCCTCGTCGGCGCGTTTGAGAGCGGTGTAGGCGTAGCCCAGTTGAAAGTGGGCCCAGGCAATATCGGGTTTTTCAGCAACGACTTTAGTGAGAGCTGTGACGGCGGCTTCGAATTGATTGTTGTCGAGGTCGTGCTGCGCTTCGGCGAGCAGATCGTTGAGTGGATTGGCGATTTTTTGAGTTCGGGTTTGCGAGGACTGTATTGCGGTGGAGCGCAGATAAGGAGTAAGGGCAGAGGACGAAAAGGGCGCGATGAGTCGTGCCGCTACGGTTAGGAGCGCTAACGCGGCGCATCGGGAGAGACCTGGGAGATTCATTGTTCGGGCGGAGGATTGCCAGCGCCATTTGTGATTGTAACTGAAGGCATACTGGACTTGGATGCTCCGTTGGCCGGGCGCTTTGCCTGGCCGTTGCTATTGAGAACGCGGGCGAGAAAGTGCCCGGTATGAGAATGCTGATTCCGAGCGACCTGCTCCGGCGTTCCAGTGGCGATAATTTTTCCGCCTTGGTCGCCGCCTTCGGGGCCGAGATCGACCAGCCAGTCGGCTGATTTGATCACATCGAGGTTGTGCTCGATGACGAGAAGCGAAGCACCAGATTCAAGTAGTTTGCGGAACGCGGAGAGAAGTTTGGCAATGTCATCGAAATGAAGACCGGTGGTCGGCTCGTCGAGGATATAGAGGATGCCCTGGTTTTCCGTGCGCGCAAGATGCGCGGCTAGTTTCAAACGCTGGGCTTCTCCGCCGGATAGAGTGGTTGCGGACTGCCCGAGGCGAAGATAGCCGAGACCAATTTCGTTTAGAATGCGGAGCTTTGAGACAACCTTGGGTACGCCATTGAAAAAAACGAGCGCTTCGCGCGCGGTGAGCTGTAGAACGTCATGCACGTTCTTGCCGCGATAGCGTACCTCGAGAACGCTGGTTTTGAAGCGCGTGCCGCGGCATTCTTCGCAGACGAGCTCAACATCCGCCAGGAATTGCATCTCTACGGTAACCGTGCCGTCGCCCTGGCATGTTTCGCAGCGGCCCCCCGGAACGTTGAACGAAAAATGGCCGGCGGTGAAGCCTCGGCGCTTGGCGTCGGGCGTGGCCGCGAAAACTTCGCGAATGGAATCAAATGCTTTGAGATAGGTTGCGGGATTTGACCGCGGCGTGCGGCCGATGGGCGACTGATCGACGATGACGACTTCGCGGACGTTGGCGTCGCCTTCGAGACGGTCGCAAAATTCCTTGACGCTGCCGCCGGTGCGTTTTGCGGCGAGCGCGCGGTAAAGGACGTCGTGAACGACGGTAGATTTACCGGAGCCGCTAACTCCTGTCACAACGGTAAGAGTCCCGAGCGGGATCATCAAGTCAATATTTTGCAGGTTGTGGAGCGTTGCGCCGTAGAGGCGAAGAAATTTTCCATTTGGCTTGTGGCGATTGTTGGGAACGGGAATCGAAAGTTCTCCGCTGAGATATCGTCCCGTTATGGATTTTTGGTCGGCAAGCATTCCCTCGTAGCTCCCGGCGAAGAGGAGTTTGCCGCCGAGTTCGCCGGCGCCGGGGCCGAGATCAATGACGTGGTCGGCAGCGCGAATGGTGTCCGGATCGTGTTCCACGACGAGGACGGTGTTGCCGAGATCGCGGAGAGACTTGAGGATGTCGATAAGCCGTTGGGTGTCGCGCGGGTGGAGTCCAATCGAGGGCTCGTCCAGAACGTATAGCGCGCCGACCAAATGCGATCCGAGAGAAGTGGCAAGCTGAATGCGCTGGGATTCACCGCCCGAAAGAGTGGAAGTAAGCCGGTCGAGGGTGAGGTAATCGAGGCCCACTTCGTCGAGAAATTGCAGGCGTGTGCGAATTTCTTCGAGGATTTTCTCGGCGACTTTCGCTTGTGCGGGGGAGAGAACCAGGGTGGCAAAGAAAACGCGGGCTTCTTTTACTGTCAGCTTGCAGAGTTCGGTGATCGAGCGGCCTGCTACACGGACGGCGCGAGCCTCCGGGCGAAGACGTGTGCCGCCACACTCCGGGCAGGTCGCATAGCCACGATAGCGGCTGAGGAAAACGCGGACGTGTAACTTGTATTTTTTGCGCTCCAGCCAATTAAAAAAGCCTTTTACACCTTCGAAATTGTTTTCGGGGTCGCCTTCGAGAACAAGACGCCGGTGCTCGGGAGTAAGCTGGCGCCACGGGACATTGAGCGGGATGCCGCGGCCGCGCGCCCATTTTTTCACGTCCTGCAGAAGTGCGCGGTAGCGCGGTTTGGTCCAGGGCTCAATCGCGCCCTCATCCAGCGATTTGCTGGAGTCCGGCACGACGAGATTGAGGTCGAAATCGATGGTATTGCCGAAACCCTGGCAGCGCGGGCAGGCGCCGTACGGATTGTTGAAGGAAAAAAGGCGGGGCTCGGGCTCCTGGTAGAGCGTGCCGTCGTTCTTGCATTCGAATCGTTCATTGAACGAGAGGCGCTCGGCAGAATTGCCGGAAGGCTCCTCGATAAATTGCAGGATGGCCTCTCCTTGACCTTCGCGGTAGCAAATTTCAATGGAGTCCGTGAGGCGCGAGCGGGATTCCGGATTCACGGAGAGGCGATCGACGAGAACGTAGACGGGCTTCGAGAAATTCACGTCGAGCAAAGATTCGGGAGAGGAAAATTCGTGGACGCGGCCGTCTTGATAAAGCCGGTTGAAGCCGCGCTTTTGTACGTCGCCGAGAGCTTGCTTGAGCGATTCTTGCGGAGGCGCGGGAGCTTTTTTCCTGGGTACACGGCGGGCTCCGCCAGTGGCTTGCGGCTGCGCGATTCGAAGCAGGTAGAGGATATAAAAACGGCGGCCAGGAGTGAGCGAAAGAACGCGCGATGCAATTTCGTCCGGGCTGTCGCGGCGAACTTCCGTGCCGCACTTGATGCAAAAAGTTTGGCCGCAGCGCGCAAAGAGGAGACGCAAGTAGTCGTAGATTTCGGTGGAGGTGGCGACTGTGGAGCGCGGATTGCGCGTCGAGTTTTTCTGGCGAATGGCCACGGCGGGAGCAATGCCGGAGATTTCGTCGACGTCGGGCTTTTCCATCCGTTCGAGGAACTGGCGGGCGTAGGCGGAAAGAGACTCCACGTAGCGGCGCTGCCCTTCGGCATAGATGGTGTCAAAAGCGAGGGAGGATTTGCCCGAACCGCTGACCCCGGTCACGACGGTGATCGCGTTGTGAGGGATTTCAACGGAAAGGTTGCGCAGATTGTGAACGCGAGCGCCTCGGACGCGGATGGCCTCTTGTTCGCCGAGCACGGGTGTGAGTTCTTTGGTAGCCAAGGAGAAGCTCAGACAGCGCGGTTCGAGAGCACCGCCTAAACTTTACAGTATACGACTTGCGGAAAATGGGCGCAAACGGAGGTCTTTGTTGCGTCTCTTAGGAGTTCTTCGCTGGGAACTTTCTTAAACTAAGGCTCCTGCGTCAGGTTGATCGTCCCGACGCCTCCTTCGACTTTAAGGCGAATCGTCACGGGAGACTTGCCGTAGGCATCGTTGGTGTACTCGTCGCCATCGTGCTTCAGCCCGTGTGCATCGATGGAGCCGATTCCGCCGGAGGCGTTGACGATCACACCGATATTTTTGGGCAGGCGGATGTTGGCCTCTCCCACGCCGCCTTCGATGTCGGCGGTGAGATTTGACTTGCGGTCGCCGGTGAGATCGACGTCCACCTGGCCGGCGCCGATGTCCAGCGTCAGGCGAGTGACGTCAATGTCACGCAGACGCAGGTTGCCATGGCCGGCCCCCATGTCGATCTTGATTTCGAGAGGAACGTCATTGGCGAAGTGAAGAGTCCAATTGTTGTCGGAAGTCGTGCGAATATGACTACCCGAGTCGTCCTGGGAAACGCGAAGATCTCCCTGCGTTCCGGAGACGGAATAATCTACCCTGGGCGCTCCCGAAGTAGAGCGATAGTCAAAATCACCTTCGAATAGATGGCTGGAGCCTCCGCTCAGGTTAAGGTCGCCGGCACTCATCTCGAGATTCACGCGCACGGTTTTGGCGTTCTGTCGATCGACGCTTCTAGACTGATGTTGCATCGCGTAGACCGAATTGCCGCGCCAGTGCGAGAAGTGGCGGCCGTGCCAGAGGAGAACGACGAGAATAATCACGAAGGCAATCGCACCGATGCTCGCACCCGCTGAGGAACCTCTCGCCGTATCGGGATTCTGGCGACGCCGCCAGTGGTCCCAAATCGTTCCGAGGCCGATAAAGATCAGGATGAGAGGCCAGTAAGTCCAGAGAATGGGCCAGGGATCGAAGGACGGGTGCCAGTTGGCGTAGAGAAAGATCGCGCCGAGAGCGATGAGTAGGACCGGAAAAACCAGCGAAGTGCGCCGGGGAAAGCCGTCTTGAGCCATCACACACCTCTTCACTCTTTATTACGCAGAAACCAGGAAAAAAGTTCAGGAATGGGCGAATCCAACGTTCTTTGTACAGAATACTGACGCGTTCCCTAATCGTCAAACTCCCTGCGAGCGCGGGCGGGTTCAGGGGTTTGTGCTAGAGTCGGCGAAGGGCGCGACGTCTACGCTAAGCGTATGGATTGCACGCGAAGAGCGATACCGAGGTTTGGCAATGGCGATTTTTGAACGAGTCATCTGGATTGTGCTGGATAGCGTGGGCATTGGCGAGTTGCCAGACGCTGCGGATTATGGCGACGTGGGAAGGAATACTCTCGGACACATCGCGGAATCGCGGCCTCTGGCTCTGCCGAATTTGGTTCGGCTCGGGCTTGCAAATATAGCACCTCTTGCGCACCTGGACCCTGCGGCGTTGCCGATTGCCGCTTACGGCAAAGGCGCAACACTCTCGCCCGGAAAAGATACGACTACCGGCCACTGGGAGATGGCAGGAGTCTGGCTCAATCAGGCGTTCCCAGTCTATCCACACGGATTCCCGCGAGAATTGATTGCCGAATTTGAAAGGCAAATTGGGCGCGGAACGATTGGAAACAAACCCGCCTCGGGCACGGAGATCATCAAGGAACTCGGTGGAGAACACCTCCGCACGGGAAAGCCAATTGTTTACACCTCGGGCGACAGCGTATTTCAGATTGCGGCGCATGAGAATGTAATCGCCATCGGGGAGCTCTATCGCATGTGCGAGATTGCGCGCAAGCTACTCGATGGCCCGAACCGAGTTGGCCGTGTGATTGCGCGGCCTTTCGCCGGTACACCTGGACACTTCACACGCACAACGCGGCGGCATGATTACGCCGTTGACCCGCCGAAGCCGATGTTGCTGGACGTGCTCGCGGATCGTGGCGTGCCGGTGTTTGGAATCGGCAAGATCCATGACATCTACAATGGCCGCGGAGTGGAGAAGTACGTCACCACAACGGGCAACGCCGACGGTATGGCGAAACTCGCTGTGGCCTTGAGGGAACGAAAAACCGGATTGATTTTCTGCAACCTCGTCGATTTCGACATGCTGTACGGCCATCGCAAGGATGTCGAAGGCTTCGCTCTATCCCTTGAGGAATTTGACCGAATGCTCGGGCCCTTCCTGCGATTGCTGGCTGCCTCCGATTTGCTGATGCTTACCGCGGACCACGGTTGCGACCCCGATCCACGCTGGCCGACGACCGACCACTCGCGCGAATATGTGCCGATCCTGGCGTATTCCCCCGGAAGCCGCGCGGGAGTGAACCTTGGCCTGCGGTCCACACTGGCTGACATGGGCCAGACAGTTGCCGATAATTTTGGAGGCCGGATCCCGCATGGGCAGAGCTTCTTGGGTCAAATTGGAAATTAAATTGGGCATCAATTCGTCTCGACGCATGACTTCCCACCTGCCCGATTGAGAATTGTCCATGCAATGCAAAGGGCAGAACGGACGCGAAGCAAGGGATGTTTGGAGGACTGAGATGGCACCGATAGCCGAGGGTTCGCTGTTGATTGAGGAGGAACTTTGAAAACGGAAGAGAAGGTAGCGCGACACTATACGCGAGGGAAGCTGGAGGACGCGATTCTGGCGGCGGCACGGGCTGCGGGAAAGGACGCGGGGCAGCTCACGGCGGCCGATCTGGCTCCAGTGGATGAGTTCCACGTGGGAGGACTGGACGCAACGCAGTTGCTGGCGCGAGGCATGGGGTTGCGGTCGGGGATGCATTTGCTTGACGTGGGATGCGGAATCGGCGGGCCCGCGCGATATTTTGCCGGAGAACATGAGTGCCGGGTCACGGGTATTGACCTGACCGAGGAGTTCATACTGGTGGCGGAGAGTCTGACGAAACTGGTGAAGCTCGAAGGGCGGGCCAGTTTTCGCAAAGTGAGCGCGCTGCAGATGCCCTTTGAGACGGGGAGCTTTGACGGCGCGTACATGATTCACGTCGGGATGAATCTGGCGGACAAAGAGGGCGTCTTTCGCGAGGTGGGACGGGTGTTGAAGCGCGCTGCGAGTTTTACGATTTTTGACCTGATGCGCATGCGCGAAGGGGCTCTGCGATTTCCCTTGCCGTGGGCAGTAAGCGAGGAAACCAGCTTTGTAGCGGAAGCGTCGCAATACCGCGGCGCGCTGCTGGCGGCTGGATTCGCGATTGAAACGGAGCGGAGCCATCGGACATTTGCGATTGATTTTACTCAACGCGCGGCCGCGCGGATGGCCACAAGCGGGCCGCCGGCGCTGGGTCTGCAAATTCTGATGGGCGAGAAAACCCCGCTAATGTTAAAGAACGTTCTGGATGGGATTGTGGAAGGCTTGTTTGACGTGGTGGAGATGGCCGGAAAGAAAACTTGACGGGAGAGCGGCGCGCTTGGCAAACTCGCCGCGATGAGCCTTGTCGCTTCGCAGACTTCCATCGACGATAAAGCAGGCAGTTCTGTTCTGCGGTTCTAAACGCAAAATTAGGAATGGGAGGAACGACGCCAAGTTGACGAGACGAGGCGGAAAATTGGCATTGAAGGAGTGGGGAGTAGGCGTTAACGTTAACGGCGATTTACGGATGGCGAGCACTGGATAGAAGCAGGGAAAAAATCGTGAAAAACAACAGGGCAACAGTGAAGTGGACGCAGTGGGTGGGCGGCGTATTGGCGCTAGCGTGTTTGGCACTGCCGTTGAGGAGCGGGCAGGAAATTCCTAACGGGGCGAGCTCGCAGCCAACCGCCAACACGAATGGGCCGGTGTATTTGACTGCGGAGCAGGACCACCAGCGGTTGATGGAGTTGTTACATATCACTTCCCTCCGGCGCAGTGCAGACGGCGATCGGAAGTCGCCTAATGCCGCAAATTACGACGAGGCGAAGGCAACTCCGTATCCTAAGCTGCCTGATGCGTTGAAGTTGAAGAACGGAAAGGAGGTCAAGACAGCCAAAGAGTGGTGGGAGAAGCGGCGGCCGGAGATTCTCGAGGATTTTGACCGCGAAATTTACGGCCGCGAGCCGAAAAATACCCCAAAGGTCGTATGGGAAGTGACGAGCACAGCGCATGAGATGAATGGCGATGTGCCGGTGATTACGAAAAAACTCGTGGGGCACGTCGATAACGCAGCATTTCCATCGATCAAAGTGGATATTCAACTGACGCTGACAACGCCGGCAAACGCGCTCGGGCCCGTGCCGGTGATGATGGAGCTGAGCTTCAGCCCGGAATTTATGGCCGCAGTCGCGAAGCGATTTCCAGAAATGACCGCCGCCGGGCAAAGAGGTCCGACTTGGCAGCAGCAAGTCTTGGCAAAAGGCTGGGGCTATGCGGTGCTGATTCCAACGAGCGTGCAAGCGGACAAAGGCGATGGGCTGACGGAGGGGATCATCGGCCTCGTCAACAAAGGGCAACCCCGAAAACTGGACGATTGGGGCGCGCTGCGCGCCTGGGCGTGGGGCGCCAGCCGCGCGATGGACTTTTTCGAGACGGACAAGTCCGTGGATGCGCACCAAATCGGAATCGAGGGACACTCCCGCTATGGAAAAGCGGCACTCGTTACCATGGCATACGATCCGCGCTTTGCCATCGGCTACATAAGTTCTTCTGGAGCAGGAGGGGCCGCCCTCTATCGCCGCAATTTCGGAGAACAGATCGGCAACGTGGCAGGCACCGGAGAATATCACTGGATGGCTGGAAATTTCTTGAAATATGCGGGACCTCTGACTCCAAATGATCTCCCCGTGGATTCGCACGAGTTGATTGCTCTGTGCGCGCCAAGACCAGTGTTCATTAGCGGAGGAGCGATCAATGGTGACGGATGGGTCGATCCGCACGGGATGTTCCTCGCAGCAGTGGGCGCCGGGCCAGTGTACCGTCTACTGGGGAAAAAGGACTTGGGGACGACGGAATATCCGCCCATGGAAATGCCGCTGATTAATGGAGATATTGCTTTCCGCCAGCACAGCGGCGGGCACACTCCCGCTCCAAACTGGCCGGCCTTTCTTGAGTTTGCCGGCAGGTATATCAAAGGGCCGGGCGTTGCGGCAGGCCCGGGACCGGCGTCGAAGCCTTCCACGCCGAATGGACCCTATGAACTTCACGTGAGCGAACACGAAACGCTCGAGGCGCATGGCTTGAGTGTGCTGCTCTTCCAAAACTCCTACCACCCTGTATTTGGCGATCAAAAAATGCGCGGCGTCGAAATGATCCTTCACAACCGGCGCATCGCCACAAACGGCGACGTGCGGCTGTCTCCGCCGCCCGCTCAGTGGGATCCAATTCCACAATTCAAGGAGCGAAAACGAGGAGCAAACGGCGGGTTAACGACGCTTTGCGCTTACCCGAAGCAAGGATTTACCTACCACATCGATTTGGAACCGGAACCGGGAGGATTTCGCGTGGCCGTGCGACTGGATGCGCCGCTGCCTGCGTCGATCGAAGGCAAGGCGGGATTCAACATGGAGTTTTTGCCGGCTGCGTATTTTGGAAAGACCTTTTTGATGGATGACCGGCCGGAAATCTTCCCGCGGAATCCCGACGGCCCGATGGAGAGGGAACCGGACGGTACTGTTGAGCCGGGTTCGCTTGCGAAGGGACGGCGCATCGTGCTCTCGCCGGAAGATCCGTTGACGCGCGTAGCGATTTCTTCGGAAGATGCCTCTCTGATGCTCTTCGATGGACGAAACAAAGCGCAGAACGGATGGTTTGTAGTCCGCAGCCTGCTCCCCTCCGGCAAAACGGGTGATGTCGTAGTTTGGCACGTTCGTCCAAATGTGATTGCCGGATGGACGCGTCCGCCCGTTGTCGCTTACAACCAGGTCGGTTACACGCCGGAGCGCTCTAAGGTTGCGGTTATTGAACTCGACCCGCTCTCCGATGCATCCAAAACCGCTCGTGTGCTGCGGGTCATGCCAGACGGCGAGCGCCGAGAAGTTTTTCAAGGCGAAGTCAAACCTTGGGGCAGGTGGATGCGCTATCAATACGCGCATTTCGATTTTTCACACGTGCGCGAACCCGGCGTCTACGAGATTGAGTATGCCGGCCAGGTGAACGGGCCTTTCCGTATCGCGAAGGATGTCTATGAGGGCATCTGGCGTCCGTCGCTTGACATCTATCTCGCGGAACAAATGGACCACGTGAAAGTGCGCGAGGGCTATCGCATCTGGCACGGCGCCTCTCATCTGGATGATGCGCGGCAGGCTCCGGTGAACTACACCCACTTCGACGGCTACGCACAGGGACCGGCGACGGATTCGCCGTTCGAACCCGGACAGCATATCCCCGGGATAAATGTCGGCGGTTGGTATGACGCGGGAGATTTCGATTTGCGCACCCAGACGCATTCCCGTGTGATCACCGAACTCGTGCTGGCGAGAGAAAAGTTTGGCATCGCCGGGGATGACACGAGCGTCGATGAGCACGCCCGCTACGTGCAAATTCACCAGCCAGACGGCATTCCCGATGTAATCCAGCAGATCGAGCACGGAGTTATGTTTTTGCTTGCGCAGTACCACATCTTCGGCCATGCGATACCAGGAATCATCGCACCGACGCTCGAGGAATATACGCACTTGGGAGACGCTGCTTCGAAAACTGATGGCCGGATTTACGTCTCGGGCATGAATACGCTGGCGACGGATGGTATTCATTCCGGAGCGCCCGACGACCGCTGGGCGTTTACAACTCACATCACACCGCTCAACTACGGCGCGATCGCTTCCCTAGCTGCGGCGAGCCGCGTACTGCGCGGCTTCGACGACAAAATGGCCGGCGATTGCCTGCAAACGGCCGAGCGCGTCTGGAAACAAGAGCACGGGGAGCCGCCCGCACTCTTTCATTCCTTCAACACCACTGGCGGCGACATTCGAGACGAAGAAACTAGGGCAGCCGTCGAGCTCTTGCTCGCGACGAAAGGCGGTGAGGTGTATCGCGCGCGTCTCAAGGATCTGCTCCCCGTAATCCAAGAAAGATTTGCTTCGGTGGGCTGGACTGCGGCGCGAGCCATTCCTCTGATGGATTCGGACTTTTCAAAAGCGGTCGCATCCGCTCTTCGGACGTACCTGACCACTTTGAATGAAACACTATCGCAAAATCCGTATGGCGTACCCATCTCGACGGGTACGTGGGGCGGCTCAAGTCAAGTCACGAGTTTTGCCGTGCAAATGTATTTTTTGTACGAAGCGTTTCCGGAAATCGTCGGGTCCGAGTACACTCTGCGCGGTCTCGACTACATTCTCGGCACACATCCGGTCTCGAACTTGTCCTACGTCTCCGCTGTCGGAACACAATCGCGACTCATTGCCTACGGTAACAATCGCGCGGATTTCACGTTCATTCCAGGCGGCATGATTCCTGGAGTAACAATCATTCAGCCGGACTTCCCGGAGCTCGACGAGGGCTGGCCATTCCTCTGGTATGAAAATGAATATGTCATCGATGCGGCGACTGGCTTCATCCTTACTGCAAACGCCGCGGAGGCCCTGACGAAACAAGCCAGCGTTAACAAATAGGGACAACATAAAATTATTATTTTAAGGCTAGTTCCCTGCCGCCGAAGACGCAGGACCGCCCGGCGCGTAGTACCCGTTCCGTGTGCGCGCCACCAGCTTGCCGCGGCCGTGGGGAGGGATCACCTGCACGCTGACGGCGCGGAACGTGCCGTCTTTATTTGTGTTCGAAGGATAGTAGGCCAGCGTGTACTGGTTGCGAATGTCGTGCGCAACCTGCTCACAGATGCTGTGCACGTCGTCGACGCTTTCCGGGAAAAATGCCAGCCCACCCGAAGCTTCGGCAATGTGCTTCAACGCTCTCATGGCGTTGTTCTTTTCTTTCCGCTTTTCATCGCCAAGAAGGCCGATGGTGTAAATCACCGTGTTCGTCTTCTGAATTTCGCGGAGAGTTTTTTCCAGCGAATTGTGGCTCGAATTGTCTTCACCGTCGGTGACTACAAGCAGCACTCTTTTATCTTTGCTGGCTTTCTTCAGGTGGTCCAGCGACCCGATGATAGCATCGAAGAGCGCCGTGCTGCCGCGGGAATCGATGCGCTCGAGCGCCTCCTTAAGTTCCGGGATGCTGCTTGTGAAATCCTTATCGAGATCCAGATAGAAGTCGTCATTAAAGTTGACGACGAAAGCTTCGTCCTGCTTGTTGCTGGCCTCGACGAGCGTGATCGCCGCTTCGTTAACGCGGGGCCGTTTGTCCCGCATGCTGCCGCTATTGTCAATCACCAGGCCCATGCTCACGGGAACGTCCTCGCGTTTAAAGGTGGAGAGCTTTTGCTCCACCTTATCTTCGAACACACGAAAATTTTCGGCTTTCAGGCCATCGGCGAACTTTCCTCGGTCATCCAGCACCGTGGTATGCAGCACCACAAGTCCGACATCGACCTTGATGGTCGAGCCTTGCCTCCCTGCATTGGGATCTTGTCCTGGTGGAAGCGGTTGCGCATTGGGAATGGGAATCTGCGCAAGGCAAGGCGATACAAAGAGAGCTGTCAGGCAAAACAACAGAATGAAACGGGAAAAGGCGCGCCTGCTCCAAAACGCAAACTCAGTGACTGGGCGCGTAATACCCGGTCCTTGCGTAAACATTGAGCGGCGGCAGCCCTTTTGGGGCGCGCAGTTTGATCTTGATCTTTCGCCACCGTGCATCGTGGGCTTTGTTGCTTGGACGATATCCCAGAACATATTGATTTCGCAGCTCCATGCCAATTTTTGAGGCGATGTCCGGAAGGTCCTCCAACCTCTCGACCGAAAATACCCGGCCCCCCGTCATTTCCGTGATTTCAGAAAGCAGCGACGGACCGTTTAACTCTTCCGGAGTTCGATTGCGATATCCAAGCGCGTCGTAGATGCCGATTGCATAGAGCTGGGTGTCTGCTTCCCTCACCAACCGCTTGATATCGCTCTCATTGTAACGACTATGATTATCCCCCCCATCGGATAGGATGAGCAAGGCACGTTTGGCGTTGCGTGCACCCCTCATCTGGCTCAACCCCAGGTAGATTGCGTCGAGCAGCGCGGTACGCCCCTTGGCCGAGGTCAGCATAAGGCTGCTCTGCAAATCTTCGACGCTGTTGGTGAATGAACTGGTCAGCTCCGCGCGCTCGTTGAAGCTCACCAGAAAGAATTCATCCTGCGGATTGGCGGTTTTGAAGAATTGCACGGCCGCTTCGCGAGCTTTACCTACTTTATTGGACATGCTGCCGCTAAAATCGAAAACCACACCGATGGAGATCGGCACATCCTCGGCGGAAAACGTCACCACTTCCTGTTCGACGTTATCCTCATAGACTCGAAAGTTCTCCATGTCCAGGCCCGTGACCAGGCGATTGTAGGGATCGGTGACTGTTACGTTCACCAGCGCCAAGTCCACGTCCATTTTCAGCGCCTGTCCGGGCCTGATCACCTGTCCCGGCGTGTTTTTTCTTACGTCATCTTTGGGCTTCTTCGGATTCTGTTTGTTCTCTTCGGCGAGAGTCTGCGATTGCGGTGCCGCAAAAATCGTGGCGCGGAAAGCGGCCAGACAGGCAAATAACAGGATTACAAAGGAAAAACTAAAAACGCGAAACCCATGTCTATCGCGTTTCACGGCACCCCCATCATCCCGGTAACCCGGAACGGCCGCGCGGCTCGGACTATTTGTGATTCTATCACTGGCGCATGCGAAGACAAGGCAATTCCCGTACTAGGGCTCCACTGGTACCCGGCATTGGTCTCGCAGAATCCGCACCGCGGGTTCTGCGCGCATCCAAACACGACGAGCAGCGCGAGTAGCCGTCCGTTCGCGGCCATAGAACAATGACCACAGGTAGTGCCCAATTATTCCCGAATATGGGAGACTCAGTGGGATGAGTTCGAGCAAACCGCAAGTCGTCATTATTATCCCTGCACGCTTCGGCTCTACGCGTCTCCCCGGCAAGCCACTTGTTTCACTTGCTGGCAAGCCGATGATCCAACACGTATACGAGCGTGCCAAGATGGCGGCGCAAGCCGACCGGGTGATTGTTGCCACGGACGATGAACGCATCGTAAAAGCCGTGGAAACATTTGGTGGTGTGGCCCGTATGACACGCACGGACCATCGCACCGGCACCGAGCGCGTGGCGGAAGTCGCGGCCCATGAAACTGGCGATGTGTTTGTGAATGTGCAGGGCGACGAACCCTTGTTGGATCCCGTGGCGGTCGATACAGCCGTCAATGCCCTACTCGAGGAACCACCTGCGGCAATCGCAACCGTAGCCACACCCATCAAGTTCCCCGCGGACATCATGGACCCCAATGTGGTAAAAGCCGTCCTCGATTTTGAAAACAATGGAATCTATTTTTCTCGAGCCCCCATCCCCTGGGTCCGTGACACCGGCAGCAAAATACAGGTGCGGCACCTGAAGCACTTGGGCCTGTACGTCTTCCAGCGCGACGCCCTTCTCGAGTACCCTACTCTGCCTCAAGGAGAACTCGAACGCATCGAACAGCTCGAACAGCTCCGCTGGCTGGAAAACGGCTGGAAGATACGCGTTGCGGAAGTGGCCCACGATGCCGTCAGCGTCGACGTGCCGGAGGACGTTGCTCGCGTGGAAAAACTCCTCCAAAAATAAAGCCGCCAGGCCAACTGCCAAGCCAGGCGGCGAAATTGGCTCAACTTGAACAGCGCTATGGACTCTGCTTCTGCATGATTCCAGCTGTGGTGCGGCTGTTATCTGAAGTCAGGACAAAAATAGTGCTTGGGTTAACAGGGATAGCCTTGAAGTTGATGGTGCCCGATGGATTCGTTTGGAGCGTTGTCGTAAGTCCATTGCTTTGAGTGCCGTCACCATTAATCGTAAGCCCGCCGCTGAGAACGATATTTAGAAACACGCCCTGGTTCGAGCTGAACTCAGAAAGATCCAGCGCGCCGGTTACGTTATTCGAGGTCGAACTCGAGAGCGCGAGCTGGCCTACAAAGTCTTCCTCGGCGGTTACTAGCGTGCTGTTGTTTGTGCTGATCCCGGACCAATTGAAAGCGTAGTTCCCCGCCACGTTTGCATTGGTGAAAGGACCTCCGGTCTGCGCCAGTAAAGTACCGTCGTCGATGACCAGATTGCTGTTGTCCTGGATTACGCCTTGCGTTGCAGAAACCAGGTAGAAGATGAATTTATAGGTGCCCAGACTGGAATCGTTGAATGTCGCCGTTCCACGGCCGCTCCCAGGCAGCGTGGTGTCGATGGAATAGCTCGCCTGAGAGACCGTTCCTTTGGGGACGCTCTGAAAATTTCCCGCGTCGTTGTCATGCAACACGACTGCGGTAAGACCGCCGTTACCGTCGGAGGTGAAACGGCCCAGGCGCGCATCTGGTCCGGCACCGCTGCCACCGCCTATCAGCATGGCAAAGCTTCCGGTAAAGCCTGCATTGGTAGTGGGGACACTGTTCGCCTGCGCTATGGCGTCGCCCACCGTCAGCGCGGTCGAGTTCGTCTCCATCATTCTCAGCCGCGAACCGTCCACCATATAGAAGACATAATTGAATGTAACTCCACCCGCGGTGAATGCCACAGCGCCTCGCCCAAACGTCGGGCCATTGGTTGCATCAAGTTGATAGGTACCGTTTGTAATCGTCGCGGCTCCCGACGGAGTAGCATTGTCATTTTCATCCAAGACTCCCGTGGTGATCGTTCCGCCGCCGGAGGAAACAAACTGCCCTACGATTGAATCAGGATTATTGCTTGAATCGATGCCCGAGACGTCGAATACGTATCCATTGGCAATGGCAGTCGCGCTGAACGCGGCGGCGTTTTGCAACAGGAAAGTGCCGCTGGCCGTTGCGATGCCGTCTGTCTGGGCGATGAGCCCTTGCGTCGCCGAAATCATCGTAACGCTGAAAATCAGCGTCCCAGTCGAGTTCGTCAAATTCACGGTACCGCGCCCATCGGCCTGAATGCTGTACGTACTGTTGGTAAAGGTGAGTGTCTGCACCGCGGAGGCCGTATTGACGTCCTCAATACCAGCAGTGATGTTGCCGCTACCATCCGCGGTGAACGATCCAACGCGGGCAAAGAAGCCCCCTGAATCCTGCCCGCTCATGGAGAAAGAGTACTGTCCCTTCAGGCTAGAATTCGAGAAACCGCCGACGGGCGGTGGAGGGGCAGGAGTCGATCCACCGCCGCTGCACGCCCCTGCAAAGCCCGCGCCGAATAGCGCGAGACTAAGCGCGAGCCGGTTCATCGCGCACCTCGCTGCGCTGGCAGACTCTGCGCGCTTGGGAGCTGACCTCTTGCGCCTGCCCGCCAAAGTGGCATGCCGTTCGTAGAGCGGACTGCCAAGGCTTGATTCCCGTGTTGGAGAATCCGCGCGAAAAACATCGCACCCTTTCCAAACGGGCGGCTCTGGCCCACGACCCGGATGCTGGCTCCTTCGGCGATCGGAAAGTTATTGAGCTTGAGGAAGTTGGCGTCGCCGATGTGAACATCCACGGGTCCGGAGGCGGTCTGCACCGTCAGGTGAGCGCCCAGAGGTGGCACGGAAGAGTTTTCTGTGTACTTCAAAACCGTTCCCTCGAGGGTGGTCTCAGTCGCTAAGTTGTATCCGGTATTCGCTGAAGTATTTAGGCGGCTGCGAATCTGCTTTTGTTGTGCATTTGCAAAAACTGTGGAAAGCAGCAAACTTGTGAACAGGATCGTACCTAAGAATCTGTAGTCGTTCGGTCTCATGACCCTTCCTCAATCTCGAGAGAACATCGAAGAATCCCCCGGGGATAGCATCATTCGGTTCGGCCCGTGCGCCAGCGTTGATGCTCTACTGCTTGGATGAGAACACGATTCGAAACGGTTTCCGCGGGTGAAGCAATTTGTTCAAACGAGTAACCCTCTCGCCGGCCCATCTGTTCAGACGCACTCACCCCGCAGGATTTAACCCGCTTTACCCCCAGAAGTTTCGTGGCATTGCGCATTATTTCTCCGGCCCGGCCCCGCTCCACGCCCGTGTCTCCAGTTTCTCAATCCAAATCTCCAGATTTTCCAATGCAATACTACGATTTGACAGCAGCGCTCATTCCGATGATAATTATGCGTACGTCACTCCTGTGGAGGGTTGATAAGCTCGGCGCACTGGGAAATCCCAAGCGCGGGCTGCATGGATGGCGCCAAAATATATTTTTGTTACCGGCGGTGTTGTTTCCTCACTTGGAAAGGGAGTTGCAGCTTCCTCCATCGGTTGTCTCCTCGAAAGTCGCGGTTTCAAGGTCACCCTTCAGAAATGCGATCCGTACCTTAACGTCGATCCCGGTACGATGAGCCCGTTCCAGCACGGCGAAGTCTTCGTCACCGAAGACGGCGCGGAGACCGACCTCGACCTCGGCCATTACGAGCGCTTCACCCACGCCAATCTTTCCCGCGATAACAACTGGACCACCGGCCGCATATACGAAACCATTTTGACCAAGGAACGCCGCGGCGACTACCTCGGCAAAACCGTCCAGGTCATCCCCCACGTCACCGACGAAATCAAAGCCACCATCAGGAAAGTCTCCGATGACGTGGACGTCGTCATTGTCGAAATTGGCGGCACCGTCGGCGACATCGAATCGCTTCCCTTCCTGGAAGCCATTCGCCAGATGCGCCTCGAACTCGGCGCGGAAAACACGCTCTTCGTTCATGTCACCCTAGTTCCCTTCATTGCCGCCGCTGGCGAACTGAAAACCAAGCCAACGCAACACAGCGTAAAGGAAATGCTCGGCATCGGCATTCAACCGGACATTCTGCTTTGCCGCAGCGACCGTCACATCGCCGCGGATCTCAAGAAAAAAATCGCCCTCTTCTGCAACGTCGCCGAAGCCTGCGTCATTTCCATGGAAGATGTGGACACCATTTACGCTGTTCCCGTCGAGCTCAGCCGCGAGGGCCTCGACGCGCAAATTTTGCGGCATCTGAAATTGGAAGATCGCCCTTCGGACATGCGCCCCTGGCTCGATCTCGTCTATCGCATCCACAATCCCGCCGGCGAAATTCGCATCGCTGTCGTCGGCAAATACGTTCAGCTCGAGGACGCCTACAAAAGCCTGCGCGAAGCCTTGCTCCACGGCGGCCTGGCGCACAATCAAAAAACGATTCTCGAATGGATTGAAGCCGAGGAAATCGATTCGCCCGACACGGCCGCTGCGCGCCTGCGCGGCTACGACGGCATCCTCGTCCCCGGCGGCTTTGGCAAGCGCGGCATCCAGGGCATGATCAATACGATTCAATTTGCCCGCGAAAGCAAGATTCCGTATTTCGGCATCTGCCTCGGCATGCAGTGTGCCACCGTCGAATACGCTCGCGATGTTGCTGGCCTAAAACAAGCCGACACAACGGAATGCGATCCCCAGGCGCCGCATCGCGTAATCTATAAACTCCGCGAGCTCCTCGGCGTCGACGAAATGGGCGGCACCATGCGCCTCGGCGCGTGGCCCTGCAAACTCGAACCCGGTTCCTTCGCTGCCAAAGCCTACGGCAAACTCGAAATCAGCGAGCGCCATCGCCACCGCTACGAATTCAACCGCGACTACGAGAAGACTTTAACGAGCGCCGGCCTCCGCATCACCGGCCGCACTCCCGACGAAAACTACGTCGAAATCATCGAGGCACCTGATCACCCGTGGTTCCTCGGCTGTCAATTCCACCCCGAATTCAAATCCAAGCCCCTCGAACCGCACCCGCTCTTCGCCGCTTT
Organism: Candidatus Acidiferrum sp.; assembly: GCA_035576885.1. GTDB lineage: Bacteria > Acidobacteriota > Terriglobia > Acidiferrales > UBA7541 > Acidiferrum. The sequence goes on along the minus strand of DATLVZ010000018.1, from coordinate 38,242 downwards.
CCTCGGCGCCGCCCTCGAGCACAGGAAAAGCAAATCGCGCCCTGCCACGGAACCTCAGCGCATCCATGCTGTCCACGCCTCGCCGCGCGCCAACGCGTAATCTCGAGCATTTGTAGAGGTACGATACATCGTGCCCCGTGCGCAGCACGTTCATCCTGAGCCTCGAAGGACCGCGCCCCCACTTGTAGCGGAGCCCGTATTGCAAAACGGTCCCGCCTCCATTCCGGAATTCGCGCGCGAGCCGCCCATTGGCGTAGTGGTTCAGTTTTCGCTCAACGCGTTTCTCGGTATTGACCTGCCTTCCATAATGGCCATCTTAGGGTTAGCCCGTGATGCGGGAAGAATCCGCCGGCAAATATGAGAACACCTTAGGAGGTCCTCTAAGAAACCGCGGTGGGAGCCTTCGCCAGCGCTTCCAGTTTTCTTAGCCGATCATCTCCGCCAATCACGATCAAGCAGTCGCCGACGCGAATAACAGCATCTTCCGGGGGATTGAAAGCCATCTTGCCATCCACATTCTTGACGGCTAATACAATCACCCCTGCCTGCTGGCGAATCATCGAGTCGGCCAGTTTCTTGCCAGCCAGCATGGATTGCTCAGGAATCTTGACTTCGCCTATTTCGATATCCAGCCGCTCCGTACCGAACGCGGTGTCGATAAAATCGAGAACATTCGGACGAAGGAAGAGGTGGGCGATACGGCGACCCACGAAGAAATAGGGCGAAATCACCTGAGTGGCCCCAGCCCTCAGAAGTTTCGACGTCGCTTCTTCCTCGCTGGCGCGGGCAATGATTTTTAAGTCCGACCGAAAACCGCGAGCCGTCAAGATTATGTAGAGATTTTCAGCGTCGGAGTTGACAGCCGCTACGAACCCGCTGGCCCGGTCGATCTTCGCCTTCGAGAGGATCTCTTCGCTGGAAGCGTTTCCGATGATTACGGGGATCTTTTCGTCTTCGGCCCAGCGGGCGCGGACTGGGTCTTTCTCGATGATGACGCAATTCTGACCACGCTCGCGCAGTTCGCGCGCTACCGTGCGCCCCACGCGTCCTGCGCCACAAATGATGTAATGACCAGTAAGTTTCGCGAGTTCGTGTTCCATTCGGCGCCGGCCGAAGAATTGTCCAAACTCGAATTCTATCAAGCCCTGCGAGAATGTCGCAATCGTGAAGCCAGCCCCAATCACGGACGCAACAATCAGGCAGGAATTGAAGATTCGACCGGCATGTGACAAGGGATGAATTTCGCCGTATCCCACGGTGGCCATTGTTGTCAGCGTCATATAGAAGCCATCGAACCACGGCCAGCCTTCGATGTAATGAAATCCGGCCGTCCCTATAAAGACCAAAGCAGCGAGGATAGCGATAGCCAGGCAAAGTCGGCCCACAATATTCATTTGCAAAATCCTCGGCCGTCCTCGAAGCAATGTCAAGGCGCCAATTCATGCGCGCCGCCTGATTAGAATTTGGAAATAGCGACCAATGTATTCAGCGCTTCAGCAGCAATAGAGCATCGGTTGAGAGTTCTCTCAGTTCAAAAATCGTGCCTTAATACACCCGCCTCATCTGTTCCCTGCAGTGTGAAACGATTTTCGCCAGGAGCACTTCCTGCGGTCTACCATCTTCATCAGCACTCCTTAAAATTGCCTCAGATTCTAGCCCGCTCCTGCAACATCTCTCCATGCTCGGCATGTGTCTCAAGAGGTCCATCAACGGAATTTTGCGCAGGGAATTAATTCCAGGCGAATCGTCGGCTAACCGGAAGGCATCCGGGTTCCCCAGTGCTTATTGGTTCTGAGAACGTGGGCTTCTAGGAAGTCGCGCCGAGCTAACCTTCCGATAAATCGTGCCAGACCAACCGGAAACTGGCCCACTGCTGTATTCGAGCAATTCTCCAACTTCATGTCGCGTGTATGCTATCTTCGATAACTTCCATGATTCCTGCTCACGACATCTCTCTTGGCTCTCTCAGGCTGGGACTCGGCAATCCTCTCTTTCTCATTGCTGGCCCGTGCGTGATCGAAAGCGAGGCGCACGCCCGAAAAATGGCCGAAACGGTATCCAAAATCTCTGCCGACGCCGCCATCCCCTACATCTTCAAAGCCTCCTACGACAAAGCCAACCGCTCCTCCGTCAAAGCCTTCCGCGGCCCCGGCCTAAAAGAAGGCCTTCGCATTCTTGCCAAAATAAAATCCGATCTAAACCTCCCCATCCTCACCGACATTCACGAAACCTCCCAAGCACAACCCGCCGCCGAAGTCTGCGACATCCTCCAAATCCCCGCCTTTCTCGCCCGCCAAACCGACCTCCTCCTCGCCGCCGCCAATACCGGCCGCATCATCAACGTCAAAAAACCCCAATTCCTCTCCCCCTGGGATATGTCCTACGTGGTCGAAAAAATCTCCAGCACCGGCAACCACAACATCCTCCTTACCGAACGCGGCGCTTCCTTCGGATACCAAAATCTCGTCGTCGACATGCGTTCCTTCCCCATTCTCCAAAAGCTCGGCTATCCGGTCATCTTCGACGTGACCCACTCCGTCCAACTGCCCGGAGGCCAAGGCCACGCTAGTGGCGGCCAACCCGAATTCATCGAGCCGTTAGCTCGCGCCGGAGTAGCCGCAGGCGTCGACGGCCTCTTCCTCGAAACTCACGACAACCCCGCCGAAGCGCTCTCCGACGGCGCTAATGCTCTTCCGCTTTCGCAACTCCCCGCCCTCCTGAAACGTCTCAAAGAACTCTCCACAGTCGTCCGCCGATGGAGCGTCCAATGATCTCCTGCCCCTCACGCCACAAGCGGACCCCCACAGTGAACTTAAACGCTTTAGAAGCAGCACTTACGGAGCTTGTTGCAACTACTGCAACTAAAGGACTTACGGGAACCTTAAGTTCTTTGGATGCAACACTTACAAAAAACAGGGGGGTGCCTGTTGAGTCTTGACACCGCCCGCCGCGTCCTGAAGATCGAAGCCCAAGCCATCCAAGACGTTTTCGCGCGCCTCGACCACACCTTTGAAAAAGCCGTGGACATCCTCTTCGCCTGCAAAGGCCGTGTCGTCGTCACCGGCATGGGCAAGTCCGGCCTCATCGGACGCAAAATCTCCGCTACCCTCTCCAGCACCGGCACGCCATCGTTTTTCCTTCACCCCGCCGACGCCCTCCACGGCGATCTCGGCATGCTCGCGCGCGGCGACGCAATTCTGGCCGTTTCCTACGGCGGCGAAACCGAGGAAATCGTTCACTTGCTCGAAACGTTGAAGCGTCTCGAATCGCCGCTCGTCACCCTCACCGGCAAAATAACTTCAACCCTCGCAAAAGCCAGCGAAGTCGCCCTCGACGTCAGCGTCCGCGAAGAAGCCTGCTCTCTGAATCTCGCTCCCACCGCGAGCACCACCGTCGCTATGGCCGTCGGCGATGCCTTAGCTGTTTCGCTACTAGAGCGCCGTGGCTTTCAACCAGAAGACTTTGCAGAGCTTCATCCCGCTGGCCGTCTCGGCACCAAACTTCTTCGCGTCGAACACAAAATGCACGCAGGCAATGCTCTCCCGCGCGTTGGCGTCGACGCACCAATGCCCGAAGTCATTCACGAAATGAGCAGCAAGGGCCTCGGCATGACCACCGTGCTCGAACCCGATGGCCGCCTCGCCGGAATCCTCACCGACGGCGACCTCCGCCGCCTGATGGAAAAGCACCGCGGCGCATCACTCGAAATGACCGCAGGTGCGGCAATGACCCGCAATCCGCAAACCATCGGGCCGCACGTCCTGGCCAGCGAAGCATTGAATCAGATGGAAAAGCGCAAGATCACGAGCGTGGTCGTCGTCGACGAATCCAAGAAAGTTCTGGGCGTGGTTCATCTGCACGACCTCTGGACTCTCGAGCTTATGTAACGCAGGATTTTAGATCCGTGCTTTCCTGAAGTTGCAGTGGCGGACTTTGTGGTCCGTGTTTTTTTCATCCCTTCAACAGGAGCGACCCTTGTCAAAAGGCATGATCAAAATTCCTGCAAGCCTCAAGAAGCGCGCCGCGCAGATCCAGGTGCTGCTCATGGACGTGGACGGCACGCTGACCGACGGCTCCGTCACTCTGCTTTCCCAGCCCGATGGCACAGCCCTCGAAGTCAAAACGTTCGACGCCCACGACGGCCAGGGCTTAACTCTCGCGCGCACTGCCGGCCTTCTCACCGGCGTTATCACCGGCCGCGAGAGTCCCGCTCTCCTGCGGCGTGCCCAGGAAATGAAAATGGAATTCATCTATCAAAAGCAACCAACGAAAATTCCTGCGCTTGAAGAAATTTTGAAGAAAACTGGAGTTCCGGACTCCGCCATCGCTTACGTTGGTGACGACCTACCGGATTTGCCTGTCATGCGCCGCGTGGGGCTGGCCATTGCCGTCGGCGATGCGGTGCTCGAAGTGAAACTGGCGGCGCACTACGTTACTAGGGCGCCTGCTGGAAAAGGCGCCATCCGCGAAGCTGTCGAGCTCATCCTAAAATCGAAAGGCATGTGGTTTGAGATGATTGAGAAGGCACGCGCCTAGGCCCGCACGTCCTTGTCCCGATAATGCTCTCGTTATATGGTCCTGCCTCGTAAGGGAGGCATTCATGGCCCAGCCCGCGCGTTCTCGCGTTCAAGTGCTCACCTATCTTGTCATCGTTTTTGGTTTCAGCTCCTTCTTCTACTTCCTCATTCTTCATTCCGGCAGCTTAGGAAACGGCAGAGGAATGTATGTGTTAGGCCTGATGTGGTGCCCCGCTCTTGCAGGCATGCTTACCCTGCGCTTGAATGGCCGCAGCATCTGTGAGCTGGGCTGGAAATGGGGCGAAACCAAATACCAACTCCGCAGTTGGTATATTCCGCTGCTGTACGCCTCGATTGCCTATGCCATCGTGTGGATCTTTCATCTCGGCGCCTTCGGCAATCCCAAATTTTTCGATGCACTCACGAAGGCAATGCATCTCGGCGGACCTCCGTGGATTTCGATCGTGCTGGGAATTTTATTGATCGGCACTTACGGCTTGGTTCGCAGTGTCTCCAGCGCGCTCGGCGAAGAAATCGGCTGGCGCGGATTCTTGGTGCCCGAACTTGCAAAGACCACCTCATTCACCACAACCTCGCTTATCAGCGGTATCGTTTGGTCGCTCTGGCACTATCCCATCTTGATTTACGGCGACTACAACGCAGGCACTCCCACGTGGTATGGCCTGCTATGTTTTACGGTGATGGTCATTTCCATGAGTTTTGTTTTCGCTTGGATGCGCCTGAAATCCGGCAGCCTGTGGACCGGCGCGATTCTCCACGGCAGCCACAATCTCTATATCCAAGGAATTTTTACGCCGATCACGCGCAACACTGGCAAGACAGCGTGGTTCATCGACGAATTTGGCTGTGTCCTGCCGCTGGTGGCCATCGCTTTCGCTATTTATTTCTGGAGCAAGCGGCGAGAACTGCCCGCTGCGTAACCTAGTCTTCGCTGGATGATGGTGGACTGGCTGCGTCAGTGCGGTGCATCCCCGCCCGCGGGCGAAAACCGTGGCCGGGGACCGCTCGCAAATATACCTTGACACGTATATGCTCCGCAGAGTATACGAAGAGCATGGAATCCGTGTTCGAAATCATTGCCGAGCCGAACCGCCGCGCGATATTGAGCTTGCTGGTCTCGTCACAACAGTCGGTGGGAGAGATCGAGCGTCAACTTCGCATGCCGCAACCGACCGTGTCCAAGCACCTGCGCGTGCTGCGCGAGGCCGGTTTCGTGGAATCCATGGTGGACGCACAGCGCCGTCTCTACCGGCTGAAACCTGAACCATTTCAGGAGGTGGATAGCTGGCTGGAGCAGTTCCGCCGGTTCTGGTCCGATCACGTGGATGCTCTGGAACGCCACCTCGACCGGATGGATCCTTTAACACCAAAGCGGGTAACACCAAAGAGGGCAACACTAACGAAAAGGAAGACAAGAAGAAGACAACGCGGCCCAAACCGCGAACGTGACAAAGGAGAAACGAAATGAAAATTAAAATGACCAGCGTACATGTGGACGACCAGGACAAGGCCCTGCGCTTCTATACGGAGGTATTGGGCTTTGCCAAGAAGACCGATTTCAGTCAAGGCCCCTATCGCTGGCTGACGGTGGCTTCGCCCGAGGAGCCGGACGGCACGGAGCTGCAGCTGGCGCTGAACAACAACCCCGCGGCCAAAACGTATCAACAGGCGATTTTTCAACAGGGCCAGCCCGCGGCCATGTTCTTCACCGACGACCTCAAGGGCGAGTACGAACGGATCAAGGCCCGCGGTGCCGAGTTCACGATGCCACCCACTGCTGTGACCGGCTCGACCATAGCGATGCTGAATGACACGTGTGGCAACCTCATTCAGCTAACGCAGCTGGCAGGCTATTCACGCTAAGGAGAAAAAGGTGACCGATCGCGAGCAATACACACCGGGTCCGGCCAGCGGGGCGCAGATACGAAAGGACGGAGAGAAGTGGACGCTCATTCTCACGAGAGAACTGCGGCACTCGCCGGAAAAAGTGTGGCAGGCGCTTACCGACCCGGCGCAGTTGCGCGAGTGGGCGCCCTTTGACGCCGACGGGAGCCTCGGTACGGTTGGAACCACGGTGAAGCTCACCACGGTGGGAGCGCCCGCACTTCACGTTACCCAAACAAAAGTGACGCGAGCCGACGCTCCTGAGGTGCTTGAGTACAAGTGGGGTGGCTTCGATATGCGGTGGCAACTCGAAGCCTTGGGTGGCGGCACGCGCCTGACGCTGTGGACCAACATCGGTCACCGCTACATCGCCATGGGTGCTGCCGGGTGGCACATTTGTTTCGATGTTCTGGATCGCCTTCTCAGCGGAGCTCCGCTTGGACGCATGGTTGGCCCTGAGGCCATGAAGTACGGCGGCTGGCAGCGGCTGAACGCAGAGTACGCCAAGCAGTTCGGTATCGAAGCGCCCAACTGGCCGCCTCAGGCGGATCAAAAGTCGTGAATCGGTATCGTCGATAAGGAGGACAAAATAGTCATGAAAGAAGCTACGAAGCGTTCCATTTTCCGCTGGATTCACATTATCTTTGCCATCCCTATAGCCGGTTATATTTATAGTCCGTTTGACCAAATTCCAAACTACGCGCCCGCTACCCGGTTTGTCTTCGTTCCTGTACTTGTCCTTTCGGGGCTGTGGATGTGGAAAGGCCACGTCGTTCGACGACTTATTTCGAAGAGATCAGCCAATAAAAGGACTGGCATGAAAACGGGACAAGAACTGGAGGCATAAAGATCCAATGAATCCATCGGAACGTATTGACCAGCTGATCGCAGGACTCACAGACTGGCGCGGGAAGACGCTTGCCATCGTCCGCAAGGCCATCCTTGAGGCCGACCGGGAGATCATCGAGGAATGGAAGTGGATGGGAAGCCCAGTATGGTCTCGCGACGGAATGATCGCGGTCGGCAACGCACACAAGGATAAGGTAAAGCTCACCTTTGCCAACGGAGCGAACCTCCCCGATCCAGAAAAACTCTTCAACGCGGGCCTCGGGGGCAACAAATGGCGAGCGATCGACCTTTTCGCGGGCGATAAGATTAATCAACGTGCGCTAACAAATCTAGTCCGCGCCGCCATCGAATACAATCAGCTCAAATTGAAGAGCAAAGCGCCCACGCGCACTCGCGCGAAAGTCAGTAAAAGTAAAAAGTGATGAAACTATAGCTTTTTCCTAGCAATTTCCTCTGCGGTACGCTAAGCAAAACAGTTAACATCCCTTCTGTCCCCGGGTTCCCCCCGGAGATTCCGCCGAGCGCGAGCTTCGTACTGGCGGTCACGGTGTTGCTGGTCACCCTAATGGGCGTAATGCTCCACAACGTGATGAAGTAGCGCGCAATAAAGGGATATTGGAGGAATAAAATGAAGACCTTAGCCCTCGGACTTACTTTCACATTGTTGCTGCTTTTGCCTGCGCAGACGCGCGCCCCGGCTCAGACTGCTGTCCCACTTGAGACAATGGGTATGCCAAACGGTCGAGCTTGGCGACTCATGCCTCAAATAGATAAAGCCACTTGGGTATATGGATTCCAAAGTGGGGTCATGGCTGCTCTAGGGGCCATCACAAAAGACGGCAAAGAGATAGCGCCAGAAAGCAGCAGGAAGGAAATCATCAATCTGTATTTTTCCAATCTTTCGCGCGACGAAATCGCTAAAGGCATCGACGCTTTCTACCAAGATACGCCCGAAAATGCGCCACTGCCAGCAGCCGTAGCCCTCGAATATGTAACGCAGAGAGCTGGCGGTGCTACGCAATCGCAACTAGATGACTTTGTAAGAGCCGCTCGGAAAGCGAGCGCTCAATGAAGCTCGCCACCCAAGTTCATCCGGGAACGTCCCGTCTGTCAATATGTTCTGTCCCCATGTTCTGTTTGCCGTAGCATTACCTGCGATACCCAGCCCGTCAAGCTGTCCGCCTGCCGGACTGGCTCCGCATTTTGCACAAGAAATCCAACGAAGCCTCCTGTGGAAAGTGGCTCGTCGTCCATAGGCTGAACATATTCGGTTTGGTAGAGGCCGATTCTTGGGTTCAGTCCTTGAACTGTGACTGCAGAGTGGACCAATTGCTTTAGTTCTATGGGAAGACGTGCAAACGACCTTACGCCGACATTTTGTTCTCTCGTGTCTATTGCCACAAATACGAAGGAATAAACCAAGTGAAACCCAACATCAGCCAACCTGTTAGCCTGCTCAGTGGCCTTTTTCAATTCTTGGAGCTTGTTAGGTTGCCCATTCCGAATCGCGTTGACTCCAAACTTGATGCGTTTCACGGAAATTGCGGTCGCTGATTCTGGCTGACTCAGTGGACACAACAATACGTCAACATCCCCGAGGAAATTTCCAGGCACTCCTTTCAGATCAACGCTGACGAAGGCGGAAGGCTCGGCTGGCATGCCGGAAATATTGAAGACGCGGGACCGCCATGAAGGGTCCAACAGCAATCGCCTTATGAAGTCAGCCTCAGTGATATCCGCGATGGACTTGCAGTTGAAGGTGGACGCTCCGTCTTGGCTTCACCAATCATCATACGATAAGAATCGCCATTCTCCCAGAACCACGCGGGTGGCCGCCCCTCGATCCAGGTGGGTGGGCGACACTAACCCCTCAAGCTGATTTTGATTTTTGCTTTTTCCGGGGCTGGCCTACCCTTTGCGTTTTTTTTGTTCAGCCCCATGACATCCTTTACAGAGTGTCCCTAGACATCCTGTTTATTTTGCAAAGGGTGGGCCACTCCGGGTCTGTCCGTCTCATCATTTATAGTCGCGTCTCTGATTAGACCAGCCCGAGGCAGATCCGGACTTGCTCTTCGATGCGGGCAAAGGTTGCCGCGGGAAGGACGCCGATCGCAGGATAGCGCAACAAGGTTTTTTCGAGGCTGGTGACCTGATCGCATTTGGCCCAGCAATCGAAATTGAGATTCGCTTCTCCCTTTTTAATGGGTACGCGCATGCTGAAGGCCTTACGCTCGACGGTCGTGATGCCCACGACGCAAACGTCCAAGGCATGCTTGTTGATTTGGTCAACGGACAGGACCACGGCCGGGCGTGGTTTATCGAGCTGGACGATGTAGACTTCGCCTCGTTTCGGAAACCAGCCTGAGCGAGTAGTGGCCATCAATCCCTGCTAAACGTCCTCAGAGATGCCTTGTGCATGGCCCTGGTCTCGGCGCGGTCCGCTTTGGAATCATCGGCGAAGAAAGCACTGGCTTCCGCATCGAGGCGCTCGTATTGCTCTTCGATGATGGCGCGGCGAAGCAGTTCGTTGACGCGTTCACTAGCGGAGCGGTCGCCTTTGGTTTCGTCGACGTAGTCGTTGATGTCGGGCTCGATGGTAAAGGTCTTAGCTAGCCTCATAGCTAACCTCGTATTTTTCCTATGATAGCGGGAACACGTGTGCAAATCAAGGCCTGGCACCTGTCCGCTTTATGCAGATTGCACCCGGGGCACGCCAAGGACGGGTTGCAGGCCCTTCGCACTTCTGGGTCGATGGCCGCAGCAATCGCACTTCAAAATTCCAAGCGAATTCTGGGCAACTTGGCTGGTAAACTCTATGCGACGAGGTAAGCGAAGATGACCGGCGTTATTATCAAGGATCAAGACATCCTCGGCGGAGAGCCTGTATTCCGCGGGACGCGTGTTCCATTCAAAATCTTGATTGAGTATCTGGAAGGAGGCGACACTCTGGATTAATTCCTGGAACGATATCCGAGCGTCAGCCGCGAACTTGCCATTGCCGCCATCGAAGAAGCCCGCCTGAGCCTTGTCGCCCAGCTCAAATGAAAGTCCTCATTGACGAGTGCTCCCCCAAGCCGCTTATGAGGCATCTTGCAAATCACGGCCACGAATGCGTCACGGTTCGGGAAAATCGAGGGACAGACGGGATGTTCCCCGAACAATTCATTACCAAACCGTCTCACCAAACTCCGAATTTCGCCGGGTGCCGGGTGCCCCAGGTAGCGCTTTTCTACCTGGGTGTTGGCTCATGGCCGCGGAATTTCCAGTTGTTTGCAGATGGCCCGAACCGTCCCCTCTTTGATTTCGCGATGGCGTGGGACGCTGGCGATCTTGTGCAAGGTAGGTTGAACCAAATGCTATGGGCACCACCTTCGCGATACAAAACGCACCCTTGGTGGCGCAGATGGCGTTCCAATTCCGCGAGTTTCATGCTTCCGCTATTTCGAAAACCTCGCGCACCGCGTGTGGGGAAAGGCCTTTTTCCGCAAGCTCGCGCTGGCATTGCAGCGCCAGCTTGAACGCGTCCGCAAGATTCGCTTTGGCCTCGTCGATGGTTTCGCCTTGCGAAATCGCGGCGGGAAACTCTTCCACAAAACAAGTATAGCCGCCTTCTTTGGCGGGTTCAAAAACGGCTGTCAATTTCATCCCCATAGATTATCACAGCTGCGAATGGCGTGCGGCCCCGGCGCCGTCGCTGACGGTGGCTGGGCGGAAACTGGGGGGACAGATAGGTTGTTCCCCGAACGATTCGTCACCACACCGTCTCACCAAACTCCCAATTTCCCGCCAACCGCCTCAATCCACTCCACTTCCCCGTCTCACGTTCGAATGATATTCACTAAATAATAGTCCTTGACAGTAATGTAAAACCATGCTACCCTTCCTTATGTTCTCCTCGCCCCGACTCTTTCCATCCGTCGCCTCCCCTGTCGCTCCCCACCGCAAAACGCTGCGTCCGATAATATCTTCCGCAACTTCCTTAGAATCAACACTTCCAATGTGCCTCGCAAGTGTTCATTCTAAAACGCTTGCGGCCACCCGCTTTCCTTTAGAATCAACACTTACAAAAAAACGCGGGGGAGGGGTCAATTATTGTTAACCAGCAAAACTCGGAAAGCTCGGGCAACAGAGAGCGGACGTTCGCCAGCGACGATAAAATCATTGCCGTGGCCACAGGCGACTCTGAATTCAGCGGCTAACTCGAGGCGCGCGATCTTCCTCTGCACCACTTGCCGGCGCTCCGCCGCTTTTTCCAGGACTACAAGCCGGTCGAAGAGAAAAAGGTCGAGGTCGAAGTCGATGAAATCCGACCTGCTTACGCCGCATTGGCGGTTATCGAGCGCGCCCCGGTCCGCTACAAAGCAGAGCCCGACGACCTAATGGCTAAGGATGCCCGCGTCTGATCACAAAGCCCCAACTATTGAGTTTCGCCAAATATAGAGTCGGGGGAATTATTGGGAAAAGCGGCAGCGAGGCTGCCGCACTCCAAATTCCTTCTTCGCAATCTCACGCGGGACTTAGTAATGCAAAAATACTATTCATCGCCCGGAGCTAGGGTGCTACGTTTTGTCGCCGTATTCTGTAGCCTCCGCGGACGTACAACTGTAAGCTTTCTGGCTTGTAGCTAATCCCGGGAGCTGGCGCTCCGGAGCGGGCGGAACAATTCACGATGACTCACTTCTGGAAATGGACGATTGCCATTTTTCTGGTGCTCTTGCTCGCGGTCTTTCTCGTTCTGTGCAAAATGGCGGGCAGCCCCAAGGACGTTTACGGCATGGTGCGCTACGCCTTGCCCCACATGCATCGCGGCAGCCTCAAGGTTGGCGACGACGCCCCTGACGCACGCCTCGTCGCTCTCGATGGCGCGAATCGGTTTCACATCCGCGAGCGCACCGGTGCTCGCCCGCTCGTTATCATCTTCGGCAGCTACACTTGACCGCCCTTTCGACGCCACGTCGGTGACGTGGTGCAGATTTACAACGACTACAAGGATCACGCCGATTTTCTGACTGTCTACGTCCGCGAAGCTCATCCCACCGACGAGTGGCAAATGAAATCCAATGTGAAGGACGACGTATGCTACGCCCAGCCAAAGAGCCTGGCTCAGCGGGTGGCCATTGCCAACGATTTCATCAAGCGCTTCAAATATCCCATCGCCTTTGGCATCGACGACATGAGTAACGCGGCAAACGACGCGTACGCCGCCTGGCCAGAGCGCTTCTACATCATCGATGAATCGGGCCGCATCGCCTATCGCGGCGGTATGGGCCCGTTCAACTACAATCCCGAAGAAGTCCGCGCTTGGCTGGCCGCCCGCTACGGCTCCGTGAAGCACGATCCGCCCTCGTCAGCTACGCCGGTCGCGTCATTGAAGTCGCCAAATTAATTGCGCAGAACAAGCAATCCACAATCGCCCAATGCCCAATCAAAAAGAGTGGGCTTGGCCCGCGCTCTCTCCAAACTCGGCTTTTGCTCCAGAGCGCAAGCCACACAACTCATTCGTGCTGGCAGGGTTCGCGTGAATGGCACGCTTCGACGCGATTCGGAAACGCCGGTCCGCCCTGGGAAGGACCGCATCGAGTTGGATGGCCAGTCCGTTGCCGCGTCCAAGAAAATCTATCTTATGCTCAACAAGCCTCGCGGCATCATAACCAGCGCCTCCGATGAAAAAAGCCGCGACACGGTCTACAAATTTCTCGGCGCGGACCTGCCCTGGGTCGCTCCCGTCGGCAGACTCGACAAAGCTAGCGAAGGCCTGCTGCTGCTCACTAACGACTCCGAGTGGGCCGCCCGCATTACCGCGCCGGAAACGCATCTCGACAAAAGTTATCACGTGCAAATTGCAAAAATCGCCGATGCCGCGGTGATCCAAGCCGTCAAGAACGGCATTCGCACCAAAGATGGGGACTTACTGCGCGTGAAGGACGCTTCCCTGCTGCGTCAAGGAGAGCGCAATTCCTGGATCGAAGTTATTCTCGATGAAGGAAAAAACCGCCACATTCGCCGAATGATGGAAGCTCTGGGCATCGAAGTTCTTCGGCTGATCCGCGTGGCGATCGGCCCGCTCGCGCTGGGCGACTTGCCAAAATCTACTGTCCGCGCGCTTACGTCCGAAGAAAAACTCTCGCTCGACCGCGCAATGCGCCGGGGCGCTTGAAATTCTTAGCTCACCTACTTCTTCTTCCCTGGTGTCGCCGGCTTGGGTTCGGCCACCGGCTTTAAATCCGCCGCGGCTTTCTCCAAATCCGTTACCGCACTCGAGTCCAATTCATACAACGATGGCTCGTTGTCTCGTTTCGCGATGTAGCGATCGCCGTTCTTCGATATCAGCACCTTCTCCACGTTCTTTCCGCCATTTGAAGTAGCCGTCACTTCGATTGCCGGCGACGTGAAACCGGTGTCCACAAATTTGCTAGCGGAAAGGTCTCGCACTTTTCCTTCGAACGACTCCGCACTGATCGCGTCTGCCTTTTTCCCGTCTGCCAACCACCAATCAGAGCCACCCTTCGTCAGGAAACATGTGGTCGCGCCATCGTGCAGCTCAATCTTGTCGGGATCGGTAAATCCAAAATCAAACAGCTTTTTGTTTCGGAAATCGTCCACGCCTTTGTCCAGCGCGGTGCCCAAATCGCTCCCCACTTTGTAAATGCCCTCGACCGCGCTCGACTTCGCGTAGTAATCGTCCTTATTCTTGCGTACCTGTAACTCTTCCGTCCCCGAAGCGTCCGTAACCTTCGCAACTCCCACGATTGTCCCGGAAGCAAACGCCGACGATGCTTTTTTCTGGTCCTCGTCGGAGGCGTTCAAGTCCATCTTCGCATCCGCGAGTTTGCGAATCAGTTCTTGCACGTTCGAATCGTCCGCGCGCAATGGCTTGGGCTTCACAATCTGCCACTGGTCCTTGTTCCGGCCGAATTCGATGTCCTGCTTTTTCGCCGTCAGTTCCACGCGGCTCAATTTTTCCTGATCGAACACCAGCAGCCGCTTGTCTCGCAAATCCTTCGCGCTCTTGTCCAGGCTTGTTTTGTTGTAGCTGGCCAGCGTAAACACACGCGGATCGCCCGCAAGCGCAACGTACGCGGCATTTCCCGTCGGCGTGCTGTCTCCAATCAGCAACTTCTGCGACTTATTGTCTTTCTCCGTCACATCGACTTCGATCGCGGGCTGCGCCAGCCCATATTCCGCAAGGTTGCCAGCCTTCTCATCGATCAGCCGCTCGGAACTGAGCGAGGAAAGTGTCGATAACATGCTTGAGACTTCGTTCTGGTCTGCTCTTAGCGGCTTAGGCGTTACAATTTCCCATTTGCCCGCTTCGTTCTTTGCGAGTGAGACGTCATCTCCGCTTTTTTTCTTGATCGCAACTTTCGTGATGTCCGCTTGAGGCAGCGTCAGAATTTTCGGCGGCGTGTCCGGGGAGACTTTTACGTCGCTGGCCGACGTCTTTTTGTGGTTCGACCAATATAGAACTCCAGAAAGCGCCGCCAGGACGATGGCGGCTACAAGCAAGCTATTCATTTTCATTGGAATTGCCCCGCATTTTTGTGCACTGCTCTAAGCGGATCCGGTAGCGCCTACCTTCTCCGCCACCAAACCGAAATTCCAGCGAACACGACTACCAGCGGAAACAGGAACTGGCTCGTAACGCGTACCCAATTCATCTGCGCCTTCGTCATCGTGATGCGGCGGTCCTCAGGCTCTTTTGGGCGTATTGAGATCAAGTCCTCATCCGACGACAGCCAGTTCATGGCGTTCAGCGCGAGGTCCCGATTTCCGTTGAACCGGAGAAACGAGTTGGCCGCCCATTGCGAACTACCCACCACGACGAATCGCCCCTGCGAATTCTCTTTGCCCGTCTTGTACGATCCCGCGGCCGCCAGCGTCAGCGGCCCCTTCTTGTTCTTCGGGTCGCTGGGATCGACGCTTGGCGAATTCAATTTCGTCGTCGCCAGGCTAGTCTCCGAGGTATCAAATAGCTTCTCGACGGTGGTCTTGTCGCCGTTTTTTGTGTCCAGCGAACGCGACAACGGAAACCCTGTCGCGGAGCCCTTCATCTCATTCACGATGGGCTGCGAGTCGTACTTTGTCACCAGCGCCACTTGCGGCCCCAATCCGGCAAGCTGCCCAATGGGGTTCATATCGAGGATCAGATCCTTGTTCGGCGTCACGCCCCAACTCGAAAGCAGTCCGGTAAGCACATCATTATCCGCGATGTCCCCGTGACCCATTTTCAGCGGCGGATCGAGCAGGAACATCGCCCGTCCGCCGTCTTCCACATATTTCTTCAGCGCATCAACTTCCGGCTGTTGGTAATCGCCGCTCGGCCCTCCCACGACGACCACTGTGCAATCGCCCGGGACTTCGGCCTTCTCCAGAAGATTGATCGACTTCGCCTGATAATCATCTTTTCCGAGCAAGTCCTTGAAACCCGAATAGCCGGTGCGGGCCGTGTCGTCGATCTGATGTTCCCCGCTTCCGGTGACAAAACATACCGTCCGCGCGGTATGTTTCAGGTCGCGGATAAGGGCGCCTGTGATGTCCTCTTCACTCGTGCCCTTGGCCTCGTTCTTGTTGGCACCAATCTGCACGATCGTCGTGCCGTAACTTTTGATCCCTGCCTCGCGCGCCAGTTCCGGTTTCTTATCCGGGTCCACGTATTCGACATGAACCTTCGGCGAAAGATTCGCGTAAAGGTCCAGCTTGTCTTTTGCTTGCTGGAAGCGGGTTCCCTGATCGAAATAGGTGATGCGCGCGTCCTGCTTCAGGCCCTTCACGACCTTCACAGTCTGTTCCGAGAGGCTATAGCGCTTGTTGGACGTCGCGTCGTACGACTTGTCGTAGCGGTTCGCGAGCACGTTGGCGACCGTCACCACCGCAAGAGTCACAACAATATAGAGCGTCGCGTACGCCGCGTACTTCGTTTGTCTGGCCTTTAACAGCTCGGTATTCACCTAAGACCTCCACCGCAGCGACTCGAGCGAGCGCGCTGTGAAAAAAATCCCAAGAAATGTGAGCGACACGTAATAAACAGCGTCCTTCGAATCGAGCAGGCCCTTCGAGAACGAGCCCACGTGAGTAACCACGGACATGTACGACAGCACGCTCGCCCAAGTCGACGTCTCGTACCCGCTCACCCATTCCAAAACCCAGAGCAGCAGGCAAACTCCGAATGTCGTTGCCCCCGCGATGATTTGGTTCTTTGTCAGCGTTGAAATAAACATTCCTATGGCAAGGAGGGCGGCGGCTTGCAGCAGCAATCCCAAGTAACCGATCGCCAGCGGCTTCCAGTCTGGATTTCCATATCTGAAGAGAAAAATGAAGTTCAGCGCGGTAAGCAACAAAAGAACACCGTAAAGCGTCAACGCGGCCAGCCATTTTCCGAGGATGATTTCACCGTCGCGGATCGGGGAGGTGACCAGCAATTCAATCGTGCCGCTGCGTTTCTCCTCAGAGAACAAGCGCATGGTGATCATGGGAATAAAAAACAATCCGATTACGCCGACATTCGAAAGCAAAGGGCGAATCACCTGTTCGTTCACGTTCATCGGAAACATCTCGCCGCGCATCTGCGATTCCATTCCGGTGAACACGAAGTAGCCCAGAATGTTCCAGAAGAAAAATCCGAAAATCACCGCGAACATCGCTAACAACAAGTACGCAACCGGGGAAACAAAGTAGCTGCGCATCTCCTTGCGCCAGATGATGAATACGTTTCTCACTTGCCCGCTCCCTTCGCCGCCAATTCTTCGTTGGGAGCGGTGGCGCGTTCGGCGGCATTGTCCCCGGTCAGTTGCAAGAAAACCTCCTCGAGACTCATGGCCGAAGGCCGCAGCTCATTCAGATCCCAGCCCGCTTCCACCACAGCGCGTGCCAGGTCTCCGCGCACCACCCGCCCTCTTCCGCTCTCGACCTCAAAAACGTTGCGAGTTTCCCGCTTTTCCTTGAAAAGCACCTTGCTCACGCCGGAAACCTTCTCTAACCGGCTCTGTATTGCTGCGGGATCGAGGGCACCATTGCGGCCGGCCACTTCCACGATCACCGATTCCGCTCCGCGCGCACGGTTCTGCAAATTGTTTACGGAGTCCGTCGCGATCACCTTGCCCTTGTTAATGATGATCACTTGCTCGCACGTCTGTTCCACCTCTGGCAAAATGTGCGTGCTCAAAATGATGGTGTGATCTCCCGCGAGGCTTTTGATCAAATCGCGCGTCTCATTGATTTGCTTGGGGTCGAGACCAGCCGTCGGCTCGTCCAAAATCAGCACTTCCGGATTGTGGATGATGGCCTGGGCCAGACCCACGCGCTGCCGGTAGCCCTTGGAAAGTTTGCTGATGAGCTTGTCTCGCACGTCGGCCACGGCGCAGCGCTCGCAAACGTAATCCACTCGCTTGCCAAGTTCCGGTTTGCGAAGGCCTTTTAAGCTGCCCACGAACTCCAGATATTCCCCTGTCCGCATTTCCGGATAGAGAGGAGGCGTTTCCGGCAAATAGCCGATGCGCTTCTTCACTTCCATGGGCTCTTCGAGGACGTCGAAGCCTGCCACTATAGCGGTGCCCGCGGTCGGCGGCATAAAACACGTCAACATCCGCATCGTAGTGGTCTTGCCGGCTCCATTGGGCCCCAAAAAGCCGACAATCTGACCTTTTTGAATCTCGAAAGAGATGTGGTCGACAGCCGTGTTGCGCGCGTACCTCTTCGTAAGCTCTTTAACTGTGATCATAAATTTTTATTTCTTGCTGCGAGATGCACAACTTTTGAACCGCCTCTTGCAGATTCACAACTTAAATTTGAGAAGCATCATGTTATGAACACGGATAGCCGTGTGTCAACCCTTCATTCAAAAGACTTTGGTCGTTCAACCGCGCACTTGTTCCCATCATTCGAACTGCTTTCGAAATTCTGCGAACTGCCGCTTCAAATCTGCAATCTCTTTTTGCAAGCTCGCGACTTCACTTTCCAGCCGCGCCGCACGCTCTCCGTCCACAAAGTTGTTCGATTCTGGATTCTCTGCAATTGGTTGTACGTGAGGCTTTTCCTGTACTTCCACACTTCCCGAAAGAAGGTGCGCGTAACGCGCTTCTTTCATACCGGTTTGGCGCGGGAGCAGTATTACGAGCGGGGGCTCGCGCTCCATCAAGTGCTTCAATGTCGTGTGCACCACGCTCAGATCCTCGAACGCGTGCATGCGTTCCGCGCGGCTTCGCAATTCCCCAGGCGTCTGAGGCCCGCGCAACAGCAGTTCGCAAAGAATTGCCGTTTCCGGCCGGGTAAAATTGAACATCTCCGCCAGCCTGTGCTCGTACTTGGCAACGCGGCCATCTCCTCCAGCAGAGCGGGCCAGCGCCTGTTCGCCCAGGGTGCGTAACGCCCGCCGCACCGCGTCCTCGTCGAGATTCATCAACGGATCGCGATTCGATTTTTGGTTGCATGCATGCAAGAGCGCATTCAACGAAAGGGGATAGTATTCCGGCGTGGTGATATCTTTCTCCACCAAACAGCCCAACACTCGCGCTTCCACTTGGCTGAGAACGATGTTCACAGACTAAAATCATACAGAAACGCTGACCGGTTCCCAAATTTCAACCGCCTGACATTTGTCCAGGCACGGATCGGATGCGCTACCCAACAAGAAGCCCCATTTGATGGAAGTTGATCAAGTTTCCATCCACCTGTTTGAGAATGGTCTCAGGAGAAGAGTGCGGCAAGTCCCCGGCCAAGGCGGCCGCCAAAGCTTGGCGATCGCGAGTTCCATCCAGCAATTGAAGGAACTTTCTTCCCTGCTCATCCTCAATGTTGACGTGCGTGTGAAGCAACGTCGTCACCATTCTGCCTTCCTCCACGATCAGCCGCGCTAGCAGGCTTGCTGTCGGTTTCTCTCCAATACCATCTGGAAACGGGAGCCGGTAGGTTCGCACATCCGCCAACATGCTCGCCGCCAGCTTCAGAACGACTTGCGCGAGGCTGCCGACGGCTTCTCCTCGCTGCGCTTCTTGTACGAGAGGCAAGCTCGTGCTTACCAAATCCTTGAATCTTGCTCCGTGTGGCCAGATTTCTTCCAGGCGTCGAAGGATGGCTATGATCGCGGGGTTATTTGTTTCGATCGTGCCTGCGCCCCGGCTGTTGATGAATTCCACGCTTCCATCCGGCTTATCCGCCGACTTTTTCATCGGGGAGGCTACCAGCAATCCCGCCAATCTCTCGAGTACCCCGTCGCGCCGCAAGGGCGCTTCGGCATGGCACAACAGGGTCTGCCGGAATTTTCGATACCTCGCGAAGTCGAGATATTGCTGCAGGGCGATTACATCACCCTCCGCCATCCGGTTAAGCGCCTCAAGCCCCTCCTCGCTCAGCTCGGGCGCGAGCACGTCAGTGATTTGCGCCTCACTCAAAAATTGCAATCCACATCTTCCTGCGCGACTCGCAAATTTGGCGAAGGATACTGGCAGAAAATATTCCGCCAGATCATCGTGGTAGACCACGTTTTCATCCCGGCTGAATGTGAGTTTGAGCTCTTCTTGCAACAGAGCTTTCCACGGAGTCTTCGCATCTGTCGCTTTTAAAATCGCCTGAAGAAAATCTCGCACCATCTTTACGCGGTCCCCGGACCCCTCCGTTGGTCGCCCGGTTCGCCCTTCGTGGAACTGCACCATTTCACGCAAGGTTTGGCGAACGTGCCCCGCGGGATTGGTGTTGTAACTGACGAAAGCGACGCCGTTCGCACTCAGATTCGCGCTGCAAATGGAAAGGATTTTTTGCTGCACGTGTTCCGGCACCCACGCAAAAACGCCATGCGCAATGATGTAATCAAACTTGCCGAAATCCGGTTCGATCTCCATCAAGTCCATCGCCTGGATCCGGATGTTTTTAAGTTCTAACCGGCTAATTCTCCCTTGCGCTATCTGCACCGGTTTCGCGGCCAGGTCCACACCCACAAATTGACTCCTCGGAAGCCCGTATGCCATGGGAATCAAGTTGCTGCCATTTCCGCATCCAAGCTCCAGCACGCGGCAATGTTCGACTGGGGTAGGCTGCAAGCCGAAGAGCGTTGCCATAACAGCGAGGCGGTCCGGATGAGTCTGCACGAACGCCAGACTCGGATACGGCACGCTGTCATACACATTCGAATCGGAAGACATGGTTGCTACGGTATCTCTTTTCTCTTCGTCTGTGTATCTTGGGAGGCCCCCATCTGGATAGGCTTGCGCGTTTAATAGTCCGGTTCTCCGCTCTTCCTTCGTCTGCTTTTCAAACGCGAAGAGCCGAGGCGAGTTGCCACGGTCTCCGCTCTCCGCGCACCACGTTCGCGCAGCCGCCTTTTGTTGTACCATCTCCCTCCCTGTGGAACTCGATGGTTCGAACGCTGGAGGCCGCACCGTTATGCCGAGAAATCACCGCCGCCTTTATCCTCTCGCACTTTTACTTACAATTGTTGGGAGCTTTTCGACAAAGATTCTCGCGCAAGATGAGGGCGATGCGTGGGCCAAGAAAAACTCATCCTGGCTGCTCCTCGCTCCTGCCGCGCGCACTCAAGTTCAAGATTTTTCCGAGGATTATAAAGACTATCTGAACATCGCGAGATCGGCGCTCGGCTCCACGCGCGAGGTGATCCGCCGCGCTCGCGCCGCCGGTTTTATCGAATTCACCAAGCCCGAGCAAGCAAAACCCGGCGCGCGCCTGTTCATTCCGAATCGCGATCGCAGCCTGATTCTCGCCGTGATTGGCACCGATCCGATCGTCGATGGTTCGCGCGTGATTGGAACCCACCAGGACAGCCCGCACATCGAACTGAAGGCTCGTCCGATTTACCCGGCGGGAGGCTTCGCACTTTTCAAAACGAAATATTACGGCGGCATCAAAAAATACCAATGGTCCAATCTTCCCCTTGCGCTGGTCGGGCGCATAGACACCGTCGACGGACGCACCGTGGATGTATCCATCGGACTGAACCCCGGCGAACCGGTTTTCGTGATCCCCGATGCCGCTCCGCATTCCGATGCAGAAATGCGAAGCCGGACCTATACCAATGTGCTGCAGGGAGAAGAGCTTGACCCTGTGATCGGCAGCATCCCCGGCGAGAACACTTCCGTCGCCGTCGAAGTTACCCGGCTTTTGACGTCCACGTACAAGATCAAGGAAGAAGATTTTGTCAGCGCGGAGCTTGCACTCGTGCCCGCGGCTCATCCCGCGGATGTTGGGTTCGACCGCGGGATCATTGGCGCGTATGGACAGGACGACCGCGTTTCTTCTTTCTGCGCTGCGCGCTCCATCATCGACCTCAAAGGGACGCCGAAGCTTACGGCGCTGGCTTATCTTTCCAACTTCGAGGAAGTCGGCTCCGTGAATAACACGGGAGCAGGCTCGCAGTTTCTAAATTCCACGATTGCGCGGCTCGTTGGCGCGCAGCGTGGTTCGGCTTACAACGATCTGGACTTGCGGCGCGCGCTACACGATTCTCAAGTCATTTCCGCCGATGCCAATGACAGCATCGATCCGATTTTTCCGTCCACCTCCGAAGCCACAAACGCCGCGCGTTTGGGCTATGGCGTGACCATCAAACTCTATGGCGAAGGATTCGATGCTCCTTCGGAATATGTCGCAAAGATGCGAGGCCTTCTGGATCGGAATGGCATACCGTGGCAGACGCACACTTATAAAGTGGACTTCGGCGGCGGTGGCACCATCGGCGGATTCATGTCGCGCGAGGATATGGAAGTGATTGACTTCGGCGTGCCTTTGCTCTCGATGCATTCTCCGTTCGAGATGTCCTCCAAAGTGGATGTGTGGAATTTTTATCGGGCCATGAGCGCCTTTTTCACCCAATAAGACCGGGGGATTACCGGGAGAAGACCAGATGACTCTTGTCGATTTCGGCTGGCTACGATGAATGCCAATCTTGCCAAAGCGACCGCGGTTGGGGCGCTGGGCGGCTTGCTGTTCGGCTTCGACACTGCCGTAATTTCCGGCACAACGCATTCGCTGACGATTGCGTATGGATTGACGCCACGCGAGTTGGGCATCACGGTGGCCATGGCGCTTGTTGGCACCGTGGTTGGCGCCATGTCCGCGGGAGTGCCCGGCCAAAAATGGGGAGGCCGCGAAACGTTGCGCGTCCTTGCGGTTTTCTATGTGATCTCGGCGTTGGGCTGCGCCTTCGCATGGAATTGGGATGCCCTTCTCATAGCTCGCTTCATTGGGGGGCTTGGCATTGGCGGCTCTTCGGTCCTCGGCCCGGTCTACATCGCTGAGCTTGCGCCCGCAAAAACGCGAGGCAGGCTGGTCGGCACTTTTCAAATCAATATAGTCATCGGGATTCTGCTCGCTTATTTCTCCAACTACTGCATCGGACGGTTGGGACTGGGTGCGAGTGAATGGCGCTGGCAGCTTGGCATCGCCGGGATTCCGGCGGCGATTTTTCTCGTGTTGCTCTTCGGTATTCCGCCCAGCTCGCGCTGGCTGGTTACGCAGAAACGCGTGGACGAAGCGCGCACTGTTCTCCAAATGATGGGAGCGGAGAATCCAGAAGGCGAATTGCGCGAGATCGTCGATTCCATTCACCTAGAGCGTTTACAAACCGCCGAACCACTCTTTTCCTGGAAATACCGGTTCCCACTTTTTCTGGCTATTACCATCGGTATGTTCAACCAGCTCTCGGGTATCAACGCCATTCTCTACTATTTGAATGACATCTTTGCCGCAGCCGGCTTCAGCAAGGTGTCCGGCGACTTGCAAGCAGTGGCCGTCGGCGGGATGAACCTGCTGGCGACGCTTCTGGGAATGTCCGTGATCGACAAGCTTGGGCGCAGGACTCTTTTGCTGATCGGATCCGTCGGAACTGCTGCATGCCTTTTCGGTGTTTCTTGGGTGTTTTTCACTCACAGCCACCAGAGCTCGCTGCTTTGGTTTCTCATCACCTACATCGCCTTCTTCGCAATTTCGCAGGGCGCGGTGATTTGGGTCTACATCGGCGAAGTATTTCCCAACCGCGTGCGCGCCAAGGGACAAAGCGTGGGAAGCTCTTCGCATTGGATTATGAATGCCGTTATTGCGTATACGTTTCCGCAACTCGCAAAATCTTCCGGGGCGTACCCCTTCGTCTTTTTCGGGGCGATGATGGTGCTTCAATTCTTCGTAGTATTTGCTTTCTATCCGGAGACCAAGGGACACTCTCTCGAAGAAATGCAGCACCGCCTCGGTATTGAGTAATGATTCATCAGGAGACTCGTCCGGACGACACATAAGCTTGTTGGGGCGGGCCTGCGCCGCCCGCGAACCTCGAGCAAATGCCTACTATTACTGGACAGAACGCCAGGACCTTACCGTGAACAAGGTTCGGACATTTACGCTCGGAGTAGACATCGGCGGCACGAAAGTGGCCGCCGGGCTCGTGGACGCCGAAGGTATAGTTATTTTTCAGACGCGCCTCGCGATGCATGCGCGCGGAAGTGCCTCCGAAGGATTCGCCGCCGTGCAATCCGCCATCGAAGCTGTTTTCGCGGCTCGCCCGGGCTCCCGCTCCAGCTTGACGGGCATCGGAATCTGCGCGCCGGGCCCGCTTGATCCTGTCAGCGGAGTGATCCTCAATCCTCCAAATGTCCCTTGCTGGAGAAATTTTCCACTCGCCGCGGAAGTGCAGCGCGTTTTTGGTTTCTCCGCGCGAGTGGACAATGACGGAAACGCTGCGGCGCTGGCCGAAGCCATCTGGGGCGCCGGAGTTGGCTACGACAACGTTTTTTACGCCACTCTCGGCACGGGCATTGGAACCGGGATCGTTTTCGATCGCAAGATTTATCATGGGCGAACGGGGAGCGCCGCCGAAGGCGGCCACGTAACCATCGACTGCAACGGACCGAAATGCGGCTGCGGAAAACGCGGGTGTATTGAGGCGTTGTGCTCCGGCCCGGCGATCGCGCGGCGCGCGAGAGAACGACTCGTTGAATCGCAGCGAACTGTATCTCTCGGGGCCGAATCGAAAATGGTGGCTCTGGCCGGCGGCAACGTGGACGACGTGACAACCGAAATTGTGGCGGAAGCGTACCGCCAGGGTGACGCGCTTGCGGTCGAGGTATTCCAGGAAACTGCGGATTTCCTCGCGATTTGGGCGGGAAACATCATCGACCTGCTCGAACCCGACGTCTTCATCTTTGGAGGAGGCTTGTCACAGCTCATGAGCGGCCTGTTCAGTCGCATCCGCGAGCAGCTGGCGAACTGGTGCGTGAATCAGCGCTTTGCGGAAATTCCCATGGTTCTGGCGAAGTACGGCGCCGACGCCGGGATCGCCGGCGCCGCCGCGCTCTGCCGAAGTTGAAAGACCCGCCGGAAAAAGTCGGGAGCGATGCCTGGAGCGATCGAGGCTGGAGCGATCCTTGCGCCTTCTCGTTTGGCTCGCGCATCCAAGGATTCTAGCGTTGCGGCGCTGAGTGCGGATTCTGCGTGCCCGGTGTAATCGGCCCGCCGCAGACGGCGTGCACTACACTGCGACGGCAGGCTGATGAAAACCTTAAACGGAGTACCTGGAGGAACAAAACTATGAGCGACAAAGCAACGCCAGCAGGCGGGACGGAAATAGCAGGCAAGAAAATGCCGGCGGCGAAGAGCGGCGAGTTCCGGATTGGCGGCGATCTGCCCGTGTGGCGGTTGGGATTTGGCGCGATGCGAATTACCGGCAAGGGAATTTGGGGGAAGCCGCTGGACCACGACGAATCGATTCGGGTGCTTCGCCGAGCGGTCGAATTGGGAATCAATTTTATTGACACGGCAGATTCTTATGGGCCGCATGTCAGCGAGAAGCTGATTGCCGAGGCGCTGCACCCGTATCCCCGAGGATTGGTCATTGCAACGAAGGCCGGGTTCGACCGTTCGGGACCAGATCAGTGGACGATGAACGGGCGGCCGGAGCATTTGCGCAGCGCATGCGAGGGCAGCCTGCGACGGCTGAAACTGGAACGCATCGACTTGTATCAATTGCACCGGATCGATCCCCAGGTGCGGGCGGAAGATCAGCTCGGGACCTTAAAGGATTTGCAATCGCAGGGAAAGATCAAGCATATCGGCCTAAGCGAAGTCAGCGTTGCACAGATCGAACATGCGCGAAGGATCGTGCCGATCGTTTCGGTGCAGAACCGCTATAGCCTTGCGGACCGGGCAGCCGAAGATGTTCTGGAATATTGCGAGCGCGAGAGTATTGGCTTCATCCCATGGTTCCCGCTCGGAGCGGGCGAATTGTCGGCTCCGGGAGGTAAATTGGCGCGCACGGCGGCCGAGCTGAAGATCACAACTTCTCAATTGGCGCTGGCATGGCTTTTGTGGCGCTCGCCGGTAATGTTGCCGATTCCGGGAACGTCTCGCGTAAAGCACTTAGAAGAAAACGTGGCGGCGGCTGCGGTGAAGGTAGATGACCGAGGGATGCGCGAGTTGGGCCAACTGGCGAAAACGGCGTAAGCCTGGAGTTGGCGAAAGCGGTTGCGTTTGGTGAAGGGCGGCCCGCCGCAAATGGCAGGCCCTGCCGTGCGCGGATGGAACAATTGCGTGCGGGATGGCTTGTTACTTCCACGACCTGATGTGGAGCCCTACGGATTCGCCGAAGATGTAGATGCACACTTCTTGTTTGCCGGCCGGTTCGACGGCACACCACGCCTTGACTTTGACGCCAGTCAGTTCTTCCGGTTGATCTTCCTGCCGGATTGACCAATTTGAAGGTACTAGGATTTGAAACCGCGAGATTAGATCGCTAAATCTTGTGTCAGCGGCGGAAGTGGAAGTTTCCGACCAATAGCATACGTACCGCGTCCCAACTTCGTTCGAACCAGATTTTGTTGTTCTGTTGACAGCGCACTCCGCTGCTCCAGCGAGTTTGATCGTGGCATTAGACCCCCCGTCGTTTGTTTCGGTAGCTCGCAGATCTTTGAAGAAGTTCACGCGGGCCTCAAAGGCCTTCTTGAGTCCCTGGCACAAGTCGTCGCAGCCAACAGGAACAGTGGGCCGAGCTGCCTTCGAAGGAGGGGTAGGCGGGCGATTCACCAGATAAGGCGACGAGAGAGAACTCATCCAAAGATAAACCTTCGCCGTTCCATCGCTTTCTTTTGTGATTTGCAGATGGAGGGGACAATGGCCACGGTTCGGTCCCCCGGTGGCCGGGACTTCGCAATCCGGCAAACCTGCGTCGACAAAATGGTCGGAATCCGGTGAGGTGATTTTAAATTGCCACGTTGGCTGAAGCATCCGCAGGTCTGCGAGAGTGCTGGTGTACCAGCTTTCTATGGACGGAACCGGAACTTGGGCGTAGCAGATGTACATCGGCACGTTGTTTGCCCAAACCGACATTTGACAGGGCAATTTCGCTCCCTCGATGGAGAGATCGGGAGCTGCCGCGCTGTTCGTTCGATATTCTCTAAAGTCAGTTACCGCCGCATAGAGAATGTTCTGCAGATTCTGACAAAGCTGGTCTTTGCACTGTGCAAGTGCAGCGACAGGAAGCACAAAACTGAGGCCCAAAATGGAGAATGCACGCAAACTTTCCTTGATCATAGGCCGCCGACAGATAACAAGTGGATGCGAATCCAACCCGGGCTAGGGCAGAGGAGGGATTGTCCCAACACTGAAATCGTGCCTGCCACCAATGGTGGTGTCAACGTCTAATGTTAGTTCTCGAAATGCAGGATCAGAATTCGATTGGATCGGACAGTAGCCGCGTGGGCGGTGGTAAACGGAATACCGCGGTGATTGGGCCTGGTGTAGAATCCGGGACGCGATGGCGGAGAAAGCAGAAATTCGGGTGGGCACCTCGGCATTTACCGCGGCGGGCTGGGAAGGAAGCTTCTACCCTGCCGGAATGAAGCCGTCGGAATATCTGAGCTACTACGCCACGAAGTTCGACACGGTTGAGGTGGACAGCACGTTTTATCGAACGCCCGCGCTCTCGACGGTACAAGGTTGGTACGCGAAAACGCCGCCCGGTTTTGTGTTTGCCGTAAAAGTGCCACAGGTGATCACCCACGAAAAAGTGCTGGTCGATTGCGAAGACGATTTGAAGCACTTATTGAAGACAATGGACGCGCTTGGGGAAAAGCTTGGCCCTCTGCTCTTCCAGTTTGGATACTTCAACAAAAGCATGTTCAAGAGTGGCAAGGACTTTCTGGCGCGGCTGACCCCTTTTTTGAAAAAGCTGCCAAAGAATTATATGTTTGCATTGGAAATCCGCAATAAATATTGGCTGGATGCGCGTTTCGCGGACTTGCTGCGTGAAAATGGAGTGGCTCTGGCCCTGATCGATCAATCGTGGGTCCCGCGTCCCTGGGAAATGAAGACGAAATTCGATTTGCTTACGGCGGACTTTACGTACATTCGCTGGCTTGGCGACCGCAAAGGAATCGAGGAACAGACGAAAACCTGGGAAAAGACAATTGTCGATCGCCGGCCCGAGATGACCCATTGGGTGGATCTTTTTAGAGAATTCGTTTCGCGCAATATGAAAATCTTTGCGTTCGCGAACAATCACTACGCCGGTCACGGTCCGGCAACGGTGAAGCTTTTTTGGCAATTGTGGGATAAAACAAAGTAGACGCACGGGCGTGCGATTTGGATCTCTCGTCTCCCGTATTTCTTCCGTTCACTCGGCAGCGAGGCCGAGAATCCCGCGAAGGGCTTTCTGGTCGGCGCTCGAGCCGGCGAAATCGTCAAAGGAACTCTTGGCGGCTTCGATGATATGTCGTCGGATGAAAGGAGCGCCTTCTCTTGCACCCTGCTCGCTACTCTTTATGCAACATTCCCATTCGAGAATTGCCCATCCCGGGAAATCATATTGGGTGAGTTTCGAAAACACGGCGGTAAAGTTGACCTGGCCATCCCCGGTGGAACGAAATCGTCCGGCGCGTTTCAGCCATGGCTGGTAGCCGCTGTAGACGCCTTGTCTGCCAGTGGAATGGAACTCGGCGTCCTTGACGTGGAACATTTTTATTCGCGAGTGATAGAGATCGATGAACTGCAGGTAATCGAGTTGTTGCAGGATGAAGTGGCTTGGATCATAGAGAATGTTGCAGCGGGGATGTTGGCGAACGCGGTCCAGAAACATTTCAAACGTCGCGCCGTCGTG
The DNA here is from genome assembly GCA_035576885.1 of Candidatus Acidiferrum sp. Classification (GTDB taxonomy): domain Bacteria; phylum Acidobacteriota; class Terriglobia; order Acidiferrales; family UBA7541; genus Acidiferrum. The sequence goes on along the minus strand of DATLVZ010000018.1, from coordinate 9,886 downwards.
AAGATCCTCTCCTGGATGAATTTCAAAACAAAGATCCACTCCGGCTTTGTCGAAGGCGTCCAGGACCGGAATCCAGCGCTTTGCGAGCTCGCCGAAAGCTGTTTCGATCAGTCCTGCAGGGCGCTGCGGCCACGGATAAATGTACGGCCACGCCAACGCTCCGGAGAACGTCACGTGCGCCTTCAACCCGAGGTTCGCCGAAGCGCGCGCCGCGAAATGCAATTGCTCGACCGCCCATGCTTGACAGGCATCACGATCACCGCGCAGCTTCGCTGGTGCAAAGCCCGCGAACATCTCGTCGTATGCGGGGTGAGAGGCGACGAGCTGCCCCTGGAGATGCGTAGACAATTCCGAGATCACAAGTTTATGCTGCGCGGCCACGTCATGAATTTCCTCGCAATACGCTTTGCTTTCGGCAGCTCGCTTCAAGTCGAATAGGCGCATGTCCCACGAAGGAATCTGCACGGCGACGTAACCGAGACTCGCAGCCCAAGCGCAGATCGAATCGAATGTGTCAAATGGCGGCGTGTCCGAGGCGAACTGTGCCAGAAATATCCCGGGACCCTGAATTGTTTTCACTTGTATGCTCCCGCAGCTGCCAAAAGATGATAGTGCGCAACCATAAGAACCCGATGACCTGCGCCCTGCGCTCTCGGAAAGGCATTCTATCGTCACACAAGCCGAAATGAGCAATCATTCTGGGTGGCGAGAAGTTCCTAAATCTGAGCGAGGCTGAATGTGGCGCCGAGGCGAGAAAGGCAAACTAAGCCACCGCTGTTTCTGGAGCGGGCGATGGGAATCGAACCCACGTCCGAAGCTTGGGAAGCTTCTATACTGCCATTGTACGACGCCCGCTCGTTGCTCTGAATTGTACTCAAGATTTGGATTGCCGTACAGGGGTTGGAACGTTCCTGCAATGCGATCTCACCTGATTGCCGCGATCCTGCCGGCGGTTACAGAGGCCTGGGGATCGAGACTGCGTTGCATAGGCTTTTTAACAAAACTACCGCCCCTGTCTCCGTGGAAAGTTGAGAATAGCGATGAAATTGGATCGAATCCTTCAAAGCACCAGGTCGAGTTCAGGCCGTGCACTTCAATTTGTAACCGAACCCCGCAACTGTCTCGATTAGCTCTGACTTCTTCCCTAGCTTTTTCCGCAAGTTCTTGACCACAACGTCCACCACATTGCTTCCCACGTCGTACTTGTAGCCCCATACGTCTCGGATCAGTGCTTCGCGTGCTACTGCTTTTCCTTCGCGTCCTCGAAGATATTGGAATACAGCGAACTCCAGCCGAGTAAGCCGAATTCGGCGATCATCGATGACCAGTTCACGCGCTTCCACATCGAGCATTTCGCCGGCAGGCACGCCTAATTCTGCAGCGACGAGGCGGGCAAGCCATCCATCCACCGAGGCTGGCCCAAAATCGAGCATGGCGCTGAAGTACGTCCGACCGTCTAAATCGACATTGCTGCTTGGAACAGGCACGAAACCAAGTGACTGCGCCACGGGCGCGTAAGGGCCGAAATCCTGGAGTGAAAGGTAGACGCGCCGGAGCTGCGGCCGCAAGGCAAGGTAAGTCCTTTTTATATCCAGCCAGCTTGCCGCCTGAACGGGCGAGGGCAGTTCACCTTCGCCTTCGCTCAACCATCGGCGAAGAAACAGTGCTATCTCGTTTTTGGGCAGCGGATGATCCCGGAGATGTGCGTTCCAACTTCTTATCACGGGATCGCGGCGCAAAATTGATTCGCGGACGGCGGAGGACTCACAGATACAGTAGAAGCCTACAGTCCTGCGGCCCCGATCGCGCACAACACTGAAGGCTTCCGGGGCGGCCGTCCACCACTCGGACACAGACGAAACGGATTCGGGGCCTTCGTGACGCTCGCAGATGCCACGGATCGCGTCACTATCCTGCGGGTTCGCCGGCTCGACGGTATACATTTGTGCGCCAGAGGGGAAAAAAGCTTCTCGAATGACAGGATTTTCGAGCAAGTAGAGCATGTCGGCGGTGTAACGCCAAAGATCAGTAGACGGGGCGGAAGCCAGCTCCGTTCGTAGCTGCGACCAAGCGGCTTGCCTGTAGCCGCGATATCTGGTGGGGTCGGTCGAACGCAGGGCCGTGGCCATCACTTGCTTCACGGAATCATGGATATGCATTCCATCCAGATCAATGTTCACGAACGGAAGCGAACGCAACCGTGCGAAGGCGTCTTGTGGCGGAATATCCGTGAGGATTCCGCGCAAGAGAGAAACCGTCACTCGCCGAAGCACGCACGCAGCCTCGAGCGCCCGGCGAGTGACCGCATCTCCGATTCCCGCAAGGTATAGCTGGGTGAGCTCATCGATCACGCGATGGATCGCGAGGTCTTCGAAAGCAGGATCTTCAGGTCTTGCAAGTGAGGACGCAGCAAGCGTCAACGCCAGCGGATGCCCTTGGGCCACACGATTGATCCTCACCGCGCGCGACTCTGGAATGCCCAGACAATTCAATAATGACGCGGCATCCTGCCCGGATAACGCATCCAGCTCGACGCTGCGAAAGAGACCTTGCCACCCAGGTGCGGAAGCCCAAGCCGGCACCGGCGCCTCGCGATCCGTAAGAATCAGGCGCACCCTGCTCGGCAGCCGTGGAATGAAGCTCTGACGCAGCCAGGTATCCAGCAGCTTCAGAACTTCATACTGATCGAGGGCCAGCACCACCCGCGAGCCGATGCTGCCGAGACTTCTGGCTGCATCTTCCGGCGAGCTGAGAGTTCTACCAAGGCGGGAACCGAGGGCTCGTAGGAACCCATATTCCGTAGGCTCAACTGATCGACAATCGAGGACGATCGTAGTCACGTCCTGAGCTCGAGCTCGTTCTGCAAACGCGGAAATCAGCCTGGATTTGCCAATCCCCGCGATTCCGTATAGATAAACCACCGCCGGGCCGGAATCGTCGAGCGTTTCCTGCAACAGGGACAACTCCTGTTTCCGTCCCACAAATGTGCGGCTTGCTTGTTCGGCGAGAAGATCGCCAACCCGCGGGGGTGCGCTTTCCGCGGCGTGCACGCCGGAGTCGTTCTCCCGCTTCAACCTCTTCAAATCTGTGCGAATCTCGGAGGCGTTCTGGTAACGCAGCTCTCGGTCCTTTTCCAACGCCTTCTGCACGATTTCCTGAAATTTGGGAGGGAGGTCGGGATTGAGGCGCAGCGCCGAAAGTGGAGTGGTATTCAGGATGGCCGAAGACAGGACGCCGGCGGTTTCTCCCCGGAATGGCATTACACCGGTGGCCATCTCGTAAAGCACAATCCCCAAACTGAACAAGTCGCTGCGCGAGTCTAGTTCTTTACCGCGCACTTGTTCTGGTGACATGTAGGCGACCGTTCCGACGGCCGAGCCTGGCCGCGTCAGGTGTTCGCTCATCATCGTCGTCGCTCTAACCTCTGCCGCGACTTCGTTATTTCTGACAACTTTCGCCAAGCCAAAATCCAGCACCTTCGCCTGCCCTCGGCGAGTCACGAAAATATTGGCGGGTTTGATGTCGCGATGCACGATGCCTCGGCTGTGTGCGACGTCGAGCGCGTCGGCAATCTGGACGGAGAGTTCGAGAAGTTGTTCCAGTTCGAGCGGCCTGCCCGCGATTAGCTCTTTCAGAGTTGTGCCTTCCAGATATTCCAGCACAAGGAATGCGCGCCCGGCGTCTTCGCCGATGTCATGAATTGTGCAGATGTTGGGATGGCTGAGAGCTGAGACTGCCTGGGCCTCACGGTGAAAGCGGGCCAGAATTTGTGGATCGCCGGCCACTTCGTCGGACAGGAATTTCAGGGCGACAAACCTCTGGAGGCGAGTATCTTCCGCCTTGTACACCATTCCCATTCCGCCGCCGCCCAGGCTTTCAAGTATCCGGTAATGCTGGAAGGTCGCGCCAATCATGGTTAGTTCGCGAGCTATTTCGCAAAATTCTAACACAACCTCTGCAGGGCCGGCCCTGATTCCCGCCGGATGATTAGATCGCTAACGTTAAAACTCCCATCGCTAGCAACGCCCCAATCCACAACAGGTCAAGGTTAAACCAGGCTCGCCTGAGAATGGCGACTCCCACTTTGTGATAGACCACTAGAGCGAGTAACGCCGTCGTCAGCAGGTAACCGAGCGTATGTAGCCCGACGGGAAACCACCATCGGAACGCCAGACTCGTGGGTGCCTGCAACGCACCAGCAAGCGTCATGTGATGAAGGTGTCCGGTCGGCATAGCCGTCTGAGGAATCATGAGCACGAACGGGAGCAGCATCAGCCCCGCCCCGTGCGCTGAGGCCATGAGGAACGACCACAGCGCCAAATCGCGCGAACCCACACGCATCCCCACCCACCGCGGATGGTGTCTCCGGAGCAACCGGTACAAGCCAAAAGAGACCAGACTCATCGCCGCCAATATTCGGACCATACTGAGCGGCAGCGTAAAACGCAAGGCTAGCGCCACTCCCACCACCAGGGCAACTGCGGCAAGATGACCTAGGCCGAGGGGCAAAAGCGAGTGTACTACTGCCTTACCGGTTTTCTCCTGCATGCCCAGCGCGACGGCGAACAACCAGCCCATCGCGGGATTCAGCCCGTGGTACGCGCCAAGCAGCAAGAGCACCCACCAAACCCACATAGCGTTCACGAATAGCAAAACGAATCGGATGATGAGTCGCCGCCTTCAAGGCGTACCTGATGGGAACGGCGCTCGCCGAAATCGACAAAAAAGTTGGGATCCAATTTGAAGCCTGCCGGCGATACATCCGCTTTTGCCATCCACCCGCGAATTCCGTCAGGGTAAAACTGATCATCCCAAGTGCGGTAAAGAGAGTTGGTGAAATACACGCGCCGCCCATCACGGCTGATTTCAACCATCTGTGGCGCACCGTTCAAGCGTTTCTCCGGGCTTTGCGGATGAGCCGCGCGATTCGCGATGCCGCCGACGCGAATCGCGCCGGTCAACTTCGCGTTGAGAGGATCGGAAACGTCATACTGGCGCAGTTCGCCTGTCCCAAAGCATGCGGCGTACAAGAATTTGTCATCGAGGGATAGATCAATGTCCGTCAAGAGTGGCGGCACCGCCTTGAAGTCTTTCAGCATCGGTGGAAGTAGATCAGGATCAGCAGGCTCCGCTGGTATCTCGATAACTTTTTGAATCGACCATCCCCCGTTCTTGGCACGCCACATCCAGATGGAAGAAGAGAGATCCTTCAGCGAGATCACCACGCCGACAAAGCCATACGCCTTTGATGGATCATGGGCCGGGCGAAGTTCAAGCGGCAACTGGTGTTCCTCGCCGAGGTCAAGCACTTGCTTGTGGCGCCTCTTGCGCAGATCCCAGACATGTAGGCGGTGCCCGTATTTTGCGCCGAGGAGCAACTCCGGATTCAGTCCGTTTTCCACCATGTTGGGGGTTCCCCATTCGCTGGTGAGCATGGTGTCATGGCCAAGGTGCCACCAGAAATCATAGGCGAGGTACTGCGGGCCTCGATGGACTTCCCATCGTCCGAGCAAATCAAAAGAATCATGGTCGAGAAGGAGGATCCCCCCCGGGCCATCGCCACCGGTGGACCCTATGGCGTTCACGTAGATTCCCTCGGGCCCGCAATGCACCGTGTGGAGGCGCGAATATCCCGAACGCTTCGCGATCTCGTCTGCCTCAATCGTCTTCACTATCTTCGGCTTTCGTGGGTCGGGCTTGGTGTCTATGATGTAAATGCGAGACGAACGCAGCCCGGGCACAACCAGATAGCGACGCTCGACGTGCGGATGAGGCGCGTACGGACACAACGCCGAACTACACGCATTCCAGCCGAAATGATGTAATTCGTCGCCCGGCTGCGTCATAGGTACGCGACCGACAATTTGGCCGTAATTGCCAGAGCCGGCTTCCAAATCCACCACTGTTATTTCGTCCGGCTCATGACTGCCGTTTGGATTCAGAGAAGCTACGTACGCTAGCCGTTCGACTGGCGCTTGCATGGCCAGCCGGGGTGACGGATAGAATGTAGGGTCCGGTCGAAATGACATAGCTCACCTCCCGTAAGCTCGTTCGCACTACACATCGAAGTTGGCCGCAAGCTGCTACGACTGCCCGGCTGCCAGCGCTTTCACCGCATCTGTGGACATCGGCTGTCCGCCGATCCCCCATTCCCCGCTGTTGACATCCTCAATGATTACCCAGGTCACGGGGCGCATGTTCTCGCCTTCGATCGAAACCATCGCGTCTGTAAGTTTCTTGATCATTTCCTGCTTTTGCTGGTTCGTAAAAACCTTCTCGATCAGCTTGACTTGGATCAGCGGCATTTCTTTCTTCTCCAGTTAGATTTCAGGTTGGGAGCCTTCCGTCGTCCCGGTTCCAGGCTTTCCCCTCCCGTAGCCAGCAATCTATACCGATGAATCGCTGGTGTCATGACGCGGCCATGAGAAATTCGTGATAAGGGACGCTCACGTACGGTTTTCTGTTAAGTGCCGCCAGTTCAGGGTGTTAGGGCTTACTAGAAGGAGCTAGGAAAGCTTCTATACGGCCGTTGTACGGCGCCGGCTAGAATTATTTTGTTAACAAAATTACAGTGGAGCCCGTAAGCCGTCAGGGGAACTGATCAGTGGTAGAGGCCCGGACGGTGTGAATATGTCCTTGGCGTGCGATATCATTGGGCCATTGAATTCCGGACTTCTCGGCTCAGGGAGGTCGCCTTGGTCAAACCTGAAAAAAAACTGAAGAAGAGGCTCTGCAAAGGGGTTTCGCAACAGGACGTGACTTGCGAAGCCCCTGCACACCGGCGTTGTACGCAGTGCGGGCTTTGGTTTTGCAGGATTCATTTCCCGGATCCCGACTGGCATCCATGCGCTCCAGATCAGGGCGTTGGCTGAGTCTTTTTGTCAGCGCGTACTGAGAGGGGCGTTGGCGATTGCACAGCAAGCGTCGCGCGATTTCTTGACGCTGGGGCGAGGCTCCGTTAGCGTCAAAGGGTACGGAGTGCCTTCTCATTTCGTGGCGCGCGCTGCGCGCAATACACCCAGGGCGGGAGAACCAAGTGGCAAACGCCATCATCACACTGACGACAGATTACGGTACCGACGACCATCTGGTCGGAACGCTGAAGGGAGTCATTCTCAAGATCAATCCCGAAGTGACCCTCGTGGACATCACGCATCATGTGACGCCCTTTGATTTGCTTGATGGAGCGCTAGCCATTGGCGCGGCGTATTCCTACTTTCCACCCAAGACCATTCACGTCGTGATCGTCGATCCGGGCGTTGGAACGGAACGCCGGCCGCTCCTCGTGAGCGGGCAGAATCAGTATTTCATTGCGCCGGATAACGGCGTGCTCTCGCTGATATACGAACGCGAGCAAGACAACGTGGTGGTCCGGCACGCCAATGCGGAGCACTACTTCTTGCAGCCTCTGAGCAAGACCTTCCATGGACGGGACGTGTTTGCGCCTGTCGCGGCGTGGCTCTCAAAGGGCTGGCAAACCGCGAGCATGGGGGACGAGATCCAGGATTACAAGCGCTTCGCGCTTCCCCGCCCGAAACCGGGAGACGGTGGCCTGAAGGGAGTCGTGCTGCGAATCGATCCCTTTGGAAATCTCGTGACGAATTTCCGCATCGAGGATTTGCCGAGCGAGGCGCAAAACGGCGCCGGTTTGAAATTGCAGGTGGGAACCAATGTGGTGAGCCAGCTGGTCGATACCTTTGCACGCGGCAAAGCCGGCGAGCCAGTTGCCTACATTGGGTCGAGTGGTTATTTGGAAATTGCGATCAACAAGGCAAATGCTTCGCGGACTTTAAGCGTAGGACGCGGAGCGCCCGTCGTTCTCTCTGAAAAGTAGTTCCCTTCTCAGTCTCATGCAGTAGTCAATGGAAATTGCTCGTGCGTCGCAGTGTTCAGCGGCTATGTTCTAGTGCGGCCAACTGCGAGCGCGTGCGTGGATCGAGCCAATCGCGCCAGGCATCCCCCAGTAGATTGAAGGCGAGTACAGCGGTCATGACCGCCAGAGCCGGAAAAATAACCAGGTGAGGAGCGTCAAAGAGATGGCTGCGCGCGTCATTCAGCATGGAGCCCCAGCTCGGCACCGGAGCGAGCACGCCGAGACCGAGAAAGCTAAGCGTCGATTCGGCGAGTATGGCTCCGGCCATGCCGATGGTGGCTTGAATAAGGACAGGCTGAAGAATATTGGGAAGAAGATGGCGCAACATGATCCGGAGATTGGATGCTCCCAGAGAGCGAACAGCCAAGATGAATTCAAACTCCTTCACTTTCAAGACCTGGGCGCGCGCCAGACGCGCGTAGCCAGCCCAGCCAGTGATAATCAGCGCGAGAATGACCTTTCCGATGCCCGGACCAAAAAACGCCGCGAATGCGATCGCCAGCAAGATACCGGGAAATGATAAGAACGCGTTGATCAGCAGGAAATTTACGAACCGATCAAACCAACCAACAAGAAAACCTGCGGGCAGTCCGATCGCAAAACCTTTCAGACCGCACCAAGGACAACGGAAATCGCAACAAAAAGCGAACCGCGCGCACCGACCGGACGGTCGATTTGCGTTACGAGTGAAGGCGGCCCTAGGCCGCGGCTGGGGCCGGTTGCTTCCACTTATGCCAGTAACCCAAAGCCGCGAACAGAAGGACGGCAGGCACGCCGATCAGTCCGCAAGCGATAAAGAAAATACCGTAGGCGTGAATGAGGCCGTGCGTGATGCTCAGCCTTTCGACCGCAGCGCCGGAAAATCCCTTTAAGATCTTTCCCAGCCAGGCATAGGTTGAACTCAAGAGTGCATACTGCGTAGCCGTGTATCCCAGATTGGTGAGGCTCGACATGTACGTTACAAGCGCAACAGCGGCGAAGCTGAGACTGAAATTGTCACCCGCCATGACCATGGCGAAGAGACGAATGCTCAAGCCCGCGAACGCGAGAGTCGCAAATGCGGCAGTCGCAGCTGCCTGCAAAATACCCCCGATGATGAGGGCGCGCATGTAGCCAAGCTTAAGCGAGCAGAATCCGCCCGCGGCGATGCCTGCAAACGTTGCTATTAGCCCGATGGAGCCGCGCACCGCTCCGACCGTTTGCTTTGTAAGGCCGAGGTCGTGATAGTAGGGATTCGCCATCGGGCCCATCATGAAGTCCGGCAACCGGTAGAGGCTGATTGCCGCTAACATTACAAGCGCGAGCCAACCGTGCGTGCGGAAGAAAGCGGTGAACGGTCCCACAACGGCGTCAAAGAAACGGCGCCAAAGCGGCGCTTCGCGCTTTTCATCCAGCACTACACTCGCGTGCCGCGGTTCCTTCGCAAACCAGGTCGCGATCATTCCAATGGCCATACACGCACCGTAGATACCGTAGGACATGCGCCAGCCCACGGCCCCAGCTACGATGAGGATAAGGGAATCCGTACACAGGAGCGCCAGGCGGTAGCTGAACTGATAGGCAGACGCGAGGAGCCCTTGTTCATCTCCGTCGTCTGCTGATTCGATTCGCCAAGCATCGACCACAATGTCTTGTGTCGATGAGGCAAACGCGACGATGAGCGCACAAGCGCCAAGCCGGCCGAGTCCCACTTTCGTGCCAGTTGCGCCCATGGCGCAAAGCGCAAGACCGACGACGATCTGGGAAAACATTATCCATCCGCGCCGATGGCCAAGCCGCTTAAACAACGGCAAGTCGACGCGATCCATCAAGGGCGCCCACAGAAACTTCAGCGAATAGGCGATGCCGACCCAGGAAAGAAACCCAATCGCGGTCAGCGAGGTGTGTTCATCGCGCAGCCAGTAGCCGAACGTATTGCCGACCAGATAAAAGGGAAGGCCTGAGGAAAACCCCAGCAGCAACATCGCCACCGTTTTAGGCCGCAGGTAATCCGCGATCCGGTGCTTTTGGGGA
>DATLVZ010000017.1:0-55006 GCA_035576885.1 Candidatus Acidiferrum sp. | reverse complement strand
TTAACGTGTACAGCGCCAAGAAGATTCGAGAGAAACTGGAATATATGCACGCCAATCCGGTGAAACGGGGACTGGTGAAAAATCCGAGTGACTGACTTTGGAGCAGTTTCTTGTCTTACGAAAAAGGAGAGGGAGGGTTGGTGCCGATCGATTTTACGGACTGAAAATCCACGAGATTCACGGGAACAAAGAAAAACAGAACGAAACAATGGAAAGCAGAGTCAAAAGCCCCACACGTAAACCCTACGTGTGGGGCACCCCGTTTCACTCCCCCATTTTACGTCCGGGCCACCCGCCGGGTGGGCCATAGTTTGTATTCAAGCTCATTTTTGATCTGCATGATATCGCGCGATTCGGCTATAGAATAGCCACGCTTTGCGATGCAGTAAAGACTCTGGGGTGGCCTTCGATAAGAACGAAGGCCACCGCCCGGAAAAAATCAAAGACGAAATCATTTCAGGGTGCTCAGGGGCGGCCACCCGCCCGCACCCTTGAAAATCACATGGGATTCAGCACCCAACATCGTTAACCCCATCAGCCTGGGGGCCACCCGCGGCACCCTCCGCGTTGTTTTGATTGGCAAAGGAATGGAAACTACAATCACCTGATCGATGGTAGTCCAACAGACTCGGAGATGAGTTACCCCGGCCACCAGCCAGTCGGTAGGTTCCAGGACAACTTTGTGTGCCGCTTAGGCCGACTTGGCGTGTGCGGTTCGGAGTCAACTCATTTTCGATGTGAGCGAGTTAAGATCTCGATTCGCGAACTTATTGGGCCTCGCCAAATATAGAGTCGTCCGCGTCGGTGAGAAGAGCGGCAGCAGGGCTGCCGCACTCCAAATAGCTACTTCGCAATATTTTGCAGGACTCAGTAGCTGGACTCTGGAGCAGGATTCTCGAACTTGGCGGCGGGGAAAGTATGTTTTGACATTGGACTTGCTGAGCATAGAATACGCAGAACTTCCGGCTGGGTAATGTGGCCACAGATTGGCTTCGATGCGAATCACTTGCCTGGCGGGAAAGAAATCACAGGTCCGCTTGCGGGCGGAACAAACAAGACATTGTGATGCAGCGTCGGGCTGAAGTCCAGACAGGAGGGGCCATGCACCGAGGACTAGTCGTCACCGCGATGTTGGCACTTGCAGCGGGGGCAGCGTGGGGGCAGAGCCCGCCTCCAAGCGATCAGGCGGAGCAGGTGAAAGCCCTGCTGGAGCGGGTGGAGCAACTGGAGAAGCGCGTTGCCGAACTCGAGGCGCGGGGGGCGGGTCCTTCTGTCACCACCGCGGCCGCTAGCGCTCCCTCGGCAGCGGCGAAACCGGAAGTGCAGGAAGAGGCGGCGAAGCCCGAGCCCTCGCATCAGATGGAAGGGCACATGGATCGAACCGCCATCGGGCAATTAGAAACTCATTACCCCTCCTTGCAGATTCGTGGTTTTGGCGACGTCGATTTTTCCGCGACAGACCAGAAGGGGTCGACGAGCGGGTTCAATCTTGGCCAACTGGATTTGCACCTGGCGTCGGCACTCTCATCGAAAATCAGCTACTTCGGTGAAATGACGTTCAACGCGCACCCGACCAATTACACGGTGGAGGTGGAGCGGTCCATCATCCGATACGACTACAACGACTATTTCAAGATTTCCTTCGGGCGCTATCACACGCCGGTTGGGTATTGGAATACTGCGTTCCATCACGGAGCGTGGCTGGAGACGACCATCGACCGGCCGGAGATTGTGAGAGTGGGAGGAACGTTTATTCCGCTGCACTTCGTGGGATTCCTGGTGGAGGGAAACATTCCGTCAGGGGGAGCGGGGTTAGGGTACAGCGTCGGAGTGGGCAATGGGCGAGGAGACACGATCAGCCGTCCTGGAGACGCGGGCGACAATAATAACAACCGCGCGTGGGTGGCGAATGTTTATTCACGGCCCGTGAAACTATACGGGCTGCAGTTCGGTGCGTCGGTGTATCGCGACAAGATCACCTTGGCGAACGGAACCAACTTCCGGGAATGGATCAGTTCCGCGCATGTAGCGTGGACGCGAGGAGCGCCGGAATTCCTGGCGGAATTTGCAAACGTAAACCATCACCAGTTGTTTACAAACGTGAGCACCAACAATCCGGGATTCTATGTTCAGGCGGCCTACCGGCTGCCGTGGCTGGAAAAGTCGTTGAAGCCCTACTATCGATTCGAATATCTACACACGCCGCAAAACGAGACGGTGTTCACGAACCTGGATCTAGTGGAGTCGATCTTCGGACTGCGCTATGACATTTCGAGTTATGCGGCGTTCAAGAGCGAATACCGTCATGCAAGCAGGCTGCCGGGGACGCCGACAATCAACGGACTGTTCTTGCAGACGAGTTTTACATTCTAATGAGACCAACGATGACAACCACATACAAATGGCTTGCAGCAATGCTCTGGACGGCATGTTTGATGTGCACCCTGCTCTCCTGTCCCGCGGAGGGCCAGACAACACGAGGGACGGACATCGCGGTGGTGGTAAACCCGGACACTCCGATAAGCGATCTGAGCCTAGCGGAAGTGCGCAAGGTCTTGCTCGGCGAGCGGCAATACTGGAACTCGAAACTGCCGGTGGTGCTGCTGATTCGCGCGCCAGTGGCGAGGGAGCGGGATGTAGTGCTGCGGGTGATCTATCAGATGTCGGAATCGGAATTTAAGCAATTTTGGGTGGCGAAGATCTTCCGAGCGGAAGCGGCGACACCGCCAAAGATCGTGTACTCGAATGATATGCAATATGAACTCGTGTCCGCGATACCCGGCGCAATAGCGTTTGTGGATGCGCGAAACGTCAGGCCGGGATTGAAGGTATTACGTGTGGACGGGCACTTGCCCGGGGAAGCCAATTATCCGCTGCGGTAACGGCGTGCCGTGTCCGCAAGGCGTGGGGCTAAGAGCCTGAATTGCGATGGCGGGGCGATTAGTTGGTGAGCTTGAGACGCCTGAGCAGATCACGGAACCGGGAGTCTGAGCGGACATTGTCGAAGAGAGGATCGACGGCTAGGGAGACAAGGCCGCTGTCGTGTTCTCCATAAGCTTTTTCCAACCATGTGAGCGTTTTGTCTTTTTCACCCATGCGGGCATAGATTTGGGCGATTTCGTACGAGGAGACGTAGCTGTACTTCGCATTGACCATCATTCCTTCCAGCCAGCTTTGAAGGACGCCCTTGTACCCAGACTTGGAGAAAGTCTCTTCAATAGAGGCCGCCAATTCGGGGCTTCCCGAGAGGGAAATGATTTTTTCTCTGTCGGCAACAGCCTCCTTTTCATTGCCCATCCGAGAGTAGACGCCCTCCAGGATTCGGCGTGCTGGGGCAAACCTTTGATCGATATCCAGGACTTTGCGTAGCTGGTCGACCGCTGGATCGTACTGGCGGGCGAGATAGTACTGCCATCCCAGCATGGTGTTAATGATGAGAGACATGGGGTCGAGTTCCTGAGCCCTCTTTGTCTCCCGCATTCCATCCTCAAGGTGCCCTGTGTTTGCGAGATAGTCCCCGTACCAGAGATGCGCCGTCGCCGAATTGGGATTGAGTTCGATGGCGCGCTTGAATTCTTTTTCAGCTCCGTTCCAGTCCCAATCGTAATGTTCCTTAACAAGACCCAACGAGGTGTGTGCCTCTGGGAGTGTGTCGTCAATATTGAGGGCTTGCATGGCGGCGGCCTTGGCCTTGGGCCAGGCCTCCGAAGGGGCAAGGTAACCTGAGTCGCCGAGCAAACTGAAGGTGTCCGCGAGGCCCGCATAGGAGAGGGCATAGCGGGGATCTTTCTGAACAGCTTGGGTAAAATAATCCGCGGCTTTCTTGAAATCCGCTTCCGTCCACTTGTTCCAATAAAACAGACCCTGCAAATAGAACTGATAGGCCTCGGCATCTTCGGTGGGCCGCTTGGAGAGCAAGCGATTCTCATCGCCGGAAAGCCTGGGGCGCAAGCGACCATAGATGTCGCCTGCAATCTCTTCCTGCACGGACACCAAATTGGAAAGTTTGCGGTTGTACTGCGCGCCCCAAATCTGGCGCTTGTCCTGGACATCCTCGAGATTGACACTGATCATCAGCTCATCACCGGACTGGATGAGCCTGCCGGTGAGGATGGCGCGGACACCGAGATCGCGGCCTATCTTTTCCGGGTCCGTGGACTGATCTTTATAGCGGAACACGGTATTGCGGGACATTACCGCGAGGTTCGGCAACTGAGAAAGACTGTTGATGAGACTCTCGGTGATGCCATCGCTTAGATATTCGGTTTTCGAATCCTTGGTCACGTTTTCGAAAGGCAGCACGGCGATGGAATCGATGCGTGAAGAGCCCGTTCTGCCGAACAAGCGGTCGCGAAAATTCCCTACATTCAAACCGAACAAAAGCAGCACCAGAGCGAGAACGCCAGCCCAGGCGAAATGAAACCAATTCCCGCGGATGGTCTGGTTAGAAGTATGGCTGGAAGAGACTGGCAAAATACGGGATGAATCCGTGTCGCGCTTGAGACGCTGCAGGTCCGCCCGCAGGTCGGATGCGGTCTGGTAGCGCAGCCTGCGATCTTTTTCGAGGGCTTTGGCAATAATCATCTCAAGTTGCGGGGGGATGAGCGGGTTCAGGCGTACGGGAGGAGTCGGCGCACGATTCAGAATGGCTTCAAAGACAACTCCAGAAGTATTTCCGCTAAAGGCTTGCTGGCCAGTGGCCATTTCATAAATGACTAACCCGAGGGAGAAGAGATCGGTGCGCCCGTCAAGCTCTTCCCCGCGAACTTGTTCGGGAGACATGTAGGCAACAGTGCCCACGGCCATGCCGGTGCTGGTGAGATGAACGTCTTGCGTTGTCGGACTGATCGTAAGTGAATTTTCTCCGGGGGCGGTGGTGCTTCTGCGCTCCGGCATGAGCTTTGCGAGGCCAAAATCGAGAAGCTTCACTTGACCACGGTCCGTGGCGAAAATATTCGCAGGTTTGATATCGCGGTGAATGATGGCTTTGGAATGTGCCGCATCGAGAGCGTCAGCGACCTGGAAGCCAAAATCGGGGACGCGGTCCATGTCCAAAGGCTTCCCCGAAATGCGATGTTTAAGGGTTTGCCCTTCAAGGATCTCCATGACAATGAAGTTCTGGCCCTCGTACTCGTCCACGTCGTAGATGGTGCATATGTGGGGGTGATTTAGAGAGGAGGCCGCGCGGGCTTCGCGTTGAAAGCGCTCGATAGCAAGATGGTCTTTGGAGACCTGTTCCGGCAGAAATTTCATGGCGACAAAGCGGCCGAGCTTAAGATCTTCCGCCTTGTAAACCACACCCATACCGCCCCCACCAAGCTTCTCGACAATGCGGTAGTGGGAAACGATTTTGCCAATCATAGGAAGGAAACCGCCATCGCGAGGTCATATTATTAGGTTGCAGCCACAAGCAAGTCAACGCGAAGAAGCTGTGGTGAGAGTGCCGAGTTCGCCATTCCTATGGTGGTGGCAGGAATTCTGCACTACGTAGAAGGAGCTGGGGCGGTGGTGTGTATTGTTTGTTTCGCCGGGGGCAGCGCGCGAGGAGAAGTGAGCACTACTGTAATCCACTTTAGGGTTTCGAGACGCGGGAAGCGCGCTAGTGGAGTCAGGCACGCGCCAACGCAGATTCACTTCTCGCCGAAAGTTTGGAATAGGAATGTGGAGCGGGCGCCGGGTAAGAGCGGGTTGCCGTTGAAGGATGCGGAGCCGTATTCGTAGCCGTTCACGACGTATTTCCAGCCGAAAGTGGTGCCGCCGCTAAGGCGAAGACTGTAAAGCTGACCGGACGATACTTGCACGCCCCCGTTTGGAAAAACAAAAAGCACATGTTCGAAGTCGGAGGCGGGCACGGTCTTCGAGACGAGCGCGACGGAACGTCCGGTCGAATCCAAGAGTGTAAGCGTGAGATTGTCCTCGGGAGGGCCGGGGTTGGCGAGGACAAGTTGCACTTCGACAGCCACGAGTTTTGGAAGGGATGGCGTAAAAGATTGACGCACGTCGTTGACGAGATTCGTCCAGGCATTCTGCCACGTTGCAGTGTTGGCTTGGTCCGGGATCATAGCGGGGCGCTGCGCAGACGATGAAGCCAGGGAGGGGGGAGCGCCTGCTGAGGGACGTTGCCTGCACGAAGTATTGGTGAAAGCGACGCAGCAAATCCCCAGAATGGTAGCCACAGCCCGAGACGGTTGGCAAAGCATGACTCCGAAATTGTAATCAGTCTGAGGGCGGAGAGCAATGCGAGGCCGATGCAAGGCCAGCGAGCTGCTGCACTCGCGCGATTCTTGTATACTGCCGCGGCGCCGGCCCCATGAGAGGGCCACGTTTGGTTTCGCTTGTTGGAGGAAAAAATAAATGGCTGTTCAGCTGCCTACACCCGAACAAGTTCAAACGGCAGCAGCCGAGACTGGGCTGTCGCTTACGGATGAGGATGTGCAGTCGTACATTGGACTAATGAGAGCAAGCGTGCAGGCGTACAACCTGGTGGATGCCATGCCGGACTGCTTGCCGAAGGTGAAGTATCCGCGGACGCCGGGGAGATTCCCTGCGGCCGAAGAGAACAGGCATAACGCCTGGTATGTGAAGACATCGATTGAGGGGGCGGATGCGGGGCCGCTGAAAGGGAAGAAAATCGCGATTAAGGACAACACGATGGTCGCGGGAGTTCCGATGATGAACGGCAACTCGATCTTGGAAGGATATGTTCCAGAGATCGACGCAACGGTTGTTACACGCCTGCTGGATGCGGGCGCAGAGATCGTCGGCAAGACACATTGCGAGTCGTACTGTCTTTCCGGCGGGAGCCACACAGGCGCTAAGGGACCGGTGCACAATCCCTACAAGATGGGCTACTCGGCGGGCGGATCGTCATCGGGGTCGGGAGTGGTGGTGGCATTAGGCGAAGCGGACATGGCGCTGGGCGGAGACCAGGGCGGGTCAATTCGCATACCCGCGTGTTGGTGCGGAGTATATGGCATGAAGCCGACGCACGGGTTGGTGCCTTATACGGGGACCATGCCGATCGAGATTTTTCTTGACCACACCGGGCCGATGACCGCAACCGTGGCAGACAACGCGCTGATGCTGGAAGTAATCGCGGGGCCGGATGGGTACGACCCGCGGCAGCTCTCGCCAAAGGTGGCGAAATATACAGAGGTGCTGGGCGCGGGCGTGAAAGGCATGAAGATCGCGTTGGTGAAGGAGGGATTTGGGAGGCCGGAATCGGAGAAAGAGGTGGATGAGAAGGTATGGCAGGGCGCGGAGACGTTCCGAAAACTTGGCGCAACGGTGGAGGAAGTGTCCATCCCGCTGCATCTGGCCGGGGCGGCAATATGGACGCCGATCGGAGTGGAAGGCATTGCGCAGACGATGATGTTTGGGGACGGCTACGGACTCTCACGGCAAGATCTTTACGTAACGGGCATGATCGACAAGCTGCACGGCTGGCAGTTGCGAGGAAATGAGTTGTCCGAGACGACCAAGGTCTGGACGACGTTTGGCGCGTACGTGCGGAAGTATCACGGCACGCACTACTACGGGAAAGCAATGAACGTGAGCCGCCGGTTGAGGGAGGCATACGATGCAGTGTTGCACGAGTACGATTTGTTGCTGATGCCAACGCTGCCGATGAAGGCACAGCCGATACCTCCACCAGATGCGACACGAGAGGAGTACTTTCAGCGAGCGACCGAGATGATTGGAAATACGTGTCCGTTTGACGTGACTCATCATCCTGCGATGAGTATGCCGTGCGGGATGATCGACGGTCTGCCGACGGCGCTGATGCTGATCGCGAAGCACTGGAGCGAATCGACGATCTATAAGGCGGCACACACGTTTGAACAATCGGGCGACTGGAAGAAGATGTAAGCTTGGGCCGCCGCGAAAACGCGTGAGCAATACGCGGTCATTCGTAACGCAGAGCCTTCATGGGGTCGAGGCGGCTGGCGCGCCAGGCGGGGATGTAGCCGGCGGCGCAGGCGACGAACGCAAGGGAGATCGTGGCGAGAGCAAGCGTCGCAGGATCGTGGGGGGTGAGGCCAAAAAGCTGGCTTTTGACGAGTTTGGTGAGGGCCAAGGAGGCGGGCACGCCAGCAGCGACGCCGATGGCGATGAGCAAGAGCACCTCACGCATGACCATCCAAATGACATTGCCTTGGGCAGCACCAAGAGCCATGCGAATGCCGACTTCGCGGGTGCGCTGCGCAACGGTGTAAGCCATGACACCGTAGAGACCGATGACGGCGAGAAGAGTGGCCAGAAAACCGAAGACGGCGGAGAGGCTGGCGATCATGCGCTCGGTGGCGAGAGAATTGTTGATTTGTACTTCGGTGGTGCGCATGGCGTAGACAGGAAGATTGGAATCCATGTCGCGGACCTTTGAGCGGATAGCGGTCATCAGTTGATTGGGATCTCCGATGGTGCGGACGTAAACGACCATGCCGCCGACGTAGCGCTCCGCAAGATAAGGTACAAAAGCCTGCGGAGGGATTTCGTCGCGTAGGCTGGTGTACTTGACGTCTTTCACGACGCCGATGATCTCCATATCGGTAGGCGTTCCAGGATCGGAACCGAAACCTGCGTGAAGCCCGATCGGATTGCGCCCGGGGAAGTATTTCTTGGCAAAGGTCTCGTTGATCATCACGGTGGTGGGTACCCAACCCCGATCCGGAGGCTCTTCAGGACGGTGCTTTATTTCGCGATTATCTGTGGGGCGAAAGTCACGGCCAGCAACGATGGGAATACCCATGGTGGCAAAGTAATTGGGACCAATCGAATTCATGAAGGGCTCGGGACGATCTTCGGGCTTAGCGGGGCTGAAGCCTTCGACGGTCATGCTGCTGTCCCATTCGTTGTCTTCAAGGATGCGCATGGAAGCCAGGCCCACGGATTGAACGCCGGGGATGGAAGCGAGGGACTCCGAGAGTTGAGGATAGAAGACTTTCATGCGTTCGACGCTGTAACCGCCGTACGAAGGGTCTATTTCGAAGCCGATGAGATTTTGTGCAGGAAAACCGGGGCCAAGATTGCGCAGGTTTCCGAGACTGCGAACAAAAAGTCCCGCACCAATCAAAAGCAAGAGAGACAACGTGACCTGAGCGATGACCAGAGTTTTGCGCAGAGCACTGTGGCCGCCGCCAACGACGGCGGCAGCTTCATCCTTTAGAGTGACGGCGACGTTGGGTTTCGTAGTCTGAAGAGCAGGCATGAGGCCGAAGAAAACGCCCGTGGCGACCGTGACGGCGAGTGTGAATAGGAGTATGCGCAGGTCGGGCGAGGTGGAGATGCGCAAGCCGCCCGAATCCGACGGCAGATAGGTGGCCAGAAGAGCCTTGTCCGCCCAATAAGCGAGGGCGAGTCCGGCGAGAGCTCCCATCGTCGCGAGAGAAAGACTTTCGATTAAGAGCTGCGAAACAATACGGCCGCGAGTGGCGCCCATCGCCAAGCGAATAGCCATTTCTTTCTTTCTGGCTGTTCCGCGGACCAAAAGAAGATTCGCGAGATTGGCGCAGGCGATGAGGAGCACCAGACCTGTGGTAGCCATGAGAACCCAGAGAGGCGTGGAGAGAGTTTGCCGCGTATAGGACCTCCCCTGCGATCCGGGCAAAATCTGGATCCAACATTTTAGAAATTGCTCGCGGTCGTAGGGCGATGAGTGAGCGAAGGCTTTCTCCTTTACCTCCATCTCGAGCATCGAATGCATGATGGGCTGGAGCGAAGCCTGGGCTTTCTCGTGGGTGATGCCGGGCTTCAAGCGGCCGAATGCATTGACCCAGCGGTTGCGGCGCTCTTTCAGCATGTCATCCCGAACCCCGACGAGAATCTCTTTCTCCATCATGATGGGGACAAAAAGTTTCGGAGAGCGGCCGAGCTCGACGCCATCAAAACCTGGTTGAAGGACGCCGACGACGGTCATGTTGTTGTTGTTGATGGTCAGGGTCTTGCCGACAATTGCGGGGTCGCTGGAGAAGCGAGTCTTCCAATAGTCGTAGTTCAGGACGATATAGGGGTACGCGTCGGGAACGCGGTCGTCCTCGACGGTGAATACGCGGCCCAAATAGGGATTGAGGCCAAGAGTGGAGAAGTAGGTACCGGAAACCAGTTCCAAATTAACGCGTTCGGCTTGGCCGCCAAAAGAAAGACTGGCCGAAAAAGGAAAGCGGCAAAACATATCGGAGAAGACTTCATTCTGAGCCCGAAAATCCCGGAACATGGGGTGGGAGATGGCATTGCCGCCCCAATTGCTGCCGTAATGACGGCCGCGCATGGTGAGGAGGACGAGTTCCTGCGGGTTCTTGACCGGCAGGAGGCGCAGGAGGACTTGATCGAGAAGAGTGAAAATGGCGGTATTTGCTCCGATGCCGAGGGCAAGGGTCAGGATGGCGATGATGGTGAAACCGGGAGTGCGGGCGAGGGTGCGGAGGGCGTACTTAAAATCGCGAAACGCGGTGTCGAGCGAGGCGACGGTGTTCATTTCGCAGACCTTATCCTTTGGGTGAGTTTCGCTGGCAACCATGAATACGCATGCGGCAAAGAATTGTTCCCCTCAACTTAAGATTGGGAAGCGCTGCGCAGCCGGCTCAATTTAGCTAAAGGTTAAGACGATACTGGGGTGAAA
This sequence comes from Candidatus Acidiferrum sp., assembly GCA_035576885.1. Taxonomy (GTDB): domain Bacteria; phylum Acidobacteriota; class Terriglobia; order Acidiferrales; family UBA7541; genus Acidiferrum. The sequence goes on along the minus strand of DATLVZ010000017.1, from coordinate 44,388 downwards.
ACGTCTTGTCCAACAGGGACGAAGTAGCAGAAAGCGATGTGCCTGCCTGGCGAGCGGGCCGGAGGGAAAAGCAATCCAACCACTGGAACGAAACCCCGGAATCATATAGAAGGTAAAGAATCAAAGACATGCTGGAACGACGCTGGACTCGGTGGCTGCTGGCCTTGCTGGGCTGGACATTCGTAGCTTTGTTTTTCGCGAGCCAGACCTATCTCAATTACAGGAGTTCGGGAGGACGGGCTCCCGTCGGGCTCATCCTAAAGATGAATTTGATGGAGTGGTACCTGTGGGGAGTGCTTTCTCTGGGCATTGTGTGGGTGGCGAGAAAGGTTCCACTGGAGCGATCGCATTGGGCGCGAAGCGTTGTGATTCATCTTGGCGCCAGCGCGGGATTCGCGCTAGCGGAATGGTGGGCGAACAATTTTCTGAGGCATCAGGTTTTGGGATTTTCTCAGAGTGTCAGGCTGGTCTACGTGTTTCATCAAAATCTGGCGACCTATTGGATCGTCGTCGCTGCGACGCAGGGTTATCTCTATTATTCGCGGTATCGAGAGGGAGAGGTGCGTACGGCGCAGCTTTCCGCCCAACTGGCACAAGCACAACTGCAAGCACTGCGGATGCAACTTCACCCCCATTTTCTGTTCAACACGCTGAACGCCATCTCGACTCTGGTACATAAGGACCCAGAAATAGCAGACCGGATGATCGCACGGCTGAGCGACTTGTTGCGGCTTACGCTTGAGAATATCGGCGTTCAGGAGGTGCGGTTGGCGAAAGAGCTGGAATTCCTGGAACGTTATCTGGACATCGAGCGAATGCGTTTTGCGGACAGGCTAGAAGTTCGAATGCAAATCGCGCCGGAAACGCTCGATGCGCGCACGCCGTACCTGATTCTGCAACCGCTGGTCGAAAACGCGATTCGGTACGGGATCGCTCCACGCTCCGCGCCTGGACGCATCGAGGTCAGTGCAGAGCGCAAGGATGGCATGCTCGTTCTGGTGGTGAAAGATAATGGTCCAGGGATTGCCGGCGCGAATCCCAAAAAGGGTGTGGGCATTTCGAGCACGCGGGCGAGACTGGAACGGTTCTACGGCGCGGCACACCGCTTTGTATTACAAAATGGCGAGCAAGGCGGATTGATTGTCACGCTTGGTCTGCCATTTCAGTTTATGGTTGAGAACACGGCGGAAAAAACGAGACGCGAGACTCCAAGTGAAGATCCGGACACTGATAGTCGATGACGAACCTCTGGGCCGCGAGCGGATAAGCTCTCTTCTCTGCGGTGATCACGAGGTTGACGTGATCGGAGAATGCGCCGATGGGCGGCAAGCCATCGCGGCCATCGAAGAGTGCAAACCCGATTTGGTTTTTCTCGACGTGCAGATGCCGGAAGTGGATGGGTTCGGCGTGGTCGACGCGATATGCAGCGAGCGAATGCCGGTGATTATCTTCGTGACAGCCTACGATCGCTACGCCGTGAAGGCGTTTGAAGTGCATGCGCTCGACTATCTGCTCAAGTCATTCGACCGAGAGCGCTTCGCGGCTGCGCTCAGACGAGCCAAAGAGGAGATTGGGCGTTTGCGCGGGGGCGCACTGAACGAGCGACTGGCCGGATTGATCGAAGACTTGCAAGCGAAAAAGGACCGGTTAACGCGGTTGGTGATCAAATCGGCGGGACGAATTGTGTTTCTTAGGATCGAAGAGATTGACTGGATAGAAGCGGCTGACAACTATGTGCGGGTCCACGCCGGGCGGGAAGCTCACTTGATCCGCGAGACGCTGCAATCCCTGGAAAAACGGCTGGACCCGGCAATATTTCTGCGAATTCATCGATCATCGCTAGTAAATCTCAATCGAATCCGGGAATTGCAGCCGATATTTCATGGGGATTATGCCGTCAAGCTGATCGACGGGACGGAATTGACGCTCAGCCGAAATTACCGCGAAAAGTTGCTCCAACCACTTGGGCAGTTTTTGTAGAACGGTAACCACTCCATTTCAAGTGCCAGCGGGCCTTTCCCTGGTCCGCTTGGCCCCCGCCGGAGAGCGCTTCGCCCCAAATTTGTTGAGTTCTTGTAATTCAACAGCTAGTTGTGAGAGTGCGCGGGAGGAGCAAGAAACAGGATCGCGCGCGTTCCAGACGGCGAATAAGACGGGAGAGTACTCGAATGAATCAACAAAATGTTTGGCTGATATCCGGGGCGACGCGGACGATGCCCTTCATCTTACTCGCAACCTTAATGCTTCCTTGCCAGGATTCTGCCGCGCAGACAGCCCTAGCGGCATCGCGCGAGGACCAGGCAGCCGAGACTGTTTTTAAGAACATTCAGGCGCTCAAGGGAATGCGAGCCAAGGACCTGCAAGGAGCAATGTCGTTTATCGCCAGTTCGCTGAACGTGGATTGTGACTATTGCCACCGGCAAGATTTTAGCAAGGACGTGACGAAAGAGAAGCTTCGAGCAAGGGAAATGATCCGCATGGTGCGCCAGATCAACGAGGAGGCGTTCCATGGGGAAAACAAGGTGAACTGTTTTACGTGTCATCAGGGCCACACGGATCCTGTTTCATTAGCGCCCATTGCCCCTCCCCCGTCGAGGAAGACTGGAGCGGAGACGGCAGCCACCGAAAAACCGGCTGCCGTTCCGCTCCCAAGCGTTGCGGAGGTGCTCGACCATTATGTGCAGGCGCTCGGCGGACAGGCCGCGCTTGATGGAGTGAAAAGCCGGATGATAAGAACGGAAGCGCTAAATGGCGAGAACTCTGAATCAAAGTCAGTGTTGTACCAGAAGGCGCCTGGAAAAGTGCTGTTCGTCTGGGGATCGCCCACTTACAGCCTTTGGGTTGGCTTCAATGGAAAGCACGCCTGGGCGCAAGACTCTGAGAAGTCCTACTGGGGCATTCTGAACACGCCGCAACGCAATTCCATCATGCGGGATTCGGAGAGCTACCAGGGCAGCCGGATAAAGAGCCAGTATTCGAATGCGAGGGTTAAGGGCATAGAGAACATTGGGGAACATGCGACCTACGTTGTGAGCGGGACATCCCCCGAAGGGACGAGCGAAGAATTCTTCTTTGATGTGCAGAGCGGCTTACTTCTGCGCCGACACATCGAAGAACAAACCATCTTCGGAGGGTTTCAGATACGAGCGGATTTCGACGACTACCGCGAAATGGGCGGCGTAAAAATGCCGTTCGTGGTCCGATGGGCCAGCCCCGGCGGCGCCTGGGGAACGAAAGTCTCCTTCAAAGTCGTGGAGGTTCAGCAGAACGAACCGATTGCGGACGAGAAATTCGAGGCCCCGCCGTCAAAATCGCCATAGAAGCTATGGTAACGGACAATTCGTGGCAAATGTGATGTGCGCTACCAAAATCTAACAAAAAGTATGAATCAGACCGCGGTGGTTGTGGCGGCGCGCGGAGTGAGGGCTTCTTCCTTTTGGCGGAAGAAAGCGGTTACGCCGTCGATGATTTCGTTGAGCGAGGTTTGCGGACGGAAGCCGGTGAGGGCGTGCAGCTTATCGACACAAGGGACGCGGCGCATCATGTCCTCGAAGCCGGGTTCGTAGGCCTGATCGTACGGGACAAATTCGATGGGAGAAGAGCTGCTGGTGCGCTCTTTGACCAGTTTTGCGAGGCCTTCGATAGTGATCTCTTCGGTGTTGCCAACGTTGACGACCTCGCCGATAGAGCGATCGGTGTCCATCAGGCGGATGAGGCCTTCGACGGTGTCGCGGACGTCGCAGAAGCAGCGGGACTGTTTACCGCTACCGAACACGCGGATGGGCTCGTTGTCCAATGCTTGCTTGACGAAATTCGGCAAGACCATGCCGTAACGCCCGGTCTGCCGCGGACCTACCGTGTTGAATAAGCGGACCACGATAACAGGAAGTTTTTTCTCCTTCCAGTAGGACAGCGCGAGAAATTCATCGAGGGCCTTGGAGGCTGCGTAGCTCCAGCGGCCTTTGGTGGTGGGTCCAAGGACGAGGTCGGCATCCTCATGGAAAGGCACATTGGTGTTCTTTCCATAGACCTCGGAAGTGGAGGCCGTGAGCACCAGCTTGCGCTTCTTGCAGGCGGCTTCGAGAATCCGTTGAGTTCCGTTGACATTCGTTTCGATGGTGCGCACGGGGCTTTCCACGATGAGTTTGACGCCAACGGCAGCGGCAAGATGGACGATGATGTCGGCATCGTCGACGAGCTCAGCGAGCAACTGGAGATTTTCAATGGTGTCCAGGTGATATTCCATCTGGCGGGAAGACTTGAGATGACGGATGTTGTCCATGCTTCCGGTGGAAAGGTTATCCAGCAAGACGACGCGATCGCCGCGAGCGAGCAGCCGCTCAGTTAAATGAGAACCAATGAAACCGGCGCCGCCGGTGATTAAATAACGCAAAGTGCCTCCTTACAAGGCCTGGTTGTCGTCGCGATCGCGAAGGGAGCTTTCGGAGACAGTTTCCGGATGTTCATCCGGGTCGTGCGGAATATCCCCGGCTTCTTGAGGGCCGTAGCCATAAGAGTAGGGATAGTACCGGTAAGAATAATAATAGTCTGGGGCGGTGGAATCCACTGCATTCAGCACGACACCGAGGATGTGACACTTCACGCTCGCGAGCAAATCACGCGTGCGCGTGAAAGCTTCCTTAGGGGTTTCGCCGCTACGCACAACAAGTAGGACGCCATCCGTCTGCACGGAGAGGATGACGGCGTCGGTGGCGGCCATGACGGGAGGCGAGTCGATTACAACGAACTTGAAATTGGAGCGCAATTCGGCGATAGCTTCCGACAATTTGTTGGAAGACAACAAGTCCGCGGGATTGGGAGGAAGAGGGCCGGTGGGAATCGCGGCAAGATTGGGAATCGCGGGGTGCGGTACGGTAACAAGAGCAAGTGTCGAAACGCCGGCAAGGTAAGAACTGAGACCGGCGTATTTGCCGCTCCCCAGATTGAGTAAGCGGCCAACGCCGGGCTTGCGCAGGTCGGCGTCGACAAGCACGGTGCGGTCTCCAAGCTGCGCCAGTGTGACGGCCAAATTAGCCGCTGCGGTGGTCTTGCCTTCACGGGGTAGCGCGCTGGTTACAAGGATGACTTGCGGAGGCCGGCCAGGCTGTGAAAGCAGAAGCGAAGTGCGGAGCGCACGGAACGCTTCGGACATTTGGGAATTCGGCAGGTGCTGGGCCACGAGTTCAATTCGTTTCTCATGACCGTTGGTGGCGATGCCTGACAAAAGCCTCTTGCGAGCGCCGTTCCCGTTGAGGGCGGCAAACTGCGGCACTACAGCCAAGGAAGGCAAGCGCGCCAAAGTCTCAATGTCGTCGGGCGTTTTAACGGTGTTATCGAGGTACTCCCGCATAAGGGCAAGGCCAATGCCTCCGACAAGACCGACAAGGAAAGCCAGAGCAATGTTCCTGGCTTTGGCGGGACGCGCAGGAGAGGCGGGGATCATGGCCGGATCGACCACGCGGATGTTGGAAGACTGCAAAGCGGCGGAAATCCCTACTTCCTTGAGCTTGGTGGTCAAACCATCATAGAGGGCCTTGTTGGCTTCCGCCTCGCGTTTGATGATGTTGTATTCGACAAGCCGTTCGGCCATCTCGTTGGCCTGTCCTTTTTGCTGATCGAGAGCCTGGGAAAGCAAGAGTTCGCGCTGTCTGGCTTCGCGATAATCGGTTTCGATGCGGTTAAGAGTGTTGACATTTTCCTTCTGGATGAGCTGATCGAGATCTTTCAATTGCGCCTGTAGGCGCAGCACCTTGGGGAAATTAGGGCCGTACTGACTTAGAGCTTCGTTATATTCCTCCGCGGTAGCCTGGCGTTTCTGGATGAGACCCTGCAAGCTGGGGCTGTCGCGAAGTTGGGGCACCTCGGAGACGTCGCCAGCTTTGGCGAACTGGAAGAGCGCTTCCTTGCGCATACGCTCAGATTGAGCTTCTGTTAATTCCTTATTGAGGTCGGCAAGGCGTTGCGTGGTGATATTTTGTTTGTCGTCGAGCGTCCAAATCTGGTTTTTTCTTTCGTAGGCGATGCGCTTGTCTTCAGATTCCTGAACCTTTATTTTGAGCTCGTCGAGTTCATCGCGTAGCCAGGTGGTGGCGCGGGTCGTTTCATCATACCGGCTGCGAATGTTTTGCTCCTGGAAATTTTTGATGTGTTCGTTGACGACGCGGGCGGCGAACTGCGGATCCGTGGACTCAAAGCTGACATCCATGAGCTGGCTGTTGGGAACGCGCTTCACGCTGAGGCTGCCAAGAAAAGCGCCGAGTTCGGGGGGGCGCTTCTGGTTTTCCAGGCTGCCGGTGGCGAGAGCCTCCGAAGGTCCCGCAGGAGAGGCATACTCCGGCCGGGCACCGAGACCGCTGCCGCGGATAGTTTGCAGTGCCAAAGTTTCACTTGTCAGGATTTTCGACTGCGTCTCGATATAGTTATCGAGATCCATCATGTAGCCGTAAGGATCCATGCCTTGAAAAGGAAGAATGCTGGCATTTTCGCGGTCGATTTCGATGCGGGCGGTGGCCACATAGACGGGTTGCATGCGGAAAGTGGCGATGGCGACGATCGTAACGACGGCCAGCAAGAATGAAAGAATAAGCCATTGGTGCTTGCGGAGGATCAGCAGGTAATCGTATAAGTGCGGTTCACGCGGCGAAAGATCCCAGGCCGGAAGAGGGGGGGAAGGTGGAATCAGCTCAATGGCACCGTTAGCGCCGTTTTCCCGAGGAACGAGTTTGTTATCTTCAGGCATGTGTCAGTGATACGCAAGCCGGTAAAGGGCAACGGCTGAACCAAGGGCGATGCCAAACTCCAGGGACCTCAAAATAGCTTGCTTGGCTCCACTCTCGGGTACGTAAAGGATGTCGCTGGGCTGGAGCTGCACATCCTCAGCTTTGCGCTCCAGAATTTTCTTCAGATCGATTTGCGTTTCGTGTTGCTGTCCCTGGGCATCCTTACGAATGACGACAGCATGGTCTGTCTTCGCGGTGCGGGTAAAGCCGCCGGCCAACGCAAGAATTTTCAGAGTGTTCAATTGCTCGCGGTCATTGGTTAGAACAAAACCGCCGGGTCTGCCGACGGCGCCCAAAACGTATACGATTCCGGCATGCGGGACGGTTACAACATCTCCCGCCTGCAAGAGAATATTATTCTTGATATTCCCGGACTCCATTAGTTGATACAAATTGACGGTGATCGTATCCGTAGCGGGAGAGGCCGAGGGAACACCTGAGGCGTTGATAGATTTCTCCAACGAATGGCTCTGGTCCGGCAGTTCTGGAGGCTCCGCGACCGCGCCGTTGGCTGATGCAGGGAGCGAAGGGGCGGAAGTGGCTGCGGGCGCTGAGCCCCGCTTCCCGGGTTGAGAGTTCGCAGGAGCGGCATTCCCCGGGCTGATCGCCGGAGACTCCGAATCCTCGAAAGTCATCTGTGGAACGGGCCGCGTGATAATGACTTGGTCGCCGGCATCATTGGAGAGGCCGCCAGCTTCGGCAAGAACTTCGAGAAGCGTGACCTCGCGGTCAGCCTGGTAGACCAGCGGATGAGCGACGGCCCCAACAACCGTAATAGGCTTGCTTTTTCTTTCCCTGACGGTAACGCTTACCTCGGGATGTGAAACTAAACCGTCTGCCTCCAACACCTCGGCAATCTTCTGTTCTGCCTGGATTTCGGTGAGCCCGGAGACATGCAAGCGGAGGGGCACGAGCGGGATGCCGATGGTACCGGTTTGGCTCACACGCGCCTCGCGACTCAGCTCCTTCACGTCGAATACTTCGATAGAGAGCAAGTCACCATTTCCAATTACGTAATCGTGCGGGGCCCGGCGCGCAGCGGCAGATAGCTCGCGAATGCGATCGTTAGTTTGTTGTGGTGTCTCGAGAACGGCCTGCGCGCGGCTGGGCGGCGCCAGAACCACTAACCCGAGCAGGGCGATGGAGACACAAAACCACGTCCCCGCACCCAGTCTCGCTGGCTGCATGAGAATAGATGACCCCCGGGATTGATTATACAGACAGAAAGACGAAGTCCATCATGGTTTTCGTGGCCCACGGTGGGTGCGTTCCGAGTCCGGGATTTTAGGCGCTGGCGGCTGAATCTCGCTTGTCGCCAAGTTTGCCATCAGAAAGAAAAGAAGAGCGTTTGCGGGAATGTGCAAATTAAAATCGACAAGGCTGTGTGCCAGGAAACCGAAACAAGCCACGAGGCCCGAGAGTTGGAGAGCAGAAGAAAAGGCTACATCGAGCCGAGACAGGCGACGCAGGGTATCAAGAAGCAAGACGCCCAGAAACCAGGCGCAGCACAATCCCCCTGCAATGCCTGTCTCAGCAAGACCTTCCAGGTAGTCATTGTGGGTGTGATTAACGATCTTTCCATCATAAAGCGTTTCGTAAGCTGGAAAAACAAGCTGTAGAGTGCCGAGACCCGTACCCTTCCACGGGTGGTCCAGGAAAATCCGCCAAGTGTCAGCCCTCATGGCAGCGCGCTTCCCTTCGGTCATCTCCAGAGACCGAAGGGTAGAAAACCGCTCGACGAGCTGCTGAACACCCAGCCAGGAGACCATGAGAAATGCCAACAGGAGAACAGCTCCCCCTGAGAGCAAATGTTTTCCGGCCGTGCGGCGAAGGATGAGCCAGATGGCCACGACACCGACTTGCACGGCGAAACTGACGATGCCACCGCGCGACGCTGAGAGAAATAAGGCCGCAATGGGCACCACGGCAAAGAGACTGACCAGAAACCAGCGTTCGCGGCGGACTTTGCCCAGAGCCAGAGGCACCAGCGAGAGAGGAATAACGAGTTCTGCGAATCCCGCGAAATGATTGCGATTGGCGTACGGGCCAAAGGGGATACCTCCATAATGCATTTCGCGAAACCAATAAAGCTTTCCGTTGAACGTGAGGTGCTGCAAGATGGCAAAGAAAGCTACCACAAATCCAAAACTCATCCCAAACCAGACAAAGCCACGCCAGTCTTCAAGCGTTCGGAATGCCTGTGCAGCCAGGAAGAGAATGAGGATATCAGCGAGAAGAAGCTGTAGCTCCATGCGTGTACTGTAGGACGAAGCCGTGCCATGAAAGACCCACTGGCCAGCACCGAGCAGCAAAAGAGCGACAAGCGGCAATAACAACGGAGAGAGGATGAGCTGAAGCTCTCGTGCAAAAAAGGCGCGGACGGCCCAGGCGAGAAATAGCAATCCCGCTCCGAATTCCAGGACAGCGCGGGCCCAATCCTCGACAGCGCCATGCGAGGCTACCCCAAAAACCACGAGCGCACAGATGCCAATCCGGAAGGGCTTCATTGCTTCGAGCTTTCCGCGGATTCCGGCACTAAAGCAACATCATCGATCCACGCGGAGCCGTGAATCTTGCTATCAAACTTCGCGCTCGGAAGACGAGTCAAGCACAGTTGCAGCTCACTGACGTCCTTTTCTGAGTTCCAAGGCAGGCTGATTTGCGTCCACGGCTGGTTGCCGCGAAAGCCATCCGTCCGGGAAATGGAATTGACCGAATCACTGATGGAGTGGAGAGCAAATCGGACGCCTTGATCGGTGGAAAGGTCGCGCGTCCGAACCCATGCGGAAAATCTGTAGGCGGTGGAAGGCTGAACGGGGACGTATTGACAGACATCGCTGAAATCTACGTTGCTCAAACCATTGAACGTCAGACGGAGGGAATGGCTTCCCGAGTGCTTTACTTTCGAATCGAGAGTGACCTGCACACCACCGGTGAAAACAGGGTAGCGCCAGGCGAATCCCCCGCCGCTGATGTTTAATTCGAAGCCGCCGTCCCACACGAGGGAATTGGGAGGATCCGAAGGTCGCGCGACGCCGGCTATAGCCACAGCCTGATCCCATACGTGCTGGGCCTGCACCATCTGCCGCTTATGAATGAGGATTTCGAGAAGAGAAAATGATTCGCGCAGAGGGAAGCGCGGATGTAGAGTCGCGAGCCGAGACCACACGACGAGGGCTTGGTCTGTTTGTTGCTGCTCTGTAAGCGCGGAAAGCACGCTCAAATAAGCATCCTTAGAGTTTGGCAACACGCGGTCCAAGACAGCGTTAACATCTGGCACGACACGTTTGCAGAGTAGAAAAGCTGCCGCTCCGCGTTTCGGGTCGACTTCTACGGCACGCTTGATCTCTGCAAATGCGGCATCGAATTCGCCCTTTCGAAGCAGAAAATTTCCGTAGCGCCAGGAAACCTCCGGGGAAAGCGGGTAGACGTGTTTAGCCTGAAGAAATGCATTCTGAGTGTCCGCGAGATCACCTTCCGATTCGTATTGCGTCCCCAGATCGAGCCACGTGTCGGCTGAAAGGGGATTCAAAGTCAAGGCGGTTTGGTAGGCGCGAATGGCACGCTGGGCATCCGGATCTTCCAGGTTGTATTGCCAATAGCGGGCGAGGAGATACCAGTTGCGCGCATCATCCGGCTCGAGTTGCGTGGCGCGTTCATACCCTTGAGGCGTATGCAGCCCTGCATCATGCACGGCAAAGGCGTTGCGGATGCCGGAGTAAGAGAGAGCGGCGGCGAGCACGACCGCAAGAAAGACAAGAAAACCGCGCCCCGTAGAACTGGAAAGGCGAAGAATCATCCCGCGATACTTTGCATAGACAAACTCTCAGATGCAAGATGAAAGTCTGGAAGGGCTGCGTGAGCACGCGGCCAGCATCCAGTAAAAGAGAGTGCTACTTGCCTATGGATGCGGAGAGCGTTTCGTCGGCGCGACCGCGGCGGCGGACGTCGATTCCCAGGCGCTTGATCTTTTGATTCAAAGTTGAAAGGGGAATCATAAATCGCTCGGCCGCCTCCGTCTGATTCCATCCGGTGCGTTCGAGCATGTCCATGATGATGCGGCGCTCGATCTCGTCCATGATTTGGAAGAGAGAAGGTTGCGGGTGATCGGCGGCGGAACGAGAACCAGGTTCCCCAGGCAGCGGAGGCAGAAATTCCGAGAGCTGCAGCCGGACACCGCGGACGATTTCCTTGCTGCGTATGCTTTCGGGAAGCAGATCGACATCGACGCGCTCCTGCGTGGAGAGCACGACGGCGCGTTCGACGACATTTTCCAGTTCGCGGACATTGCCCGGCCAGTCGTAATCCATGAGCAGCTTCATGGCGCCGGCCGTAAAGAGTCGCATGGGCTTGGCGTTCTCAAGGCAATAGCGCTCAAGGAAATGGGCGAGCAGGGCAGGCACATCCTCTCGGCGATCGCGCAGCGGAGGAAGCCGGAGGTGGATGACGTTCAAGCGGTGGTAAAGGTCCTCACGAAAACGGCCTTCACGCACAAGTGTGAGTAGATCGACGTTGGAAGCGGCGACAATGCGCACGTCCACCTTGATTTGCTCCGTGCCACCGAGGCGCATGAACTCGCGTTCCTGAATGACACGGAGCAGCTTAGCTTGCGTTTCGGGACTGATAGTCGCAATTTCGTCGAAGAATATGGTGCCTTGGTCGGCAACTTCGAAGAGACCTTTCTTGGAAGCGATGGCACTGGTAAAAGCCCCCTTCACGTGGCCGAAAAGCTGCGATTCGAGCAGGTCCACGGGTATAGAACCGGTGTTAACCGGCACGAAGGCCTTGTCAGCGCGTGGAGAAGCCGAGTGTATGGCTTTGGCGATGAGCTCTTTGCCGGTGCCGCTCTCCCCGCTAATCAGAACGGTGGAGCGCGAGGGAGCCACCTGAGTGACCAGATCGAAAAGCGTCAGCATCTTTTCGCTCTTGCCGATGATGTTGGGAAAATTGAAGCGCTGTTTGAGCGCGCGCTTGAGCTGGACGTTTTCTTCCCGGAGGCGGCGCGACTCGACGGCTTGCGCCACTTGCGCCAGAAGCTCGTCATTGGACCATGGCTTGGTGATGTAGTCGAGCGCCCCACCCTTGAAGGCGGCGCGCGCCATTTCGATCGACCCATAGGCGGTGATTAGTACGACAGAGAGTTGGGGATCGCGCCGGTGAATTTCCCTAAGCAGCTCCAGGCCATTGCGGTCTGGCAGACTGACGTCCAGCAGAAGCAAATCATAGGGATGCTCTTCCAGCTTGGCGAGGCCGGACTCGCCGGTCTCCGCGCTAGAAACGCCGTAGCCTTCACTCGTGAGGAGCAATTCGAGGCCTTCGCGTATTTCTGATTCATCGTCAACAACCAGTATCGAGCCCTTAGACATGAACCGACTTCCTGACCGCGGGGAATTCCACGTGGAATGAAGTTCCTTTGCCGGGAGTCGAGCGGACATCGATTTTCCCAGAGTGTTCCTTGATGATGCCGTAGCTGACAGAGAGGCCCAGGCCAGTGCCGCGGCCGTTGGGCTTGGTGGTGAAGAAGGGATCGAAGATGCGGTGAATATGTTCGCGCGGAATGCCCGCACCGGTATCAACGACTTCTATCTCGACGCTGCCATTATGTGCTCCCGTACGCACTTCCAACAGGCCTCCGCCAGGCATGGCGTCGCGAGCGTTCAGAAAAAGATTGAGAAAGACCTGTTGAAGCTTGTTAGCGGAGCCACGAACCGCCGGCAAGGTCTCTCCCAGATTCTTAACAACTTGAATGTGCGAGGTCTTGAGCGGATGAGAGACGAGTGAGAGGGTTTCTTCCACGACGCGGTTCACGTCGATGTCCGCGGCCTCGGCGGCTCCCGTGCGCGAAAAATTCAGAAGATTGTTGACGATTTCGCTGGCACGAAAGGTCTGCTTGACGATCTTCTCGATAATCGACTGCCGAGGATCGCCGTCAGGCATCTGCTTTGCCAACATCTGGATGTAGTTGGAAATGACAGCCAGGGGCGTATTTACTTCGTGGGCGACGCCCGCGGCGAGGAGACCAAGGGACGTTAGCTTCTCCGTTTGCGACATCTGCTCTGCCATCCGCTCGCGCTGGGTAACGTCGTCAAAGAGCAAAAGACGCCCGATACGCTCTGCGGACTTGCTGACGAGCGGAGTGATGGAAACGTTCAAAGTGAGCGCTTTGCCCTGATGGTGCAGGCGCTGTTTGTAGATGCCCGTGATCTGTTCTTCGTCCCCGCGTGCGGCAATCTCCGTGGCAAGTTCTTCCGGGAGAAGGGAACGGAGCTGCCGGCCAACGGCTTCTTGCCGGGCCACGCCGAAAAGCTGCTCCATGCGCGTATTCCAGGATTCGACGATGCCTTCCAAATCGACGGCGAGAACGCCGACGTTCAAGGATTCCACAATGTTTTCGCTGAAGTCTTTGAGGCGGGCGATCTCGAGAGCCTTTTGCTCGAGAGAGGTATAAAGCTGTGCGTTATCGAGAGCCACGGCAACGTAGCCGGCAATGGTTTCCACAAGCTCGACGTCATCGCTGGAAAGATAGTCGCCGTCGACCGTCTTCCCGAGACCCAAAACAGCGACCGTGTGCTCCCGAATTCGGCAGGGAACGAAGTAATTGAGGTCGAGCTGTTCGAGAGTACGGCGAACGGACTCGCTGACCTCTCGAGAAGCGCGGGGCGACTCAAAAAACAGCGCCCCCCGCGCAAACTCGGGCCGGGCCGGGCCGAGGAAACTGAGATCGAGAGGCTCGGCGAGACGCACACCCATCGAGCGCGCCAAGCGGAGACTTCCGGGGTTCGAAACGTCCTCCACAAATATGGCCAGGCGGTCGACAAGGAGCGTTTGCGAGACGCGGTCCATCACCGAGCCAAGCATAGGCTCAAGCCGGACTTCGTTCGTGAGCGTGCGGCCGAACTCGATCAGGGTGCGGCGATAGTCCAAGCGGTCACGATAGAAGAAACGGTCCAGACGCGCTTGAATCCATTCGCGGAAGGGCTGGAAAAGCAAAGCGGCGATAACGATGGCGATGATGCCGCCCACGGGACCGTTCGCTTGTGCATGAAAGATCTGAGGAATCAGCGCCACAAAGAAGAAGTAAATCGTGGCAATGGCCGCCGTTGCCGCCGTATAGGCCAAGCCGCGTTTGAAGATAATGTCCACATCCATCAAACGGTAACGAATGATGGCGTAGCCGAAGCATAGCGGTATGAACACCAGGCTGACTGTCGAAAACTTCATCCAGGGCTTGGAAGCCGCATCGAAGACATAGGGCACAATGTAGAGAACGGCGAAGGGGACAGTGCCGACGAAGGTTCCAGCAGTAAGCCATTTCAATTGCTGCCGCAAGACGCCGGGAGTTGCCGCGCGGTAATTGCGGTAAAAAACAAATCCGGCCAACAGAAAACACGCGCCGAGATAGCTGTAAGCAATTTTATCGAGAAGGACGCGCGAACCGAGCCAAGGCACAAAACCGAGAGCCCCCAAGGCGGTGCTGACATGGACCAGAAAAATCGCAAGCGGCGGAAGATAGACGAAGCTGAGTTTGGAAAGCCATCGAGTGGCGCCTTCCGTGCGTTCCGGGAAGACTAGCGCGAAATGCAGCAACAGAGCCGGCGTTAGAAGTTGCGCCAGAATTTTGACCCAATAGACCTCGTAATCGAACGTATCCAGCTTCCCGCTGTAATGGAAGGAATAGAAGATGAACGACACAAGGCAAAAGACGTAGAAATGGACTGCGCGAGGCGCGTTCCAGCGGCGCACGAAAATGAATAGTCCGATAAAGAGATAAATCAGGCCGACAATACGTTCATAGTTCTCAATCGAGGTAGGCTTCTCGGCCGGAGCAGTTACCAGGGGAGTCTCAAACGTTTCGCCGTTTCGCAAGAGCTTGTAACGCACTTGAGTCCAAAGGCCTGCGCGCCACAAACGCTTGGTTACTTGCACCTGCCTGGTGACGGGAGCGCCGTTGATGGCCACAAGGTGATCGCCATTGCGAACCCCAGCAAGCGCGGCGGGCGATTTCTGAGCCACTTGTTGAGCCTGAACACCTTGGGGAGTGTCCAGCCAAACGACCCCATCATCGGGAGACTCGAATTCCGATCTCTGGACGAAGTTCAGCCAAGCAAAAATCATGGCCGCCAGCGTGGCAAGTGCCAGCACCACGGCCCCGAGGCTCACTTTCAGATTCTGCTTCATGGCAGGCCCAGGCAGGATGACACCCCGCCGCTAATTCTCAAGTGCAAACGGATGTCCATTCTTTGGAAGCGTATATTGCCAAGAAGCCCACTATATATCAATAACTTACAGAAATTCTTGGTGGAAGGAGCGCAGATAATCCACTTTCTGGGAGGACGCATACAGCTTTCTGAAGCCCAATTTGCACTTAAAATTGCAGGCTTAGACCACCTCGAAACGTGCGGAAAGCAGGCATCAGGGTCAAACGACCATCTTGGGTGTTGAGGGTAACATAGCCCTGCGCGAAGAGGTTATCGCACTCGGCGTTGGCCTCCCAGCGTCCGGGACCAAACTTGGGCAGGCGCTGGTGGACCCCGAGATGGAAGTACGGCTCCATGTCAAAAAGGGAATCGCCAAAGCTGTCTACACGAGTGAGCGTTGTTCCACCGATCCACTGATAGCCCACCGTCACTCTGGAGCCGAATCGCGGCATCCTTTCGGAGACTTTGACTCCAACGGACTGACGACCGGCGGTGCGAAATAACTCCCGGAGCGGACCGACCGCAGCGCTCGAAGGAGTAAGCGCCCCCGCAAAGGCATAAAGGGCGGTTAGCTCTACATCCTCGCCTATCTTCTCTTTGTACGCCGCGCGCGCGCCCCAACTGCTTGAAGAACCACCGTCGTAAGAGAAACCATTTGAAAATACATCCTGGAAGTAATCGGCAACGGGAAGATTGTTCCCTCGGCCAAAGACCGCGATATGGCTATTGTCTTCATGAAACGCGGCAACTTGCAACTTTCCGCGCGAGCCCAGCTTTCGTTCCACTGCAATCTCTTCGTGGAAACCACTCTCCAGCACGGGACGCCCGCCCCGCCACATCAGGACGGGGAAAGCATCGAGTTCGTTCAGCGCAGCCGCCAAAGCATTGCCAGTCTCGCCGTCCATTGTTTCCAGCGGTTCGGGACCGGTGGGCATGGACGCAAAAATAAGAGATGCCTGCCAATCGCTGGAAATGCGCGCATCAAGTTGCATGCGCGGACGCAAGGAAGAGGCTGGCCGGCCAAGGCCCACCAAAACATACTCTCCGCCGTATTCAAGGACGGCGCGAGTTCCAAAAACCATGGAGCCGCCTTGATCGATCCGGACGCCGCGGAACATCGGACCCACATCTCCCAGCTTCGATTCGCGCAGCACTACGGCCGTGTGGGGGCCCGCGCCGAGCGAACCTGAGGGGAGCCAGACCGTTGCGATTCCTCCGGCTGGAGAATTACCTTCGTAGCTCATAAGACCGGCAAGAAGAAGCCGGCTTGTTTGTCCCAGCCGCTGATCGTAGGCAAAGGCAGTAGCTGGGCTCGCGGGAAGATTCGAAACCGAGCCGGGCCTTCGCGCACCATCCGTAAATTCCAGGCGTCCGCGCGACGGCTCTGCGGGAACAGCGTCCGAGTCCACATTGACTGCGTTTAGAGGATCCTCTTCAACCCACTGAAGCACCGGGCGAACCGAACTCGCCGAGCGAAGCACCCACTTCCAATCGTCTGCTTCGGAGGCGGCAGCAGAAGGAGCGCGCCGCAATTGCTCGAGGGAAGCGAACATGGATTCCATCTGGATGCGGACAAGAGTGGTGAGATTGGCGCTGACGCGGATGTGCTTTTCGAGAGTAGGGAGAAAACCCGCGAGCGTGACGCGCACTGTGTAAAAACCGGGAGAGAGGCGCTCGCCGCGGAAGACTCCCTGCGTGTTGGTGAAAAAGTCCAGAGGCGCCAAAGAGGAAGCCAATTCCGGGATGATTTCCACACTGGCCCCCATTTGCGGTGTGCCAGCAGCGTCTCGAACCACTCCCGAGAGGATTCCGTGAACAGACTTCAACTGCCCCACCGCCGGAGACGCTCCGATAAACGAAAACGCCGCGGCCAGGACGAGAGCCCCCGTGACTCGGACTTGTCCTTTGATCACTGCGAGCTACCTCCCCGGAACCGTGTTGGCTGCCGCCTTGGTCGGTTCCTGTGGCCCCCGTACGGTAAAATCAGCCGACTTGGAAATCGACTGATTGGAAATGCCGTCCTTGGCATCAATCTCAATCGTGTATTTGCCAGGCACAAGCGAGGCAAGTGGAAGCCATCGCTCGATGGTGACCTGGTCGCCAGTCTGCTTCATCTCCGCAGACGTTTCCTTGAATTGCAGCACCTGCTGAGCACCTTTCTTCACCGTGTACTCGAAGGTGGCATTGGACTTGTGCGTCGCTTCATCCGGCTTGAGGTTGTAAACCTGGAGATAGATTCCCAAACGATCGGCAGTCGTGAAGTCGTTCTCGATGCGCGGCCGCACTTTCGTTGAGCCCAAAACGAATTGTCCCGTGCCAATCTGTTTGGCTGGAACATGCTCAAGTTGATCCGCGAGAATGAGCGTGCTCGCATCCAGCTTGTCGTCTGCGTAGCGCGGCACGGCGAGTCTGGTGTTGATTACGCCGACGTTTCCACTCTGAACGTCCTTGATGACCAAGTCCAGCCGATACAAACCCGGGCGGAGAGGTATGGCCTTTTGATAGATCGACTGCAATTTAAGCGACTGCTGAAACAAGGAATCTGGAAAATCTTTTGCGACAGGATCTTCAAAAGTCTGCACTACACGCCCGGTCAACGTGCTAACGCGTCCAAATATGTTTAGCGTAGCCGAATGAATTCCATCCTTCGACTGGAAAGAGAGCTGGCCGTTGGAGATCTGAATCGTGATGGGAACCAGCACAGTGTCGTTGGTTACCTTCAGAAAATCCGTGCGCCAATTGAACTTCAGCTGATCGCGAACTATACGCGCGGTCACAATTGCTTCGAGGTCCTTGAACTTGACCTCGGGGGGCTTCTGTATTTTGGTGTACAGTTCCAGGCGGTTAAATTCATCCATGCTGGCTGGCACTCCACCCAAGGAAGTCGGGAGATTAGTGCCGTCGGACCGCGTAAACCGATCCGTCTTTGAGGCCATGCCCATGGATTCGAGCAAGCTCAGGCCGGCTCCCGGTATGTGAAGCAAGGCATCCTTTTCAGAAGGGTCCATGGTGAGGTGGTATTCGCCGGAGCCGCTGGGATCGACGAACTCGAGCTCGACGTTTTCGCCGATGCCCTCCAGATAGCGATAGCGCCACTTTTCCCAGGCATAGGTGGTCGTCGACCCGCCGCCCTCTTCCATAGGCCGATCGTACGTTCCGCCGGTCGGATGGGAATCCACTTCGTCGGCGGGTCCCCACATGATGTAAATCCGTCCGCGGTCGGTTTTCCAGCCCGGAATACCGGAGGCGTAGTGTTCGTTCGCGTAAGCAATGCGCCGGTAGTGCTCCTCTTTAAAATTGTTGTCGGGAAGATCGGGATTGCTGCTGCGCCTTAGCCAAAACTGCTCGATAAACTGTTCGCGCTCCTCATTCGTATCGAGCTGAAGAAAGGCATTCCGCTCTTCGGGAGAAATGATGTAGACCACGTCCTCGTTGAGCCATTGCTTGTATTGGCTATCGAGTTCCTTGAGGGTCTTTCGCGCCTTTTGCTTCTGTTCTTTGCGCTGCTCTTTAGAGAGCGTCTGAGGTGGCGCAGGATTATTGGGATCTTGGGCCTCTTGTGCCGACACAGCTGGAATAAATACGGCAAACGAGAATGCAGCAGCAATCAGGGTACGAATAACCCGTGGCATCAGCACACCTCAACTTCTAGGACGATTGGATTCTACGCTCTGACAAGCTGCCCGTCAATCGCGGAATCCCCTGCATTTTGAGAGACTTGTCCCCCGACTGCGGTTAGAACCGCAAACCGACGGAAGAGTTGCCTGACAGTTTTTGACCTGACCTTAGGGACAGGCTCCTGGGGCAATCGCAGGATACCCAAGAAGGGCGGCGAACGTCTCGCTGCAAGTGAGGCAGGTGGAAAATTCTGGCGGTGGCTTACTGTACGCGGTGGTTGTGAACGTCCGAACCGACCAAGGTATCGAAGATTGCCAGGACGTGTCTGCGGTACTCCACCATGCGCGTAAAAATATCGCGCAATTCCGGTTCGCGTTCCGCTTCCCTGTGCCACTTCGCCAGAACCATGGCGGGAACTTCGATGTCTCTGCGGAGCTTTTCCGCGGAATGGCCGCGCAGGAAGAGACCATAAAAGAACGCCGCCTCTCTCTGCGGAAAGTCGAAGTCGTGCACGACTTCTGAAGGAACGATTTGTGGCAGGGTAGCCATAGAGAAAAAGGCAGTTTACAGAAAAGATTTTCCGCGTCAAGTAGTACCCGCGGATTGCTGCCTCTACTTGGGTAACTCCCCATTCGCGGTTGAAGCACCTTAGTACAACCAGGGGGTTGCCAGTGGATTCCAACCGCCGTAGGATGCTTGTAGACATGGCTGGGTTACATAATTCGGTGGCAGGGCGAGCTTTCGGGCGCTTTGCGCGGTTCGGGCTTATAACCGGACTCCGCTCCATCGAAATCAACCGAGAAGAGTTCCAGCGGCAGCTCAAGAAGAAGCATGGGCTTGTGGTGGCGGATTTTCGGCACATGCACCAGGTACCGCTGGCGCGCCTTGATGCCATTGCCAAGATTCTGATTCGGGATACAGAGCGGCTGGCGCTCCTCGAAGGGGCCGGGCTTGGACTCGGCGGAATGATCACCCTCATTCCAGATGCGGGGCTCCTCACCATTCTGACGATTCGGCTAATCCAGAGGCTTTGCCTACTCTACGGATTTGAGCACACCGAACAGAGCGAGCGCCTGCAACTCTGGATGGCAGCCGCAGCAGCCACGGGCGTAGATTACGGCAAGGATCTGGCGGAGAAACAAATTTTGGAAAAGCTTGCGCCGCGTATTGCCGAGCGGCTGGCCGTCAAGTTGGGTCAGGAGACGGCTGAAAAATGGGTAGGGCGTATGATCCCGCTAGCCAGTTCAGCCATTGGCGGTGCGCTGAACTTTACTTTTGTGCGCACCTGGGGCGGCCGCGTGCAGCGCAACCTTCGCGTGAGGCATGTTGCTCGCCGGCCGTATGCGACTGGTCACCCTGCTTCGACTCTTGCTCCCGCGCGAGCTTTCCTCGTCTAAACTTCGCGGCTGTTTGCGATGGGCGGAAACAGATGGCAGGCGACACCGCTCCGATGAACCTTCGTGGCCAAACGCTGAGAGCTGTTTTTGCGGCTCTGTGCGTCTTGGCTGTCTGCTGCACCCCGCTTCCGGCACGCTCTCAGGACCAGGAAGAAATTAAAGGCGCACCGGCTGAACCGGCGGATGCCCAGGAAATCCGCAACCAGATTGCCGCCGTGGAGAAATTGCAGCACAGCTTGCCAGACCGCGGTGCAGCCCTCTATTTCCTCGCTACCGCAAGAGAACATCTAAGAGAGACGCGCGAGGCGCTGACGCTCTTGAAAGAGTGCCTCGCGTTGCAAGAGGGTTTCGATCCTTCGGGTGAGCCTGCCTTCCTTGAGCTAAAAGACACAAAGGAATTCACCTCGCTGATCGAAAGTGTCCATCGTGATTTCCCTGCAACAATGCAGGCACGCGAGGCGTTCCGGACGACAGAGAAAGACTTGGTCCCGGAAGGCCTGGCTTACGATGCGCGGCGAAATGTGTTTTATCTGAGCAGCCTCAATCGACGAAAGATTGTCGAGATCGGCCGGGACGGCAACATTTCTGATTTCGTGCCAGAGGACCGTTTTGGGCTGTTGCCTGTACTCGGAATCAGGCTCGATCCCAGGGACGACACTGTCTGGGCGGATTCCTTCGCAGACACCGGACAGACTGAGCTGTTGCATTTTGACCGGACGGGGAAGCTACTTGGACGCTTCAAACCAGAGGGCGCAGGGAAGCATGGCTTCAACGATCTGGTCATTCGGAAAAACGGGGAAGTGATTACAACGGATAGCGTGGCCAACGAAGTGTTTCGGTTCGACCCCGTGGCGCACCGGTTCAAGGCTCTGTCGCTTCATCGCCCGCTTTTTTACCCGAACGGGATTGCTCTGAGCAATGACGAGCACACTTTGTACGTTGCGGATAGCCTCGGAGTAGTCAACGTAGATCTCGCAAGCGGGCAAGATCGCGACGTGGATCCGGGACCGCGAAGCACTCTCGCAGGCATTGACGGTCTGTATTGGCACAACGGCAGCCTGATAGCCGTTCAGAACGGCATCGGCTCTCCTCGCGTGGTGGCCTTTCGGCTTTCCAGCGACGGTCTTCGGGTGACCCGGACAACCGTTCTCGAAAATCGCAGTAGTTTTTGCGTCCTCCCGACTACGGGAGCCATTCATGAGTCCGACTTCTTTTTTATTGCAAACAGCCAGATCGATAACATGAACAACGACAAAGTAATGGATGTGACCCGGTTGGAGGCTATCCGCGTTGGCGTCTTGCGGCTGCCCTAATACGCGGTTGCCAAGGGCACTGCCATAAAACAGGGGCTAGAATTTAGCCACCGAGCGCCGTAAAGTATTGCTTGGCCTTCGCAGTTCTGAACTCAGCTGCGATGTATGCCTGAGGTTAGACAGGGGACCTGACATGCGTAAACCAAAGAAATTTGCTATCGGAGTTATCCTCGCGACAGCGGCGCTCGGAGTGGCTCTAATCCCCCAACAAGCTTCGTCCAGGTCGGCTGCCAGTGCCCCGCAGGACGCGACAGTCGAACCTGTACCCGCTTTTCACAGCTCCGTCCCCGCGGGACAATTGCCAGCGACCATGAATCCTTCGCTCTTCACCGATCCGGTCGCGCAAAATGCGTACAATCTGGCGGCTCGCATCAAGAGAGTTCTTTATCAGCAGCCTTGTTATTGCCACTGCGATCGCAGCGAGGGCCATGCAAGCCTCCTCGATTGTTTTGCGAGCAAACATGCCGCGGCCTGCGGAATTTGTGAGCGTGAAGATTTCTACGCTTACGAGCAAGCGCACAAGGGCAAAACTGGCGCGCAGATTCGCGAAGGTATAGTGCGCGGCGACTGGCAGGGGGTCGACGTGACGAAGTACAAATCCCCTATGCCCGCACCTGCGAATTAGCTTCCCCCTCCGATGGTTTTTTAGGTTAGGTAGAGTTTTTCCGAAGCTGCCTTGCCACTTTCGCGTGTAGTTCGTAAACTGTAGCTACCCCGGCCAATTCAAAGGAGGAAGAATGCGAATCTGCGCGACGTGGTGTTTGCGGGCCCTGGTAATTTTCACACTACTTTGTCTGGCGGGTATTCCCTCACGTACTCTGGGGCAGGAAAAACAGCACGTGGTGTCACTGGACGAACTAAAGCAAGACGCGGCCCGTCCAGCCGAGATACGGCAAGCGGACGAAGCTGCTGTGAGAAACCTGCTCTCCTCGGTTAGTGGGCAGAAGGCGTTGAAATCCGCCAATCTTGACCTGCCAAAAGTCGACAAAGCCGTAAGCCAGTTGAGCGATGAAGATCTCGCGAAGCTGGCCGAAAGGTCACGCCAGGCACAAAAAGATTTTGCCGCTGGGACTCTCTCTGACCGCGATTTGTTGTGGATCATCTTAATCATCGTCGCGATTCTCATCGTCGCGCTCGCAGTTCGCTGATGCTTGCAAGAGGAGACCTCGCTTTACGCGCACCAAGCATCTCGCCTTCGGATTCTTATTGATCCTTTTCCTGGTAAGCACCGTCACGGCGGCGCCCCAGGAGAGCGCGGGCGTGTGGCTCGACGTGCCATTCGTAAAACAGACGGAGGATGGCTGCGGCTCGGCGTCCCTCTCGATGCTCTTACAGTATTGGAGCGCACATGGCACAGCGGTCGGCGCCGCAACAGCCGACGCCGGTTCTATCCAACAAAAGCTTTTTTCGCACAAGGCCCGTGGAATCTTCGCATCCGACATGCAGCGTTACCTTCAGGACTCGGGCTTTCGGGTGTTCGCCGTTAGCGGTGATTGGAGTGATCTGCGCCGGCATTTGTCGCAGGGACGGCCTCTCATCATAAGCTTGCAGCCGGGCGGCAAGAAATCGCCGCTCCATTACGTCGTGGTGACCGGGATAGACTGGGCACATGAAGCGATTTTCCTGAATGATCCGGCTCGCGGCAAACTCCTTCGCGTGGAACGCGCGGAATTCGAGAAAGAATGGCAGGCTGCCCGAAATTGGATGCTCCTCGCCGTGCCCGAAGCAAAAGGCTGATAGCGCGTCTGGCGAGCTGCTTAACCCTGGCATGGACGCTGAATATTTCGCTCCTTGCGCAGGATTCCCCTTCTGACGAGGGACGACTTGCCGCGGCACGCGCCGCGTTTGACGCCAGCCGGTGGGAAGAAGCCGCCAAACTCGCCCAGGGTCCCTCCCAACAATCCCCAAACTTGGATTTCGTCGCCGGACTCGCCTTCGCCCACCTCGAACGTTGGAAAGAAGCCAAGAATGCTCTCGAAGCTGGCCATCGCAAATCCCCTCAGGACGCGCGCTTTCTCGTCGAACTCGCGGGCGTTAGCTACAAGCAAAAGGAATTCGGGACCGCGAAGCACGACCTCCGGGCTGCCCTGCGTCTAGATGCACGCGACAATTACACACGTGAGTTCCTCGGCACTCTCTATCTTCTCGAAGGCAATCTAGAGGCGGCTTTGAAGTATTGGAATCCGGTGGACAAGCCGCGGCTGCGAGCCGTCGAGCTAATTCCCCCGCCGAAGATACGGCCCGAACTTTTGGCGCATGCTGTCACTTTCAGCGCCCCGCAGGTGCTGACGAACGATGCACTCGCCGACACGAGAGCAAGGCTGGAAAATCTCGGCATCTATCCGCGGCAGAGGCTCGAGCTTGCCCCTTCAAAATCTGGCGACTATGACGCGACTTTTCATTTGGATGAGCGCAACGGATGGGGCGACTCGAAACTCGAAGGAATCGTCTCTCTCCTGAGTGGGCTGCCCTACCAAACCGTATATCCCGAGTTTTACAATCTGGGCCAGCAGGCGATCAATTTTGCGTCCTTGGCGCGATGGGATTCCCAAAAGCGCCGCTACTTCGGCGCCGTTTCTGCTCCGCTCTTTCACGATCCTACTCTGGGTCTCACGACTTATTTCGATGCGCGGAATGAAAACTGGAATCTTTCGCGAACGTTTTTCGCCGCAGGCTTGCCGCTTGCGGATCTGAACATAAGCCGCGTGGCCGGCGGCATAGAGCTGCGGAGGATTGTGAACGGCCGCTGGAGCTGGAACACGGGACTCGAGTTTGCGCATCGATCGTTCCGGAATCTCGAAGGTCATACCTCGGCAGCAGAGCAGCCGTTCTTCACCGATAGCAGCTCGTTCGCGTACTCGCTCGGTTTGGAGCGCTCGCTCTTGCGTGTTCCGGAGCATCGTTTCACATCGGATTCTTCGGTGGAAGCGCGCGCGGGCCGCGCTTTCCATCATTTACTCGGGCCATTTGCAACGGCACGCGGGACACTCCGAGCGCACTGGTTGCCCCGCGCTACAGGCGACGACTACGAAATGCAGGCTCAAATCCGCGCCGGAGGCACTGCCGGAAAGGTGTCTCTCGACGAGCTTTTTCAGCTTGGCCTCGAACGTGACAATGACCTTTGGCTTCGCGGCCAGGCGGGCACGATACGAGGCCGAAAGGGTGCTGCTCCGCTCGGACGCCGCTACTTTCTCGCGAACTGGGAGATGGACAAAAACATTTACCGCGGCGCCTTTTTCAACGTCAAGCTCGGACCGTTTCTGGATAACGGCGCAGTCGCGGACTCTTCCGGTCTGTTCGGCTCGCAGCGTTGGCTTTGGGATGCGGGCGCTCAATGCAAGATTCGAATTCTGGGGAGCGTGACGGTCGTCCTTTCCTATGGCCGGGATTTGCGTGGCGGACGCAACGTGTTTTACGGAACCGTGCTGCGCTAGCACGGGAGGGAAATTTTGGTCAATCATGAAACCGCTGCGTGCGGCCATTCGTCTGTTTCGTAGACGGAGTTCCGGCCAGGGCGGGGCCGGGACAGAGCCGGTCCAAAGTGTCCACAATTCGAATCATCAAAACGGGGGAAAAGATGCGGAGTCATAGATATCCGTTGGGAATTATCGTGACGGTGCTGCTGGTTGTCGCGGTCATGATGGCAAGCGCGGGGATGCGTGCCTCGGCGAAGCCTGCCGGCGACAGCAGTTACTGGGGATTCGACACCGCGAACCTGGATAAAACTTGCAAACCCTGCGACGACTTCTACCAGTTCGCCATGGGCGGCTGGATGAAGGCCAATCCGATTCCGCCGGCCTATTCCACCTGGGGTTCCTTCTCACAGCTCCTCGACAAGAATCAGCAAAACCTGCGGCAGATTCTGGAAGCCGCAGAGAAACAGCAAGCCGTCACGGGGTCGAACGAGCAAAAAATCGGCGATTATTATGCCAGTTGCATGAATACAGGAGCGATCGAGGCGACGGGCACAATGCCGATCGATGCGGAACTCGCAAATATTGCGGCAATGAAAAATGGCGTCGATTTGCAGTCCGAGACCGTGCGTCTGCAAAAAGAAGGCGTGGGCGTGCTGTTCGGGTTTAGAGCGACTCAGGACGCGAAGGACAGCTCGCAAGTCGTTGGAGTGGCATCCCAAGGAGGGCTTGGACTGCCCGAGCGCGAATATTATCTAAAGCAGGACGATAAATCGAAACAACTTCGAGACGCCTACGCAAAGCATGTCGCCAGGATGTTTGAGCTGCTGGGCGATTCAGCAGACAGGGCCGCAACGGAAGCCAGCACGATCATGGTGATCGAAACCTCTCTCGCTGATGCTTCCATGAAAAACACAGATCTGCGTGATCCGGAGAAAACTTATCACAGGATGCAGATGGCCGACTTGCAGGCTATGACTCCGGATTTTAACTGGGGAAATTATTTCAAGGCCGTAGGCCATCCGGAATTGAAAGAGATAAATGTGGGCCAGCCGGACTTCTTCAAGGCTCTTGACTCGCAACTCACAGCCACACCGCTCGCGGATTGGAAGACTTACTTTCGATGGCACCTCTTGAATTCAGCGGCGCCGGAACTTCCGGATCAATTTGTCGCTGAAGAATTTGAATTTCGGGGCAAGACCCTGACCGGCGCGAAGGAAATTCAGCCGCGCTGGAAGCGCTGCACCCAGGCAACCGACCGGGCGCTCGGCGAAGCACTCGGCCAGGTTTACGTGCAGAAGTATTTTCCGCCCGAAGCCAAAGCTCACGCGCTAGTAATGGTGCATAACCTCATCTCAGCCCTTCGTAACGATCTGCAGACCTTGCCCTGGATGAGCCCGGAAACACGCGCGCAAGCCACTGCCAAGCTCGAAGCCTTTGCCCTCAAAATCGGTTACACCGACAAGTGGCGCGATTATTCCGCGTTGAAGATAGACCGTGCTTCGTACCTCGCCAATCAAGAGCGCGCTGCGGCGTTCGAATTTGAGCGGCGTCTTGCCAAAATCGGCAAGCCCGTGGACCGCACGGAATGGGGGATGACGCCCCCTACGGTCAACGCCTACAACAACAGCAGCATGAACGAAATCGTCTTTCCCGCCGGAATCCTTCAGCCGCCGTTCTATGATCCCAAAGCCGATGATTCCGTGAATTACGGCGGTATGGGCGCGGTCATTGGGCATGAAATCACTCACGGTTTCGATGACCATGGGTCCCAATTTGACGGCCGCGGCGACTTGAAGAATTGGTGGACGCCCGACGACTTGAAGAACTTCAAGGAACGAGCCGCCTGTGTCCAAAAGCAGTTTGACAGCTACATCGTGGACGGCGACTTGCATGAGAATGGCAAGCTGGTGCTTGGTGAGAGCATCGCGGACCTCGGAGGTCTCGCGATCTCCTATGCAGCGTACGAGAGATCACTGGAAGGCAAACCTCGCCCACCCGACAAGGATGGCTTCACTCCCGAACAACGTTTCTTCCTTGGCTGGGCGCAGGTTTGGGGCGCGAATGATCGGCTGGAGTACGAACGCCTGATGGCCAACACCAATCCCCATCCGCTGCCGCGTTTTCGCGGGAATGGGCCACTTTCGAACATGGCGGAGTTCGCCAAAGCCTTCGGCTGCAAAAAGGGCAACGCCATGGTTCGAGAGCAGGTCTGCAAAATCTGGTAAGCTCGCTGGACTCGAGTGCCTTCAAAACGCATCGCAGGCTTTCTGCTTTTTGGCGCCGTGCGTGTTGCGCTCGCCCTGTTCCTGTTTACCCCCGGAGCCTCCGCCAAGTGGAAATATTTTCGTGCGGGACTAGCTTCCGACAGTAAGGCCACGCCGCGGCAAGGATTCGCACTCATGGGAGGCGGCGAGCAGGACCCAGCTCTGAAGTATTTGTGTGAGCGCGCGAACGGCGGCGACTTCCTGATTCTTCGCGCCAACACCGAGGACGATTACGCGCAAAAAGTGAACGAAGAAATCCGCGCTCTCTGCCCGCTGAATTCCGCGGCGACCATCGTCTTCTCCGAGCGGGAAGATTCCGATGACCCAAAGCTCCTCGAACGCATCGGGCAAGCGGAGGCGATCTTCATCGCTGGAGGCGATCAATCGAATTACGTCCGATTCTGGCAGGACACTCCCGTCGAGAACGCACTGAACAGACACATCGCTGCAGGCAAGCCAATCGGCGGCTCCAGCGCCGGACTGGCGGCCCTCGGCGAATTCTCCTTTTCTTCAATGATTGACACCATTCATTCGCCCGCCGCGCTTGCAGATCCTTACAGCAATGAAGTGACCCTCGCCCGCGACTTCTTGCGGATTCCCCTGCTCAACGGCATCATCACCGACACGCACTTCGTAAAGCGCGACCGCATGGGCAGGCTCGTTGTGTTTCTGGCTCGCATTCTCCAGGACGGATGGGCCAGGCACGTACGGGCGATCGCGGTCGAGGAAGGTGCCGCGGTTCTTCTCGAACCAGACGGCCGGGCAAAAGTTATGGGCTCCGGGCCCGCCTATTTTCTCGAAGCCAGGAATTCACCTGAAGTCTGCCGGCGGAAAACTCCTCTTACGTTCAGTGGAATTGCAGTTCATCGCGTGCCCTCTGGCGGCTCGTTCAACGTGAAAGATTGGAAGGGAGCCGGCGGAGACGACTATCGGCTGTCCGCATTAAACGGCGAGTTAAAAGTGAACGACTCAGATCACGGAATTTATTAGGCGCCGGCTGAGCGGGATTTTAAAAATGGAAAACGACTCCGGCCGTCAGCTTAAAATTGTTTTGCGACTGGCTAAAAAAATGTGTGTGTACCAAATCTGCTTCCAGTCGTCCCGAAAAGCGGGGGTTAATCCGATAGTCCGCGCCGCCTCCCAACTCGACCGCGAAGGAATTTCTGCTGTTGCCGGCAGTCTGCGGCTGTTCGTGCGCTCCGCCTACGATAGCGTGTGCCCAAGGCTCCCACTTCTTCTGCCGGATTGCGATTTTGGGTCCGGCGCCGTAGATGAGTAGTTTCACATGTGCGCGGTCAAGGATTTCGGGTGCGAAACCGGTCACGACGTTTCCCTCCACGCCGAACCACTCATTCGTGAAGTAGGTTACCGAACTATCGACACCCACGGCGCTGGCATTGAAGATCGAGGATCTGAACCTCAGCCAATCAACGCCAATTCCCAATTGCCAGCGGAAGTCGTCCCGCCCGCCGTATACAAATCTCGGATCGGGCGCCGGTGCCGGCGTGGCGTCAGGCGCCGTGTTCCCGAGCGCAAATGCTGAAGCCGGTCCTTCCGTGAGAGGCACCCTGGCAGACACCGTGAAGGTGTCGGACGCCTGATGCGCGTTCGCGCTTGCCGCGGGTGCGGCAGAAAAATTTGTCGCCACATTTCGGTCCGTACGCGCGGTGTCCGGCACTGTTTCCTGCGCGCAAGCTGCCCATGCCGTCCCAAGCATCACAATCACAACCACGAGTTGCTTTTTCATGATTTTCCCCTCAGAGGGTAGACCCCACGCCTGGAATCAGCCCACTTTGCTACGGTAAACAACACTCAGTGCTTTGTCTACGTTCTTTCGCCGGGCTACTACGAAGAAAAACGGGGCAGAGAGGGTTGCCCACGGACAACAAGTAGTAAACCTTGAGTATGCGACCGCCCTTTAGCGGCCGTGCCTCAGATAATTGTCGGTCTTGTTCAACCAGTCTTCCCGCGGCGGATTGAAAACGTCCAAATCAACCGTGTCCTCCACCGCCCAGGCTTCGTGGGGCATGTGCGGAGGAATGCACAGCACCTCCCCCGCATGCACAACGATCTCTTTGCCATCAATCGCGAACTTCAGCGCCCCTTCCAGTATGTAAGTCACCTGCTCGTTATGATGATGATGCAGGGGCACGTGGGCGCCCTTCTTAAGCAGCACGCGCGCCAGCATAATCTTGTCGCCGACGACCATCTCCCTGTCAATCTGAGGATTAAGCTGTTCACGCTCGACGTTCTTCCAGGCGATGTATTTCAGTTCCGTAGCCGAGCTCATCGTTTGTCTCCGTAAAGCTTTGCCGCGTTATCGTGCAAGTACATCCGCGCCAGTTCAAGGGCCTTTTCCTCGTTGAACGCATCCTCGGAGACCAGTTCAGCCAGCGCTGCAGCGATGGCTGTTCGCGCCGAGCGCGACGCCAGCCAGAAAGTCTCTTCCGCGCCCACCGCTTCGTTGAACGGAAATGCATCGGAGCCGAACATGATCTTCTCTGGAAAAAGTGATATCCACTGCTTCAAAATGTTCTTCAGCTCCGAGGGATATACGTAGTACCCCATCAGCGACGAATCGGTATAGACGTTTTTGGCCGCCGTCATCCAAATCATATCGATAGTATACGGATACCCGCCGTGGATCAGCACGAACTTCACCTTGCCATATCGCGGGTCGCGCACCACGTTCTCCAAATTCAGAGGGTTGCCGTTGCGCATGTTGAAGTAATCGCCGATCCCCACGGCGCTGTGAAAATGCACCGGCAGATTCAGTAGCCCCGCCTGATCGATCAGTACGCGAAACACGTAGTCTTGAAAAATTAGATAGTCTTCAGCGGAGGGGACGCCACCCGCGTGGTATTTCGCATAAATCGCTTCGGCCTTTTCTCGCGGAGGATCGCTGAAATATAACGAACGAAAATAGGCGGCTTCGAACTTGATAGCCACGCCGCCCTTCTTCTGGTTATCCGCCAGGGTTTGCCTGACGAAAGCTTCGTAACCGCCGAGCTCCCCCGGCAGTCCGTCTACGCTCTCTTGTTTCATGTATAGTTGCAGGACTTTCTCCAGCAGCGGAACGTACACCGCCATATCGCCGTTCTTTGCAATCTGATTGTGATTGTCGAACGGAAACAGGAAGGAATCGACAAAGAAAACCCAGTGAAACCGCTTGGGATCCAGATAAGGCGCCAACGCCACGCGATTCGCAAGGCAAGTTTCGATATTTAATTTATCCAGAATGCCGTCCCAGTATGCCGTGCCTCCTGCCGCTTCCGCCTTCCTTTTCTTGTCGATCAGCCACTTGGCATGTTCAGGTTTGAAATCATCGTAGGGGTAACCGAAGAGCGATTTGGCCGCGGCTACAAACTCGGGATTCGTGTCGCTCAAACGCAGAACGCTGCTCTCGCCTGGCGGTGCGGCCATGGCATCCATGTCGGAATCGTCGGGAAACGTGGCGTGCGAATGATTGTCGTAGATGGGGATCTGATCGATCTGCTTCAAAAGTCTTTCGTAGATCCTCGGCACGTCGGCGCCCGCCAGCGGTTTCGCCTGTGCTGTTGCATTTGCCGCACAAGCCAGTACAGCCGAAACACCAAGTGCCAGCGCATTCGTCAACCGTATCGAACGTCTCCTCATTCCACGCTCTCCCGGGTATCTCCGCTCTACCGCGCAACAGCCGCGCGCCAACGGGAAGACACCCTCAGCATGCGTTCCAGTGCTTCCTCAAGCAGGTTGCGTGCACTCACCAAAGAAAACCGCAGATAATTCTTCCCGCCCGCGCCAAACGCCGCTCCCGCGATTCCGGCCACGCCTGCATCCTCAAGCAGCAGCTTCGCGACTTCTTCCGCGGCCAAGCCTGTTTCTTCGATGTTCACCCACGCGTAAAAAGCGCCGCCCGGCGGCTGGCACCGGAAGCCGGGAATGCCATTCAATCCAGCCACGAAAAGATCGCGGCGCTTAAGGTACTCCTCGACCATGGCATCAACCGAATGAGTTGAATCGAGCAGCGCCTCGATCGCAGCCACTTGCGTGAATTCCGCAGCGCAAGTAAAGGTATTCAGCACCAGCAAGTCCATGGCGTCCACGACATGCTTCGGCGCCACCGCGTACCCCAGCCGCCAGCCCGTCATCGCAAAACTCTTCGAAAACCCGTCAATGATGATTGTTCGCTCCGCCATGCCCGGCAACGACCATATCGATTCGTATTCTCCACTAAATAAAATCCGCGCGTAGATTTCGTCCGAAAGAATCCACAGATCGTGCTTTTCGGCCAGCTCGGCGATTTTCCTAATCGCCTTCGCGTTAAACACCGTCCCCGTCGGATTGTTGGGAGAGTTAAAAATCAGCGCCGTCGTACGCGGCGTGATTTTCGCGGCAATCTCGTCGAGATCGGGTTGGAAGCCATTTCTTTCTTCCAACCCAAACCCCACCGCCTTCGCACCCAATCCGCGCGTGAACGACGGATAAATCGGAAATCCCGGATCGGGGTAAAGCACCTCGTCGCCTGGCTCGATCAGCGCCATCATCGCCAGCGAGAGCGCCATCTTGCATCCCGGCGCGACAATCACTTCTTCCGGCGACACGCGCAGCCGCCGCGTACGCCCCAAGTATCCGGCAATCGCTTCCCGCAGCGCTGGAATGCCACGGGTCGACACATAGCGATCTCTTCCTGCCGCAACAGCAGCCCGCATGGAATCCACCACCGGCGCTGCAGGATGAAAACCCGGTTCGCCAAGCTCCAGATGAATGATCGACCGGCCGGCGCGTTCGAGTTCTTTCGCCCGCGAATAGACGGCCAGCGCCCCTTCGCCGTTCAGTTGCGAAACGCGTGATGCTATTCGCGGCATGGTGTTCTGCAGAATCCTATCATTTTGACGCGGCAATTGGGGCACGGCTACGCGGGTCGTCTTGCAATGCGAGTCTTAGTCCAAAAAACAGGGGCACGAACTTTCGTGCCCCTGCAATGACTCATTCGCGTTCTCCGCCCTAAAACGCGTACCGCAGCGAGAACTGGATCAACCGCGGAGTTCCTACGGTACTGGTGATCTTGCCGAAGTTGCCGCCTTCCACGTCGGTGAACGCTGGATTGGCGAAGTTGGTGTGATTCCAAATGTTAAAGAAATCGGTAGTGAACCGCAGCTCCTGCCGCTCGGTGAACCTGAAGTTCTTGATCAACGAGAAGTCCCAGTTCTGCTGGTCCGGCCCTCGGAAAGTGTTGCGCCCGAGGTTTCCGAAGCCGGTGGTGCAGAAGTTGGGGTCGCTGGCGCACTGCGCCGGATACAGGAGCGGCGCGAGTGCGAAGGCACTGGGATTCAAGTAGCCATCGATTCGTGTCCCGATGCTTCCGCTGCTCAGCGCGCTCGAGAGCGTGGCTCCTGAAGCCAAGCTGCCCGTCAGCACACCGGGAGCGGAACCCAGTCCGAGAAACGCGCTTCCTGCGCCGGAATCGATCACCGAGAACGGCGAACCGGACTGGAAAATCGTGATGCCGCTGACGGCCCATCCCGCCAGCAATTTGTGAGTCAATCCTTCCGCCGACTTGAAAAATGGCAAGTCGTAACGGTAACTCACGGCCAGCCGGTGAGTGCGGTCGAAATCGGAGAGTCCGCGCGAGCCCTTCAAGGTAGATTCGTCGTTGAACGCGGTATTGAACGCGGTATTGCCCGATGAAGTCGCGTCGGTCGACTTGGAGAACGTGTAGGCCGCCTGAAAATATCCGGCTCCCCAGCGCCGCGAAAGCGTGGTTTGTAAGGAATTGTAGTGCGAGTAAGCGTCATTGGCGAACAACTGAAACCCGTTGTAGCCGTTGATGCCCTGAGCGCGCGAACGAGCCACTGCATTGGCAAACGTGTTCGTGGTTATCGCACAAGGATTCGGGTTGCAAAACGAACTGCTAATGTTCACGGGATTTGTCGTGGTCGCGTTCTGCGATTGCAAGCTGTCGCGCGTTTCACGCAGGTGAACGGAATGCGTTCCCACGTAGCCGACCTCGAGCACCCACTGCCTCCCCAGGGAGCGCTGAACGGTCAGGTTCCATTGCTGCGTACTCGGCACGACAAAATGCTGCGGCACAGCCAAACCGAATATCCCCAGGGAATTCAGTGGTCCCGGGCAGCCGCTTCCGCTGGCCTGTCCATAATTCGCGGCTTGCGTTGTGTCACCTCCGGGAAAGCCCTGGAAAACGTTTAAGCACGGAACGAAATTCGGGTCCAATGTGCCGGCTTGCGGTAATGCGTTCGGGTTGGGGCTCGGGCAACCTGAAAGTGGGGTCGCGGAGAAATAAGTTCCCAGGCAGCCCGGCGCACCTCCACCAAATGCCACTGGGAGAAATGGCGTCTCAAACGACAATTGGTCCGCGGTCCCAACGTCCTCACGAACGTAGTAGATGCCGTACCCGGCGCGAATCGTCGTGTTGTGGTGTCCGAAGAGATCGTAAGCGAGTCCTACGCGCGGTCCGATATTCCTCGCGTAGTTGTTGTTGAATGTCGTGCCATTCGCGTTGCCGGTCAATCCCGCCAGGTTTAGCTTGTTTACGCAAGATGGATAGATGAATGGGAACTTCCCCGCGTTCGCCAGCGCCGGGTCGAGATTTGCAATATGGCAGAGGTCGTCATGAAACGCCCCGAACATTTCCGTACGCAAACCCAGGTTCAGCGTCAGATTGGGCCGGATCTTCCAGTCGTCCTGCGCAAATACCGCGTAGTTATTGGACCGGTATTCATGATTGGAAAGGCCGCCGCCCCCGAAGCTGAATTCGGGCGTGCCCAGTAGAAAATTCTGGAAATCGGTATTGCCATCGGGAGTGTTTGTGAAAAACAATTCGCCGTTGAACACCTGCGGAAAGTTCTTGTTCAAATTTACGCGAGTAATCTCGCCTCCGAAGCGGAACACGTGTTGGCCCTTTACCCAGCTCACTGTTTCCACAAAATTGATGTTGTTCTGGTCCTGTGACTGGTTGCCGAAGGGCGCTGGCCCAATCTCAAATCCTGACGTCGCAAAAATAAATTTATAGATGGAGTTCGTGACGCTGTTTGTTGGCCGGTCGATTCCCAGGTCCGTGGTCGTGACTGGCGGGATATTGCTCAGCACGTCGTTGATGTGCACGAAACCGAACCTGAATTCATTCACGAGTGTCGGCGAAAAGAGATGCGTCTCCGTAATATTCAAAAATCGAGCCTTCACCGGCGTGTCGAACGGAAAGTTCAGGGACGAAGAGCTGACGCTGCTGGCCAGCGTGCTGCCCAGGGATTCCTGCAGGTCGCCGGCGCCGAAGGGAAGAAAACTTTCCGAATCGGAGAAGAAAAATCGCGCCGATAATTTGTCTTGTCCGCTGCGGAATTCGCGGTCCCAATTTGTGGTGAATTGGTCGTCCGTGTACTTCCCCGGACGGCTGATTGCGAACGCCCCCGTTGCAGGATCGCTCGTAGGTATGAGCAGCCCGTTGGTCGTCCCGCCGAACTGATTGCTCTGAAAATTCAGCAATTTCAGCACCACGGGATCGATCAACGTCGTGGTGTTCCCGAAGAAGGCTTGGGATATCGATGCCTGCGTTCGGACCGTTGGAAGCGACGGGATCGTCGTGCTGATGAACGTGCCCGGCGAATCACCGCTGCGCTGCCGCGTTCCCTGGTAGTTCAAAAAGAAGTAGCCAAATTTTTCCTTCACCACGGGTCCGCCGAGGCTTGCGCCGAAAATATTTTGTTTGACGACGGGCCGCTCCAGACCTTCGCGATTCAAAAAGAAATCGTTGGCGTTCAAAACATCATTGCGGAAAAACTCGTAGGCGTCCCCGTGAAACTCTCTCGTCCCCGATTTCAGAATGGCGTTGATGTTTCCGCCGCCGTCGCGGCCCTGACTGGCGTCATAAAGAGAAGTCTGGACTTTGAACTCCTGGATCACGTCCGGGTTGGGCAGCGGTACATACGTCGCTTGTGCGACGTTGTAGTCCGTTGCGCTGATTCCTTCGATCAAGAAGTTGTTGTTGTCCTCGCGCTGCCCGTTCACGAAGAGCTTCACGCTGCCTCTGCCAAGCTGCGCTGCGGCGTTTAGCTCGCTCTGCGCGCCGCTCGAAAGCGTAAGGAGTTGCTGGTAGTTCTGTGTCGCCAGCGGAAGCTCGCGTATCGTGGCCGTCCCCAGAGATTGGCCGGTGGTTGCGTTGCTGGTCTCCACACTGGTCACTTGCGCCGAAATCTCCACCTTTTCCGAGACCGCGCCGGGCTTCAGCGTAATCGTGACACGCGTCGTTTCCGTCACGCGCACTTCCATGCCCGTCGCTCTCGCTTCCGCAAAGCCCGGTTTATTCACGACCACGACGTAGTTCCCTGGCGGTAACAACGTTCCTACGAAAATTCCGTCGGTATTCGTGGATAGCTTGCGCACCATCGATTCCGTGCGCGAATCGACGATCTGTACGTCCGCGGCGGCTATCGAACCGCCGCTTGTGTCAACAACTACGCCGCTGATGGCGCCGGTCGCTCCGCCTTGTCCATGAGAAGCGTTTGCCCCTAATAGCGCTCCGCCAATCAACACCCCTGCTAGTGCTCTGCGAATTCCCCGCATGTTTACACCCCCAGTTGATAAGACTTCGCAACCGCGTTACCGTGAGCAGCACGGTCCGTGTGAGCCGTTCTTTGGATCGCGCCTGTGCTCCCGGGAAACGGGGCAAAATCCACCGAATATTCTCTCATCTTCAAGCCAGAGATTCACTTCCAGCATATCAAGCGGTGATTGCACAAACGTTTCTAATGTTTCCAGTCGCACTGAAATCCCCTTCTGCTTGCTTGCGCCGGTTTCGCACACCGGCCAATCGGCTCTTGACGCAGGCTTTATCAGGCGAGACCATGGCTGCATAGCTGGACGCAACCCGTCCCGCCTGCCGTCCATCTAACTTGGTGGATCTACAGCAGCGTCCCCGTTGGGGGTGACACATGACTTCCCGCACCGCACTTCGTTTTGCCCTGGCCTTCTCTTTCGCCTTCTCCCTCTCAGCGAGTGTTCCTCCCGCTGTCGCTGATTCTAGCCATGCTCGGGTCATTCGCCTCAGTCTCGTCCAGGGCGACGTGCGCTTTACTCGAGAAGCTCATAAAGACCCGCTCGCCGATCAAAACGCCGTCTGGGAAACGGCTCAAGCGAACCTTCCCGTCCGCCAGGGGTACGTTCTTGCCACGGACAATGGGCGCGCCGAGGTCGAATTTGAGAATGGCGCGATGGCTTTCCTCAACGAAAACACCGTTCTCGAGTTTTACGATCTTTCGCTCGAGGATGGCGCGCGCACCACACGTCTGGTCCTGCGCCAGGGCTCTGCTTCCTTCTATGTCAATCCCGCAAGCGGCGATTATTTCAGCGTGACGGGCGGCGATTTTACGGTCGAAGCCAGCGGCAAAGGCTCCTTCCGGATCAACAATTTTGACGATGGCAGCAACGTGGAAGTTCTGACAGGGCACGCTTCCGTCCTGCACAAGAAAGAAACGACGCAGCTCAGCAAGGGCCAGTCCCTCGCCATGAAGGCAGGAGAAGATTCCGTAAGCCTCGGCCGGCTTTCCGGCGATGATGAGTTCGATCACTGGGTCTCCGGCCGCATTGATACCGTTTCCACCGCCACGAACGCTTCTCTGCAGTATACAAATTCTCCCTACTATGTGCCCGGCTACGCCGATCTCTACACATATGGCTCTTGGTTTTCCTGCGGTGGGTTCGGCTACGGTTGGCGGCCTTTCGGCGTGAGTCTCGGCTGGTCTCCATTCACCATGGGCCAATGGCTGTGGGATCCCGGTTTCGGCTGGACCTTTGCCAGCTACCAGCCCTGGGGTTGGGCTCCCTATCATTATGGCGGCTGGCTCTTCGACGCATCTTGTGGCGGCTGGTTTTATTCGCCGCCCGCTTATTATGGCTATGGCGGTTACGGTGGCTCTGGAGGTTTCCCGAGAAGGCCGATTCGGCCCATAGTGCATCCGCCTCGCCCTGTTTATCGGGCCTCAACCGCTGTTTTCGTTCGCCAGAACGGCAAACTTGGCATCGTGCCCATGAACCCGCTCGACAAGCCTGGCAAGACTCCCCTGAATTTGGAGCATGGTGTTTTTTCCGCCGAGCGAACTCGGAGCGGAACGGCGCCAGTCCTGTCCCCAGCAGGCAATCAAAGATGGGAAACTCTCAAGTCCCCGCCTCGTGATGCCCTGAGCAGCGGTCTCGTGGCTACAACCGCGCCTGCGCGAACTTCGCGCTCGATTCTTGAAGGAAGCAGCGGGCCCCGCATCGTTTCGCACAGCGCCAACTCTTCCATCGTGTACGATGCGCGCGAGCACCGCTTTGTCAACACAAATTCTGCACCCCCCGCCGCCGGCGGGAGCACAGAAGCGCTCGCGGGAAGAAATACACCTGGCACGACTAGAAACGATCACGTACTGGAACCAGGAAGAAATAATCCGGCCCGAGCAACAAACATCCGCATTCCCGTGGCGCCCACATCGGCCCGCGCCACAGCTCCTCCTTCGCGCTCGATGGCTCCGCCGCCGGCACCACGCTCCTCAAGCAGCGGTGGCGGCTATCGCGGTGGCGGCACGGTCTTTACCGGAGGAGGAGGTGGTGGTGGCGCTTCTCGCGGATCGTCTGCTCCTTCCGCGCCCGCTCCGCACGTTTCCGCTCCTTCCCGTGGGGGTGGCGGACGTCCGCATTGATGTAATTCTTATTCTTTGAAAATTTAGGAAACGAAGACGGCTCCAGGAGTTGGAGCCGTTTTTCTTTTGCAGCAGGATCACCTAGCTTGATGTTTTTCGCGTGCAGCTTGCAGCGATCAAAAAAACAGCATTCCGGCGTATCCCACCACGGCGCTGAAATCTCCGGAAACATCACCTGACGTCGAGTACCGCACCAACTCGGCTTGCGTTCTCCCCAATTCTTTCAGCGCTGTGAGCATCACGACGGTCGGCCCCAGTCCGCACATGGAAATCTCCTCATTCCGGCAAGTGTCATACAGGCCGCGCGCGTCCAGCGCCAGGAGCTTGTCGATCGCTTTGCTGTCTTTCACTCGCGTTGTTGCGTCATCTTCGTAATGATTCAAGTCGGAAGTCGTCAGCAGCAGGATCTTCTCGCTGGAAGCCGCAAGCACTCGTCCGATCGCTTCCCCCACGGTCATGAGCTCCTCGAATCGCACGGTTCCAAGCGCTATGGGCACGAAGGTGAAGTCCGGCCGCAGCACTTGAAGGAATGGAATCTGCACTTCGAGCGAATGCTCTGCGCTATGCGCCACGCTGTCTTCATGCAGCAGCGGGCACGCTGCGCGCAACGCCCCCGCCAGCAGCTCATCGATCGGCGCATCACCGAGCGGCGTCCGCCACGCCCCGGCCGAGAGAATCGCGGCTTTCTCCCCGTGCGGATAATGCCGCACGCCCAAAATTATAATTTTCTTCGGGAAAGCAATTCGCGCATAGACCGCTCCGGCGACGCGCCCTGAAAACATGTAACCTGCGTGAGGAACCAGACATCCCTTTACCGGCGCTGGCGCCGCGGGTTCGTCGTCAATTTTGGCGCATTCCCGAACGAGTGCGGTCAGTTCCGTTGGTTTGGAGGGATAAAAGTGGCCGGAAACGGCAGGCAGGCGTAGCATCGCACTGCTTCACAAATCAGGTGGCCTTCGAGGGCTTGCCTTTGATCTTCAGCGCTTTTTTTGTTGTCGGATCGTAGTAAACCGTGACCTTATCACCGTACTGGTAGCCGCCCTTGTCCACGATCGTCTGCATTTTCGCCGCTACTTGTTCGGAAAGCGAGAACGTTTGCAGGGACATGTCGTTTCCCTTGGCGCGCACCGTTATCTGGGCGATGTTGGCGTGCATTACGTAACCTTCAAACTTGCCAAGCCCCGCGGTCTTCGACTTCGGCTTGATCGTGTTCACGATGATCGGCACCGCCGTATCCAGTACGATCGGTGCAACAACCGTCGGAGACTGCGCTCTCCCAGGCGCGCTGCAAAGCCCCGCCATCACCAGCGCCGGAAGACCACATCCCGCGATTCTTGCAAACGTCTTCATTCGATATCGTCCGTTGCGATCCGCAGCGACTTCAAAAACCGCACA
Organism: Candidatus Acidiferrum sp.; assembly: GCA_035576885.1. Classification (GTDB taxonomy): domain Bacteria; phylum Acidobacteriota; class Terriglobia; order Acidiferrales; family UBA7541; genus Acidiferrum. The sequence continues at coordinate 5,335 of DATLVZ010000017.1, read as the reverse complement.
TCCTGTGGCGTCATCGTAAGCCGCGCCGCCGGCTTTTTGTCCGGAACCTGGTCAAAAGATTCCTGATCGACTTGAATCCGCAACGACTCCAGGAAGCGCCGGTCCTGCGTCGTGAGTTTCGCTGCTTCTGCTGCGGCAGCGTCACGCTTTGCCAACCCGATGGTCGCGTCCAGCTTCAGCACGATATCGTATCCATGCGCGCGCACTCCGGCAATAGCACCGGTAATCCGGTCAGAGTCGGACACTGTGTCGTTGATCGCGTGTCCCAGTTCACGGAGCAAGTTTTTCAGATGATCGTCGAGTTGCAAGGGCGGCTCCCCTTCACTACATTCGCCATTCTAGGCCTGCATTTCTTAGGATACAAGTCGCCTCCTTTCCGGTTGTCTCCAATAGGTTCACAGTCCATTGGTGCAGGTAAAACGGACCTGCCCGCGCCATTTAGGGCGTGGCGTCGGCGCGGTTTGCAAGTTTCACCGGTCACGAGTCACAAATCTCTCCATGCCCTTACTCCCTTAACTTCATAATTCACGTTAAGATGCACTTATGTCTTCTGCAGCCACTTCACCCGCGGCGGCGCCCCGCCCGGGGAGTTTCCAGCGCTTTTGGCGTGCCTTGCGCCAGCTCTTCCTCGAATTGGCTGGCGCGTGCTTCGCTGTTCTCGCGCTAGCCTGGCTCAATCTTGCTTTGCGCTCCTGGAACCGCGATGTCGCCCACTGGCTCATCGCCACGGCCGTCGCCATCGCACTGTTGTTCTTGTTTTTTGCGCTAAGTTCGTTCCGCCGCTCGCGCAGGTTGTAATCTATTCTCTGTAGGCGCGGGGCTTTAGCCCCGCACATTTCTTATCAGCCGCTAGCCGCCAAAATGAGCGACACAAAAACCAACTCCCCCGCCGAACGCAAAGAAATCTTCACAACTCTTTCCGGTCTTCCCATCGACCGTCTCTACACCCAAGACGATCTTTCTGGCACGGACCCAGAATCCTCCATCGGCTATCCCGGCGAATTCCCCTACACTCGCGGCATTTACCCCACCATGTACCGCGGCCGCTTCTGGACCATGCGCCAGTACGCCGGCTTCGGCAGCGCCGTCGAATCCAACCAGCGCTATCGCTACCTCCTCAGCAAAGGCCAGGCCGGCCTCTCCGTCGCCTTCGATCTTCCCACGCAAATCGGCTTGGACTCCAATCATCCTCTCGCCCTCGGCGAAGTCGGCAAAGTCGGCGTCGCCATCGATTCCCTCGAAGACATGGAAACGCTTTTCGATGGCATCCCCCTCGAAAATGTCTCCACCTCCATGACCATCAACTCCACCGCCGCAATCCTTCTCTGCCTCTACGTCGCCGTCGCCAAAAAACAAGGCGCCAACCTCTCCAAAATTTCCGGCACCGTGCAAAACGACATCCTCAAGGAATACATCGCTCGCGGCACGTACATCTATCCCGTCCGCCCCGCCATGCGCATCGTCACCGACATCTTCGCCTGGTGCCGCGACCATCTCCCCAAATGGAACACCATCTCCATCTCCGGCTACCACATTCGCGAAGCCGGCTCGACCGCCATCCAGGAAGTCGCCTTCACCCTCGCCGACGGCATCGCCTACGTTCAGGCCGCCCTGGACGCCGGCCTCGGAGTCGACGAATTCGCCCCGCAACTTTCCTTCTTCTTTAACGCTCATAGCGACCTCCTCGAAGAAATCGCCAAGTACCGCGCCGCCCGACGGCTCTGGGCCAAAATCATGCGCGACCGTTTTCAAGCGCAAGATCCTCGCTCTCTCCTCCTCCGCTTCCACGCACAAACTGCCGGCTCCTCCCTCACCGCCCAGCAGCCGGAAAATAATATCGTCCGCGTCGCCATCCAAGCCCTCGCTGCCGCTCTCGGCGGCTGCCAGTCCCTTCACACCAATTCCATGGACGAAGCCCTCGCCCTTCCCACCGAAGACGCCGCTCTCATCGCCCTCCGCACGCAACAAGTCATTGCTCACGAAATCGGCATCACCAACACTGTCGATCCCGTCGCCGGCTCCTATGCCATCGAGCGCCTCACCAACGAAATCGAGCAAGGCGCCATCGATTACATCGCAAAAATCGACGCCCTCGCAGGACATTCCGACGGCCCATTTGTGCGTCCGCCTGCTGGCTCTTCGTCTGGAATGTTGCGCGCCATCGAATTCGGCTTCGTCCAGGGCGAAATCCAGAAAGCCGCCTACGATTTTCAGCGCGCCGTCGAATCCAAAGAACAAATCATCGTGGGTGTGAATGACTTTGTGGCGGAAGAAAACCGCACCATCCCCACCCTCCGCATCGAACCCGAAATCGAGCGTTCCCAAATCGCCCGCCTAAACGCCCTCCGCACCAAACGCGACACCGCCAAAACGCAATCCGCCCTGGCCGAACTCCAACGCCGCGCCGCCACCTCCGAAAATCTCCTCCCCGCTATCCTCGCCGCCGTCGAATCCTACGCCACCGTAGGCGAAATCTCCGACGCCCTCCGCCGCGTCTTCGGCGAATACCAGGAATCCGTCGTCATCTAGCGACTTGCGTGGCCAGGTTAGGCCTCTGGTACGATGAGGGTATGTCTAAGTTGATTATTTACCTTGACCAGAATTTTGTAAGCGAAATGGCCAAAGCCAAGTTTCTTGGCGACCCCGTACGTGCCTCGAAAACCGCTCCCTACGGTTCGAGGTACGATAACTTGAAAAATTTAGTGGAAAACGAGCTAGCTATCTGTCCGGAGTCCTTGTTCCACCAGCTGGAGTCCGAGAACGCTGAACTGGCAACTGCTTCACAAAAGTTGGTAACAAGACTCTCTTACGGACTGCGTCTTCACTCCCCTTGGGAAATTGCGGCGCACCAAGCGTTGAGGGCTGCCAAAACGTTCTTGAGCCTGGGAGAGGAAGAGGCTCCCCCCTGGCAAGACGCCTTCCTTCACGATCCCCATGAGTCTGTGGATAATCGAGCACTCACAATAGGAAGCGGGAGGGCAATTCTAAGTTCTCCCTGGTCAATGGAGGCCTGCACAGTCAAACCTACCGCATACATGAGCGATCGCCGCGAGATGGCCCGTAACAAGTTCACATGGACGGATCTCTCGGCCCGGAAGAGATGCCAGGAGGAAGGCATCATCGACGCCCTTTTCATACACCCGAAGGACTCACATTGTCGGGGAGCCGCTATCGCGCTTCAGAATTATTGGCCTCAACGCAATGTCGCGCCAGAGACATTTTCGGGCTTTTTGAAATCGAAAGAGCTTCGTGGTTGTCCGTTCATTTCTATACTTTCCACTTTATGCGCAGCACTGGACTGTCAGCCCAACCGCGGGCCAAAACCCAGCGACGCCTTTGATACACTGATCCTGGCAACTGTCTTACCATATTGCGATGTCGTCGCAACGAGTTCCGATTTGGAAGCCTTGTGGCAACAGACGCGGCTGAGGAGCAAGTTCAAAGCGCAGGTTTACGGCGCAAAACAGGTGCAACTGAAGGAGTTTGACGACTGGCTCACTACAGCCCTTGCCAGCGCGCCGCCAGCACCGAAAAGCTTCTCCCTGCCATGCCCGGACCCGTTTAGTCCTATGTCACTGCCGACCAATCCCCTAACGCCCTCCGCCGCGGCTACGGCGAATACCAGGAATCCGTCGTCATCTAGGAACGCTGATGAGTTCAATTCTTCAACTACTGTTTAGTGGCCTCGTCGGGGCAATCATCGGCGCACTCCTCTACGCCTGGATCGCGTGGAAAATCATAAAACGTCAGGTGGACGCAATGCGACTGCTTCAGCGTCGAAGCCAAATAGAGCAAACATTGACCGCGCTGACGGCGCTGCGCGAAGAAATGCTGCTCAACCAAAAACAGAACGAAGGACCATTCAAAGACTACCTTGCTGCGTCGTTCTCGACCGAGATATGGGGGAGCGTGGTCGACAAAGTGCAATGGAAAGACAGAGTCCGCGTGGAATCTATTACAAGAGTGTACGCTCGAGTCTTTGCCTTGCTCGCCTGCACTAAATTCTTCTCCTTGCGACCGACCCAAGCGGGCTCAGATGTTGGGGGTCTCTGGGAGGGCTTACAGCCTCTGTTTCTTCCCGCGTTGCGAAGTCTAGACGACGAGCTCCATGATCATTCCGTGGAACTCCAGCAAATTGAGTAGCTCAGGAAGAAGCGATACGGATGAGAAGACATTCCCTGCCGCTGCTACGGCTCCATAGCATCCTTCCCCTGCACATGCACCCATGAAACTCATTCTTGCCTCCGCCTCCCCACGCCGCGCCGAAATCCTCCACAACGCCGGCTTCTCGTTCATCGTAATGTCCTCCGCCGTCGATGAAACTCCCTTCCCCGAGGAATCCCCCTCCGATCATGTCCAGCGCCTAGCGGACGCCAAAGCCGAGCTCGTCGCCGCGCGCGCCGTCGGCCCCGCCATCGTCCTCGCCGCCGACACCGTCGTAACTCTCGAAGGCCACATTTTCGGCAAGCCCCGCTCCACCGACGACGCCCGCCACATGCTCGATAAACTTTCCGGCCGCACTCATTCCGTCCTAACCGGCGTCACTCTCATCCGCCTTCCTGACGCCGAACGCCGCTGCTTCGTCGAGTCCACGCTAGTCCATTTCGTCCAGCTCTCCGCTGAAGAAATCTCACGCTACCTCGCCACCGAAGAGCCCAACGACAAAGCCGGCGCCTACGCCATCCAGGGCCGCGCCGGCCGCTACATCCCCCGCATAGAAGGCGACTATTTCAACGTCGTCGGCCTTCCCTTATCCCGCGTCACCCAGGCCCTCGCCGATCTCGGCTGGCCCGAAGACTGACCGCGCCTCTCTTGCGGTCGATTTTTTATTGACAACTCGATCACTACTTTGGTACGTTATTTGTGTAGAGTAGTGCGCCTCGCTTCCGCGAGACTCCCCCAAAATCTCAAATCTTTCTTTCTGGAGACTTCCATGTCCACCAATCACGACGTTGACCGCTGTGCGGTCACGCCTCAAAAGAACCGCGCGTCCTTGTGTTCCTTCACGTTCACCGATGGCCGCCGCTGCCGCTCTCCGCGCCGCGATAGCCATCCCCATCTCTGCGCCTTCCACGCCCGCAAGGAAGCACAAGCTCTCGCAGGCGAGGAAGCCGGCGAGGATATCGCCTTTTTTCTCTCCGGCGATTATGTATCCGCTTGCGACCTAACCTTCGCTCTCGGACGCCTCTTTGCCGCCGTCGCCCAGGGCCAGGTCAAACCCAAAACCGCCACCACCCTCGCCTACCTTGGCCAAACGCTCGTTCAAACCCTCCAGCTAGCCCAGAATGAGTACATCAGCGCCTTCGGCTCCGATTCCTGGGAACAAACCGTCGGC